>NZ_CP010554.1:733652-1467305 GCF_000934545.1 Rugosibacter aromaticivorans
CGGAACGCCGTGCTGACGAAGCAACGCGCGATGTGGAGATGTGGCTTAAGTGCTATTACATGCGCGATCGTGTTGGCGAAGTTTTTGAGGGCAGCATTTCTTCCGTTGTTCCGTTCGGAATTTTCATTGCGCTGGATGGTGTTTTTGTTGAAGGCCTGGTTCATGTGTCAGAACTCGGGCAGGACTACTTCCACTTCGATGAGAAAACACACACCATGGTTGGAGAGCGTAGCGGCCGACGTTTTCGTTTATCTGACCGTGTTCGGGTGCAGTTGGTGCGCGTGGATATGGAAGCCAGCAAGATTGATTTTCGGTTGGCAGATGCGCCGCTAGCAGCGCGACGCTAGGTAGAAGGCATCTGGTCACCCAGATGGGCCATAAGGCTCGGCAACAAATGCTCTTCCGCCTTGCGAGTGAGTTCGCCCAGTAACTGATCGGCAATGCCATCAGTTACTTTCAGGATGGTTGCCGGGAGCTCTTGTTCCAGCCAGTGCGCTAATTCTTTTTGCACTGCATCGCGCTGGGATGCTTGGAGATCGGCTAAAGCGGGTTCCGGGGCTGTTACTCTTTCCGTTAGCAGGGGAAGGTCGTGGTCAGCGGTGGCGTGCTCTGCGATATGAGGTGTCGGCTCAACGTGGGACACCGTTTCAATGCCTGTTTCGACAACGGGTGGTGAAACAGGCTGCGATGGAGACGCGATAAACACTCGTCGTCGCTGGATTAGCTTGTCCGCATCCGCCAGCAGTCTGGCCGTGTCGTCAGTAGGAATAAGGTCAGGCATTTTTTGAAATATCGTGACTTTCAATTGAGCAGCCTTGTTCGCGATAAAAACGAAAGCGGTCACGCCCGGGCAGACGAACTTCATTACTCAAACTGATGATTTCCACGATATGCGAAAAGCGATCAAATCCCGCAGGAATGTCGTCTGACAGATTAACGAGCGTTCGTTTATCAGTCGGGGCGTCGAGCTGAGTGGTGATGAGTACCGGCGTTTCAGCGGCAAGTGCAGCGTTGGTTCGACAGTGCGGCGTAAAGCCAAGGGATGTTTGCGTCCATAACAGACGATCCAGAGTTTCTGCGTGCTCTTCCCGCGGGGTGTAGATCAGCACAGGCGTGCTTTTGCGATGGGCCTCTGCAACCCATTGGGCCGCAGCGTGCAACCGATCATTGGCTCCGTGAAAGAAACTGATGCGAGTCATTTTTTCTTGGGCTTGACGATAACTTTTGGTGCCTGATTTGCACGCCCGAGCAGAAATTGGGTGAGTAAAGGCACCGGCCGACCGGTGGAACCTTTTTCTTTGCCTGAACGCCATGCGGTACCGGCGATATCAAGGTGCGCCCAACGGTATTTTTTTGTGAAGCGAGCAAGAAAGCACGCGGCTGTAATTGATCCAGCTGCACGCCCGCCGATATTGGCCATGTCAGCAAAGTTGCTCTTTAGCTGCTCTTGATAGTCGTCCCATAAGGGCAGCTGCCAGGCACGGTCACAAGAAGCTTGCCCTGCATCTAATAGCTCTTTGGCCAGGCCATCATGGTTAGCCAGAAGCCCAGAGGCCACATGCCCGAGGGAAATGACGCAGGCACCAGTTAACGTGGCGACATCAATCACGCATTCTGGATTAAATCGTTCAACGTAGGTCAGTGCGTCACACAAAACGAGCCTGCCTTCGGCATCAGTATTTAGAATTTCGACAGTTTGCCCCGACATGGAGGTGACAATGTCTCCGGGTTTTGAGGCAGCACCGTCGGGTAAATTTTCGCTGGCAGGAATGACGACGATAAGATTGAGCGGTAGCTTCAGCATGGCGACTGCCTTGAGTGTTCCCAAGACGCTTGCTGCACCACTCATGTCGTACTTCATCTCGTCCATTTCAGCACCGGGTTTGAGCGAGATGCCACCGCTGTCAAAGGTAATTCCTTTGCCCACCAGTACGATAGGATTTTCTTTTTTAGCGCCCCCCCGATAGCGAACGATAATGAATTTAGGTGGTTCGCGCGAGCCGCGTGAGACGGAAAGGAGGGTGTTCATCCCGAGCTTTTCCATGGCGCTTTTTTCGAGCACTTCAATTGCAAACTGGTGGGTTTTAGCTAATTTTTTAGCTTCATTAGCCAAGTAGGTTGGTGTACAAATGTTACCCGGAAGATTGCCAAGATTCTTGGCCAGCGTCATGCCTTCAGCAATGGCCAGGCCTTCGGTTAAGGCTAATTCTGCCGTTGCCGATTCGTTACGGTCAGGTATGGCGTAGGCAATTTTTCGTAGTGATTGCGGATTGTCTTCTGGTTTGGATTTGAGATGATCAAATCTGTATATTGCTTCTTGGACCACAATCGTTGCTTGACGAATTTTCCATGCTAAAGATTGCTTGGCAACATCGAGTTCTGCCAAGTACAAGGTGGCGTCAGTTGTCCCAGTTCCATTCAGATGTTTGATCGCGGCGGTGACGATTAATAGATAATTTTTTTCATTCAACTCATCTTCTTGGCCGCAGCCAACTAGCAAAACACGTTCGGCTAGAGCCCCTGGCAATTTCTGCAGTAAGAGTGTTGTGCCCAGTTTGCCTTTCATATCTCCCCGGTCGATTGCTTCACTGATCACATGTTTAACCGCTTGATCGAGCGTTTTGGCACTTGCGGAGAGTTTTCCGGATTGATAAACACCGACCACTACGCACCCGCCCCGCCTTTTTTCCGGGCCTTCAATTTTTATGCTAAATTCCAAAAAGATTCTCCTTAGGGGTTGTGGATGGCACTTGAAGTAAAAAAGTGCAAGGCTCGATTCTCCTTAACTTTCCTTAAGAAGTCAAAACATACCCTTCGCCTACAATGATTTATCAACGCGCCGCAATCAGGGAGTTCACCCAAACAGCGGCGGCGGTTTTTACCGCGCTACTCGCGATTCTGCTGACGACGCAACTGATCCGGCTTTTGGGTCAAGCCGCAGGCGGAAAGCTGGCCTCTGAAGCTGTCATGGCACTACTTGTATTTGGGGCGATTAGCTATCTCCCAGTCCTTCTCTCATTGACTATTTTTGTCTCGGTTTTATTAACCCTGTCACGGTGGTATCGTGATTCCGAGATGGTCATCTGGCAGGCTTCGGGTTTGCCGTTGTCGGTATGGATAAAGCCCGTACTTAAGTTTTCTATGCCTCTAGTTCTGGGCATTGCACTTCTTTCATTGATGCTTGCGCCTTGGGCAATGCAGCAAGGAGAGCTCTATCGTCAAAAAATAGATGATCGCGGCGATGTGGCGCGCGTTTCACCGGGCGAGTTTAATGAATCCGGGACTGGCGATCGTGTATTTTTTGTCGAGAGTATTGCAGGGCAGGAAGGTATTGTAAAAAATGTTTTCATTAGTTCTGTGCAGCAGGGCCATACGGGAGTGATGGCAACGGCCATGGGGCATACCGAGAATGCACCCAATGGGGATAAGTTTCTCGTTCTCGATAATGGGCGGCGTTACGAGGGAGCTGCAGGTACGCCCGAGTACCGCGTCATGGAATTCGATCGCTACGCGATACGGATTGAAACCAAAGAAACGCATAGCCTTGAAGAATCTCCACGCATCAAGCCGCTTCCCGATCTGCTCAAAGAGTCTCAGCCCACATATAAAGCTGAGCTATTGTGGCGACTAGGCTTACCCTTGGCGGCCCTTAATCTTGCCCTCTTAGCGATACCCCTTTCTTTTGTCAGTGCGCGCGCAGGGCGAACTCATAATCTCTTCTTTGCATTGTTGGCGTACATGCTGTACAGCAATCTGTTGAGTATTAGTCAGGCTTGGGTTGCTCAAGAAAAGTTGCGTTTTGGGATTGGTGTGTGGGCAATACATGCTGTTATGCTGGTACTGCTTTTGGTACTTTTTTACTATCGTCAGAATCCATTTGTTTGGGTAAAAACTCGATGGCGTTAAAAATCTACGAACGCCATTTAGCAAAAGAAATTTATGCTTCAACGACGTTGGTCTTGTTTGCCTTTCTGATGTTGTTTGCTTTTTTTGATCTAATTCATGAGCTGGAGAGCATTGGCAAAGGTGGCTACCGACTCCAGCACGCCTTGGTTTATATCGGGTTAACCTTGCCGGGCAGGTTGTATGAGTTATTCCCGATCGGGATTTTGATTGGTACTTTGTATGCACTCGTGACGCTTGCACGGCATTCTGAAATTGCAGTACTCAGGTCGGCAGGCTTATCAACGCGCGAGTTTTTGTTTTCTTTAGGTCGTATTGGTCTTATTTTTATTGTTCTTACGCTTGCGGTGGGTGAGTTTTTAGTACCTCCGGCAGAGCAGGCGGCACAACAGTGGAGACTTAAAGCGATGGGAACTGTGGTAGCGAAAGAATTTCGCTCCGGCCTATGGATTAAGGATGAGACTTCATTTATCAATGTAAGCGAAGTTTTTCCGGATGCTTCGCTCAAAGATTTACGAATTTTTGAATTCGATAAAGGGTTCCAGCTAAGCTCTATCAGCGAGGCAAAAAAAGGACGTTTTATTTCCGAAGGCCGGTGGGTCCTTGATGATGTTGTGCGTACCGTTTTTTCGGGAGATTCTGCGCACGTCGAACGTACAGCGACATTTCAATGGAAGTCCGCTTTAAATCCAGATCTTTTGGTGGTTTTGATGGTGGACCCAGGACGGATGTCATTGTTGAATTTAACGCGGTATATACGCCATTTGCGGAACAATCAGCAAAAGACGGAGCGCTATGAGATTGCACTGTGGAAAAAGCTGACCTACCCCTTTGCTCCGCTTGTCATGATGGCGCTGGCATTGCCGTTTGCTTATTTGCAGGACCGTATGGGCATTACGAGCATTCGCGTATTTTCTGGCGTCATGTTAGGCATTGGCTTTCATATGCTTAACGGGCTATTTTCAAACCTTGGAGCTATCAACAGCTGGCCGCCATTTCTCTCTGCCATGACGCCTAGCTTGTTATTTCTTTTGGCAGCTACCGGCATGCTGTGGTGGGTTGAGCGGCGTTAGTTAGGGCTGGCCGTTTGTTATTGTTTGGGCCTGAATATGATCCGTGTCTTTGCTAGTCGGTCATGTAAAAATTGACGATCCCGATCCAATAACGCCCATAAGAGCCCCGCACAAAAATAAATGATGCTGGGCCAAGCCAAAAGGTAGCGCAAAACGAGTCTTTCAGGGGATGGGCGAGTGTAGTCTTCAGTGACGATTTGTAGCTGCCAAGTTTGCATTGCAAGCGTTTGGCCTCCAAAGTGCCAATATCCAATAAAGTAAGCCCCAAGAACAACAAAAACATGCAACAACAGTGCCCAACCCGGCAGCACCATGGATGTTGTGATTCCTAAAAGCAAATGAGGAACGAGAAAAGTTATGGAGAGAACCCCGAGCAGGAGTAAACATTCATACGCCATACTTGCAAAGCGACGCCGCAAGCCAGTCAACACGACCTTTTGAGCGTGATCGCGATCTATTTCTGATGGTGACACAGGATTACGGAGCGGTAGCAGAATGAGACGGTTTGATAATTGGATGGGTTGGATACGGGGATATTTTTTTCTTTAAGGGTAATACTGATTGCTTTGGAGCTGACCTTGTTTTTCGCTGACTCTTGGCCTCTGACTTTAAGCGAATCTTTTCGCTTTCCGGAAGTGCTTGATACTCCTGCCATTTATTTTTGAGGGTTGCTTTCTGCTTTGGCGATGACTGTTGCAGAAATTTGTACTTTTCTCGTGCAAGTTTGCGCTCCTCAGGTGTGAGTTTCACCCATTCGTTCATATGGTTCTGAGTACGCACTTGTTCCTCAACTCCCATCGATGGATATCGTTTGGCAATTGCCAGCCATTTTTTCCGGCTGTAATTGTCCATGCTATTCCATGAGTTTGAGAGGGGTGTGAGAATAGTCCTCTGCTTATTACTCAATTCGGCCCATGTTGGCTGGGTATTTGACGAGTCAAAGGCATAGCCGGGCATCGAGGCTAACGCAAGGGTTATTGCGAGGATAAGTCGGCGGAAGGTTTGAGCCATGCTTGAAAGCCCGGATCAAGATATGCGGTAGGTGGTAGTTCATCAGTCAGAAGAGCGCTATCAATTTCATCATGCTCTTGGGCCTGCTCAGCGCCATTCCAGTAGTAAGTTCCTATGGTGCCCACACTAAGGGCTAAAACGATGATCAGAGTTTTAGCATAACTAAAAATTTCTTGTTCTACCAAAGCAGTTACACCTGCCAGCGTAAAGACGTGAACATTTCGAGCGCTCAACGCAAGACTTCGCGCCTTGCGTAGACGCATCAACACGGTAGGATCAAGTGCTGACGTTCCCTCTTCAAGGTAATTACGAATTTTAGATGCGAATTCAGTCTCTTCATTCATAGCGCGATGCCTTTTGCTTTTAGTGCGGCTGCCAACGTATGGGTTGCACGTGAGCAGTGAGTTTTGACGCTGCCTTCTGAACAGCCCATGGCTAGCGCTGTTTCGCTAATATCCATCTCTTCCCAGTAACGCATCAGGAAGGCTTCTCGTTGACGTGTGGGCAGTTTTTCAATCTCTGTTTCGATAATTCCAAGCAACTGGGATTGTTCGATTTGCTGCTGTGGGGAAGATGAGCTCTTATATTCGCTACTAGCTGAAATAATGTCCAGAGGGTCAGTTTCATCATCGTCGTCACTTACAAAAGATGAGAATAAGCTCATCCATAACGAACGTACTTTTGAACGGCGAAAGCTATCCCTGATAGTGTTTTGTAAAATTCGCTGAAACAGCATGGGCCATTCGCTCGCAGGGCGAGCGCTGTATTTTTCAGATAATTTCATCATTGCGTCCTGTACGGCATCTAGCGCCACATCTCTATTTTTTACAGCAAACATGGCCTGCTTGAAGGCGCGCCGTTCAATACTGGCCAGAAAGTCGGATAATTCGTTTCTCGAGATGGAGACTGGTTTCATGCAATAGAATTGAGGATATGACGATCTAAAACTAGGTCTGGGATTTACTTTATCTTGACCACTTACCAGCAAAACGGTAAGGTTACACGTTTACCTCAAAAAAGTGACCACAGGTGTAATCAATGCAGCTAACCGGTGCTGAAATTGTAGTTAAGTGTCTTCAAGAAGAAAAGGTTGAATATGTGTTCGGTTATCCTGGGGGATCCGTTCTCTATATTTATGATGAATTCTTCAAGCAAGACAAGTTTAAGCATGTTTTAGTTAGGCATGAACAGGCCGCAGTTCATGCCGCGGATGCTTATTCCCGTTCGTCAAACAAGGTGGGTGTCTGCATGGTGACATCCGGCCCCGGTGTTACCAATGCCGTGACTGGTATCGCTACAGCACATATGGATTCAATCCCTCTGGTAATTATCAGCGGGCAGGTACCAACGCATTACATTGGCCAAGATGCTTTTCAGGAGTGCGACACAGTTGGTATCACACGTCCTTGTGTAAAGCATAATTTCCTCGTCAAGGATGTAAAAGATCTGGCCATAACGATTAAGAAAGCGTTTTATATAGCCCAGTCGGGGCGGCCGGGCCCTGTGCTTGTTGACATCCCGAAGGATGTGACAACGCATAAGTGTGAGTTTGAGTACCCGAAGACAATTTCAATGCGCTCCTACACCCCCGGAGTGAAGTGTCACAGCGGCCAGGTAAAAAAGGCACTCCAGTTGCTTTTGGAGGCAAAGCGCCCAATGATCTACACCGGTGGCGGTGTTATTCTTTCAGACGCCTCGGTTCAGCTGACCAAATTGGTTAAAACGTTGGGATTTCCTGTAACCAATACATTGATGGGTCTGGGAGGGTATCCTTCAACGGACAAGCAGTTTGTTGGCATGTTGGGAATGCATGGTACTTACGAAGCGAACATGGCGATGCACCATTGCGATGTGTTGGTCGCGATTGGCGCGCGATTTGATGATCGTGTCATCGGTAACCCTGCAGATTTCGGGTCTATGCCGCGTAAGATTATTCACATCGATATTGATCCCTCCTCGATTGCAAAGCGGGTCGATGTGGATGTTCCTATCGTTGGCCATTTGCCAGAAGTTCTTGGCGAGTTGCAATCGCTACTTGATGACCAAAAGAGTAAGCCTGATGCAAAAGCGCTGGCTTCCTGGTGGAAGCAAATCGATGAATGGCGGAGTAAGAACTCGCTTAGGTACAAACAAGGCAAGGATATCATCATGCCTCAGTATGTTATCGAGAAGCTCTATGAAGTGACGGGCGGCGATGCATTTGTGACGTCTGATGTTGGTCAGCACCAGATGTGGGCAGCTCAGTATTACAAATTCGACAAGCCTCGGCGGTGGATTAATTCGGGGGGCTTGGGGACCATGGGTGTTGGCTTGCCTTACGCAATGGGTGTTCGTTTTGCAAACCCAGAAGCGACGGTTGCTTGTGTTACTGGTGAAGCATCAATTCAGATGAACATTCAAGAGCTTTCGACGGCTAAACAGTTTCGTCTGCCGATAAAAATTATTAATCTGAATAACCGTTATCTTGGAATGGTTCGCCAATGGCAACAGATGTTCCATGGTGATCGACATGCTGAGTCCTATGTGAATGCCTTGCCTGATTTTGTGAAGTTAGCTGAAGCCTACGGGCATGTGGGTATGCTGATAGAGCGTCCAGCGGATGTTGAGCCCGCATTGCGCGAGGCCTTTACCAAACACAAAAATGATCTGGTGTTCATGGATTTTATAACAGACCAAACAGCCAATGTTTATCCAATGATTGCGGCAGGCAAAGGTTTGTCAGAAATGATTTTGGCAGAGGACCTGTGAGCATGAGACATATCATTTCGATTCTTCTAGAAAATGAAGCAGGTGCTTTGTCTCGCGTGTCCGGTCTTTTCTCTGCGCGGGCTTTCAACATTGAATCACTCACTGTTGCAGCAACAGAAGACCCTTCATTATCGCGGATGACCATTGTTAGCAGTGGATCCGATAGTGTCATTGAGCAAATTACCAAGCAACTGAATAAGCTCATTGATGTCGTCAAAGTGGTTGATTTATCAGAAGCTCCTCACATTGAGCGTGAGCTGATGTTAGTCAAAGTTCGTGCTACCGGAAAAGATCGCGAAGAAATGAAGCGTATCGCGGATATTTTTCGGGGGCGAATTGTCGATGTGACGGAGTCGACGTATGTTATCGAACTAACAGGAGACTGTTCGAAACTGGATGCTTTTCTTGAGGTTATTGAGCATCCACTCGTTTTAGAAACAGTTCGTACTGGCGTGTGTGGCATTGGTCGTGGTGACCGTATTCTCAAAGTTTAATTTTTTGAAACCAAGGAACAATAAATAATGAAGGTTTTTTACGATAAAGATGCTGATATCTCCCTGATTAAAGGCAAGAAAGTTGCCATTATCGGCTATGGCTCACAAGGCCATGCGCATGCGCAAAATCTGAAGGATTCAGGTGTTAAGGTGGTCGTTGGCTTGCGTAAAGGGGGGGTGTCTTGGGATAAGGCTAAAAAAGCCGGGCTCAAAGTCGAAGAGATTGCCAAAGCAGTGAAAGAGGCCGATGTCGTTATGATTTTGTTGCCTGACGAAAATATTCCTGCGGTTTACTACAATGACATCGAGCCTAATATCAAAAAAGGCGCAACGCTTGCTTTTGCTCACGGCTTTAATGTGCATTACAACCAGGTCGTGCCCCGTGCCGATTTGGATGTGATTATGATTGCCCCGAAAGGCCCGGGCCATACGGTTCGTTCCGAGTATTTGCGTGGCGGCGGTGTTCCATCACTAATCGCTGTTTATCAGGACAATTCAGGCAAAGCGAAGGCGGTTGCGCTTTCGTATGCCGCAGCTAATGGTGGTACCAAAGGTGGCGTTATTGAAACCAATTTCCGTGAGGAGACAGAAACTGATTTGTTTGGCGAACAAGCAGTCCTTTGCGGCGGCCTGGTTGAGCTGATTAAAGCTGGCTATGAAACGCTGACGGAAGCAGGCTATGCACCTGAAATGGCTTACTTTGAATGCCTGCACGAGGTGAAGTTGATTGTCGATCTGATTTTTGAGGGCGGCATCGCCAACATGAATTACTCCATCTCCAATAATGCTGAATACGGCGAGTATGTTACCGGGCACAAAGTGATTGGTGCCGAATCGCGTGCTGCCATGAAAGACGCACTAAAGTCCATCCAGCAAGGTGAGTATGCTAAAAAGTTTATTCTCGAAGGGCGTACAAACTACCCGGAAATGACGGCTCGTCGTCGTTTGACTGCTGAGCATCCGATTGAGGTGGTGGGAGAGCAATTGCGTGCAATGATGCCGTGGATCAAGAAAAATAAGTTAGTTGATCAGTCTAAAAACTAGGTTTTTTTGGAAAGACACGAAAGAAGGCACAGCCAGGCTGTGCCTTTTTTCTTCTGCGATTTGGTGAAACTTAATTAAGATAGCGACTTCAGTCGACAACTCAACAACGCTTATGAATCATTACCCGCATCCCATGCTTGCTCGCGAAGGCTGGTCTTTTATTTTCTTTGCGCTTTTGGCAGCAATAGGGAGTTTGTATTTCCTGGGTTTGGCGTGGAGTATTCCGGCCTGGATTTTTTTCGTATTTTGCGTACAGTTTTTTCGTGATCCTGCTCGACCGATTCCGCAAGGTGAAAAAAGTGTTCTATCCCCAGCTGATGGCCGTATTGTGGTCATTGAGCCGGCGCGCGATCCTTGGCTTGATCGAGAGAGTGTGAAGGTGAGCGTTTTTATGAATGTTTTTAACGTGCATTCAAATCGCAGTCCGGTCGATGGTGAAATTATGCATTGCTGGTACCATCCGGGTAAGTTCTTAAATGCCTCCCTGGATAAAGCTTCGCTTGAAAATGAACGCAATGCGTTACACATTCGCACCCGTGACGGGTTTGATATAACTTGCGTTCAAGTTGCGGGCTTAATTGCGCGACGGATACTTTGTTATGTTGATAGCGGACAAAAAATGACCCGTGGTCAGCGTTACGGATTTATTCGCTTTGGCTCACGCGTTGATCTTTATCTTCCACCTGAAACCCGCATAAAAGTCGGCGTTGGCGAGACGGTAAAAGCATCGTCGACTATTCTTGCTGAGCTGCCATAATCTCGTCCAAAGACAAAAAGCTTGCCCCTGCGAAAACCATGAGTCCTTTACCCCCAACGCCGCCCGTACGATTAGATAAAACGCTAATGAGCCCCGGTTTTCGACGACGGGGTATTTATGTGCTGCCTAATCTTTTAACGACAGCCGCTTTGTTTGCAGGCTTTTATGCCATCGTGCAAGCGATGAATGGTCGTTTTGAACACTCTGCCATAGCAATATTTATCGCTATGGTTTTGGATGGTTTGGATGGGCGCGTTGCCCGAATGACGAACACTCAAAGTGCATTTGGAGCAGAGTACGACTCACTTTCTGACATGGTGTCTTTTGGTGTGGCGCCTGCATTGGTTGTGTACGAATGGTCATTAAAAGGTTTGGGCAAATTAGGGTGGATTGCTGCTTTTATTTACTGCGTTGGCGCTGCATTGCGGTTAGCAAGATTCAATACCAACATGAGGACAACCGATAAACGTTATTTTCAAGGCCTGCCAAGTCCCGCGGCGGCTGCCTTAATTGCTGGGCTGGTTTGGGTGTTGCTCGACCTTGAAGTTACGGGAGAGGATGCACGTTGGATTGCCTGTATCCTGACTATCTTTTCAGGCATCACAATGGTCAGCAATATTCCGTATTGGTCTGGCAAGGAGATCAATCTTAAAAAAAGCGTGCCATTCATGATGGTTGCCGTGATTGCACTAGGCTTTGCGTTCGTATCGTCTTACCCCCCGGGGGTTTTGTTTTCGCTATTTTTGGTTTATGCCTTGTCCGGTTATATCTTGTTCGCATGGCGTTGGCAAAATAAACGCAAGTAAAATCTCAAACGTATTGCAACAAAAGCATAAAGCATTTATAGTCGATCCATGGTTCCGACGACACTTTTCCAGTTTGTGTTTTTCGCTCTATTCGGCGCGCTTGTTGTGCGCTGCTCGTTGCGCGCCAAGACTTTGCCACTGCTGCGCAACGCGCATAAATAAACTCCTCCCCATAATCCGGTTAACTTGAAGCAACTCCAGAATGGAGAGGCTTTTTTACGTGTGCCTATTTTGAATTCTCCAAGGAGATCACCATGTCCAAAGAACAATTGATTATTTTCGATACCACGTTGCGCGATGGCGAACAAAGTCCAGGCGCTTCAATGACTAAGGAAGAAAAGTTGCGAATCGCACGGCAGCTTGAACGCATGCACGTCAATATCATTGAAGCCGGATTTCCTGCCGCTTCCAACGGAGATTTTGCTGCGGTTAAAGCCGTTGCTGAGGCAATTAAGGGCTCGACCGTTGCAGCCCTTAGCAGGGCTTTTGATAAAGATATATCGCGGGCTTTGGAGGCTATCAAGCCGGCTGCGTCAGGCCGTATCCACACATTCTTGGCGACAAGTCCAATCCATATGGAGAAGAAGTTGCGCATGTCGCCAGACGAAGTCCTTGTCGCTGCAAAAAGTGCGGTGCGCTTTGCGCGTAACGGCATTGATGATGTTGAGTTTTCATGCGAAGACGCCGGTCGGTCTGAATTGGATTTTCTCTGCAGAATTATTGAGGCAGTTATCAAAGAAGGTGCAACGACGATCAACATTCCTGACACCGTTGGCTATAACGTACCCGAGCAATTTGCTGAGCGTATCGGACAATTACGCGAACGCATCCCAAATTCAGATAAAGTTGTTTGGTCAGTGCATTGTCACAATGATCTTGGATTGGCCGTAGCAAATAGCCTCGCTGCGGTAATGGCTGGCGCACGTCAAGTCGAGTGCACGATCAATGGGTTGGGTGAGCGGGCAGGTAACGCATCTCTTGAAGAAATTGTTATGGCTGTTCGTACGCGACAAGATATTTTCCCGTGCGAGACTCGCATTGATGCAACGCAAATTGTTCCGGCCTCTAAAATGGTTTCCAGTATCACTGGGTTTCCAGTTCAGCCCAATAAAGCGATTGTCGGTGCCAATGCCTTTGCTCATGAATCAGGCATTCATCAAGATGGCGTATTGAAACATCGCGAAACTTACGAAATCATGCGTGCTGAAGATGTAGGCTGGAATGCCAATAAACTCGTTTTGGGCAAACTTTCAGGCCGAACTGCATTCCGGGCGCGCTTAAAAGAGCTTGGCATAGAAGTGGATAGCGAACAGGTGCTGAATACGGCATTTATGCGATTTAAAGAACTGGCTGATAAGAAGCATGAAATATTCGACGAAGACTTACATGCGATCATGAGCGATGAGGCCGTCACGCTGGAGTCCGAACGCTATCGACTTGTTTCATCCATGTTTCATTCCGAAACAGGTGAAGCGCCATTGGCGCGACTTGTTATCTCAACAGAAGGTGTCGAAAAAGAGGCAGAAGCCAGTGGCAGCGGGCTTGTTGATGCAACATTCAAAGCGATTGAAAGCGTAGTTGCAAGCGGGTCTGAGCTCTTGTTGTACTCGGTAACTGCCATTACTACAGGGACGGACGCGCAGGGCGAAGTGACCGTTCGCCTCGCCAAAGATGGTCGAATCGTCAATGGACAAGGCGCAGATACTGACATTGTTGTTGCTTCGGCCAAAGCCTATATCCATGCTTTGAACACCCTGAGTTCAAGGAAGGAAAAACTTAATCCGCAGATTTAGCGAGCTTGGAAGGAGCCGTAGTTCGTGCATAAGCGACGCAGCTAACAAATAGCAGGAAGGCTAAGAGCGCTTCTGCTACGGCCAGTGTCTGGCTAGTTCCTGTTTCTGCCGTCGCACGAACAATACCCTCGGTAAGGTAGGCGAGGGTCAGCATCGATGTCCATTGATGCGTGTAGCGTTTCCCATGCAAAATGCCAAAAAACGGGAAAAGAAGCGGAAGTGCTTTGAGAAAAAGTGTGGAACCACCTGGATGAATCGGCGCTAACCAGAGTTCCCACGCTAAGCAAAGAAAGAGCAGGCCATTGAGGCTGAAAATGGCAAGACGATTTGACCAAACGGCAGCAGTCATGAAGCAAGCTTCTTTGCGGTTTCAGCCAAGCGCCGCCCAAGAGTAATCGCCAATTGCCGCTCAAAATCAGTGCATGCAGTTAAGCCCGCAGTGCCGCTGACATGGCTTGCCCCGTAAGGAGTGCCGCCGCCAGTAGTAAGAGATAATGCAGGCTCTGTGTAGGGAATACCAACTAGAAGCATACCGTGGTGAAGTAGTGGGATCATCATTGATAAAAGCGTCGATTCCTGGCCGCCATGCTGTGAAGCAGACGACGTAAATACCGATGCGGGTTTGCCTGCAAGTGTGCCTTTGAGCCATGCGCTACTCGTTGAATCGAGGAAGTATTTCATGGATGCTGCCATGTTACCAAATCTTGTTGAGCTGCCAAGTGCAAGTCCTATGCACTCCTCAAGGTCTTGCAGTTCAACATAGGGTGCTCCGTTTGCTGGGATAGTATCTTCTGTTGCTTCGCAGACGGTAGATACTCTTGGCACAGTACGTACGCGCGCCGATATGCCTGGGACTTGTTCAATACCTTGCACAATATGCCGCGCAAGTTCGAGAACTGAGCCATGACTGCTGTAATAGATAACTAGTATTTCCTTCATGCTTTTTAAGATGCTTTCATTCGTTAGTATTAAAAAAGTCGTTGTCGTCGCTAGAATACAAAAGATATGTGGCTGCTTTTACCTTTCCGACTTTTTTCTCGCGTTGCGCAACGTTTTCGCCGAGAGCGATGCACGCAAACCGCTGCCGCATTGTCCTTTGTCAGTTTGCTTGGGCTGGTTCCAATGATTGCGGTTGGTTTCGCAATTATTTCCATGTTGCCACCCGGTGCCGGGCTTGGTGATGCGATTGAAAAGTTTTTGCTTTCAAATTTATTACCAGATAAAGCCGGTATCGTTGTCGCAAAATACGTTGGCCAGTTTGCTGGGCGAGTTGGACGAGTGACTTTGCTTGGTGTTCTTGCACTTGGTGTTACGGCGGTAATGCAAATGTTCACTATAGAGCATATTTTTAATCAGATATGGCACGTCAAAAAAGTACGGCCCATGTTTCGACGATTAGCCATGCATAGCCTTGTAATCACAGTGGGGCCGCTGCTTTTGGGCGGGAGTCTCATTGTGGTTGCTTTGGTTGCGAGCGTATCATTTGGCTTGATCAATGAACCGGTATGGGTGAGCTTATTTGTTACCCGCAGCGTATTGCCGTTTATGTTTATGGCCATGTTGTTTTCCCTGCTTTACTGGGCTGTTCCCAATAAACCGGTTAGCTCATTGCATGCGGTGTTTGGTGGGGGTTTGGCCGCGCTGGGCCTTGCAGGTATTCAAAAGCTCTTTACCCTGTTTATTACAGGCTTTACGGCTAACACGGCAATCTACGGGGTGTTTTCTGCCATTCCTGTATTCCTTGTATGGCTTTATGCATCATGGATCATTGTTTTACTTTCGGCGCTCATCGTAGCCGAGCTTCCTGGTTGCGCGCGGGAGTAGGTAATCGATTTAATCGAGAAGATTTTTTTCTTGAGTAAAATGAACAGTCCTCTGATAAATCATTTTTCCTCTGATTTCTATGCAAAATTTTCTCTCTACCAAAGCCATTGATCCTCGCGACCGCCTGATTGTCGCGTTAGATTTTCCAAGCGTCAGTGCAGCACGGATTTTAGTAAACACGCTGGGTGATGTGGTTAGTTTTTATAAAATCGGCTTGGAACTTTTCATGGCAGAGGGCTATTTTGATTTTCTGAAGTGGCTCGTTTCGCAGAAAAAAAAAGTATTTGTTGATCTTAAGTTTTTTGATGTCCCAGAGACTGTTCGCTCAGCAGTACGTGCCTTGGCCGGAAGTGGGGCAACCTTGGCAACTGTTCATGGGAATCAATCAATGATGGAAGCAGCGGTGAAAGACAAAGGGCCACTTAAAATTCTTGCCGTAACAGCCTTGACGAGTCTTGATCGCGGGGATTTAGATGACTTAGGCTTTTCATGCGATGTTGAAAGCTTGGTGCTGTCTCGGGCGCGTCGGGCATTGGAAGCCGGCGTGGATGGTATTGTATCTTCAGGCATGGAAGTCACCTCAATACGCGCTGAGCTTGGTGATAAGTTACTCGTGGTAACTCCGGGTATCCGTCCTGTTGAAAACAAATCAGTCGATGACCAAAAACGAACCGTTGATGTAGCGCAGGCGTTTCGAAATGGGGCTGACTACATCGTCGTTGGACGGCCTATTCGACAGGCTGGCGATCCACGCTTGGCCGCCGTTGAGATTCAGCAAACCATTCAAGCTGTATTTGGCTCTTTCGATAAAGGGGCGGTCTGGCGATAAGTGTGGCTTGATATGGACGATGGTGCTGTGGCGAGCGCCTTGTTTTATCTGCTTGTTTGAACTACAATATCCAGCTTTACTGTACCTTGAGAGAACACTATGGTAGTTATTCGTTTGGCCCGAGGTGGCGCAAAAAACCGTCCATTTTTCAATATGGTGGTAACTGACTCGCGCAATCGCCGCGATGGTCGTTTTATTGAGCGTATTGGTTTTTACAACCCGGCTGCTGCGGCAACGGAGCAAGGCTTGGTGATTAATCCTGAACGTCTGGCCTACTGGCAGCAGCACGGTGCCCAGCTTTCGCCTACGGCCGCTCGCTTAGTGAAGCAGTCCGGTGTCCAAAGAACTGCCTGATATACAATGATTGTGCTGGGGCGGGTTATTGCCCCATTTGGCGTTCGGGGCTGGTTGCGCGTGCATCCATTTGGTGATGATCCGTTGTCATGGGTGAAAATTCCGCAATGGTGGTTGTCTCCAACAGCGGATGCACCGCCCGATCGATGGACTGCCTATGTGCCGGAGGTCATTAAAACCCACGCAGATAGCCTTGTCGCCAAGCTTGCAGATGTTGATGACCGCGACACTGCGGAGTCAATCGATGGCTGTTTTATTGGTGTGGCACGCGAGGATTTACCACCCGTTAAGCTCGGTGAATATTACTGGGATGATCTAACGGGTCTTACCGTTGTAAACTTGCAGGGGCAGTTGTTGGGAAGCGTGAAGTCTCTTCTTGAAACTGGTGCGCACGATGTTTTGGTTGTTGGTTTCGCAAAAAATGAAAGATTGTTGCCATTCGTTGAGCATGTAATCAAGGTGGTCGATGTTTCCGGAAAAGTGATTTACGTGGATTGGGAGGCTGATTGGTGACTTTGCGATTTGATGTCATCACCCTGTTTCCTGAAATGTTTTCGGCAATTACTGCATCAGGAATCACCCGGAGGGCGCTGGAACGCAAGCTCTGGCAGCTGGAGTGTTGGAACCCTCGGCAGTGGGCAAATGATGTGCATCGAACAGTAGATGATCGCCCTTATGGTGGCGGGCCTGGCATGGTAATGATGGCAGAGCCGTTAGAGCATGCAATTCAAGCTGTAAAAGTCGGCGCTGGCGATACGGTGAAAGTGATTTATCTTTCCCCGCAGGGCGCACCGATCAAGCAGCAACGAGTGGTTGAATTAGCGGCAGGCCCGGGTGCAATTCTTTTGTGCGGTCGCTATGAAGGTATTGATGAGCGACTTATTGATCGATGTGTTGATGAGGAGTTATCACTAGGGGATTTTGTTTTATCAGGGGGTGAAATTGCAGCAATGGCATTGATGGACGCTTGTATTCGCCACTTGCCGGAAGCCTTGAATGATGAGTCGTCGGTAGTGGAAGATTCTTTTTCTTCAGGTTTGTTGGACTGGCCGCATTACACGCGGCCAGAGGTGTACGAGGGATGTGATGTTCCTGACGTTTTGTTATCAGGGAATCATGAAAAAATCCGGCGTTGGCGGCTGAAACAGGCGCTAGGGCGGACATGGCAGAGGCGCCCCGATCTTTTGCAGAGTCGGTCGTTGAGCCAAGAAGAGGCCAAATTGCTGGGGGAGTTTCAGCGAGATGGTCAATAAAGCTACACACCAGGGGTGACTCTGCTCTGTGTAAACGGTTGGCAGGCTGGATCTGCAGCCATATAATTAATGGAGTAATAAATGAATCTGATTGAACAGTTGGAAAAAGAAGAAATTGCACGGTTGGCAAAGGTTATCCCCGAATTTTCTCCGGGTGATACCGTCATTGTTAATGTGAATGTTTTCGAGGGTGATCGCAAGCGTACGCAAGCTTTTGAGGGGGTAGTTGTTGCTAAGCGCAACCGTGGCCTGAATTCAAACTTTATCGTGCGGAAGATATCATCAGGCGAAGGCGTTGAGCGTACTTTTCAAACCTACTCTCCAGTGATTGCCAGCATTGAGGTCAAGCGTCGCGGCGATGTGCGTCGTGCCAAGCTCTATTATCTGCGTGACCGCTCCGGTAAGTCTGCGCGTATTAAGGAGAAGCTGACGAGATCAACTCGCGCTTAAGAGTCTTGAAAGCGTATTAGCTGATTCTGAATTAGCCGTTTTATTTATCAGCTAAAAAACGGGCCGTACATCAAACGATGTACGGCCCTTTTTTTAAAGCCGGGTTTAGTGAGCCTTCTTATCCTTTTCAATCATCGCATAAGCAGAGTGATTATGAATTGATTCGAAATTCTCACTTTCAACGCTGTAGGCATCAATGCGTTGATCGACATTCAGTACGCTTGCAACATCACGAACAAGATCTTCAACAAACTTTGGATTATCGTATGCACGTTCAGTGACGAATTTCTCGTCGGGGCGCTTAAGCAGGCCATAAAGCTCGCAAGAGGCCTGGCTTTCAGCAATGTTAATCAAATCCTCGATCCACACAAGCGTATTAGTCGTGGCAGTGATAGTGACATGTGAGCGTTGATTGTGTGCGCCACGGTCTGAAATTTTCTTGGAGCAAGGACATAAGCTGGTAACCGGCACTAACACCTTGATAGTTTGTCGGTACTCACCATTGGAAAGAATTTCACCAATAAATGTGACGTCATAGTCCATAAGACTCTTGACGCCAGAAACAGGCGCTGTTTTGTTAACGAAGTAAGGAAAACTCATTTCAAGATAACCCATTTGGGCCTCTAAGCGCCTTACCATCTCACGCAACATGGTTTCAAAACTCTCAACCGAAATCTCATCTTCGTGTGAGTTAAGAATTTCAACGAAACGCGACATGTGCGTGCCCTTGAAATTATGCGGCAGTCCCACGTACATGTTGAAGTCAGCGATGGTATGCCTTACGCCACCGCTTTTATCGAGGACCTTGAATGGGTGGCGAATTGACTTAATACCAACTCGGTTGATTGGTAAATGGCGCAAATCTTCGCTCGATTGGACGTCAGGTATGACGGCCTTATTTTGATCAGGCATAGGAACCCTGGAATTCATAATTTGTTTGCAACTTGTGTAAAAAAGTCTGTGTGATGAACTGTATATTTTCCGACAAAATTAGTCAACTATTGGCGGCTCGCTTTTCACATACGCTGCTGGCAATGCCTGCGGGGTCGAGCCCGATCTTAGACAACAACGCGGCGCTATCACCCTGATCAATGAAATGGTCAGGTAATCCAAGCCGTAAGTGGGGCACTCTGAGCCCCGATTCTTCAAGGATGCGGGATACTTCAGCCCCGGCACCACCGATAATGGTATTTTCTTCAATGGAAACTAATAGGTCATGACTCAGAGCGAGTGAATGGATGAGCTCGTGATCAATAGGTTTCACAAAGCGCATGTTTACCACGGTGGCATCGAGCAAGTCACCCGCCGCTAGTGCTGGCGTCAGCATTGAGCCAAATGCCAATAGAGCAGTGCGTTTGCCTTGACGTTTTACTTCGCCTTTGCCAATGGCAAGAGTTGATAAATCAGGCTGTATTGGTACGCCCGAGCCACTGCCACGAGGATAGCGAACGGCTACTGGGCCATCAATGGCGAACGCGGTAGAGAGCATTTTACGGCATTCATCCTCATCACTTGGCGTCATCACCACCATGTTGGGGATGCAGGTGAGATAGGAAAGATCAAAAGCCCCGTTATGTGTGGCGCCGTCCGCACCCACGAGCCCCCCGCGATCAATGGCAAATACAATGGGTAAATTTTGCAAAGCGATATCGTGGATGAGTTGATCATACGCCCGCTGCAAAAATGTTGAGTAAATTGCGACTACGGGTTTCATTCCTTCACACGCCAAGCCAGCGGCAAATGTCAGTGCATGCTGCTCAGCAATGCCTACGTCAAAGTAGCGGTCAGGGAACTCCTGCGAGAAGCGCAAGAGACCTGAGCCTTCACGCATGGCCGGGGTAATGCCCATGAGACGCGAATCGCTAGCGGCCTGGTCGCATAGCCAGTCGCTGAATACCTGCGTGTAGGTTAGCTTGCTGCTACTTTTTGCCGGCTTGATCCCACACGTGGTATCGAATTTACTGACACCGTGATAAAGAACAGGATCAGTTTCTGCAAGCTTATAGCCTTGCCCTTTTTGAGTTATGACATGTAGAAACTGAGGGCCTTGGAGCCGACGTAAATTCTGCAAGGTAGGAATCAATGCTTCTAGATCATGGCCATTGATGGGGCCAATGTAGTTGAAGCCCAGTTCCTCGAACAAGGTGCCCGGCGAGATCATTCCTTTGACATGCTCTTCAACTCGACTGGCGAATTCCCGCATACTAGGCATGACCGATAGAACTTTTCCACCTGCTCGGCGGGCTGCATTGAAGGTTCTGCCGGAGAGTAATCGTGCCAGATATTTGTTCAATGCTCCTACGGGAGGGGAGATAGACATGTCATTATCGTTTAGTATGACAAGTAAATTGGCATCGAGCGTGCCCCCGTTGTTTAGAGCCTCGAACGCTTGGCCGGCAGACATAGCCCCATCACCGATGATGGCAGCGACGCGACGTTCTTCACCTTTATTGCGCGCTGCGACAGCCATACCAAGAGCAGCAGAGATGGATGTGGAAGAGTGGCCAACACCAAAGGTGTCGTAAATACTTTCTGTACGCTTTGGGAAGCCGGAAATCCCTTGGTACATTCTCAAGCGTGCCATGCCTTCTCTTCGGCCCGTGAGTACTTTATGAGCGTAAGTCTGATGACCTACATCCCACACTAGCCGGTCTTCAGGTGTATTAAAAACATAGTGCAGCGCGATCGTCAGTTCAATTGTGCCAAGGTTTGAGGATAAGTGGCCGCCCGTTTTTGCGACAGACTCAAGTAAAAATTGACGTAGCTCATCGGCTAACTGAGGTAGTTGATGTGGCGAAAGTAATCGAAGATCCGCTGGGGATTGAATCGTATCGAGCAGTGGCGTCATCAGAAGTTTCGCTCAGCGATGAAATCGGCTAGTTCATGTAGACGTAATGCGTGATCACCAAACGGGGCTAAGGCGGCATGCGACTCATGCAACATGGTTACGGCAAGTTCTTTGGCTTGGTTTTTCCCTAATAGACTGACATAGGTGGATTTGTTTTGCGCTGCATCCTTACCTGCGGTTTTTCCAAGGGTGGCCGTGTCACTTTCTGTATCAAGAATATCATCGACGACTTGAAACAATAAGCCGAGCCGGGTGGCAAAGTGGCTTAGTTGGTCTAATTCACTTGGTGTTGCCTTGCCGCAATGCGCGCCAAGAAGAACAGCGGCGCGAATCAACGCCCCTGTCTTGTGGATGTGCATCAATTCAAGTTCTACAATGGTTAGCTGTTGATTAGTAGCGGCAATGTCAAGTGCTTGGCCACCAGCCATTCCACGTGAGCCGGAGGCTGTCGCCAGCAAGTTCAGCATATCAACTTGATGTGATAAATCAACATCTAGTGAGCGTGATGAAAGTACTTGGAAGGCGAGCGTTTGAAGCGCGTCGCCAGCAAGTAGGGCAGTTGCTTCATCAAACCCAATATGGCATGTTGGCTTGCCGCGTCGGAGCACATCATTATCCATGCATGGCAAATCATCATGCACGAGCGAATAAGCATGAATGAGTTCAGTTGCAATCGCTGCCGTATCTAAAGAATTCTGGTTGGCTTTAAAAAGATCGCCCGCAGCATGGCAAAGCAATGGCCTGATCCGCTTTCCTCCGCCAAGCACGACATAGCGCATTGCGTCATGCAAGCGTGTGGGTGAAATGTGAGACGGGGGTAGGGCCAACTCGAGCGCAACCTCTGTCCGCTGCTGAATGCTAGAAGCCCAGCTGGAAAAGTTCATCGCTATTTATCTTCCAGTTCACCGAGGGTGTCTGGCTTGAGGGGGCGCAGAGTATTGTCTTCAAGGATACGTATTTGCTGCTCGGCTGCATTGAGAGTTTCTTGGCACTGGCGAAGCAAAAATATTCCACGTTTGTAGATATCCAGTGCTTCTTGGAGCGGCATCTGACCAACTTCCATGGCACTGATGATGCCTTCCAGTTCAGTGAGAGCGTCTTCGAAAGATTGCGATTCTATCAGCGTAGAGGATTTTTTCGGGGTAGTTTTCATGATTAGAGGACCATGTTAGCCAAAGACGATAGTCGATAACAAAAATGTTGCAAAAATAGCTTGGGCGTGGCTTCCGGTCAAATTCGTTACGCGCTACAATGCGGTAACCGGCGCTGAGCCGGTTTTCTTTTGCCATTAAACCACTTCGATTGTTTCCGGTTTCCACGTAAATCTTTCCTGGAGGTTGGGAATTATGTCTGAAACTCTCCCGCATTCTCTTTTGTTACCCAGTACTTCGCAACTTCCGGTGGAGTGGTATTTCGACGAAAAGCTTTTTGAATTAGAACAGAAAGTGATTTTCGAGGCAGGGGCGAATTACGTTGGCCATGAGCTGATGGTACCAAACATGAATGACTATCGCTCACAAGAATGGAATGACCACGCGCGGATCATCATTCGCCAGCCTGATGGCGTCTATGAAATGTCAAATGTCTGCCGCCATCGCCAAGCCATCATGCTTGAGGGATCGGGAAATGCAAAAAACATTGTTTGCCCAATTCATCGGTGGACTTATGATTGTGGAGGTACATTAGTCGGTGCGCCGCATTTTGCCACTAACCCCGCATTGAATTTGAAAAAACAGGCGCTTGAGAATTGGCAAGGCCTGTTATTCAAAGGGCCACGCTCTGCCAATGCCGATTTAGCAGGGATGCGATTTACAAACGCGTTTGATTTTACGGGCTACAGACTAGACCATGTTGAGTTGCATGAGTGTAACTACAACTGGAAGACATTTATTGAAGTCTATCTAGAAGATTACCATGTTGCTCCATATCATCCAGGACTAGGCGGCTTCGTCACGTGTGATGATCTCAGTTGGCAATTTGGCGATTGGTATTCAGCACAGCAAGTGGGTATCCAATCGCTTGCAAAACCTGGTTCAGCGACTTATCAGCGCTGGCATAAAACAGTTCTCGACTACCATAATGGCGAGTTACCAAAGTGTGGTGCAATTTGGCTGGCTTACTATCCTAATATTATGGTGGAGTGGTATCCACAAGTACTCGTTGTTTCTACGCTAACCCCACAGGATGTGAATAAAACACTCAATGTGGTTGAGTTTTATTATCCCGAGGACATCGCGCTCTTTGAACCAGATTTCATCAAAGCTGAGCAGGCGGCCTATATGGAAACGGCGTTAGAGGATGATGATATTGCCGAACGTATGGATCGTGGTCGATATGCGCTAATGAAGCAAGGCCGAAGCGAGGTGGGTCCTTACCAATCGCCAATGGAAGATGGAATGCAACACTTCCATGAGTATTACAGACACATCATGGGGTTAATCTGAGTCAGTGCGGGTGATTTGCTCATGTAGAATGCTCGCAGAGCGCATGAACCTATAAACTTCTAACAAGGAATCGTTTGAATGTATTCTGGAATCATTGAGTTACCTTGGTGGGGGTATTTTGTTTTAACCTTGGCGCTGACCCATATCAGTATTGCTAGTGTCACGATTTATCTTCATCGCCATCAAGCACATCGTGCGTTGGATCTATCGCCAATACCTAGCCATTTCTTCCGATTTTGGCTTTGGCTAACAACAGGTATGGTTACCAAAGAGTGGGCGGCAATACACCGCAAACACCATGCAAAATGCGAAACGACTGAGGACCCACACAGTCCGCAGATTCTGGGTATCCAGCCAGTATTATGGACAGGTGTCTTCTTTTATGTGAAAGAATCTCGTAATGCTGAAACCATGGTGCATTATGGCCATGGAACACCCGATGATTGGCTGGAGCATGTTATCTATACGCCGCTAAATAAGCTAGGCGTGTTCATTATGCTGGGTATCAACATTGCTTTTTTTGGCCCCTGGATCGGGAGTCTGATTTGGCTTATTCAAATGATCTGGATTCCTTTTTGGGCGGCTGGTGTGATTAACGGGATAGGCCATTATTGGGGATACCGCAATTTTGCCTGCGCCGATGCATCAACGAATATTTTCCCTATTGGTATTCTGATCGGCGGGGAAGAGCTCCATAACAATCATCATACCTTTGCTTCTTCGGCAAAGCTTTCCAGCAAGTGGTACGAATTTGATATCGGTTGGTTTTATATTCGATTGCTTGAGATTGTTGGCCTGGCGAAAGTTAAAAAAATTGCCCCGACGCCTCGTTTTGATCTGGCAAGACCGGCCATTGACTTTGATCTTCTGCAGGCGGTAGTTACCCACCGGTATGATGTTTTGGCTAAATACTTAAAGAGCCTGCATCATTTGGCGTCTGAGGAATTTTCTCAACTCAGCATAGATGCGAAAGAAGGCCGTGTCATGAAGCACTTGTTGGGCAAAGATGAAAACAGTCTTCCCGTCGCTCAACATGCGCGGCTTGCGACTCTACTGGAAAAGAGTGAGCGCTTGGCACGTGTCTATGCAATGCGTAAAGATCTGGAAGCATTGTGGAGCCGATCAGCAGTAACACACGATCAGTTGGTTAAACAGCTTGAAGCGTGGATTACTCGTGCTGAGCAAAGTGGCATTAGGCAGATGGAAGAATTTTCTTTGCGGTTGAGAACCTACGCCGTGTGATGCAAGCTGTGTAACACAAAAAACCAAAAAAAACCCCACCAGATATGGCGGGGGTTTTTGTTGCTCAAGAGGTATGTAAGCGACTATAAACCTTGTCCCTACTTCAGCTTTACTTCCTTGTAAGCCACGTGCTTGCGTACCTTTGGGTCATACTTAATGAATTCCAGCTTGCCTGGAGTAGTTTTCTTGTTTTTTGAGGTCGTATAGAAATGACCTGTGCCTGCTGTTGATTCCAGTTTAATTTTTTCGCGTCCGCCTTTGGCCATGATTTTTCTCCTGATTAGGAACGTTCGCCACGTTCACGTAACTCGGCGAGAATTACGTCGATGCCTTTTTTATCAATCGTACGCAAGCCTGCGTTTGAAACACGCAAGCTGACAAAACGATTTTCTGCTTCGACCCAGAACCGACGATTATGTAGATTGGGCAGAAAGCGGCGTTTGGTTTTATTGTTAGCATGGGAAACGTTGTTTCCCACCATTGGGGCTTTGCCCGTCACTTGGCATACGCGCGACATGTTTAGTGCTCCTGAATGCTGATTTTGCAAAGTGGGTCAGTATACCAAATATTGAGCTGGAAGCCCACTCATTTTTAGATTAATCCACGTTCAGCAAAGGACAGTGGTGTGGCGCCAGATGCGACGACGAAATGGTCGAGTACTTTAACCTCAATCAAAGCAAGCGCCTGCTTTAGCGCAGAAGTGATCGCTATATCGGCTGATGAAGGGTCAGTGAGTCCGGAGGGAT
The DNA here is from genome assembly GCF_000934545.1 of Rugosibacter aromaticivorans. GTDB lineage: Bacteria > Pseudomonadota > Gammaproteobacteria > Burkholderiales > Rhodocyclaceae > Rugosibacter > Rugosibacter aromaticivorans. The sequence goes on from NZ_CP010554.1 coordinate 759,272, forward strand.
GGTTGTGAGCCAAGATGACGGCACCGGCATTATTCGCGAGTGCGCGTTTTACAACTTCACGAGGGTATACGCTGGTCTGGGTTAGGGTGCCACGAAAAAGTTCCTCAGTGGAAATGAGGCGGTTTTGTGCGTCAAGCCATAGGGCGACAAATACCTCATGCTGTAGCCCTCCCAAGGACAAACGTAACCAGTCACGCACGGCTTGAGGGGACGTCAGTGCATCACGCTCCTTGAGGGGATTGATGAGAGCGCGGCGAGCTAATTCAAGCGCGGCACAGAGTTGAGTTGCCTTTGCCGGGCCAATGCCGGGTAGCTTGGCGAGTTTCGCAGCACTCGCTGCAGCTAACTCGGCAAGTTCCCCATTAAATTGTGCTAATAAATCACGGGCTAGATCTACGGCGCTTTTTCCGCGGATGCCCACACGTAGAAATATTGCGAGCAGTTCGGCATCAGAAAGCGCTGCTGCACCCTTTTCCAGTAATCGTTCACGCGGACGTTCGGCAACGGGCCAATCGCGTATGGCCATGGTTTACAATCCTCCATTCAATGCCTAATTGCAGATTGTAATGTCATGGATGCTTTTGCGGGTAAGCGTATCGTGTTGGGAGTAACCGGGGGAATTGCGGCCTATAAGGCGGCTGAGCTTTCACGGTTATTGGTTAAGGCTGGCGCCATCGTTGATGTTGTGCTCACGAAGGCAGGAAGTGAATTTGTCGGGGCTATGACATTCCAGGCACTGACGGGACGCCCTGTGTGGCAGTCGTTATGGGACGACCGTATGAGTAATGGCATGGCACATATTGACCTGACGCGTGGCGCTGCTGCCGTGCTGGTTGCTCCGGCAACGGCCAACGTTCTTGCCAAATTGGCGCATGGCGTTTGTGACGATTTGCTGTCGACCTTATGCCTGGCGCGCGATTGCCCTTTGCTTGTCGCTCCTGCAATGAATCGGCAGATGTGGGAGAACCCGGCCACGCAACGGAATATGGCCTTGTTAAGTCGTGATGGCGTAAAAATTCTCGGCCCCGCCAGTGGAGATCAAGCCTGCGGCGAAGTGGGTGAAGGCCGTATGCTCGAAGCGGAGGCACTTTTTGATGAGCTTTTTGCGTATTTGCAACCTAAGTCACTGGCGGGTAAACGTGTTTTGTTAACGGCAGGGCCGACGTTTGAACCCATTGACCCCGTGCGCGGGCTGACGAATTCGAGTTCCGGGAAAATGGGGTTTGCGCTTGCGCAGGCGTGTGTTGAGGCAGGTGCAGCGGTGACGATGATTGCTGGCCCAGTGACACTACCTACGCCGCGCGGCGTACGGCGAGTGGATGTGCAGACAAGTGCCCAGATGCGTGAGGCCACATTACGAAATTTGCCAGGTCAGGATGTGTTTATCGGTGTTGCGGCCGTGGCGGATTATCGGCCGAAGATGGTGTCTGCGGAAAAAATAAAGAAAAGTGGTGAGCCGCTGACATTGGTGCTTGAATGTACAAGCGATATTCTCGGCGAAATCGCCGCGCGACCGGATGCGCCGCTTTGTGTGGGCTTTGCAGCGGAAAGTCAGCATTTGGAAACTTATGCGGAATCCAAGCGGAAGGCAAAAAATCTCGCGCTCGTTGTGGGAAACCTTGTTCAAGATGGTTTGGGCGGGGAGACCAATCGAGTCACCTTGTTTGATGCGACCGGTGCTTACCCCCTGCCACCCGCTAAAAAAATAATCGTGGCGCGTTGCATCGTCGCGCATTTAGCTTCTTTGATGGAGAAATTTGATGGGAAACCCCGTGCCAACAATTGATTTGAAGATACTGGATGCGCGGTTGAAAGATGCTTCCGGCCATTACGCACCGCACTATGCAACGCCTGGCTCAGCGGGTGTTGATTTGCGTGCTTGTATCGATGCAGCCATGAAGATCCACCCGGGTGAGACCATTCTGATACCGACAGGTATTGCACTTCATATCGCTGACCCGTCGCTGGCTGCCGTGATTTTGCCTCGTTCGGGTTTAGGCCATAAGCATGGCATTGTGTTGGGGAATCTTGTGGGGTTGATTGATTCCGACTATCAAGGTGAATTGTTTGTTTCAACCTGGAACCGTGGACATGAAACCTTCACGATAAATCCACTCGATCGCTTGGCGCAGTTGGTGATTGTGCCTGTTGTGCAAGTGAGTTTTAATATTGTCGATGAGTTTGTGACTAGCGAACGCGGAACCGGTGGGTTTGGTAGTACCGGAAAGGCTTAAAATAGCCCTATAAATCGTTGACTCGCCGTCTCACCAGCGCCGATTTTTTGTGGTCGACGCGCTGGGCTTTAGCCTAAACCATGGCCTCGTACAGCGGTAAGGTGAGGAACTCAGGGTAGTTGTCAGCCAGCGACATTTCCTCGAAAATTTTCGCGGCTTGATCGTAGGTCATCGTCGTATTGCCGCTTTCAGCAACCGTGGTTTTTACCTTTACCAGCTCTTCGCAAATCAATCCGCGAACCATATCGGCAGTTACTTTACGGCCATCGTCGAGCTTGCCTTTAGGCGAGACAACCCATTGCCAGATCTGTGAGCGACTGATCTCCGCAGTAGCCGCATCTTCCATGAGGTTGTGAATAGGCACACAACCATTCCCGGCTAACCAGCTGCCTAGGTAATGAATGCCTACATTGATATTATTGCGAACACCTGCTTCCGTAATCGGTTGCTCGGGTTGAAAATTGAGCCAATCGCGAGGGCCAAAGCTTTCATCGCGTTGCTTTTCCCATTGATTGGGACGGTCGCCAAGTACTTTCTGAAACTCCTCTGCGGCAATAGCAACGAGCCCCGGGTGCGCTACCCAGCCACCATCGAAGCCATCTGAAGCATCCCGTGTTTTATCGTGGCGAATTCCTGCCAATGCTTTTTCATTCGCAACAGGATCGTTTTTGATCGGGATCAGCGCGCTCATGCCACCTATCGCGGGGGCGCCACGTTTGTGGCAGGCTTTCACCAGAGCTAATGCGTAACTCCGCATAAAAGGCACTTCCATCGTGATGGCCCCACGATTGGCAAGACAGAAATCCGTATTGCGTTTGAATTTTTTAATGCAACTAAAGATGTAATCCCAGCGACCTGCATTCAGCCCGGCACTATGGTCGCGCAGCTCATAAATAATTTCTTCCATCTCGAAGGTGGCGAGAATGGTCTCTATGAGCACCGTCGCTTTAATCGACCCTCGAGGCAGGCCAATTTCATTTTGAGCCACGATGAAAATATCATTCCATAACCGGGCTTCGAGATGACTTTCCATCTTCGGTAAATAGTAGAAGGGCCCAGCACCCTGTGCTATCTGCTCTTTGGCATTGTGAAAGAATGCCAAGGCAAAATCGAAAATTCCGCCAGAGACGCGTTGCCCGTCAACCAGCACATGCTTTTCATCAAGGTGCCAGCCGCGTGGTCGAATCTGCAAGGTGGCGATTTTGTCGTTGAGTTTGTATTCTTTTCCCGCGTCATTTTTAAATGACAGCTCACGGCGAATCGCTTTATACAGGTTGATTTGTCCCTGAATCTGGTTTTCCCATTTAGGACTGTTAGAGTCCTCGAAATCAGCCATATAGCTGTCAGCGCCTGAATTAAAGGCGTTAATAATCATTTTGGCTTCAACGGGCCCGGTAATTTCTGTTCGGCGGCGTTCAAGCGCTTTGGGTAGTGGAGAAATTTTCCATTCACCTTCGCGAATGTGCCTGGTTTCCGGCAAAAAGTCTGGCATTTCGCCCGCGTCAATACGCTGTTGACGTTCCGCTCGAGCAGCAAGAAGTTGTTGACGCCGTGGCTCGAAGGATCGATGAAGCTTAGCGATCAGTTCAAGCGCTTCACGAGTCAGAATCTGCGAAAAATCGGCAGTGACGGGCGCAGTGATTTGCATACCGTAAGGAAGTGTTGTTGGGTGGCTCATGAGATTCCTTGAGATGAGTTGAATGACTGTTTATGAAGTAGTAGCGATGATTCCGCAATGGTCATTGATTTCCAGCCATTGCGGAATTATTAATGGAATTGTGCTTCTTCAGTCGATCCTGTCAGTGCTGTAACGGAGGACCCCCCGCCTTGAATAACCGTCGTGATATCGTCGAAGTATCCGGTGCCCACTTCTTGCTGATGAGAGACAAAACTATATCCACGGTCACGTGCTGAAAATTCCGGTTCTTGTACTTTTTCGACATAGGCCGTCATGCCACGTGCGACATAATCTTGCGCTAAATCAAACATGCTGTACCACATAGAGTGAATGCCGGCGAGGGTTATGAACTGATACTTGTAGCCCATGGCACCCAGCTCGCGCTGAAATTTTGCAATGGTGGCGTCGTCAAGATTTTTCTTCCAGTTGAACGAGGGTGAGCAATTGTATGCCAGCATTTTCCCCGGGTGTTTGGCATGCACGGCAGCAGCAAACTGGCGAGCAAAATTTAAGTCGGGGGTGCCTGTTTCGCACCAGACTAAATCTGCGTAAGGCGCATAAGCGATCGCACGTGATATGGCTTGGTCTATGCCGCTGCGTGTTTTATAAAAGCCTTCGTTTGTCCGTTCTCCTGTGCAAAAGGCTGTGTCATTTGCATCGTAATTTGATGTCAAAAGATCCGCTGCTTCGGCATCGGTACGGGCAATCACGAGTGTGGGGATACCGCAGACGTCAGCTGCCATACGTGCGGCAATTAATTTTTGTACGGCTTCGTTGGTCGGCACGAGTACTTTGCCGCCCATATGACCACATTTTTTGACCGAAGCCAGTTGATCTTCCCAATGAACACCACTTGCACCAGCGCTAATCATCGCTTTCATCAGTTCAAAAGCATTCAATACACCGCCAAAGCCTGCTTCAGCATCAGCTACGATAGGAGCAAAGTAATCGATGTAATTTTTATCACCGGCTTCTATCCCTTTAGCATATTGAATCTCATCCGCACGGCGAAATGAGTTATTGATCCTCTCGACAACTTTAGGCACAGAATCAACTGGATAGAGTGACTGATCAGGATACATGGCGGCGTAGCTGTTATTGTCTGCAGCAACTTGCCAACCAGAAAGGTAAATTGCCTTAATGCCGGCTTTAACCTGTTGCATTGCTTGCCCGCCAGTGAGCGCGCCGAGGCAATTAACGTAAGGCTGGTTGTTCAGCAAATCCCATAATTTTTCTGCCCCACGACGTGCCAGGGTATGCTCAATTGGAAAAGAGCCACGAAGACGAACGACATCCTCGGCCGAGTAGCCTCGTTTAATGCCTTTCCAACGCGGATTGTTTGCCCAGTCTTTTGCCAGGGTGGCAGCAACTTCTTTGCGATCAGTCATTTTCATTCCTTAAAAAGAGGGTTATACAGGAGAGGATGAACAAGGATGCAAACGCATTATTAATTAAAAAATATAATATGTCAATTATCTTATATAAGACTTATAAATTTAAAATAAATCAAATTGCACTTCGGGCGGAAGTGCGGTACGTTGTTGTTTTAATGGGTAAGGATAAAAAGCTTTGGCCGTAGCCGTTGCCAAGAGCCGCTTGAAATGTATTAAACGTCAGGTTAACGGCGGCGTTTAAGGCGGCACTACATAGATCATATGCCGCAACATTGGAGGACTATGAAAAAACTCGGCGCTGGCGAGACGCCGAGTTTTTGGTGATTGCATTATTATTTAACCGACGGTAGATGATGAGGTTGTCGGGTTGGTGACAGCGTCTTCGAATGTCAGTTTAACTTTCTCGTTTTCGTCAAGATCGATAATTACTCGGCCACCATGAATCAATCGGCCGAACAACAATTCATCCGCTAAGGCGGAACGGATTGTGTCTTGAATTAAACGCGCCATGGGGCGGGCACCCATTAAGGGGTCAAAGCCTTTTTCACCCAGCCATGCACGAAGAGCATCCGTGAAGATAGCCTCGACCTTTTTCTCGTGTAGCTGGCCCTCAAGCTGCATGAGAAATTTATCAACGACGCGCAGAATAATCTGTGCATCCAAGGCGCGGAAGGAAATGATGGCGTCCAGTCGATTACGGAACTCTGGCGTGAACAGGCGCTTGATATCGACCATTTCATCACCTTGCATTTTATTTGTCGTAAAGCCGATGCTGGTTTTTTGTAAAGATTCTGCACCAGCATTTGTGGTCATGATAATGATCACATTGCGGAAGTCTGCCTTGCGACCATTGTTGTCAGTCAGTGAGCCGTGATCCATTACCTGCAGCAGGATATTGAAAATCTCAGGGTGTGCTTTTTCTATTTCATCAAGCAAGAGAACCGCATGCGGTTTTTTAGTGATGGCTTCAGTTAGCAATCCACCCTGATCGAAACCAACATAGCCCGGCGGGGCACCTATGAGGCGGCTGACGGCATGACGCTCCATATATTCGGACATATCAAAGCGAATGAGGTCAATGCCCATGCAATAAGCCAGTTGTCGAGCCACTTCGGTTTTGCCAACACCCGTGGGGCCAGAGAAAAGAAAGCTGCCAATTGGCTTTTGCGGGTCACCCAGCCCTGAGCGAGACATTTTGATGGCTTTAACCAGCGCGTCTATGGCCGCATTTTGGCCATAGACCATATTCATGAGATCACGGTCGAGATTTTTTAGTGCTGATCGATCATCTGATGAGACGTGTTTTGGCGGAATTCGCGCAATTTTTGCAACAATCTCTTCGATTTCAGTTTTACCAATCAGCTTCTTTTGTTTCGATTTCGGCAAAATGCGTTGTGCTGCACCCGCCTCATCAATCACGTCGATGGCTTTATCAGGTAAATGCCGATCATTAATATATTTGGCCGACAATTCAGCAGCACTAGAGATGGCAGCAGCCGAATATTTAACACTATGGTGTTCTTCAAAGCGAGACTTAAGGCCACGCAGAATGGAGACGGTTTCATCGACCGATGGCTCATTGACATCGACTTTCTGGAAGCGCCTAGATAGCGCGTGATCCTTCTCGAATACGCCGCGATATTCGTTATAGGTGGTTGCACCAATACACTTGAGCGCACCAGAGGATAACACTGGCTTTAGTAGATTGGAGGCGTCAAGTGTTCCGCCTGAGGCAGCGCCAGCGCCGATTAAGGTGTGAATTTCATCAATGAACAAAATCGAGTTTGGCGTGTCAGCCAATTGCTTCAGTACAGCCTTTAAACGCTGCTCAAAGTCACCTCGATACTTTGTTCCAGCCAAGAGGGAACCCATGTCGAGTGAGTAAACAATGGCATTAGAAAGAATATCAGGCACACGGCCTTCAGTAATACGACGTGCAAGACCTTCCGCAATAGCGGTTTTTCCAACGCCGGCTTCGCCAACGAGCAGGGGGTTATTTTTGCGGCGTCGGCAAAGTGTTTGGATGACGCGCTCCAGTTCCTTATCCCGCCCTATCAACGGATCTATCTTGCCAATCAGTGCTTGCTGATTAAGGTTTTGTGCAAAACTTTCAAGCGCCCCCGCTTTTTCTTGCGATTCTGCTTCAGTTTCAGCCGTTTCCTCTTTGCTCTGGGATGGCGGAATCTTAGCGATGCCGTGAGATATAAAGTTCACCACATCAAGGCGCGAAATATTCTGTCGCTGGAGGAAGTACACCGCGTGCGAATCTTTTTCACCGAATATCGCAACCAGAACATTGGCGCCGGTCACTTCTTTTTTGCCGGACGACTGCACGTGCAAAATGGCGCGTTGAATGACTCGCTGAAAACCTAGGGTGGGTTGAGTATCGATCTCATCGGTACCATTAACCGTAGGCGTGTGATCGCTAATAAAAGTGGTTAGCTCTTTGCGAAGTCCATCCATATCAACAGCGCAAGCGCGCAACACCTCAGCGGCAGACGTGTTATCAAGCAGAGAGAGCAGCAAATGTTCAACCGTAATAAATTCGTGGCGCTTCTGACGTGCATCCACGAAGGCCATGTGTAAGCTAACTTCAAGTTCTTGGGCAATCATCAGTTTTCCTCCATAACGCAGGCCAGCGGGTGCTGGTGTTGCCGTGCAAATGCACTAACCAGTTCAACTTTCGTTGCAGCAATATCCAGAGGATAAACGCCGCAAACGCCTTTCCCTTCACGGTGCACCTTCAACATAACCTGCATCGCCTGTTCGCGTGACAGATTAAAAAACTTTTCTAGAACCATCACGACAAAATCCATCGGCGTGAAATCATCATTAAGCAGCAACACCTTGTACATCGGCGGTAAGCTTGCCTTACTTTTTTCCGGGGCTAGTGCGGCATCACTGCCCGTACCAGTTTCTCTGCGTGTAACCATGAGTACATTCTAATGTTAATTACGAAGGTTTCAACTCAATTTCAACTCAACAAAAGCAGGCTTTATATGGGGGATAAAAAGTGCAATTCAAGTTGTTTTGCATGCTAGCCTCAGAGGCTGGTCAGTGATAAAGTGGTCAAATATGTGCGGCGCAACATAAAAAGTTGTTGACGCGGATGAACTTAGTAGGTAAAACGCACACCGTGTTTAGCTTATGTTTTGCTCAGAGTCTTTCGAAATTCTTTCTGCCTTTAGAAATTTATGGTTTGTTTGAATTAAAAAATTCTTTTTTGCGCTCTTGAACTTAAGTGTTAAACATGCCCCGGCCGGGGTGCGGTTTCTCTTGTAGCCCGCAGCGGTGGCCGATTTGTTCGTTTTGATTAAGGAATAGTTACATGGCAACTGGTACAGTTAAATGGTTCAACGACGCCAAAGGTTTTGGCTTTATTACCCCTGATGATGGCAGCGAAGACCTTTTCGCTCATTTCTCCGCCATCAATATGGCAGGATTCAAGTCGCTGAAAGAAGGCGACAAAGTGTCTTTCGACGTGGTCCAAGGCCCCAAAGGCAAGCAGGCCTCAAACATTCAGCGCGCTTAAGGTTTTTTACTTGAGACGCTGACTGTCTGACAGACAGTCAAAGTATTATCAGAATCGCTACTTGATTCTGATAATGTTTAGAGCCCGCCCCTGATTAAGTCAGGGGCGGGCTTTTTCTCTGGATTTTTCTCTTTTAGCTACGGCTTTTTAAGACTTACATGCGATCAATCATTGCTTGCCCAAAGGCTGAGCATTTCACTTCTTTAGCGCCTTCCATGAGGCGAGCGAAGTCGTACGTGACAACCTTATCGCCAATGGCGGCTTCCATTGAGTGAATAATGAGATCTGCAGCTTCTGTCCAGCCCATATGACGTAGCATCATTTCAGCAGACAAGATTAATGAGCCGGGATTGACATAATCTTTTCCGGCGTACTTGGGAGCTGTTCCGTGAGTGGCTTCGAAAACGGCGTAGTCATTGGAGATGTTAGCCCCTGGCGCAATGCCTATACCACCTACCTGTGCAGCTAGCGCATCAGAGATGTAGTCGCCATTGAGATTGCAGCAGGCGATCACATCGTACTCGGCTGGACGAAGCAGAATCTGCTGTAAAAAAGCGTCAGCAATGGTATCTTTGATCACTATGCCGTTAGGCAGCTTGAGCCAGGGGCCGTCGTCAATTTCGACACCACCAAATTCTTTTGCGGCTAAACCATATGCCCAGTCACGGAAGCCACCTTCGGTGTACTTCATGATGTTGCCTTTGTGCACAATGGTGACCGATTTGCGCTTGTTGTCAATAGCATACTGGATCGCCGCGCGCATCAGACGTTCAGAGCCTTCGCGCGAGATGGGTTTGATGCCGATACCCGATGTGTCAGGAAAGCGAATTTTCGTTACACCCATTTCTTCCTGAAGAAATTTAATGACTTTTTTTGCCTGGGGCGACTCTGCTTGCCACTCAATACCGGCATAGATATCCTCAGTGTTTTCACGGAAAATAACCATATCCGTCTTGGAGGGATCTTTCAGTGGTGATGGAATGCCCTTGAAGTAACGCACGGGGCGCACGCACTGAAAGAGATCCATTTCCTGCCGAAGGGCTACGTTGAGTGAGCGGATGCCGCCGCCGACGGGGGTGGTTAGCGGCCCTTTAATTGACACAGAGTAGTCTTTGCAGGCGTTAATGGTTTCTTCTGGAAGCCATACATCGGGACCATAGACACGGGTGGCTTTTTCTCCTGCGTAAACTTCCATCCATGAAATTTTGCGCTTGCCTGCGTAGGCCTTCTGAATCGCGGCATCTACTACTTTTTGCATGACTGGCGTGATATCAACGCCAATGCCATCACCTTCGATGAAGGGGATGATCGGATTATCAGGAATCGACTGGCCTGGAATGATTTTTTGGCCTTGTGTGGGAACTTTAATAAAAGAGGTACTCATGCTGGCTCCAATTGTTTTCCTACGAGGGGAGGGGGGGTTAAACCGCTGAAAGCGATCCTGTGCAATTATCCACTAAAAAGGGGTTCGTCTTCAACGGAAGAAGGCACGGTACGGTGGGCTTGGGTTATTTCGCAAAAGTCGGCGCTGGTGATACGCCGATTACACGACGATGTGACCTGCCAATAGTGGCTAGGATATGTGCTAGGATGTTTTGTCTAGGTGATCATTTCCCCGCGCAGGCTGTTCGGGCGTGTTGCAGTGATGCGGACATCAATCAGCCGCCCTAAAAAGCTGTCATCGCCAGCGAAATTAACGACGCGATTATTTTCAGTACGTCCTGCGAGTTCTTGCGCATTTTTTCGAGCGTGTCTCTCTACCAGAATACGCTGCACACTACCTACCATCGCCTCGCTTTGAGTCATGGCTTGGAGCCCGATCTTTTTTTGGAGGCGCATCAACCGGCCTGCCTTCACATCCTGAGGTGTGAGATCGCTCATTGCGGCAGCTGGTGTTCCCGGACGCGCGCTATAAAGGAAGGAGAAGCTGTTGTCAAAGTTGAGCTCCTCAATCAGTTGCATTGTTTTCTCAAAGTCTTCGTCTGTTTCCCCAGGGAAGCCGACAATGAAGTCGGACGAGAGCGAAAGGTTGGGGCGTGCAGATTTTAGTTTGCGCACCAGTGATTTATATTCAAGCACGGTGTACCCCCGCTTCATTGCTGACAATATACGGTCTGACCCTGATTGGACGGGCAAATGTAAATGGGAGACCAACTTGGGTACCGTGCGGTAAACGTCAATCAGCCGCTGTGTTACCTCGCGCGGGTGCGACGTTGTGAAACGGATGCGTTGGAGCCCTTCAATTTCAGCGATGGTTTCAATAAGAAACGCCAGATCGGCTGTGTCACCATCATCCATTGGGCCGCGGTACGCATTAACATTTTGCCCCAGCAATGTAATTTCGCTGACACCTTGTGCGACGAGGCCGGAAATTTCAGCTAAAACATCGGCGAATGGCCGCGAAATTTCTTCTCCTCGTGTGTAAGGCACGACACAAAAAGTGCAGTATTTCGAGCAGCCCTCCATGATCGAAACCAAAGCAGAAGCGCCCTTTGTTTTAGCCGCAGGCAAGCGATCGAATTTTTCAATTTCGGGAAACGTAATGTCAACCTGCGGCCGCCCCGTTGCGCGGCGTGCAGCAATCATTTGCGGTAAACGATGCAGTGTTTGTGGTCCAAAGACAACATCAACATAAGGCGCACGATGGACAATTGTCTCGCCTTCCTGGCTGGCGACGCAGCCACCTACGCCAATAATGAGATTTGGATTGAGTTTTTTCAGATACTGGACACGGCCTAGATCGTGAAACACTTTCTCTTGTGCTTTCTCGCGAACAGAGCAAGTATTGAAGAGAAGAATATCTGCCTCTTCAGGGTTGTCCGTTCGAGTTGAGCCCTCTGCGCCAGCGAGGACGTCGGCCATTTTGTTGGAATCATATTCATTCATCTGGCAGCCAAAGGTGCGTATGAATACTTTCTTGGTCATTACTTGAGGGCCAAATAAAAAAGATTGTTAATTATAGAGCAGCTATAACCGTGCTCCTTTGCTACTATTGCGCCCATGAAAACTGCAGTTATTCTTCTTTCGGGTGGCCTGGATTCGGCAACGGTGCTGGCGTTGGCGAGCCAGCAAGGCTTCGCCTGCTATTGTTTATCGCTCGATTATGGGCAACGTAGCAGCTCTGAGCTGCTCGCTGCGGGGCGAGTGGCAAAGGCTTTAGGTGCCGTAGCGCATCGGGTACTCAAGCTAGACTTAGGGCAGCTGGGTGGCTCGGCGTTGACGGATGCTTCGATTGCCGTGCCGATAGATGGCGTACGCCCTGGTGTGCCCGTTACGTATGTTCCGGCGCGTAACACGATCATGCTCTCGCTTGCATTGTCATGGGCAGAAGTCTTGGGTTCCCGAGATATTTTTGTCGGAGTCAATGCCATTGATTATTCTGGTTATCCTGATTGCCGCCCCGAGTTTATTCGTGCTTTTGAAACCTTAGCCAATTTGGCGACCAAAGCGGCAGTAGAGGGGGCGGTGCTAACAGTTCATGCGCCGTTGATATCCATGAGCAAGGCGCAAATTATTAAGAAAGGCATGCAGTTAGGGGTAGATTACGGACTGACTGTATCGTGTTACCAAGCTGACGAAGCTGGCCGCGCATGTGGTGTATGCGACTCCTGTCGGCTAAGGAAAGAAGGGTTTTATTCTGCCCAACTGGTTGATCCAACAAGTTATTACGAAAAGAAACCCTGAGTCTCCAGCGGTGAGCTCACGAGCGGTTCGGCGGACAGTGTCTGTGCGATCTGTACTTTGGATAAAACTCGTTTGACACTTCCCCTGCGGATTGATTAGAATGCACGGCTGTCCGTAAAGCGCCTGTTTATTTGGGTCAAACTCATAGGGCGCTCGCTGGCTTATTAATGCAAGTAAAGAGCAAGTAAGGGAAAAGAATGAAAACATTTTCTGCCAAACCGCATGAGGTGCAGCCTGACTGGTTCGTCATTGATGCGGCGGATAAGGTGCTTGGCCGCTTGGCCGCTGAAATCGCACGTCGTTTGCGTGGCAAGCACAAGGCGATTTATACCCCGCACGTTGATACTGGTGACTACATCGTCGTCGTCAATGTTGAGAAGCTTCGCGTGACGGGTAATAAGGCGCAGGATAAAAAATATTTCCGGCATACCGGGTATCCGGGCGGAATTTATGAGACTAACTTCAACAAGCTGCAACAACGTTTTCCTGACCGCGTGCTTGAAAAAGCGGTCAAGGGTATGCTGCCAAAGGGCCCCTTAGGCTATGCCATGCTGAAGAAGATGAAATGTTATGCGGGAGCAGACCATCCGCATACCGCACAGCAACCTAAGTCGCTTGATATTTAAGCGCTGGAAAATCAAGGAGTCCCAATGGCAGTTACTCAATACTATGGCACTGGTCGTCGGAAGACAGCTATTGCGCGCGTTTTTCTCCGTGCCGGAAGCGGTAAGTTCGTCGTAAACGATAAACCGGTCGATGTATTTTTTTCGCGTGAAACAGGCCGCATGGTTGTCCGTCAGCCACTCGAGTTGACGCAACATGCTACAACCTTCGACATTCTAGTGAATGTCACAGGTGGCGGTGAGTCTGGTCAAGCAGGTGCGGTGCGGCATGGTATTACGCGTGCTTTGATTGAATACGATGCAACCCTTAAGCCTGCGCTGTCCAGTGCTGGTTTTGTTACCCGCGATGCGCGTGAAGTTGAGCGGAAAAAAGTTGGTTTCCGCAAGGCTCGCCGTCGTAAGCAGTTCTCGAAGCGTTAAGCTTCGTGGAATGGGGAAAGCCGCTTTCGGGCGGCTTTTTTGTTTCTGCTGGTTTGCTTAAGAGTTACCATCCTTCCTTTACGAATTTTGGGAGCTAAGTATGATCAAGGTAGGTATTGTTGGTGGTACAGGGTATACAGGGGTTGAGCTTTTGCGGCTGCTTGCTCAGCACCCAGAGGTTGAGCTATTGGCAATTACTTCACGAGGAGAAGCGGGAACTCCGGTAGCCGAGATGTTTACCAGTCTGCGCGGGTCAGTCGATCTGGAGTTTAGTGACCCGAAGGATGCGCCACTGGCGGCCTGTGACATTGTTTTCTTTGCCACACCTAATGGTATTGCCATGCAACAGGCCGCACAGTTGCTTAATGCCGGCGTCAGGGTGGTCGATCTGGCGGCTGATTTTCGCATTCAAAATATTACTGAATGGGAGAAATGGTATGGCATGAAGCACGTCAGCCCTGCACTGGTAGCCGAGGCTGTTTACGGACTGCCCGAAGTGAATCGATCCGCTATTCGGCACGCCAGACTGGTTGCAAATCCTGGCTGTTATCCTACCGCAACCCAGCTTGGGTTTTTACCTTTAGTTGAATCGGAGTGTGTCGATTTGAGCTCCTTAATCGCTGACGCTAAGTCGGGCGTTTCCGGTGCTGGCCGCAAAGCCGAAACTTCGTCGTTATTTTCTGAGGTGGCCGATAATTTCAAGGCTTATGGCGTTTCTGGCCACCGTCATTTGCCTGAAATTCAACAGGGTCTCTCGCGTGCGGCAGGTGGGCCTGTGGGGCTAACTTTTGTTCCACATTTGGCCCCGATGATTCGTGGTATTCATGCAACTCTCTATGCGCGGATTACTCGTGAAGTTGATTTTCAGCAGTTATTTGAAAGCCGCTACGCTGATGAGCCTTTTGTTGACGTGTTACCGCCAAAATCACACCCTGAAACTCGATCCGTGCGAGCGGCTAATATTTGCCGGATTGCGATTCACCGCCCACAGGAAGGCAATGTACTGGTTGTGCTTTCGGTAATCGACAATCTCGTCAAGGGTGCTGCAGGTCAAGCAGTACAAAACATGAATATCATGTTTGGGTTTGATGAATGCACAGGCCTGTCACACATTCCTGTATTTCCGTAATGACTCGGCGGTGGCGTACCCGCTTTGGCATTACAGCGCATCGCGTTGCAATAAAGGCAGCGCGCTCAATAACCAACCTTTAGGGCGCATTGATACGTTATTGGTGCAGGAACAATAGTAGCTGGAGATATCTGTTTTACGGTTGGGCTACGTATAGATGAAACAGTTAAAGGGAATATTTTTGGGTCCCTGAGCCAGGTAACAACGCTAGTCATTCGTGAGCAAGCGCATGTTGAGGGAGAGGTAGTAGTGCCTCATTTGGTGACTAACGGAACGATCATCAGTCCAGTGAAAGTGGCTGGTTTTGTTGAACTTCAGCTCAAAGCGCGGGTTACAGATGATGTTGAATATGAGATGATCGAAATACATCCTGGCGCTGTTATTCAGTGCCACTTGACTGATCAAGAGGGACTTAACAAGGCAAGACTGTTGAATTAAAATTAGCCTCAGGTGCAAAATAGGGCTACTTGAAATTATTAGCAATGCACGCATATGCTATCCTTGGCGTATGTTTTATAGGAGAACACCATGAATGCAGTGACAGAAATGCCCGCGCCATTTAACTTTACGGACAACGCGGCGAAAAAAGTCAAAGAATTGATTGATGAAGAAGGTAATCCAGAGTTGAAATTGCGTGTTTTTGTCTCTGGCGGTGGTTGCTCAGGGTTTCAGTACGGGTTTACCTTCGATGAAGTCGTCAATGATGACGATACCGCACTCAATAAAGATGGCGTGACGCTTCTTATTGACCCCATGAGCTATCAATACTTAGTCGGTGCTGAAATTGATTACAGCGAAGGTCTGGAAGGTTCGCAGTTTGTGATCAAAAACCCGAATGCAACGAGTACGTGCGGGTGCGGTTCTTCTTTCTCGCTCTGATACTCCGATAGTTTGATCAGGAGTGGATGTCTATCCGCCCCATTGGTGATGACACTTAGGCGGGATAGATTGCACCAAGGATGCGCGGCCCGTGAGCGCCGGTAACGGCAGGCAAGTTTCCTGGTTGCCTTGAGATGGCGCGCCACGCTAACCAGGCAAAGGCTACGGCCTCGACCCAATCGGGCGGTTGCCCCAAAAAGTCGGTGCTGGCAATACGGCAATGGGGAAGGTGATGTTGTAAGCGAGCCATTAATGTCGCGTTATGAACCCCGCCACCACAGACGAAAACTTCATCCGGATGGCCGCACCACTGCTGGATGGCTTGTGCCGAGATAAGTGCTGTAAGCTCCGCTAATGTGGCTTGAACATCTTCTGGACGTTCACCACCGTCGAGAAACTGGGAAAGCCAGGGCATATTGAAGCCGTCTCGTCCGCAGCTTTTAGGGGGTGGCGAATGGAAAAATTTATCCGCCATCAACTTTTCGAGCAGGGATGGGGAAATCACCCCTTGACTAGCCCAGCTACCCCCCTTGTCGTACTGAATTCCTTGTATGGCATCAATCCATGCATCCATCAACACATTACCCGGCCCACAGTCGAAGCCCTGAATCGGTTTTTCAGGATTGAGATCGGTCAGATTGGCAAAACCACCTATGTTTAGAATGACGCGATGTCGGCTTGATGAACTAAAAACCTCGGCATGAAAAGCAGGAACTAGTGGCGCACCCTGTCCCCCAGCGGCGATATCACGGCTACGAAAATCAGCAACAACGGTAATTTTAATTAGCTCGGCGAGTAGGGCCGGATTGTTCAGCTGTAAGCTATACCCAGCGTTAGGTTGATGCCTAACGGTTTGGCCGTGACAGCCAATAGCGGTCACTTGCTCCGGGGAAATGTGTGCTTTTGCAAGTACATTCTCGACTGCGTGTGCATAAAGTTGCGCTAAGTCGTTAGCCAGAAGTGCCGCTATATGAAGCTCATTACTTCCCGCCGACTGAAGCCGTAATGCTTGATCGCGTAATGGGGTTGGATAGGGTAGCCAGACTGTGGCGAGTGTTTGTGGTGTGCCAGAAGAAAAATCGACAAGCACTGCATCAACACCATCAAGGCTCGTGCCTGACATTAGCCCTATAAAAAGTTGCACAACCTTCCCCTCGCTTTTTTAGTCGGACTGTGCAAGATCAAACTGTTGTAGCAAGTCGAGGCTGGCAAAATAGCCTGCGGTTAGGTTTTTAAAGTTAGCCTTTTGCGCAGTGCTTAACGGCTGCGCATCTGAAAAAATGACCTCCAGCGGGTTTTTATGAACATCATTAATGCGGAACTCATAGTGCAGATGTGGTCCGCTAGCTAACCCGGTGGCACCGACATACGCGATGACATCCCCTTGGTTTACGCGACTACCTTGTCGTATTCCCGGGGCAAAACCTGAAAGATGCCCATACAGCGTTGTGTAGTTATTTTTATGGCGAACAATAACGGCATTCCCGTAGCCTCCTTTGCGCCCTAAAAACTCAATGGTGCCATCCCCAGTACTTTTGACATGCGTGCCCACAGGAGCCCCGTAATCAATTCCCTTATGGGCTCTCCATTTATTTAACACAGGGTGAAAGCGTGACTCCGTAAAACCTGAAGTGACTCGGGAGACCTCCAAGGGAGATCGCAAAAAGTCTTTGTGAATGCTTTTTCCTTCTGCCGTGTAGTAATCGCCGCGTCCTTCATCAGTCGAGGATGAAAACCAGGCTGCGCGATAAATCTCTCCATTATTTAGAAACTCGGCAGCAAGGATTCGCCCGGTTTTAACAGGGCGACCGAGGTAGGTGAATACTTCATAAACGACTGAAAATCTATCGCCTTTACGTAGACCGCGTTGAAAATCGATATCGCCGCTGAATATATTGGTCAGTTGAAGTGCAATCTTTTCGGGAATTTCCACTTCATCGCTTGCGCCAAAAAGCGAGTGGCGTATTTCAGCCGTTTTCGTCACAATCTGCTTTTCTAGCGGTAAGCGTTTTTCATTTGTGGTAAAGAAATCACTTTGGCGCTCAATGACAAGAAATCGATCAGAGTCAGAAACAAGCGGAAAGATCAACGATTGTAAGTCACCCAAAGACGAAATGCTGGCTACTACATTCTTGCGCGGGTTCAATTGTTTTGAAATGAGTTGAGAGGGATAGTCAGTACGTAGAAAACTCAAAGCCGAAGCATCGTGAACCATTAAACGCTGCAGGATGGAGGCCAGCGTATCCCCCTGCTGAATTCGAGTTTCATAAAGCAGATTATTTTGAGGCGGGTCTAAGAGGCTTACCACAGGCGTGAGCGCTTCACTGGTCGGTCGTTGGCTGAAGTGGCTTGATGGGGGTGGATTGATGGTTGCAAAAGCGACAACCATACTAAACAAGCCAAACAACCCAGCCAGGACCGTGATGGATGACCGTCGGGCGCTAGCAGGTAGGCCAGAGGTAAGTTGCGATAGAATTTCGGTGTCTATTTTTTGCACTTTCCAAAGAACTGATTGTGATTGAGCTATGATCAATTTTACCAGTTTATCAATACCAGCCTTTACGCTACCATTAAAAAACTATTCCATGATTGATATTGAATCTCAACTTGCGCACATCAAACATGGTGCCCACGAGCTGTTGATTGAGTCCGAGCTTGTCGAGAAACTCAAAGGCAACCGTCCCTTGCGCATCAAGGCCGGCTTTGATCCGACAGCTGCAGACCTTCATTTGGGCCATACGGTACTAATCAACAAGTTGCGCCATTTTCAAGAGATGGGCCATCACGTTATGTTTCTCATTGGGGATTTTACTGGCATGATCGGTGATCCAACGGGAAAAAATACCACGCGACCACCATTGACTCGTGACCAAATCTTAGCGAATGCGCAAACTTATCGTGAGCAGGTTTTCAAGATTCTTGATCCCGACAAAACTGAAGTATGTTTCAATTCAAAATGGTTTGATTCTCTCGGTGCCGGGGGGCTCATTCAGATGGCCGCAAGGTATACGGTGGCTCGCATGCTGGAGCGGGATGATTTTTCAAAGCGTTATGCTGCCGGGCAGCCTATAGCAATTCACGAATTTCTTTATCCACTCTGCCAGGGCTACGATTCTGTTGCAATGCGAGCTGACGTTGAACTGGGTGGGGCTGACCAGAAATTTAATTTACTAGTGGGGCGAGAACTTCAAAAGCACTATGGGCAATCTCCCCAATGTGTTTTGATGATGCCTTTGCTGGAAGGCTTGGATGGCGCGAATAAAATGTCTAAGTCTTTGGGTAACTATATTGGTATCACTGAGTCCCCGCAAGAAATATTCGGAAAGCTGATGTCCATATCAGATACCTTGATGTGGCGGTACTTTACGCTGATTTCCTTTATGGGAAGTAATGAGATTACACGTTTAAAGAGTGAAGTAGACTCTGGACGAAACCCACGGGATGCAAAAGTAATGCTTGCACAGGAAATCGTTACCCGGTTTTACTCAGCTAAGGAGGCAGAAAAGGCTTTAGAAGATTTTGAGGCCCGTTTTCAAAAAGGAGCATTGCCAGACAATATGCCGGAACTCAGTATTGCGGGAGGGCCTATCGCGCAAGTGCTTAAAGGTGCTGGATTAACGCAGAGTACGTCTGACGCGTTACGAATGATCGATGGTGGTGGTGTAAGACTTAATGGCGAAAAGGTCAATGATCGAAATTCTGTATTAAATCCAGGCCAAACCATCGTGCTGCAGGTAGGGAAGCGAAAGTTTGCGCGGGTAAATCTTGTTTAGAAATCAGATGTTATTTAGAACCTGAAAGATAAATGGCAATTTTTTCCTAAACCCCCTTTACAAGGTAAAGCGCTGCACCTATAATCTTGTTTCTCTGCTGGATGTAGAGAAGGCCTGGAAGCCCTGGAAACGGGGGTGAGGCAAAGATCTTTAAAAACCAAACAACCGATAGGTGTAGGTGCTTGCCGAGCTGGTGGTGGGAACAGGCAATCGGACTGAAATCGAAGGTCTGAAAGCGGATGAAGCTCCCCGTTAAAGGGGGGATTTGATCACGTTCTGTACGGTTTCTGCCGTGCAGAATCTGTTACTGCTGGAAGCTGAAAGTAATAAAGCAAGCACTTACACGAAGAAACAAGGAATCAGCTGCAATCAAATGCAACGCTGATTCTCGCAGATTCGTTTGAGAGCGCTAAGTAAGTAAGACAACAAGCAAGATTAAACTGAAGAGTTTGATCCTGGCTCAGATTGAACGCTGGCGGAATGCTTTACACATGCAAGTCGAACGGCAGCACGGGAGCTTGCTCCTGGTGGCGAGTGGCGAACGGGTGAGTAATGTATCGGAACGTACCCCGTCGTGGGGGATAACTCTCCGAAAGGAGAGCTAATACCGCATACGACCCGAGGGTGAAAGCGGGGGACCTGGGGTAACCTGGGCCTCGCGCGATGGGAGCGGCCGATATCGGATTAGCTAGTTGGTGGGGTAAAGGCCTACCAAGGCGACGATCCGTAGCGGGTCTGAGAGGACGACCCGCCACACTGGAACTGAGACACGGTCCAGACTCCTACGGGAGGCAGCAGTGGGGAATTTTGGACAATGGGCGCAAGCCTGATCCAGCCATTCCGCGTGAGTGAAGAAGGCCTTCGGGTTGTAAAGCTCTTTCAGCAGGAACGAAACGGTGGGTCTTAATACGGCCTGCTAATGACGGTACCTGCAGAAGAAGCACCGGCTAACTACGTGCCAGCAGCCGCGGTAATACGTAGGGTGCGAGCGTTAATCGGAATTACTGGGCGTAAAGCGTGCGCAGGCGGCGACATAAGACAGATGTGAAATCCCCGGGCTCAACCTGGGAACGGCGTTTGTGACTGTGTGGCTAGAGTGTAGCAGAGGGGGGTGGAATTCCACGTGTAGCAGTGAAATGCGTAGAGATGTGGAGGAACACCGATGGCGAAGGCAGCCCCCTGGGTTAACACTGACGCTCATGCACGAAAGCGTGGGGAGCAAACAGGATTAGATACCCTGGTAGTCCACGCCCTAAACGATGCCAACTAGGTGTTGGGGGAGGAGACTTCCTTAGTACCGTAGCTAACGCGTGAAGTTGGCCGCCTGGGGAGTACGGTCGCAAGATTAAAACTCAAAGGAATTGACGGGGACCCGCACAAGCGGTGGATGATGTGGATTAATTCGATGCAACGCGAAAAACCTTACCTACCCTTGACATGTCCGGAATCCCGAAGAGATTTGGGAGTGCTCGAAAGAGAGCCGGAACACAGGTGCTGCATGGCTGTCGTCAGCTCGTGTCGTGAGATGTTGGGTTAAGTCCCGCAACGAGCGCAACCCTTATCATTAGTTGCCATCATTGAGTTGGGCACTCTAATGAGACTGCCGGTGACAAACCGGAGGAAGGTGGGGATGACGTCAAGTCCTCATGGCCCTTATGGGTAGGGCTTCACACGTCATACAATGGTCGGTACAGAGGGTTGCCAACCCGCGAGGGGGAGCTAATCTCACAAAGCCGATCGTAGTCCGGATCGCAGTCTGCAACTCGACTGCGTGAAGTCGGAATCGCTAGTAATCGTGGATCAGCATGTCACGGTGAATACGTTCCCGGGTCTTGTACACACCGCCCGTCACACCATGGGAGTGGGTTCCACCAGAAGTAGGTAGTCTAACCGCGCACCGGCGTAAGTTGGCGTGCGGAGGGCGCTTACCACGGTGGGGTTCATGACTGGGGTGAAGTCGTAACAAGGTAGCCGTAGGGGAACCTGCGGCTGGATCACCTCCTTTCTAGAGCAAAGGCTGGGTGAGCACCTACAACCTATCGGTTGTTTAAGCCAGACAGCGGGTCTGTAGCTCAGCGGGTTAGAGCACCGTCTTGATAAGGCGGGGGTCGTTGGTTCGAGCCCAACCAGACCCACCATGGGTCTGCGATAACCGGCGCATGGCGGCGTTGTCGCATGGCTTGCCTGCGAAAAGTCGGCGGCGGGGCCCTCCGCCTTGACTCGCTTGATTCTCGCAGACCAATGTAGCCGCAACGGGGCGATGGCTTTTTGCAAGTAGTACAAGGCGCGAGGGAGCGCCGCATAGCAGCGCTATGCAAGCGACCGAGCAACGCAGTAATACGCCGCAAAAAGGGGGATTAGCTCAGCTGGGAGAGCACCTGCTTTGCAAGCAGGGGGTCGTCGGTTCGATCCCGTCATCCTCCACCATCGCTGGTGTTTGGCGTTAGTCGGCAGCACCGCAGTCGGCAGCACTAGGGGAACGAGTGGAGGCGGCCTGCGGCGATGACTGCCTCTGTCTGTTAGATGATGTGCAATGAGTGAAGGTTAAAGCGTTAGCCCTCAGCCATTGCTCATTATGTGAGTAAGCGGTTGTTCGATCTTTAAAAATTCGGAAGAAGTAAAAGTAAATGGATGTGTCATTCTGGAAGGGATGGCACATGGGTTGTGACTGTATTTTTGCATCGTTCTGTTCCCGATTCTTTGAACCGGCGTTGGGAATGGAAAAAAGAAGCCTATTGGTTACACCTATAGTGAATGGATTCCGGAATAATGGAGCTTAACGTTATAGGGTCAAGTGACTAAGTGCATGTGGTGGATGCCTTGGCGATTACAGGCGATGAAGGACGTGGTAGCCTGCGAAAAGCTTCGGGGAGCTGGCAAACAAGCTTTGATCCGGAGATATCCGAATGGGGAAACCCACTCTGCAAGGAGTAGCCACAGCTGAATACATAGGCTGTAGGCGGCGAACCTGGCGAACTGAAACATCTAAGTAGCCGGAGGAACAGAAATCAACCGAGATTCCCCAAGTAGTGGCGAGCGAACGGGGAGGAGCCTGCAAGAGATAACGCACTGGTTAGTGGAACAGTCTGGAAAGATTGGCCATAGTGGGTGATAGCCCCGTACGCGAAAACCAGCGCGCGAGACTAGGCTTGCGACAAGTAGGGCGGGACACGTGAAATCCTGTCTGAAGATGGGGGGACCATCCTCCAAGGCTAAATACTCGTAATCGACCGATAGTGAACCAGTACCGTGAGGGAAAGGCGAAAAGAACCCCGGGAGGGGAGTGAAATAGATCCTGAAACCGCATGCATACAAACAGTGGGAGCGGACTTGTTCCGTGACTGCGTACCTTTTGTATAATGGGTCAGCGACTTACGTTCAGTAGCCAGCTTAACCGCATAGGGGAGGCGTAGCGAAAGCGAGTCTGATAAGGGCGTAAGAGTGAAAACTCGAGTTGCTGGGCGTAGACCCGAAACCAGATGATCTACCCATGGCCAGGATGAAGGTGCGGTAACACGCACTGGAGGTCCGAACCCACTAATGTTGAAAAATTAGGGGATGAGCTGTGGGTAGGGGTGAAAGGCTAAACAAATCTGGAAATAGCTGGTTCTCCCCGA
Source organism: Rugosibacter aromaticivorans (assembly GCF_000934545.1). Lineage (GTDB taxonomy): Bacteria > Pseudomonadota > Gammaproteobacteria > Burkholderiales > Rhodocyclaceae > Rugosibacter > Rugosibacter aromaticivorans. Next base: position 782,235 of record NZ_CP010554.1, read on the forward strand.
AAGCTATTTAGGTAGCGCCTCATGTATCACTGCCGGGGGTAGAGCACTGTAATGGTTGGAGGGGTCATTGCGATCTACTTCGCCATAGCAAACTCCGAATACCGGCAAGTGCGAGCATGGGAGACAGACGGTGGGTGCTAACGTCCATCGTCAAGAGGGAAACAACCCAGACCGCCAGCTAAGGTCCCCAAGTCATGGTTAAGTGGAAAACGAGGTGGGAAGGCATAGACAGTCAGGAAGTTGGCTTAGAAGCAGCCATCCTTCAAAGAAAGCGTAATAGCTCACTGATCGAGTCGTCCTGCGCGGAAGATGTAACGGGGCTCAAACCATGCACCGAAGCTGCGGATGTGCACCTGATTCAAGCGGCTTGTTGGAGCGCTTGAGCGGTAGTAAAGGCTAACCTGGCGCACGCCAGGTTAAGCGCCGACAGGCGCGGCCGGAACTAAAGCGTCCCTCACCGATCGAGGTCGGTGATAAGGGGATGAGCGATTCAAGACAGGCAGCTTGAATCAGGTGCACATGGTAGGGGAGCGTTCTGTAGGTCTGCGAAGGTGTCTTGTAAAGGATGCTGGAGATATCAGAAGTGCGAATGCTGACATGAGTAGCGATAAAGGGTGTGAAAAGCACCCTCGCCGAAAGCCCAAGGTTTCCTGCGCAACGTTCATCGGCGCAGGGTGAGTCGGCCCCTAAGGCGAGGCCGAAAGGCGTAGTCGATGGGAAACGGGTCAATATTCCCGTACCGGTCACAGATGCGATGGGGGGACGGAGAAGGTTAGCTCGGCCGGGTGTTGGACGTCCCGGTTTAAGCGTGTAGGTGTGCCTGCCAGGCAAATCCGGTGGGCTTAACTGAGGCGTGATGACGAGGATCTTCGGATCTGAAGTGAGTGATACCCTGCTTCCAGGAAAAGCCTCTAAGCTTCAGTCTGTGAACGACCGTACCGCAAACCGACACAGGTGGGCAGGATGAAAATTCCAAGGCGCTTGAGAGAACTCAGGAGAAGGAACTCGGCAAATTGATACCGTAACTTCGGGAGAAGGTATGCCCCGGTAGCGTGTAGTCCCTCGCGGACGAAGCGTGATGGGGCCGCAGAGAATCGGTGGCTGCGACTGTTTAATAAAAACACAGCACTCTGCAAAGGCGAAAGCCGACGTATAGGGTGTGACGCCTGCCCGGTGCTGGAAGGTTAAGTGATGGGGTGCAAGCTCTTGATCGAAGCCCCAGTAAACGGCGGCCGTAACTATAACGGTCCTAAGGTAGCGAAATTCCTTGTCGGGTAAGTTCCGACCTGCACGAATGGCGTAACGATGGCCACACTGTCTCCTCCTGAGACTCAGCGAAGTTGAAATGTTTGTGAAGATGCAATCTACCCGCGGCTAGACGGAAAGACCCCATGAACCTTTACTGCAGCTTTGCATTGGACTTTGACGGGACCTGTGTAGGATAGGTGGGAGGCTGTGAGACGTGGTCGCCAGATCGCGTGGAGCCACCCTTGAAATACCACCCTGGTGTCGTTGAGGTTCTAACCTTGGTCCGTGAATCCGGATCGGGGACCGTGCATGGCAGGCAGTTTGACTGGGGCGGTCTCCTCCCAAAGCGTAACGGAGGAGTACGAAGGTCTTCTAAGCACGGTCGGACATCGTGCGCATAGTGCAATGGCAAAAGAAGGCTTGACTGCGAGACCCACAAGTCGAGCAGGTGCGAAAGCAGGTCATAGTGATCCGGTGGTTCTGTATGGAAGGGCCATCGCTCAACGGATAAAAGGTACTCTGGGGATAACAGGCTGATTCCGCCCAAGAGTTCATATCGACGGCGGAGTTTGGCACCTCGATGTCGGCTCATCACATCCTGGGGCTGTAGTCGGTCCCAAGGGTATGGCTGTTCGCCATTTAAAGTGGTACGTGAGCTGGGTTTAAAACGTCGTGAGACAGTTTGGTCCCTATCTGCCGTGGGCGCTGGATATTTGAGGGGGGCTGCTCCTAGTACGAGAGGACCGGAGTGGACGAACCTCTGGTGTACCGGTTGTGACGCCAGTCGCATCGCCGGGTAGCTAAGTTCGGAAGAGATAACCGCTGAAAGCATCTAAGCGGGAAACTCGCCTCAAGATAAGATATCCCGGGGATTCAATCCCCCTGAAGGGTCGTCCCAGACCAGGACGTTGATAGGCGGGGTGTGGAAGCGCAGCAATGCGTTAAGCTAACCCGTACTAATTGCCCGTGAGGCTTGACCCTATAACAGTAAGTTTCAGCACTGCTGGAGTTCCTGTGCGGTCAATCGCGCAGGTGTGTAGCCAATATTTACAATGACAACCTTACCTGACTGCAGTTGAAAGCCCTACTGGTTCAACTGTACGAAAACTTGCTTCTTTACTTCTTCCGAACCATGTGTGCCGGGCCAAAAATTAGGTCAACTCCCGGCGCACCCCCTTCAAGTCTGGTGTCCATAGCGAGGTGGAACCACCCCTTCCCTTCCCGAACAGGACCGTGAAACGCCTCTGCGCCAATGATATTGCACTTCACCGTGTGAGAAAGTAGGTCAACGCCAGACTCCCCCATCTACATACCCCCTCAAGCTTACAAACTTGAGGGGGTTTTTTTATGGGTAATAGACGCGCTTGGGAGAGAGGAAATAACGTAAACTCTACTGTTGTATTTTCTTAAGACTTGGGAGAATAGCGCTGAGTTTTGTCTGCGGGTATTCGTTCGAAGTCCCCCTGGTAAATTTTAACTACTTAGTGTTAGCGTGCCGTCAATATCACATTTACTCTTACCAGCAATCTTAGGCTCTCTATACCTAACGCTATGGAGTGAAGCGGGCTCCGTCGCTGGTAAAGCTTTTTTTCTTGTCCATGTTGGGTTATTTATACTTTGGCAGCCTTTTGTGCGCAAAGGCCATCGAATTACACTCACGTCGGCAGTACTGGGTCTGGTGTTGCTTGCTACAACGCTGATATGGCTCGATGGGTGGGTAATCGTGGTATGGATCATTATTCTGATCTCCATCATCGGGGGCAAGGTTCCACTTTTCGGGGACCATAAATTACGCTTGGCTAACCTATATTGCTTTGCATCGTTAGTGCTGACACTGCTTTTGATTGCTGTTCCATCTGCTGTTCCAATCGCAAAACTGCCGGAGGGGCTAATTTGGCTGGGGCATGCAGGTACGCTAGCGCCCATCTTGCTGATGATCCCATTGCTTAAACCAGGTGATTTAGGTCGAGAGGATAATATAGTTGATTTCATCAACAGCCTAATAGCCATGTTGATTCTGACTGTGCTTGTTTTTGGTAGTTTGGTTTTAATGTTGCTGGTAGGTAGCTCATACATAAAGGCATTACTTCAGTCGATAATCATTATTGCAGTTGTGCTTTTGATGCTAGGTTGGGCATGGGATCCTCGAGCTGGATTTGCTGGGCTAGGAAATTTATTTTCACGTTATTTAATGTCAATTGGACTCCCCCTGGATCAGTGGTTGGCAATGCTGACTGATCTAACTCATCAAGAAGATGATCCGGAAATATTTCTTGAAAAGGCGTGTAGCAATATGTCGCAACATTTACCCTGGGTGTTTGGGATTAAATGGGAAACCGACATGGGGCCAGGTCAGTATGGCGTTACAGATGGGTATTGCGCTGTATTCAAATACGAAGAGCTAACGCTGCATCTTTATACGAAATATCAGCTCACAACAACACTAATGTTTCATTTCAGCTTGCCAACTAGATTGCTCCTGAAATTTTATAGTGATAAAAAAAGGGATGCAGCACTCAAGCAATTGTCTTATATGCAGGCAATATATGAGACTGGCGCCAGGCTGACACATGATGTTAAAAATATTCTACAAACCTTGAATGCGCTATGTGTCGCGGTAAACGAACCACAGGCAGAATCTTCTCATGCCTATCAAGCGCTTTTGCGTCGTCAATTACCGGCAATATCAGACAGATTGACAGAAACCATTAATAAGCTAAAAACTCCGCAAGAAAATAAAAGACTCAAGATTTCATCTGCGCAGCAGTGGGTAAAAAATTTTGAGCAAAGAGTTTCAAGAAGAGACTGGATATCTATTGATGCACTAGGGGTAAATGGAGATTTGCCAGAGGATCTTTTTTCAAGTGTGGCTGAAAATTTAATTCAAAATGCTGAGGAAAAATATCATCGAGAACCTGGGCTTCAGGTAAAAGTCAAGATATCAACAAGTGCAAAAAGGACTGTACTGGAGATAAGTGACAATGGGTCAAGAATTGGAGAGGACACTCTAAAGTATTTGTTCTCCAGGCCAGTTCGTTCTAGTAAAGGCCTGGGTGTAGGTCTGTTTCAGGCAGCTCAGTATGCTGAGACTATGGGATATAAGCTGATGCTTTCTGAAAATCAGTTGGGTCGAGTTTCTTTTCTTCTCACACCCGGCACCCATTATCGTGGTTAGGTTTAAAGAAAAGTCACGACAACTCAATACTGCTCAAGAAGCCCGAGGGATTAGATGTTGCAGTAGGTCGAGGTTTTTGCTGGGCTAATGTAGGGATTGGCCGTAAATGATTTTTCGGCCTATTAGGCTATAGATATCCACGTTTCCCTTTCCTTTGAGAGGGGTGGTTTTTGGCCCATCAAAATCGAATGTTCTAGCTAGTCTTCGATAGGTCGTTGCATCGCACTGAATCATGCCGGATAACCCCTCAGAGGTTATCCGGCTAGCGATGTTGACGGTGTCGCCCCAAAGATCATAAATAAATTTCTTTTTGCCGACCACGCCAGCGATTAGTGGGCCTGTGCCGATACCAATGCGTATTCCAAGGTCAAGCGGGTTGATGCTGCGGTTTTGACTCAGGGTAGCGTTCATTTCAATTGCCATGTCTGCGATTGCGTGCGCGTAGTCTGGGCAATTGTTATCAAGTCCGCCGGCAATCATATAAGCATCACCAATCGTTTTAATTTTCTCTAGACCATATTTTTCAGCTAGCTCGTCGAAGGCTGAAAATATTTGATTAAGCGTTGTAAATACCTGATTAGGCGACAAGCTGGCGGCCAGTTGAGTAAAGTTGACGATATCAGCGAACATGAGCCTATCCGAATTTTTGTGTGTAAGGCATATTCATCAGTTCGAGAAAGGAACGAGATATGCCCGAGCAACAAACGAAACCCAAGAAGCTGAGCATGGTTCAGCAATCCATTGAGGATGCGCGCAACGCGCCTGCGTTTACGCCCGAGATGCAGGCACAGCTGGACACACTGGTCAGCGCACCGATGACCGGCAGCGAGGTCAACGACCTCACCGCACGCCTGAAACGCGCGATCATCGAGCGCGCGCTGGCTGCTGAGATGAGCCTGCATCTGGGCTACGCACCCGGCGAAGACAAGCCCGCAGGCGTTGCCAACCATCGCAACGGCAGCAGCGGCAAGACGCTCCTCACCGACACCGGCCCGCTCAGGATCGACATCCCGCGCGACCGCAGCGGCGCGTTCGAACCCCTGATCGTCCCCAAGCATGGCCGCCGCTACGAAGGCTTTGATGACTTGATCCTGTCGATGTATGCACGCGGCATGAGCACGCGCGACATCCGCGCGCACCTGACCGAGATGTATCACGTCGAGGTGTCGCCGGATTTCATCAGCACCGTGACCGATGAAGTCATGGCCGAAGTCTCTGCCTGGCAGGCCCGACCGCTGGAGCCGATGTACCCCGTGATCTTCTTCGACGCGTTGCGGGTCAAGATCCGCGACGACGGCCTGGTCAGGAACAAGGCGGTCTATCTTGCGCTGGGCATCCTGCCCGACGGCAGCCGCGACATTCTCGGGCTGTGGATCGAACACACCGAAGGGGCCAAGTTCTGGCTCAAGGTCTTCAACGACTTGAAGACGCGCGGCGTGGAGGACGTGCTGATCGCCGTTTCCGATGGTCTGAAAGGGATTCCAGAGGCGCTTGCTGCGGCGTATCCGGAAGCCGTCCTGCAAACCTGCATCGTGCACTTGATCCGCAACAGCCTGGACTATGCCAGTTGGAAGGATCGCAAAGCCGTCGCAGCGGCGCTGCGTCCGATCTACACCGCGACGAGCGCAGACGCCGCAGAAGTCGCGCTGACGGCGTTCGCGCAATCCGAATGGGGAACGAAACTGCCGCATGTCGCTGCGGCCTGGCGGCGTGCATGGGACTACGTGACGCCATTCTTTGCGTTCCCGCCCGAGATTCGGCGGGTGATTTACACCACCAATGCCATCGAATCGGTCAACGCGCGCATCCGCAAGGCGATCAAGACACGCGGGCATTTCCCCAACGACGAGGCGGCGACCAAGCTGATCTGGCTGGCGCTGAGAAACATCACCAAGGAATGGGCAATGCCGGTGTTTCACTGGAAAGCCGCGATGGTGCAATTCGCCATCCAGTTCGGGGATCGCTTTACGAAACGTGTCGCGTAAAATCAGGCAGCAATCAATGAAACATCAACCGCCTTGCACACAAAATTCAGGACACTCCCGCGAACATGACCGTGACGTCAGCAAAACCATCGGCGATTGTCTGATTAGTGTTTCTCAAACGATCGGCTACAGGTGCTGGCAATATGTTTAACAGCAAATTTTCCGCTCGTTCTTGTTCGAACATCAACTGCGCATAGGTTTCTTCCAGTCTTTTTTGCATTTTGCGTTTTTCCAATATTGAATAACGCAACAACAAATAAATACTCGCGGCTACAGCGATAAAGTTAATGGCAAAAAATATTAAGCTTGTGCGAATGGGAATGATGTCAGTTTTAGCTGAAAAAAGTGGGTCGGCTAAATAGTAATCCATTGCGCCAGAGATTGCGGTCAAAGCGGCCCACGCAATAAACCAACCAACAGATTGACTCGCTCCGATACACAACAGCGCGCCGATTGGCGCAATCAGTGCCCACAAAATGACACCGCTTGAGGATATGAAGTTACCTATTGCCCACTGGGTAACAAATGGAAGAAAGAGGAAAACACCCAGCTGAGTCACACGGAAAAAATCGAAATTACGGGTCTTGATATACAGCAGCATATTGCAGGTTAAAATTAATTGAAACAGCAAAGGAAGCGTTGTCGAGAACGACTTTCCAAGCGCAGAGTAAATCATGGGCCACAGCATCGCTGTCATGGTGAATAGACCCGTGGCAAGCATCAATAGCGACTTATTGAGGCGAACTTCTTCACTGTCATCCGAGGTGATGCCTGCATTGAGCAGCTGGCTGACAAAGCTAGGAGGAGGTTTTTCGGATGACATAGAAGAGGCGCTACAGCTACAGATAGACACTTGGAATAGGATAAGGAAAGGCATTGAATTATGGAAACTTTGGCTGGCAGCTAATCCAATTTGATTATATAGCTAGAGCCACTGCATTTTTCCTTGATCCTCAACTAAGAATGGTGTTCAATGAGCTGCTATGGATGATGAGACAAAATATCAAATCGAGACAGTTGCCTTAGCGCATTATCTTCCTGAGCAATCTGATCCGGCAATTAATCGCTATGTTTTTGCTTACGTAATACGTTTGCTTAACATTGGCAATGTGGCTGCACAGCTTATTTCACGACATTGGATCATTACGGATTCAGGTGGTCATGTGCAAGAGATACGTGGTTTGGGTGTTGTCGGAAATCAGCCCATACTCAACCCAGGTGAGAGTTTTGAATACACAAGCGGATGTCAGCTAGCGACCCCTGTTGGCACAATGCGCGGGACCTATCAAATGACGGCGGAAGATGGGGTGCAATTTGATGCGCCTGTTGCTGAATTTTTATTATCCATGCCCCGCATGCTTCACTGAATCTCTTTATGCACCGAGCCATTTCAGTTTTGTGATTTCTATTTTCTGAATTGCTGGCATTGTGCTTTTCGTATTTGCCACACCATGCGGGTGCTGAGGAGCGCAGTGAGTATGACCCAGTAAATTAGCGGTTTTCTGATATCCGCTTTGACCATCCAAGTGTAGTGCAGCACGGCAAGAGCGCCGCAGAGGTAAACCATGCGGTGCAGTTGTTGCCACCGGCGCCCGCCAAGTTTGCGTATTGCTCGCGCATTGGATGTTGCGGCCAAAGGTATTAGCAGGAGAAACGTTGTCATTCCTACTGTGATGAATGGGCGTTTAAATATATCTTTGCCAATGGCTAGCCAGTCAAAAAACTGGTCAAACCAAAGATAGGTTGTCAGGTGCAGGCTGGCATAGAAAAAAGCAAACAGGCCCAGCATGCGCCGAACGATAAGTGGCCATGTCCAGCCGGCATAGTGTCGTAGTGGTGTGGCTGCTAGTGTAATCAGCAAAAAATTTAGCGCCCAAGTGCCCAGTCCGCGAGTGACCGCTTCAATCGGATTTGCGCCGAGATTGTCTGTTTGAATTCCCCACGCATACCAACCTAGCGGTGCCAAGCTGGCAGTAAAGACAAACAACTTCAACCCATTCAGCTTCAACCCATGCGGCCTCAAAAGTATTTCCTCAAATCCAATCCGGTGTACAGCTGCGCGACTTGATCTGCATACCCATTAAAGGGCAAGGTTTTTCGTTTGAAAAACTCACCAATGCGGCGTTCAGTTGCCTGACTCCATCGCGGATGGTCTACAGTGGGATTAACGTTTGAATAAAAGCCATATTCACTGGGGGCGGATTTCATCCAGGTTGTGCGCGGCTGGCTATCGGTGAGGCGAATCTTGACAATCGACTTACCGCTTTTGAAGCCATATTTCCAAGGAACCACAAGTCGCAATGGGGCACCATTCTGGTTTGGCAAGACGTCCCCATACAGTCCTGCCGCCATGATGGTCAATGGGTGAAGGGCTTCATCCAGACGCAAGCCTTCGGTATAAGGCCAATCCAGAACGCCACGGCGTATGCCAGGCATGGTATCGGGCTGCACTGCCGTGATGAACTCAACATATTTTGCGCTGCCCAAGGGCTCGACTTGTTTCAGTAAACTCACTAACGGAAAGCCGAGCCAAGGGATCACCATGCTCCATCCTTCAACGCAACGCAGGCGATAGATCCGTTCTTCCAGCGGAGCGAGTTTAAGAATCTCTTCCATGCCCATCGTTTTTGGTTTTTTTACCAAGCCTTCAATCGAGACGGTCCAAGGCTTGACACGCAGGGTGTGCGCATACTCTGCCGGGTCTTCTTTGTTAGTCCCAAACTCGTAAAAATTGTTGTAGCTAGTGACATTTTTTAGCGACGTGGGCGCCTCAGTCGTTGAAAAAACACTGGCTTTGCCGGGACCAAGCCTGGCTTGGGCTTCCGGAAGAAATCCGGCAATGGCTATCCCAGCAGAGAGTCGTAAAAATTCGCGGCGACGTGTGTAAAGCGCGTGCGAGGTAATTTCAGAAGGCACGATATGGTTTTTTTGCAGAATGCGCATCAGAGTTTTCTCCGTCAAATAATCACCAGACTCACTGAGTAGACGCAAAATTCAGCGATGCCTTACAAAATAATTCTGATCGATACAAATGCTGCAAATTAAGCCGGTAATTGAATATTATTGCCGTATCACCAGCGCAGACTTTTTGAGTAAAGCCGATTAGTATCGTCGCCATGTGCACGCTATAAGCGCTTGACGCCGATAAGGCCAGACCGCTAGAATACCTGATCTTTTTACTCAGCTATTTTGGAGTGTGCCATGGATACCCGGAAAAAAATTCACGCGCTTGTGACCAGTAGTCCCATCGTGTTGTTCATGAAAGGTACGCCGCAGTTTCCGCAGTGTGGTTTTTCTTCGCGTGCGATACAAATTCTTAACGCGTGTGGCGTGAAAAATATGGTCACGGTGGATGTGTTAGCCGATCCAGAGATACGTCAAGGCGTTAAAGATTACGCGAATTGGCCGACGGTTCCCCAGCTATACATCGCAGGTGAATTCATGGGTGGAAGCGACATCATGACGGAAATGTACGAGGCGGGTGATCTGCAGAAATGTATTGATCTTTTAGCCAGTGCCCACTGATTAAAGCCTGGGATGCTTTGAGGCCCGCTAGAGCGATGCAAGCCGTTGGTTTGCATCGGCTAGGCGGCCGGCAATGACATCAAGAAAACCTTGGTAGCAGTGCATTCGACAGGCGTTCGAACTGTGCTGTAATGCCTGTGACGGGATAGTAACCACCCGCGCAGTCGTTGTTGCGACAACGTCGGCACCGCGCTCATGGCGTCCTTTTTGAATGATCGCCATTTCGCCAAAGCATTCACCGGTATGCAGTGTGACCAGGTGCCGTTTATTTTTTTCTACACTCAGTTCGCCTTCCAGCAAAAAAGCAAAAAAATCGCCGGGTTCGCCATCTTTCATGATGACAGTGCGTGGCGCAATCTCCCTCCAGCGTGAAAAGCGTACGACTTCCCAAAGCTCAACATCTGAGAATTCAGCAAAGAACGGCAGGGTGCGAAGTGTTTCAAATTTTTCGCTGTCGGGAAAGGAAGAATGTTCCGCTGACAGCTGTGTATTGCGGAATGATTGTGCAAGGTCATGGGAAAACTCCTCCCATGTTTGATAGCGCGTTGCCAACTCTTTTTGCATGGCACGCTTGATAACCGCTTCAAGGCCTGGTGGGATATCCGCGCGAAACATGGAGGGCGGGGGTGGTTCGGTATTGCATATCTGGTAGATCATGCCGAAGTGAGAAGAAGCCTCAAACGGGAGCCTTCCTGTCAGCAATTGGTACATCACGACGCCCAGAGAATAAATATCAGTCTGCTGGGTTAATGGTTGATCGCGCAGTTGCTGTGGCGACATGTAAGCCGGTGAACCTACCCCGGAAACCTGTGTTTGCTCGCCACCACTGATCAGCGCGGCACCAAAGTCAGAAATTTTGATGTCGCCAGTGGATGTAGCAGCAGATGCAGCTTCAGAGTCGCCCCCATTTTTCTGGGCAAGCAGGATATTGGCCGGTTTAATGTCGCGATGGGTAATGCCGGCGCGATAGGCGTAGTTGAGTGCACGTGTGCATTTGAAGATAATTTCTACCACGCGATCAATGGGCAACAAATCGCCGGGTTTGCAAAATACCTCTAATGTGCTGCCGGGTACGTATTCCATGACGATGTAGCTCTGCTCTTCATCGAGTACCGCATCAAAAATCTGCACAATATGTGGGTGCTGGAGCCGGCCGGCTAAGGAAGCTTCGGTCAGAAGCAATCGCCGATACTGCTGCCCTCGTTCTTTATCGCGCAATACATCGGGGGAAATCAGCTTGATGGCTACATCGCGCGAGCTGAAAGCATCGTAGCCCAAATAAACAATAGAGGTCGTACCTTCGCCCAACTTGCCGCGTATCTCGTACTTGCCAATGCGCTCAGGCTGTTTCATTGTCTCAAAGTCGGGCATGCGCGCGGAGAATGGCGGCGCGCACTTGTGCGGGGGCCGTACCGCCACGATGATCGCGTGCAGCGAGCGAGCCGGCAATGGTTAAGACATCAAACACGTCGGCATCCACGAGGGGTGAAAAAGTACGTAATTCATCTAAACCAAGTGCTGCCAGATCACAACCACGACTTTCACAGGTTCGCACGGCACGAGCAACCACTTCATGGGCATCACGAAAGGGGAGCCCCTTCTTCACCAGGTAATCGGCCAGGTCGGTTGCCGTTGCATAGCCTTGGCGAAGTGCCGCCGCCATGGCTTCAGATTTGACGCGAATGCCGGGTACCATTTCAGCGAAAATGCGCAGGGTGTCGACGAGGGTGTCGGCTGTGTCGAAGAGCGGCTCTTTGTCTTCCTGGTTGTCTTTGTTGTATGCCAGTGGTTGCGCTTTCATCAGCGTGAGTAGCGCCATGAGATGGCCGTAGACGCGACCTGTTTTCCCTCGTGCAAGCTCGGGCACATCCGGGTTTTTTTTCTGCGGCATGATGGAAGAGCCGGTGCAAAAACGATCCGGCAGATCGATAAAGCCTAATCGCGGGCTCATCCATAGCACGAGCTCTTCTGAGAGTCGAGAAATATGGGTCATCGCAAGTGCGGCGGCAGCGCAGAATTCGATCGCAAAGTCGCGATCAGATACAGCATCCAGGGAGTTCTCACAAATCGTCTCAAACCCCAGTTCGCGGGCAACAGTTTCACGATCAATGGGGAAGGTGGTTCCTGCGAGTGCTGCGGCGCCTAGCGGCAGACGATTAACGCGGCGACGGCAATCAGTGAAGCGCTCGCGGTCGCGTTGGAACATTTCGAAATACGCCAGTAAGTGGTGACCAAAGGTCACCGGTTGTGCGACTTGCAAGTGGGTAAAGCCAGGCAGCGGGGTATCGCTATGCGATTCGGCTAGCGTGAGCAGTGCCTTTTGCAGCTCGCGCAGCAAGCCATCAATATCATCAATCGCATCGCGTAGCCAAAGGCGAATATCGGTGGCTACCTGATCATTCCGTGAGCGGCCGGTGTGCAGACGCTTGCCTGCATCGCCGATGAGTGCGGTGAGGCGTTTTTCGATGTTGAGATGAACATCTTCATCGTCAAGATTCCAGTGAAACTGACCGCTATCGATTTCCTGGCAGATCAAAGCCATGCCACGCTCTATGGCAGCCAGATCGTCGGTTGTGATGATGCCTTGCTGCGATAACATCCGGGCATGCGCTAGCGAGCCGTGAATATCCTGACGCCACATCCGGCGATCGAAGAAAACTGAGGCAGTATAACGTTTGACCAGATCAGAGACAGGCTCGGAGAAACGGCCAGACCAGGCTTTGTCGGAAACGGGTTGTGTAGGTTCTGTCATAATCAGCGTGAGGCCATGTTGTGCAATGCAGTGCGCAAAAAGTGCGCTGTGTGCAACTGAAATTTAAAGTTAAAAATCCATTGGAGTACATGCGGAGTACATGCGGAATCCATGCCAAGTATAACGGGAAACCTTGTGACATCGGGCCTGCCAGACTTCCGCCAGGGAGCTTTGTGGCTACGCACATTGCTCGTGGTGAATTTGGTCATGGTGTTGAGTGTTCTGGCTGCGAATCGCGACTGGGCGCACCTGTTCATAGAGTTCATCGAGATTGCGGCTTTGCTCGAACCAGTGCTGCTAGTGAATCTTGTGGTTTTTTCCCTGATTTCAGACTGGATTACGCCTTTGCCTCGGCGTACTGGATGGGCAATGTTTCTGTTACTGAGCTTATTGGTGACGGCTGCTGTACATGGTTTTTTTGTTGCCATGCAGTGGACGCAGATCGGGCTGGGGCGAACGGCGATGTGGTCAGTCGTGGTTACTTATTTGCTACTTGTCTGGTTCGATCTGGTGGTTCGTGCGCAATCGCCGGCCTTGGCCGAGGCGCGATTGATGGCGCTGACTGTGCGCATTCGTCCCCACTTCTTATTCAATACATTGAATGCTGTTCTTGGTGTGATGCGCTCAGAACCAAAGCGTGCTGAAAGCGCTTTAGAGGAGCTCTCTGATTTGTTTCGGGTGTTGATGCGCGAAAACAGAACATTGGTGCCTTTATCAGAGGAGATAGCGGTAGCGCGGCAGTATCTCAATCTCGAGCGCCTCCGATTGGGGGACCGCATTCAGGTGCAGTGGGATATGGCCTCTTGTCCGCCCGACCCACTGGTGCCGCCACTCATGCTTCAGCCCTTACTGGAAAACGCGGTGTACCATGGCATTGAACCATCCACCCAACCTGGAGATATTTTGATTCGATGCGAGCAGGTAAACAACCGAGTGCGACTTGAGCTTTCAAACAACTTAGCTACGGACAATCGTCACGCTCAAGGTAATCAAATGGCACTGGCCAATATTCGCGAGCGTCTATTGCTTTTTTTTCAACTCGAAGCTGTGATGACGACGGGAATCCATGAAGGTCGTTTTCACGTATTGATTGAATTTCCCTACCGGCGGCACGTTGCATCATGAGTGAGCCGTTACGTCTTTTTCTGGTCGATGATGAAGCGCCGGCGCGTACTCGTTTGCGAAATTTGTTGAGCGATATTGCGGAGGAGGTTCCCACCACGATAGTCGCTGAGGCTCATGACGGCCACAGTGCGTTAGCGTTAATACAAGCGCATCCATGCGATATTGCCTTGGTCGATATACGCATGCCCGGGATGGATGGCGTCGAGTTTGCACGGCATCTCGCTCGCTGGCCCGCAGCGCCAGCTGTGATCTTTGTCACTGCGTATGATCAATATGCCGTTAGCGCTTTTGAGTTGGCCGTACTGGATTACCTTGTCAAGCCGGTACGCGCGGCGCGCCTTGCTGTAGCTTTGCAGAAGGCAAAGCGTCATCCGGATGAGGTTGAACGTCTTGAAAAGTCGGCGCTGGCAACACGGCAACATCTGTCTTGTTTTGAGCGCGGTCGCGTTTTGCTTGTGCCCGTAACAGATATTCTCTACCTGAAAGCCGAGCAGAAATACGTCATAGCGCGCACGGCGGAACGCGAGTATCTGCTTGAGGAGTCACTGGTGAAGCTTGAGGCTGAGTTTGCCGAGCGCTTCTTGCGCGTCCATCGAAATTGTCTGATCGCGCCGGGGGCGGTGATTGGTATGCAACGTGCCAGCGCCGAGGGCGAAAAGGATGACTTCTGGCAGGTGATGCTGTCTGGCATCAATGAGCACATCCCCGTCAGCCGTAGGCAGTGGCCTTTGATAAAAAATCTTCTCAAGCACGGAGGCTAGTGAAGAAATGGACTTGGCAATACTCAAATTGAGAGGGAGCAGCACTATTCCTGGTTGACTCCACGCTTATTTCGGCACTGATATGGCGTAGCTTATGGCGTCATCAGACGGCTTGATTGCCGCATGCTCGTTGACGTCTTCCTCTGTGCTGCCTAACATGACACATTTATCCGATAGCCTTGCCGTGAATTTTTCTACTTTGTACGCCCCGATTGATGCGGATATGCATGCCGTCGATCACGTTATCCGCAGTCGTTTGCACTCCGATGTTGTATTGATACGGCAAGTCGCCGAGTACATTATCTCGGCGGGTGGCAAGCGTATGCGGCCTGCACTGGTGTTGTTAGCAGCGCGCGCTTGTGGTTATTCTGGCACGATGCATCACGAACTCGCTGCCGTGGTCGAGTTCATCCATACTGCTACCCTGCTGCATGACGATGTAGTTGATGAGTCCTCACTGCGACGTGGCCGCGATACCGCCAATGCTGTTTTTGGCAGTGCCGCCAGCGTGCTGGTGGGAGACTTTCTTTTCACGCGTTCTTTTCAGATGATGGTTGATGTGGGCGATATGCGTGTTATGAAAGTTCTCGCGAGTGCGACTAACATCGTTGCAGAGGGCGAAGTGCTGCAACTGATGAACTGTGGCAACGCGGATCTTTCCGTAACCGACTATCTGCAAGTGATTCATTACAAGACGGCCAAGTTGTTTGAGGCGGCGGCGCGTTTGGGGGCAATCATTAGTCATGTCGGACCCGCACTGGAAGAAGCGTTAGCTGCTTATGGCATGCATATTGGTACGGCATTCCAACTGATTGACGACGTGCTTGATTATTCCGGCAATGAGGCTGAAACCGGGAAGCATTTGGGCGACGATCTGGCGGAAGGGAAAACCACCTTACCTCTAATTCACGCCATGCTAAATGGCACAACAGCGCAGGCTGTACTGGTGCGCACGGCCATTGAAACTGCAGACAGAGACAAGTTTCCAGAGGTTCTCGTTGCGGTGCGTTCCAGTGGTGCTTTGGCGGCCGCTCGACAGCACGGAATAGCAGAAGCGGAAGCGGCGAAGGCTTCGCTAGCGCTATTGCCAGATTCAATATTCAGGCAAACGCTGATACAATTCGCCGACTTTGCCGTACAGAGAGATTTTTAACGGCTGAATGTCAGAAACGATGCTGGGCCTCACTGTTTTTTCGGCCATTTTCCCGCAGCATCGTTCATTAGTATCCACTCACCGTCGGGGTGTAGCTCAGCCTGGTAGAGTACTGCGTTCGGGACGCAGGAGTCGGAGGTTCGAATCCTCTCACCCCGACCATCACCTTCACACATAGGCGGGTGATTTTGTGGCAAAACTCCTTCTTTTTATAGCGTTCGTCGTTTTCCTCTATCTTCGTTTTGCCGGGAAGAGACGACGGCCGCCACCCAATGTTCGGTCGCCGGAAGGGATGATTCCGTGCGCTCACTGCGGAATTTACATCCCGCAATCCGAGGCTCTCGTCGATAATCATGCGGTTTATTGCTGCGAAGCCCATCGCTTGCGGGGGGCGAGCAAATGATAAGGCGCAACCTGGCTACGGAGATTAATCAAACGCCCGTCTCTTTCTGGCGCTCTTTGTTATTTTTTTCTATCTACCGATCGAGCGTCGCACTGTTTTTTCTGGGTGCGGTAGTGGTATTTGGTGACGCTGTGAGCCTGGGTGCTCAGAATGCCCATTTATTCCGCAACGTTGCCAGCATCTACTTAGTGCTTTCGGTGGTTTTTTTGGCGACACAGTTACGACATCCACATCACTTTGATGTGCAGCTGACAATCCATGTTGCAACCGATATCCTTGCCTTGACGCTTATGATGTTTGCTAGTGGCGGTCAAAAAAGCGGGGTCGCGACGTTGTTGCTGGTTGTGGTTTCGGGGGCTGGACTGGTCGGTCAGGGACGCATGGTTTTGTTTTATGCGGCGCTGGCTTCGGTTGCCGTCTTGCTCGAAGAAAGTTGGTGGGCACTGGTGATAGATAGCGAGCCCGCCGATTTTTTCAGTGCCGGCATTATTTGTCTGGTTTTTTTTGCAGCCGCAATTGCAGCCCGAATGCTGGCAAAACGCGTAGTGGCCAACGAACTCTTGGCTCTTGAGCGAGGGCAACAACTCGATGCTCAGTTAAAAATAAGCAAACAAATTATTCGCGATATGGAAGGTGGCGTGCTGGTAGTTAATAGCGAGGGGCAGGTGCATATGAGCAATCCACAAGCCAGAGCCTTACTGGACATGCCGCTGCAGGATGGCCAGCAACCTCTGAGAGGATCACTGGCGGAACGGTTTTTGATTTGGCAAGCGCATCACGTTGAAACGACCGAGATCTTTTTTTTCCGGGAAACAAATCGCCAGTTGCGGACACGCTATTTACCCCCTTCGAGCATGCTGGGAGATTCTTTACTTTATCTGGAAGACATGGCGCAGGTTCACTTTCAGTCGCAACAGCTAAAACTTGCAGCGCTTGGTCGGTTGACGGCAAATATGGCGCATGAAATTCGCAATCCACTGGCGGCGATCAGTCATGCGGCAGAGCTCCTGGCAGAGGACAACGCGAATCCTTTTCAACAACGACTTGCCCGCATTGTTCACGACAATACCCTGCGCCTTAATCGCTTGGTTACCGAAGTGCTGGAGCTTGGTCGTCGCGACCAGGCAGCACCTGAAACGATTGATTGGCAGAGATTTATAGAGGGTTTTATGGAAGAAATGTTCTTGCATGACGCCTCGGCAGCAAGTCGTATTCGAGTGACAGACGCTCGTGGCCTGAAGGTGTGGTTTGATCGCGGACATCTGCATCGCGTGCTATGGAATCTTCTGGTGAATGCATTGCGGCATGCCAGTGACACCGAAGGTGCGGTTCGAGTCCAAGCAAAGGTAGTCATGGCGAATTGCATTGAATTGCACATCAGTGATGATGGTAGTGGAATTGAAGAATCTTTACGCGCACAAGTATTTGAACCTTTTTTTACGACGCACGGTGCCGGAACGGGTCTTGGACTCTATATTGCACGAGAGCTGTGCGAGGCGAATAAGGCGCGCCTGGAGTTGTTGCCCAAATTATTGCCAAATAGTCCTGGTGCACATTTTCGAATCACGGTTGAGGGAGCGCTATGTCTTTGAAAATCCAGCGGCGTCGGCGCGGAGAAGCTAATCGCATTTTGATCGTGGATGACGAGGCAGATATTCGTGAGCTAATTGATCTAACGCTCGTGCGCATGGGGCTTGAGGTTGATTGCGCGGGATCATTGGTAGAAGCCCGCACCATGCTGGCAAGCCATCGTTATCAACTTTGTTTGACTGATATGCGGTTGCCCGATGGTACAGGGCTAGATCTCGTGCGCCATGTTAATGAGGTTATGGCCGACTTGCCGGTGGCTGTGATGACGGCGTATGGCAGCACCGAAAATGCGGTTGCAGCACTGAAGGAAGGTGCTTTTGATTACGTCACGAAGCCAGTGTCACTTGATCAGCTAAGAGGCTTGGTCAAGCTGGCATTAGAGTTGTCAGGAACAGAGTCGGTTTCTGGTGCAAACGCTGAGGCCAGGCTTCTCGGCGATTCGCCCGCGATGCAACAGGTGCGTGCCCTCATTGAGCGCGTCGCACGCAGTCAGGCCCCCGTCCATATCACGGGTGAATCTGGGAGCGGAAAAGAATTGGCCGCGCAATTAATCCATCAGCTAGGTGCGCGTCGTGATCGTGCGTTTGTGCCGGTAAATTGCGGTGCTATTCCCGAAAACTTGATGGAGAGTGAGTTCTTCGGTTATCGCAGGGGGGCATTTACAGGGGCCAATGAAGATCGCGATGGTTTTTTTCAGGCAGCCAATGGGGGAACATTGTTTCTCGACGAAGTGGCAGACTTATCTTTAGCGATGCAAGTAAAGCTGTTGCGCGTGATTCAGGAAAAGCGGGTGCGCAAAGTCGGCGCGACAACCGAAGAGGATGTCGACGTGCGTGTGATCTGTGCGACCCATCAGGACATCAAAGCACTGGTTAATGAAGGGCGTTTTCGTCAGGATCTTTTTTACCGGTTGAATGTGATTGAATTACGTATGCCCGCACTCCGTGAGTGTCATGAAGATATTCCGTTGCTGGCAACACATATTCTTGACCGGCTAGCCCATGCAGCTGGTATAAGGCCGCCATTGCTTTCTCTTGCTGCTTTAAAGGAGTTACGGACTCATCCCTTCCCCGGGAATGTGCGTGAGCTCGAAAACATCCTCGAGAGGGCGTTGGCGTTGATGGATGGCAGCTATATCGAAGCGGCTGATCTCAGCCTACGGTCATCTCGCCCTGAAAATGAATCGACAGCAACAACGTTGCAGGACAAGCTGGATCAGGTTGAGCGCCAAATGATTTTGGATGCGCTTCAAGAAGCAAATAACAATCGTACTGCAGCTGCCCGTTTGCTAGGGGTCACTTTCCGTTCCCTACGCTATCGTATGGCTCGTCTGGGCATGAACGAATGAGCTCGCTATTTAGTTCTGAACAAGACGAGGGGTGGTTACCCGAAGCCCGGCGTATTCTTTCGCCGAATTTTGACGAGCGCCCTGTAGAAAACGATATTTGTCTAGTTGTAGTCCATGCCATCAGTTTGCCACCAGGAATGTTTGGCGGGCAGGGCATTATTGATTTGTTTACTAACCAGCTAAATCCGGAAGACCATCCTTATTATCGCGAAATATCCAACCTACGAGTTTCGGCACATTTGCTAATACGGCGTAATGGCGAGTTAATTCAATTTGTATCCCTATGGAAACGCGCGTGGCATGCTGGGGTTTCCGAATGGGCAGGTCGTGAGCGATGTAATGATTTTTCAATCGGGATTGAGCTTGAGGGTTGCGATGAGTTATCTTTTGAAAAAGCGCAATATGCAACGCTCAATGCGGTATTAGCTGATCTGTTGGCTCGCCACCCTATACAAGCCGTTGTTGCCCATAGTGAGATAGCTCCCGGGCGTAAAACAGACCCGGGACCACTGTTTGACTGGGATAGTGTAATTTGTCCAGCCGTCTACCCCGGATAAGAATCCACTCCTTTTCGAGATTTATCAGTGCGATTTATGTTTTTCAAATAACACTTAGCAGGTGTTATTTATGCCAAAAGAATTAATTCTTCGGTGCCAGTGCGTAAACTAAAACAAATTGATAGACGGATAAACGGGCGGAATTCATTGTTTTCAATTGCATTAAAGGCATGGATAATTCACATCAACCCAATTGGGTTGTATTAAATAAAGAAGCGGCTCTTCCCTGTTAAAACTTGTTAAGGAGACTCACCATGGTTGTAAAGAAGAAAATAGCCACGGCACCGGCAGCGAAGAAGCCCGCTGCCAAAAAACCAGCGGCGAAAAAAGTTGCTGCTAAAAAGCCAGAAGTTAAGAAAGTAGTTGCCAAAAAACCAGCAGCGACTAAAGTCGCCGCTAAAAAGCCCGTCGTGAAGAAAGCTGCTGCTAAAAAACCGGTAGTGAAGAAAGTCGCCGCTAACAAGCAGGCCGTTAAAAAGGTGGCTGCTAAAAAACCAGCAGTGAAGAAAGTTGCTGCTAAAAAACCGGTAGTGAAGAAAGTTGCTGCTAACAAGCAGGCCGTTAAAAAGGTGGCTGCTAAAAAGCCAGCAGTGAAGAAAGTTGCTGCTAAAAAGCCAGTTGCCAAGAAAGTGGCTGCAAAAAAACCTGCAGCTAGCCCCGTAGCCAAAAAGCCCGCTGCAAAGAAAGTTGTCGCTAAGAAGCCTGCTGCAAAACCTGCTGCAAAGCCATCAACTGCTGCAACACCAGGGTTAAAGTCTTCACTTAATCCGGCAGCTGCTTGGCCTTTCCCTACTGGGTCCCGCCCATAAGGAAAACGCTGGCAAGTGGTTACTTTCTTAAAAGTAACCGTGATGCTGGGTTGAAATGTAAGCGCGTGCTGTTAAGTCGGCACGCGCTTTTTATTTCCCGCAAAACAATAGATTGGAATCCATGCATTGTCCTATTGTGTTTTAACGATGCCGTGACGTGGCGTGACATCGTAGATGCTGCATGCCAAAAGTCGGCGCTGGTAACATGGTAGATCGTCGGTAGGGTCAATCAACGGGGCAGAATGCTTTAGTAAAGCGGCCAAGGTGAATAAAAAAATTCCGTGGACAAAAAAAGCCCGCAGTAACGCGGGCTTTTCAATTCTGGCTCCTCGACCTGGGCTCGAACCAGGGACCTACGGATTAACAGTCCGGCGCTCTACCGACTGAGCTATCGAGGAATATGAAGGCGCGAATTATAGCCACAGGAGCTAGCGCCTGCAATACCTTTCGCGTGTTTACTTTTTGCCGATGACGGATGCGGTGGCGGTGGCTACGTAGTCAATATTTTTGGTGTTGAGTGCAGCCAGGCAGATGCGGCCGGTGCTGACAGCATAAATAGCGAACTCGGTTTTTAGTTGTTCAACTTGTTGGGCCGTCAGCCCAGTGTAGGAAAACATACCGCGTTGTTTGACCACAAAAGAAAAGTCCTGCGGTACGTTTTTTTCCTTGAGTTTTTCTACGAGCGAAATGCGCATGGCACGAATGCGTTCGCGCATGGTGGCGAGTTCAGCTTCCCATTGCTGACGTAACGCGGAGCTGGATAGTACGGCCGCAACAATGGCGCCGCCGTGGGTCGGCGGGTTGGAGTAGTTGGTGCGGATAACGCGTTTGACTTGCGAGAGTACGCGGGCGGATTCTTCCTTGTTTTCTGTGACTAGCGTTAGCGCGCCAACCCGTTCGCCGTAGAGTGAGAAGGATTTTGAAAAGCTGCTGGAAACTAAAAATTGAAGGCCGGATGCAGCAAATAAGTTCAGCGCAACGGCATCTTCAGTGATGCCGTCAGCAAAGCCCTGGTAGGCCATGTCGATAAAAGCAATCAGATTTTTTTCGCGAATAACGGCGACCACTTGTTTCCATTGCTCAGCGGTAAGGTCAGCGCCTGTTGGGTTGTGGCAGCAGGCGTGCAGAACGATGATGGCGTTGGCTTCCAGTGCGGCAAGGTAGGCCTTCATGGCGGCAAAATTCACGCTATGGGTGGCGGCATCGTAGTAAGGGTAGTTTTCTACGGTAAACCCGGCGGATTCAAACAGGGCGCGGTGGTTTTCCCAGCTGGGGTCGCTAATGTAGACTTTTGAGCTGGGGTAGAGCCGCTTGAGAAAATCTGCACCAACTTTTAATGCGCCTGTACCACCGAGTGCTTCAATGGTAACGGCGCGGCCTTCTTTGATCAGCGGGGAGTCTGTGCCGAAAATGAGATTTTGTACGCTTGTATTAAAGGCACCCAGGCCTTCGATGGGCTGATAGCCGCGCGCTGGGGCGGCTTCCAGACGCGTTTTTTCAGCGGCTTTGACTGCTTCGAGCAAGGGGAGCTTGCCGTTATCGTTGTAATAAACGCCCACGCCTAAATTAACTTTGTTGGGGTTGGTGTCGGCATTAAAGCCTTCGGTCAGGCCAAGAATGGGGTCGCGGGGGGCTAATTCAACCGCCGAAAAAATTGAGGTCATGAGATTCCAGAAAATGATGATGTTAGGTAAAAATCGGCGCTGGTGAGACGGTGTTTTATCGATCAATTTTTCGATTGATTAGTCGATCAAGCGCGCAACGCGTAATAATACCCGATTGAGCCTAATCTTTGAATGGCTTGCAGCTCGTATGAGCGCCTCTTGACGCATCAAAAAACCGATAAACGAGGGTTGTAGTGACGTACGCAAATGATCCAAAAGCAGACGTGGTGACGTTTGAGGGCAGCCCTTTTCGTCTCCATCAACCATTTTCACCAGCGGGCGATCAGCCCGAAGCGATTCGCTTGCTGGCTGAAGGGATTAACGACGGATTGTCGTTTCAAACATTGCTTGGGGTGACGGGCTCTGGCAAGACCTACACCATGGCAAACGTGATTGCACGGCTAGGGCGGCCGGCTTTGGTGCTGGCACCCAACAAAACATTGGCAGCGCAGTTGTATTCCGAATTCCGCGAGTTTTTTCCGGAAAACGCGGTGGAGTATTTCGTTTCTTATTATGACTACTATCAGCCCGAAGCCTATGTGCCTTCGCGCGATTTGTTCATCGAGAAAGACTCGGCAATCAATGAGCATATTGAGCAAATGCGCTTGTCGACGACCAAGAGTTTGCTTGAGCGGCGCGACGTGGTCATTGTGTGCACGGTGTCGGCGATTTACGGCATTGGCGACCCGGTGGATTACCACAGCATGATTCTGCATTTGCGCCAAGGCGAGAAAATGGCGCAGCGCGAGATCATTCGTCGGCTGACTGAAATGCAGTACGAGCGCAATGAGGTTGATTTTCGGCGTGGTGTTTATCGTGTGCGCGGTGATGTGATTGATGTGTTCCCGGCTGAAAATGCGGAGAACGCGATACGCATTACTTTATTTGATGATGAAATTGAGACCTTGGCCCTGTTTGATCCTTTAACAGGACAAACGAAGAAAAAGTTAGGTCGATTTACCGTGTTTCCTTCGAGCCATTACGTCACTCCCCGTGCCACGGTGCTCAAGGCAGTAGAGGCGATCAAGCACGAATTGCGTGAGCGGATGGATTTTTATACCCAGGCGCAAAAGCTGGTTGAGTTGCAGCGGATTGAGCAGCGCACGCGGTTTGATCTGGAGATGCTGGATCAACTCGGCTTTTGCAAGGGCATCGAAAACTACTCGCGCCATTTATCCGGCCGCCAGCCGGGCGAGCCACCCCCGACGTTGTATGACTATTTGCCGAGCGACGCGATCATGTTTGTGGATGAGTCTCATATAGCCATCCCACAAGTGGGCAGCATGTATAAAGGCGACCGCGCGCGGAAAGAAAACCTCGTGAGCTATGGGTTTCGTCTGCCCTCAGCGATGGATAATCGTCCTTTGAAGTTCGAGGAGTTCGAGAAACTAATGCCGCAAACGGTGTTTGTTTCTGCGACGCCATCGGTCTATGAAGAGGCGCATCAAGGCCAGGTGGTTGAGCAGTTAGTGCGCCCCACGGGGCTGGTCGATCCGATTCTGGAAATTCGTCCGGCCGCAACGCAAGTGGATGATTTGTTAGCGGAGGCAAAAAAACGCATTGCCCTTGGTGAGCGAGTGCTGGTAACCACCTTGACCAAGCGGCTGTCTGAGCAACTGACTGAGTATTTGAGTGACAATGGCATCAAGGTGCGTTACCTGCACTCGGATATTGATACCGTCGAGCGTGTCGAGATTATTCGCGATCTGCGTCTGGGGGTATTCGATGTGTTGATCGGCATCAATTTGTTGCGCGAGGGGCTGGATATTCCGGAAGTCTCCCTGGTGGCGATACTCGATGCTGACAAAGAGGGGTTTTTACGCTCAACCCGTTCGTTAATCCAAACCATAGGCCGCGCGGCACGGCATATCAATGGCACAGCGATTTTGTATGCGGATCGAATCACGGATTCGATGCAACGTGCGATTACTGAAACCGAACGCCGTCGAAACACGCAGTTAGCACATAACGCGGCTTATGGGGTCATCCCGCAGGGAGTGAATAAGCGTATCAAGAACATCATTGATGGGGTTTATGATGCAGATACGGCCGCTCAAACGCGCCAAGCTGTCCAAGAAGCGGCGCGCTATGAAATGATGAGCGAAAAAGAATTAGCACAGCACATTAAAAAGCTGGAAAAATCAATGCAGGCACATGCCAAGAATCTGGAGTTTGAAGCCGCCGCCGCCGCCCGTGATGAACTTTTTCGCATCAAGCGCTTGGCGTTTGGCGGTGAAGCGCATGATGCTGAAGGTGATGCGGGCTGAGTTGCGTTGAGTCATGTTGGGTCACGTGAGAGGTGCAATCCTTTCTTTGCGCGTTGCGTGATTGACGTGCATTGTGTAGCATCCGCCGATTGATTACGCGCTAGGCGATGATTGGCAATCAGGCGAGATTCTCTGTGGGTCTATGCGTTAACGAAATGAATGATGGAGTAGCGATGAGCGATAAATTTGAGTGGTCGGATTCTTATTTGCTAGGGTATGGTCCGATGGACGAAACGCACAAAGAATTTGTGCTGTTGGTGGATGCGATGAAGCATGCGTCTGATGCTGATTTTTCTGCACGTCTTGATGCTTTTGAAAAGCATGCCGTGAAACATTTTTCTGAAGAAGACGAATGGATGACATCAACCAGCTTCCCTTCTGCTGATTGTCATATTGAAGAGCATGGCAAAGTACTCGCGTCAGTGCATGGCATACAAGCCATGGACGCAGAAAAAAAACTGAAGATTGGTCGTGGCCTTGTGACGGCGCTGGAAGAATGGTTTCCGGGGCACGCTGACTACCTGGATTCGGCTTTGGCAAAATGGATGGTCAAGCAGAGTTTTGGTGGCGCACGGGTTGCGCCCGTCGTGTTCAAGCGAAATCCAAAGATGAGCGAAACTGGCGTGGGCGAGCAGAGTAAAAATCCATAAGACTGGTGCGGTGTGAGCGTGTTAGAAATGTGCAATGAGGTGGGGTGACTATCGCTCGCAAAAGCTGTTCAACCTTGCGCTGCTACTCTCTGTTCTGTTGCACGTCATTGTATTGTCTTTGCACAGTGGGTCCCCTGGGTTAACGTCACAATCGGTGATGCACGCGGCCGACTCGCCCCCTGCACGCATGGAGGCAACGCTAGCGCCTCCGATAAAGCCCCCGCCGTTGGCAAAGCTTCCGCCTCTGTTGCCTGCGCCACGCAACACGGCAAAACGCCATGACAGACGTCCGCGGCAAACGAAAATACTCAGCGTGCCGCGACAGTTGACGACCGCCAGGTCGTGGACTACCGCTGAACGTGATGAGATGGATCAGTTTCTGAATGAACTGAAGTCCCCGCCGCCAAAAAGCGGTTTTGATTTATCTCGGCAAGCACTGGCGATGGCAAAATCAGAAGGGCGTCGCTTACAGAAACAAGACGAGGCGGCCGAAGCGGAATCTTCCGTGAATAGCAAGGCGGTCGAGCCCTTTAGCTTGCAGATGTATTTCGATGCATTCGTTCGCAAACTGAATCAGAGTTCCGCGTTTATTAAAAATGATCCGCGTAGCCGAGGGTCGCACAAGGCATTGGTGCAAATTGTATTGAGGCCTGATGGCACCCTGAAAAACTATCGTGTGCTGCGCGCGGCCGATCAGCAGGCTCAGATTGCCTACATCAAAAACGTGATTGATCTGGCCTCGCCTTTCTCGGCTTTTCCGCCCGACATTCGTGGGGCGATGGAATCTTTTTCTGTCCTGATTTGTATTTTTCCCGCCCGCGAGGGGGAAAGCGGTGGTGGTTTTACGCGTAGCTTTGGCGGCCGTGATTGTGATTGACAGGTTTGCGAATGCCAGTATGAAAGCAAGGACAGACGTAAGCGTTAGGTAGTTGCTGGAATGTAGGGAAAAGTCGGCGCTGGTGATACGCCACGATAAATCTTCATCGAAAATGCATAAAATTTCTGTTTCGGCGGGAAATTGATGGAAAATGACGAACTTGCCCGGTATCCGGGAATAACGAGACACCGGCGCGAGAGTCTTGAACATGTCAAACCCATTCTTTGACCACCCGATATTGAACTCCCCATACGACCGCCCATCGCGGCATTGGGAACTTGACGATACAGGACAGCCAACCCAGCAGATTGAAGAATCCAGACGTCGCGCGCAGTTCATCACACCGATTCCCAAGCCCAAGAAACGGAAGAGTGCGACCAGGCAGGAAGGATTCGTTTTCGATGATGGCGCAGGGCTATCAACCAAGGAACAGCAATACGATCCCACGTCGATCATCAATGAGGTGCGCGGCCATGTGGATTCCTGGCGTTCCCTGCCCAATCCCAATCAGTGGCAGGTCACGCCGGAAACAGCGCGCCTGTTGCAACACTGGCGTCACCACACGTTCAGCGGGGTTCGTCCGTTCTTCTGCCAGGTGGAGGCGGTGGAAACCGCAATCTGGCTCACCGAGGTCGCGCCGCTATCCAAACACGGCAAACAGGTTCTCGATCACATGGCTGCCGCGAACAAGGATGCCAATCCTGAACTGATGCGCCTGGCATTGAAACTTGCCACCGGCGCCGGCAAGACCACGGTGATGGCCATGCTCATCGCCTGGCAGACCATCAATGCCGTACGCCGTCCGACCAGCAAGCATTTCACCCGCGGCTTTCTGATCTGCGCGCCCGGCCTGACCATCAAGGATCGCCTGCGCGTCCTGCAACCCCACGATCCGGACAGCTACTACAAAGACCGCGAACTGTTGCCGGGCGACATGCTCGACGACATGAGTCGGGCCAAAATCGTCATCACCAACTACCACGCCTTCAAGATGCGCGAGCGCATCGAACTCTCCAAAGGCGGGCGGCAATTGCTCAAGGGGCGCACAGGCGAGGAACCCCATACGCTCGAAACCGAAGGCCAGATGCTCCAGCGGGTGATGCCGGATTTGATGGGCATGAAGAATATCCTCGTCATCAACGACGAAGCACACCACTGTTACCGCGAAAAACCGAAAGATGCTGACGATGAAGACCTGAAAGGCGACGACAGGAAGGAAGCCGAGAAAAACAACGAAGCCGCGCGCCTGTGGATTTCCGGCCTCGAAGCCGTCAACCGCAAGCTCGGCGTGAGTCGGGTAATGGACTTGTCCGCAACGCCCTTCTTCCTGAGTGGCTCCGGTTACGCGGAAGGTACGCTGTTCCCATGGACGATGAGCGACTTTTCGCTGATGGATGCCATCGAATGCGGAATTGTCAAACTGCCGCGTGTTCCTGTGGCAGAAAACATCCCTGGCGAAGAGTTGCCGGTATTCCGCGACCTCTGGAAGAACATCAGCAAAGACATGCCCAAGAAGGGGCGCGGGCAAGGTGAAGACCTTGACCCGCTCAAACTCCCCACGCGTTTGCAAACCGCATTGCAAGCGCTCTATGGCCACTATGAGAAAACCTTCAAGCTCTGGGAGGACAACGGCATCAAAGTGCCGCCCTGTTTCATCATCGTTTGCCAGAACACCGCCATCTCCAAGCTGGTTTACGATTTTGTCTCCGGCTTCCACCGCAAGAACGACGATGGAACCACCACGCTGCAAAATAGCCAATTCGCGCTCTTCCGCAATTTCGATGAAACCACGGGCAATCCGCTGCCGCGCCCGAACACGCTGCTCATCGACAGCGAGCAACTCGAAGCCGGCGACGCGCTGGACGACAAGTTTCACGACATGGCCGCTGACGAAATCGAGCGCTTCCGCCGCGAGATCGTCGAGCGCACCGGCGACGCGCGCGCCGGCGACAACATCACCGACCAGGAGCTGCTGCGCGAAGTCATGAACACCGTCGGCAAGCCTGGCCAGCTCGGCGGCTCGATCCGCTGCGTCGTTTCGGTGTCGATGCTCACTGAAGGCTGGGATGCGAATACTGTCACTCACGTGCTCGGCATCCGCGCCTTTGGCACCCAGCTTCTGTGCGAACAAGTCATCGGCCGCGCGCTGCGTCGGCAGTCTTACGAGTTGAATGAAGAAGGGCAGTTCAATGTCGAATATGCCGATGTCTTCGGCATCCCCTTCGATTTCACTGCCAAGCCGGTCATCGCACCGCCGCAACCACCGCGCGAAACGGTACAGGTCAAGGCCGTGCGCCCGGAGCGCGACGCGCTCGAAATCCGCTTTCCCCGTGTCGAGGGTTATCGCATCGAATTGCCGGAAGAACGGCTGACGGCGGACTTCAACGACGAATCCATCCTGACGCTCAGCCCCGACCTGGTTGGCCCGTCGATTACCCGCAACTCCGGCATCATCGGCGAAGGCGTGGACATGAGTCTCAAGCACCTGGGCGACATCCGCCCCTCCACGCTGGTCTTCCACCTCACCCAGCGGTTGCTGTACACAAAATGGCGCGATCCCGGCGAAGAACCCAAGCTGCACCTCTTCGGCCAACTCAAGCGCATCACCAAAGAATGGCTGGATACCTGCCTCGTCTGCAAGGGTGACACCTATCCCGCGCTGCTGATGTACCAGGAACTGGCCGACATGGCCTGCAACAAGATCACTGCCGCGATCACCCGGCAGTTTCTTGGCGAGCGCCCGGTCAAGGCGCTGCTCGATGCCTACAACCCCACCGGCTCGACCAAGCACGTCCGCTTCAACACGTCGCGGACAGACCGCTGGGAGACCAGCGCCAAATCCAGCCACATCAACTGGATCATTCTCGACAGCGACTGGGAAGCGGAATTCTGCCGTGTGGCCGAATCGCATCCCAAAGTGCGCGCCTATGTGAAAAACTACAACCTTGGCCTCGAAGTGCCCTACCGCTACGGATCGGAAATGCGCAAGTACATCCCCGACTTCATCGTGCGCGTGGACGACGGCCATGGCCGCAGTGGTGACGATAGCGACCTGCTCAACCTGGTTGTCGAAATCAAGGGCTACCGGCGCGAAGATGCCATCGAGAAGAAATCCACCATGGACACCTACTGGGTGCCCGGCGTCAATCATCTCGGCACCTATGGCCGCTGGGCCTTTGCCGAGTTCACCGAGGTTTATCAGATCGAGTCTGACTTTGCGAAGAAGATTGAAGCAGAGTTCAACAACATGATCGAACAGTTTTCTGCGGCGAAGGTTTGATGGACATGCGTGCGACTCGACTCCGAATCTTCATCAGCAGCGTCCAGAAAGAATTAGCGGAAGAACGCCATGCGGTTAGAGCATTCATTGAAAACGACCCTTTGCTGTGTCGTTTCTTCGAGGTCTTTCTCTTCGAGGACTTACCTGCCAGTGATCGGCGGGCAGATGCTGTCTATCTTGCGGAAGTTGATGGTTGCGCCATATACCTTGGCGTGTTCGGCAACGACTACGGATTCGAGGATGCCGAGGGGCTGTCGCCAACGGAACGAGAGTTCGACCGTGCCACCGTTCAGGGCAAGCCCCGTCTCGTTTTTGTCAAAGGCACGAGTGATCAGCAGCGGCATTCCAAGATGCATGCCCTCATTCACAAGGCCGGGAACCAGCTCATTCGTCGGCGATTCAACAACAGTGCCGAACTGAACGCCGCACTTTATGCAAGCTTGGTGGATCACCTCGAATCATGCGGCATCATTCAAACCCGCCCCTTCGATGAAAGGCCATGCTCGGATGCAACGCTCGACGATCTGGATGCCCACGCAGTAACGGACTTCGTGCGCCTCGCCCGCTTCGGACGCCAGTTTCCACTGCCGGAAAATGCACCTCTCATTGATGTTCTCACCCACTTGCACTTGCTCTGCGAAGGGCAGCCCACCAACGCCGCACTGCTCCTCTTTGGCCGCGATCCCCAGCGCTTCCTGCCCAGCACCGAGGTGCGGTGCATGCACTTTCATGGCACGGAAATTCAGCGTCCAGTACCGTTTTACCGCATCTTCAAGGGTACCGTCTTCGGGCAAGTGGACATGGCTGTGGACTTTGTCATGTCAAAACTCAATCGCAGTGTTGGCACCCGAGCCGAAAGCAATCAGGCACCCGTCCGTTATGAAATTCCGCCCGATGTAATTCGCGAGGCCATTGTCAATGCCATCGCCCATCGCGACTACACCTCGGCGGGCGCCGTGCAGGTCTCCGTCTTCGCTGATCGCGTCGAGGTTTGGAATCCGGGTGTCCTGCCGGCGCCGCTGACAACGGAGAGTCTGCGCCATCCCCACGGCTCCATTGCTCGCAATCACCGGCTTTGTGAGGCGCTATTTCTCGCCCGCTACATCGAGAAATACGGCACCGGCACCCTTATGATGATCCGCGAAAGCCTCGCCCACGACCTGCCTGAGCCGGACTTCGCTCAGCGCGGCGGCGAATTCACCATCGTTATCTGGCGCGACTGGCTCACTGATGAGTTGCTGGTCGGCTTCCATCTGAATGACCGGCAGTTGAAGGCCGTGGCCTACCTGAAAGCAAACGGTGTCATCACCAACGCAGATTACCAGAAAGCCGTGGGTTGTCCCCAACGGACGGCTACGCGGGACCTGAATGAACTGGCTAATAAAGGCGTCATTGAGCTTATGGGGAAAGGGCGTGGAGCGAGCTATCGCCTTTTGCGGAAACGCGCCATAAGTGCGCCAAACGCGCCATCGGAGAACGAATGATGCGTACCGGCCTAGCGAACTTCTCCAGCCAGCGTAATGCGCCACAAATACGCCAATTGCGCCACAAATATGCCAACCGTGCCGCAGGGGTGCCAATGAGGACACTGATGAGACATATAGGACAACAGGTATAAGCATGGCCAAAAACCCTACCCCCAAATCCACCAAAACCGTCGAAACCCTCAAGCACGACGAAGCCACGCGGAAAAACATTCCCACGGCCGAATTCCAGTCCGTGCTGGATGACGAGCAAAAGAACCCCAGGCAGGTTCGCTACCCGCGCACCGTCGCTGGCGACAGCGACGAAAAAAGCCATCGAAACCGCGACCTTGACCCGCAGCTCGTCTGGCGCGGCAAGGACGAGCAGGACTGGAGCGATCTCGTCGTGCACGCCCCGCCGCTCTACATCCAGGAAAAGGTGCACCCCAAGGCGCTGATCGACGACCTGCTGCGCCAGACCAGGGAAAGCCAGTTCGATGCCGGGCAGACCACCGCCGACCTGTTCGCCGACTTCAACGGCATCCCCAAGGGCGCCGACAAGACCGAGTTTTACCAGCACGACCAGAACTGGTCGAATCGCATGATCCTCGGCGACAGCCTGCAGGTGATGGCCAGTCTGGCCGAGCGCGAAGGGCTGCGTGGCAAGGTGCAGTGCATCTATTTCGATCCACCCTACGGCATCAAATTCAACAGCAACTTCCAGTGGTCCACCACCAGCCGCGACGTGAAGGACGGCAACGCGGGACACATCACCCGCGAGCCGGAGCAGGTCAAGGCCTTTCGCGATACCTGGCGCGACGGCATCCACAGCTACCTCACCTACCTGCGGGATCGACTGACCGTTGCCCGTGATTTGCTGACCGATTCGGGGTCGATATTTGTGCAGATCGGTGATGAAAATGTGCATCGGGTAAGGGCGGTTATGGATGAGGTGTTTGGGGAAGACAACTGTGTTTGCGTCATCGTGGTTTCAAAAACCACCGGCGCATCCAGTGATCTGCTCGGTTCAATCTGCGACTACGTGGTTTGGTATGCCAAAAACAAGGCTTCGGTGAAATATCGGCAGCTCTACACCAAGAAGGTTGCCGGTGAGGAAGGCGCAACTGGCTATACGAAACTTCGTTTACCGAATGGCTTGATTCGTCCCATGTCAGAAGATGAGAAGGCCAATACGGACAATTTGCCACCTGAGAGCAGGGTTCTTGCGACGGACAACATCACGAGTCAGCGACCCCCAGGAGATTTTCCAGTCACTTTCAAAGGCAAGACTTTCGTGCCGGTCAAAGGCTACTGGAAGACAGGCGAGATTGGCTTTCAGAAGTTGCTGAAGGCAGATCGAATTGCGGATACCTCTGGCGGGCGCTTGTCCTATGTTCGGTATTTGAATGATTTCCCAGCATTCACGGTGAACAATGTGTGGGCCGATACGGTTGGGCAGAATCAATTCGGCGGTGACAAAATCTACGTGGTCCAAACAGCCAATAGGATTATCGAGCGTTGTCTTCTCATGGCCACCGACCCCGGAGACCTCGTGCTCGACCCGACCTGCGGTTCTGGCACCACCGCCACCGTCGCCGAGCAATGGGGCCGCCGCTGGATCACGATTGACACCTCGCGCGTAGCACTGGCGCTGGCCCGTGCCCGCATCATGGGCGCGCGCTATCCGTTCTATCTGCTGGCCGATTCCCGCGAAGGCCAGATCAAGGAGGCCGAAGTCACCCGCACCGCGCCAAGTTCTCAACCAGTACACGGCAACATCCGCCACGGCTTCGTCTATGAGCGCGTGCCGCACATCACGCTGAAATCCATCGCCAACAACGCCGAGATCGATGTCATCTGGGATCAGTGGCAGGCGAAGCTGGAGCCGTTGCGCGAAAAGCTGAACGCTGTGCTCAAGAAGACCTGGCAGGAATGGGAAATCCCGCGCGAAGCCGACAAGGCATGGCCGGAGGTCACCAAGAAACTACACGCCGACTGGTGGCAGGCGCGCATCGCTCGGCAGAAGGAAGTCGACGCCTCGATTGCCGCCAAGGCCGAGTTTGAATATCTCTACGACAAGCCCTACGACAACAAGAAGTGTGTCCGCGTCGCCGGCCCCTTCACCGTCGAAAGCCTCTCGCCGCATCGCGTGCTGGGGGTGGATGAAAACGATGAACTGATCGACACGCTCAAGCAGGATCGCGCTGAATACAGTGCCAGGCAGACCTTCCCGCAGATGATCCTGGACAGCCTGAAAACCGCCGGCGTGCAGCAGGCGCACAAGGAAGACCGCATCACTTTCACCGCGCTGACACCCTGGCCGGGCGATCTGGTCTGCGCCGAAGGGCGCTACATCGAGGGGAACGCCGCAAAAGTCGGCGCTGGTGACACGGCGGCGAGCGCGTCCACTTCGACGGAAAAACGCGCCGCCATCTTCATCGGCCCCGAGTTCGGCACCGTGCAGCGCGCCGATCTGGTCGCCGCCGCCCGCGAGGCGGGCGATGCCGGTTTCGATGTGCTGATCGCCTGCGCCTTCAACTACGAGGCGCACGCCACCGAGTTCAGCAAGCTGGGCCGCATCCCCGTGCTCAAGGCGCGCATGAACGCCGATCTGCACATGGCCGAGGACTTGAAGAACACTGGCAAGGGCAACCTGTTCGTCATCTTCGGCGAGCCAGACATCACCCTGCTACCCGAGCCGGACGGCAAGCTGCGCGTAAAAGTAAATGGCGTGGACGTCTTCAAACCGCAAACCGGCGAAGTCGTCAGCCACGGCGCCGACGGCATCGCCTGCTGGTTCATCGACACCGACTACAACGAAGAAAGCTTCTTCGTCCGCCACGCCTACTTCCTCGGCGCCAACGACCCCTACAGCGCGCTAAAGACCACGCTCAAGGCCGAGATCAACATCGAGGCCTGGGCCACGCTCAACAGCGACACCTCACGCGCCTTCCCAAAACCGAAGAGCGGGCGGATTGCGGTAAAGGTGATCAACCACTTGGGGGATGAGGTGATGAAGGTATTCAAAGTCACAGGATGAGCATGAGAGGCTAATCATGACTATTCATCTCAATGCATTTCCACTACAAATTCCAGACAAGGCATTGAGTGTTTGCCGTATTCCCTATGAACAGGATCGGCTGGAAGTGCTTCGGGCAGAGCATAAAACTACCCATGCGTTCCGTCGGCAAGGCGATAGCATCCTTATCTTTTCACAGGACGGGCAGTATCCGATTGCAGGAAAGACTGAGGCAATAAACCTGAAAGACAATTTTGGGGCCTTCTGCTTCCTCGTTAAGGATAGTTTGATACGCCACCTCAACAGCCTCAACCGCCGACCTACCGGCTTTAATCCGATAGAACTGGTGAGCGCAAAAGCGGAAGACAACCTACTCGCTACTGTCCTGAAAGAAGAATACCCATTCCAGATTTACGTCAGGTACAGAATTGACACGCGAATTATCAATGAGAAACCCAACTTGGTAATCGATTGTTCGACACGAAGAACGGTAAGCAAGAACTGCCTTTATTTTTTGGGCAAGAGTTTCGATCTAACAGGTCGTTATGTCGTCACCGAACAGGATGACGGCCACAGAAAACTCTTGGGCTGTGTGACAGATATCGAGGGCGATGTTCTTCATATCATTCTGCCCGATGGACAAATTGGAAGGATTCAAGCCCAGGAAGCCTACCTTGAGGCGAGCAGGAAGAATTTCGATGACTATGTTTTGCATACGCACGGCAAGCAGAAGGACGCGATCATAGAGAAAATCAGAGAAATAGTTTCATCCTTCAACGGAGGCGAGAACAAGAAATCACGAATCGACACATTAAAGAAATATTTTCAATCCAGAAGCATTGCACTCATTGACGGAACTCGTGTTGATATTGAAGAGGCCGAAAACATCCAGAGCCTATGCGGTCAATTGGAAAAGCCCGTCTTCGTCTTCAACGACAATGGCGAAGCAGACTGGGCGGAGAAAGGACTCTCTCAGTACGGACCTTATACGAAGCGCACATTTGATAGAAATGATCCATCGATCTGCGTGATCTGCGCGCAGCACGACAAGGGGCGCGTCGAACAATTCGTCAGAAAGCTCCTGAAAGGAATGTCCGGAAACAAGTATTTCACCAACGGACTAGAAGGCAAATTTAGTCTCGGAACTAGCCGTGTTGAGGTATTCGTAACTGGTACCGATGATGTCAACGGTTACAAGAACGCGATAGAAACGGCGATCCGTAAAAAAGCGGACGACGGAGGCCGTTGGGATCTCGCGCTTGTTCAAGTGAGGCAATCCTTCAAGAAACTGGATGTGGGTGACAATCCTTATTACTGGGGGAAAAGCCTTTTCTTCCTGCACCAAGTTCCAGTCCAGGATTTCACGATAGAACTGCTCACTCAGTCCGATTATTCCTTGGGGTATTCCCTGAACAACATGGCGCTGGCCTGCTACGCGAAAATGGGAGGCGTGCCTTGGTTACTCAAATCATCGCCGACCTTGTCTCATGAATTGGTCGTCGGTATCGGTAGCGCCAACGTCGGACAGGAACGCGGAGTCGGCAACCAGCGAATCATGGGAATCACTACCGTTTTTTCAGGTGACGGCAGTTACATCGTTTCGAACACATCAAAGGCGGTCGTGCCCGACGCGTATTGCGACGCACTGACTTCGGTACTCGGCGAGACGATCCAGAAAATACAAAAACGCATGAACTGGCAAAAGGGGGACACCATCCGCCTTATTTTTCATGCGTCGGTCAAGAAATTTAACAAGGAAGAGATTGAGGCCGTTCGCACTGTCATCGACAAGTATCGGGATTACCAGGTTGAATACGCGTTCCTGAAGATATCCGAAGATCACGGGTTGCATTTGTTCGACTCTTCGAGTGCAGGTGCACAGAAAGGGAAGCTGGCCCCGCCGAGAGGAAAAACCTTCAAACTCTCGAAGTATGAAATGCTTGTGTACCTGATTGGCCAACGCGAACTTAGACAAGAAACCGATGGACATCCACGTGGCGTTATCCTGAACGTCCACAAGGACTCAACGTTCAAAGACATCAAGTATCTAAGCGCGCAGCTTTATAGCTTTGCATCGCACTCTTGGCGCAGTTATTTCCCCAATCCTATGCCGGTCACAATCAGCTACTCTGACCTGATCGCCCGGAATCTCGGCTGGCTCAATCAACTGCCGGGTTGGAACGACTCGATCATGATTGGGAAGATAGGACAGTCGCAATGGTTTCTGTAGAGAAGGAAAACGCTTTCCAACTCCGGGAATACCTTCACGGGAAAGTTGTCGACAGTGCAGGTAGCGACCCATTCAAATCCTGCTTCCTGTCTTTTCTCGGGTTGACGCAAGCGCAGCCTGCGTCATTTGATCTTGCAACATTGTCGTTGTATCAGAAATGCGCAATAGCCGGGCTGCATCTGTTGGACGCGAGTGTTTCCACGCAAGAGTTGTCTCGTCTTCTGGGCCAAGCTGCAAAGATCGATTCCACGCCTAGGCCATGGGTGTCCGATGTCTTCGGAACGATGGCCCTGAAATGGCTTGTTGAACAAACAAACAATGAAGATGTTCAGAGCCAGTTTAAGACGTGGTCTGGAGGCTTCATTCCTCAGCAATTGAGCAGCAACAGGTTCAATATTTACGAGAAGGATATCGCTGCGTATATCGGTGATTCCGAAGCGGAGGTTTTTTCCTCCGCATGCATTCCTCTCTTTCTGCACTATCACGGGATACAACTCATCGTAGATCATCAGAAAAGGCTGTCTCTGATTGACAAGTTCATGGAGGAGTTCCGGCAGCAGGCGACTGTAGATTCATCAACCGCACTTCTCAGTCTGATGATCTACGTCTTTGACATGGTGAACAAGGATATTGTGCTGGTTCCGCCAAATGGCTGGACCTTGACCGATCTTGTCAGGTTCCTGGAACACATTCCAATCGGTCTGAAAAGATGGACATGGGAAAGCAGCGGCCGCACCAAGGGCGCCGACCCCGTTAAATGGCCCATCATGAACGAATATCACGTCCAGAATCTTCTGTATGTACTCCTAGCCCCGATATTCGAGGATATTGCTGATGAGATATATCTCCAGCCCATTGGACAGAAAACTCCACGCGTTGATCTTTATCTGCCATCCGTGCACACGATCATCGAGGTGAAATACCGCAAAGACATGAAAAAATCATTTCCGGCTCTTATTGGTGAAGTTGCGGAAGATGTTTCGCTCTACCGTTCTGACCCAAAATACAAGGATGCACGGATCATTAGTTTTCTATGGGACCACACGCGATCGACGCAGGAACACGCAAAATTCAGGGAAGGATTACTGAAAATTCAGGGTATGGACGGCTGTGTTGTTCTTAGCTCTCCTTCAACAATGGAATAGGTAACCTAGAGCATTGCAATTCGATGTACTTCCGCATCTCCGATACCTTCACTGATAGCCTCGCCAAGCTCACTGGCGAAGAGCAGAAGCTAGTCAAAACTACTGCCTTCGATTTGCAACTGAACCCGGCAAGTCCGGGACTGAGTTTCCACAAACTC
Organism: Rugosibacter aromaticivorans; assembly: GCF_000934545.1. Lineage (GTDB taxonomy): Bacteria > Pseudomonadota > Gammaproteobacteria > Burkholderiales > Rhodocyclaceae > Rugosibacter > Rugosibacter aromaticivorans. Next base: position 819,419 of record NZ_CP010554.1, read on the forward strand.
GACAAGGCGAAGGACAAGAACTTCTGGTCGGTGCGGGTGGGCAGTGATATCCGCTTGATTGTGCACAAGAGCGCTGCGAGCCTGCTGCTCTGCTATGCGGATCATCACGACAAGGCCTATGACTGGGCGGAACGACGCAAGCTGGAAACGCACCCCAAGACGGGTGCCGCGCAGTGGGTGGAGATACGCGAAACGGTGCAGGAAATTGTCGTTCCAGTGTATGTGCAAGGTGCCGTGCAGGCAGAACTGGTTATGGAGCCAAGGCCCGCTCCCAAACTGAAGCCGCTGTTCACCGACAGGCCCGATGATGAACTGCTTGGCTATGGCGTCCCGGCCGAGTGGCTGGCCGACGTGAAGAGCGCAACCGAAGACACGCTGTTGGTGTTGTCCGACCACCTGCCCGCCGAGGCGGCGGAGGCGCTGCTGGAACTGGCAACGGGCGGCAAGCCCCGCGTGCCGGCGCAACCCACGGCAACAGCGAATCCCTTCGATCATCCTGACGCCCAGCGCCGCTTCCGCGTGATGACCAATGTGGAGGAGTTGCAGCGCGCGCTCGACTTTCCCTGGGAAAAATGGACTGTCTTTCTGCACCCCGAGCAGCGGCAATGGGTGGAGCGCGATTACACGGGGCCGGCGCGCGTTTCCGGCTCTGCTGGCACAGGCAAGACTATCGTGGCATTGCACCGAGCCGCCTACCTCGCACGCATCAACCCTGACGCCCGAGTGCTGTTGACGACTTTCTCTGACACGCTGGCGAGTGCGTTGCACACCAAATTGAAGCGGCTGTTGGGCAACGCGCCGCGCCTTGCGGAACGCATGGATGTCTATTCGCTGGAAGCTATCGGTCTGCGCCTCTACAAGACTCACATTGGGCAGGTAACCATCGCGGATCGTGCGGATGTGCGGGCTGTGATCGAGGAAGCGGCACGCGCTGTAGCCGGCCACAAATTCAGTTTGCATTTTTTGCTGACGGAATGGGAGCAGGTGGTGGACGCCTGGCAGTTGGCAAGTTGGGAGGCATACCGCGATGTAGTTCGGCTCGGCCGCAAGACCCGCCTGCCGGAGGCGCAGCGCGCGGTGTTGTGGTCTATTTTCGAACAGGTTCGTGCCGCGTTGAAGATGCGCAAGCGGGTGACCCAGTCCGAGCTATTCACGACGCTGGCCGCTGCGATTGCGGCCGGCAGCAAGGTGGTGTTCGACTTCGTTGTGGTGGATGAGGCGCAGGACATCGGTGTGGCCCATCTGCGGTTTCTTGCTGCATTGGGCGGTGGCCGACCGAACGCCTTGTTCTTCGCTGGCGACCTTGGGCAACGCATTTTTCAACAACCGTTTTCGTGGAAGTCGCTGGGCGTGGACATCCGCGGAAGGTCGCGCACCTTGCGCGTCAATTACCGCACTTCGCACCAGATTCGCTCGCAGGCAGACCGGTTGCTCGGTTCGGTGGTGACCGATGTGGATGGCAACAGCGAGGACCGGAGTGACACGGTTTCCGTGTTCAACGGCCCGCCGCCGATGATTCGAATTTTCAAGGACGAGAGCGAGGAGATCAACAACGTCGGTAACTGGATTGTGGCGCGGGTGAATGATGGCGTGCTGCCGCACGAGTTTGGTGTTTTCGTCCGCTCTACAGCGCAACTTTATCGCGCCGAGGCGGCTGTCAACGCCGCAGGTCCGGCCTGCAAGATTCTCGATCAACACGTTGAGACTGTCAGCGGACATGTCTCAATCAGCACCATGCCCCTCGCCAAGGGACTGGAGTTCCGTGCCGTGGTGGTGATGGCGTGCGACGACGAGATCATTCCCTTGCAGGAGCGCATTGAGACAGTCGGCGACGCCGCCGATTTGCAGGAAGTGTATGACACCGAACGTCATCTGCTCTACGTTGCCTGCACACGGGCAAGAGATCATCTGCTGGTGACGAGCGTTGCGCCTGCTTCAGAGTTTCTTGATGATTTGAGAGGGTAATAAAAGCTCCCTTGCGTCACGCAAGGGGTTCAGTAAAAGTCGGCTCTGGTGAGACGGCGCCAAAACAAAAAGCCCCGGTTTGCCGGGGCTTTTTGCTTTCAGTTCAGGTGTTGATTACATCGTCACCGTATCCGCTACTTCGCTGAATTCCTTGATCTGATCGAAATTCATGTAGCGATAGATGTCGGCGGCCTTGGCATTCACCGCCTGCACTTGCTCCATGTATTCGGCCACGGTCGGAATTTTTCCCATCAAGGCCGTGACTGCGGCTAGCTCAGCGGAACTCAGATAGACGCGCGTTTCGATACCCAAACGGTTGGGAAAGTTGCGCGTGGAGGTCGATACGGCCGTGCTGCCTTTTTTGATCTGCGCCTGATTGCCCATGCATAGCGAGCAGCCGGGCATTTCCATGCGCGCACCGGATTTACCGAGGATGGCGTAGTAGCCTTCTTCGTTGAGAATCATGGCGTCCATCTTGGTGGGCGGTGCAATCCACAGGCGGGTGGGTATGTCCGTCTGACCTTCGAGCACTTTGCCGGCAGCGCGAAAATGGCCGATGTTGGTCATGCAGCTGCCGATGAAGACTTCGTCAATTTTCTCGCCAGCCACTTCAGACAATATCTTCACATCGTCCGGATCGTTCGGGCAGGCGAGAATCGGTTCCTTGATGTCGGCCAGATCGATTTCGATTACAGCGGCATATTCGGCGTCGGCATCCGGTTGGAGCAGGGTGCCGTTGGCGATCCAGTCTTCCATGGTCTTGATGCGGCGGCCGAGGGTGCGCTTGTCCTCGTAGCCTTCGGCAATCATCCATTTCATCAAGGTGATGTTGGAGCGTATGTATTCGACGATGGGCGCCTTGGAGAGACGCACGGTGCAGCCGGCGGCGGAACGTTCGGCGGAGGCGTCGGTGAGCTCAAATGCCTGTTCCACCTTGAGATCGGGCAGGCCTTCGATTTCCAGAATGCGGCCGGAGAAGACATTCTTCTTGCCTTGCTTGGCGACGGTGAGCAGACCGGCCTTGATGGCATACAGCGGAATGGCATTAACCAGATCGCGCAGCGTGATGCCGGGTTGCATCGTACCTTTGAAGCGCACCAGTACCGATTCGGGCATGTCGAGCGGCATCACCCCGGTGGCGGCGGCGAAGGCGACGAGGCCGGAGCCGGCGGGAAAGGAGATGCCGATGGGGAAGCGGGTGTGAGAATCGCCGCCGGTGCCCACGGTATCGGGCAACAGAAAGCGGTTGAGCCAGGAGTGAATAATGCCATCGCCGGGTTTTAGCGAGATGCCGCCACGCGAGGTGATGAAGCTGGGCAGGGTGCGATGGGTCTTGACGTCGACCAGTTTCGGGTAAGCGGCGGTGTGGCAGAAGGACTGCATCACCAAATCGGCGGAGAAGCCAAGGCAGGCGAGGTCTTTGAGCTCATCGCGGGTCATTGGGCCGGTGGTATCCTGGCTGCCGACAGACGTCATACGCGGTTCGCAGTAGGTTCCCGGGCGGACACCTTTGCCTTCGGGAAAGCCGCAGGCGCGGCCAACGATTTTTTGCGCTTGCGAGAAACCCTTGCCGGTATCAACGGGCGGTTCGGGCAGGCGGAACAAGGTGGAGGCGGGCAGGCCAAGAAACTCGCGTGCCTTGGCAGTGAGGCCACGGCCGATGATCAAATTGATGCGGCCACCGGCGCGCACTTCATCCAGCAGTACTTCGGATTTGTAATCGAAGGTGGAAATGACAGTGCCGTTTTTCTCGATTTTTTTCTCATAAGGGAAAATATCGATGACATCGCCCATGGCCATTTGTGTCACGTCGCACTCGATGGGGAAGGCACCGGCATCTTCTTGCGTGTTAAAGAAAATCGGGGCGATTTTTCCACCCAGGCAAAAACCACCAAAACGTTTGTTCGGCACAAAAGGAATATCGTCGCCAGTCCACCAGGTGACAGAGTTGGTAGCCGATTTGCGCGAAGAACCGGTGCCAACTACATCACCCACGTAGGCAACGGCGTGGCCTTTTTTCTTCAGATCTTCAATCAGCCCCATCGGGCCGCGCTCGCCGGGTTTTTCCGGGGTAATGCCATCGCGTGCATTCTTCAGCATGGCCAAACCATGTAATGGAATATCAGGGCGGCTCCAGGCATCAGGTGCGGGCGAGAGATCATCGGTGTTGGTTTCGCCCGTGACCTTGAAAACGGTGACGCTGATTTTTTTCGGCACGTCAGGGCGCTGCGTAAACCATTCACCATCGGCCCAGGATTGCATGACCGCTTTGGCGTTGGCGCTGCCTGCCTTGGCTTTGTCGGCGACATCGTGAAAGGCGTCAAACATCAGCAGGGTTGATTTGAGTGCGGTCGCGGCGGTGGTGCCGACTTCGGCGTCGTCCAGGGCGTCGATCAGCGGTTTGACGTTGTAGCCGCCGACCATGGTGCCGAGCAGTTCGGTGGCTTTTGTGCGTGAAATGAGCGTACATGCCGTCTCACCTGCGGCAACTTTTGCAAGAAACTCAGCCTTGACTTTAGCCGCCTCATCAACACCTGCGGGAACGCGATGCGTGATCAAATCAACCAACGTGGCTTCTTCACCTTGGGGTGGGTTGAGTAACAGCTCAATCAAGGCTTCGGTCTGCTGCTTGGTGAGCGGTAGCGGGGGAATGCCAAGCGCGGCGCGCTCGGCAACATGTTGGCGGTAGGCTTCAAGCATGGTGGTTTCCTTTTGTGCGATGGTGAGATGAATAAAAAAGCGAATGCGTGAAAAATGGGATTGTTGTTTTAATCGGTCGGCTGGAAAAAATGCTGACAAATTTCTGTCGTCATGGGCACACCCGTCGCGCGCGCACGTTGCAGCAGCTCCCAGTAATAGCGGTAAGACGCGCGGTCGTGTAGCGTGCCTTTCCATGAGATCGGCCCCCAGGCAGCGGCTTGAGCCGTCAACAAGAGCTCTGCGGCCTCGGTGACCGCAGCAAAGTCGGGGCGCATGGCTTCGATGATGGGTTGAATTTGCGCCGGGTGAATGCTCCACATGCGCAAAAAACCAAAGTCGTTGCGCGCGCGTCGCGCATCCTCGAGTACGACGCCAGTGTCACGCAACTCGGTGGTGACGTTGTGCGCGGGTACAATGCCGTTGGCTAATGCTGCTGCCGCAATTTCACACTTGGCGCGAACGATAAGCGGATGCGTAAATTGGCCGGGTGCGCGCATCGCGGTATCGGGAATCGCGCCGTGATGTGCGCTTACGAAGTCCATGAGGCCGAAGTCGATGGATTCCACGTGGGGAAGGCGTGCGATTTGCCAGACATCATGCAATGCGCCGGGCGTCTCAATAAGAACATGCACGGGAATTTCGCGGGTGATAGCGTGGCGCTGCCGCGTCTGGTCAATGGCCGCAATCTGTTGGGCAGCATCATTCGCGCAGCTTGGCTTGGGCAGCACAATGTAGGCTACCCGGTGCCCTGCGCGCTGGATGATGATATCCAGATCAGCCCGCCAATGCGGGTGAGTGATGTCATGGGTGCGCACCCCCAGCCGCCCGTGGCTGTTGGCCGGGTCCAGCAACAGCGCGCTGACCATCTCGGCATGTTCACGTTCATGGCCCGCTGGGGCGCCATCTTCACAATCGGCCGTGATGTCAAAAACCGGCCCGAGTTCAGCCTGGAGTTGCAGTGCCTTGCGGATCATTTTTTCTGATCCGGCATAGTGCTCGCAGGCGGCAAGCATCGGGAAGGGACGACTTCCCTGATACAGAACTACTGCGGGATGAAGAAGCTGGCTCACGGGTACTGGCACTGGCTTTTTTTCTGCTTCATCCCGTGTGTTTGAGGCGAGGTGCAATGAGCGCAATCAGCCCAACAAGCTCGCAACACCCGCTTGTTCTTCTTGTAGCTCAGTCAGCGTTTTATCCATCATGCTGCGTGAATAGTCGTCAATGGCTAAACCCTCGACGCGTGTGTATTCGCCGTTTTCGCAGGTGACAGGAACGCCATAAATGATATCTTGCGGAATACCGTAGGAACCATCGGATGGAATACCCATGGTGACCCACTTGCCGTTGGTTCCCAAGGCCCAATCGCGCATGTGGTCAATAGCGGCATTCGCTGCAGAGGCGGCAGACGATGCGCCGCGTGTGGCAATGATCGCTGCACCGCGTTTGCCCACGGTGGGGATGTAGTCGTTTTTGTACCAGGCATCATCATTAATGGCCGCCAATGCAGGCTGACCTGCGACGCTGGCAAAACGTAGATCGGGATACATGGTGGGTGAGTGGTTGCCCCAAACGATCATTTTTTCGATATCCGCAACTGCTTTGCCTGTTCGGGTGGCCAATTGCGAAATGGCCCGGTTATGATCCAGACGCAGCATGGCGGTAAAATTTTGTTTAGGCAGGCTAGGCGCCGATTTCATCGCGATGTAAGCATTGGTGTTGGCCGGATTGCCAACCACCAGCACTTTCACATTGCGTGAGGCAACTTCATTGAGTGCTTTGCCTTGCTCGATGAAAATCTTGGCATTTTCCATCAGCAGGTCTTTGCGTTCCATGCCGGGACCACGGGGCTTGGCGCCAACCAATAAAGCGTAATCAGCCTCTTTAAATGCTACCTTGGGATCATCCGTGCCCACCATGCCAACCAAGGTGGGGAAGGCACAATCATCGAGCTCCATCATCACGCCTTTGAGCGCGGCCTGGGCTTTTTCCATGGGCAGTTCAAGCATTTGCAGGATTACTGGTTGATCTTTGCCCAGCATCTCACCCGCAGCAATGCGAAAGATCAGCGCGTAACCGATTTGGCCGGCAGCACCGGTGATTGCAATACGAACGGGGGTTTTGGTCATAATGAGTGCTCCAATAGGTAAGGGAAGTAAAAAGTGTGTGAAGAGAAAGCGTTAAATAAAATGAATATCGGTTGAATTTAAGTCTTGGCCTCTAAGCTTGGGTGATGGCGATAATGACCATGTAACCTTTGTTCAACAGTGGCGTTTGCAAAAGCGTTTTACGCCAGGGCCAATACTTTTCAAGCGTGAAATAGTAATTTGGATATGACACCTTGTCAATATCTATCATATGTCTTATATATGATATAAGTATAAGTCTAGACGCCGCTTGGAAAATATGTTCAAATCCATTTCATGAATAAAAGCGCCGTCTTGTCATCGCCGACTTTTAGCCCGCTTTATCGCCAGATAAAAGCGCTGCTAGTGCAGCAGCTTCAGTCGGGTGAGTGGCATCCGGGTGAGGTGATTCCGAGCGAGACTGAGCTTGCGGTTCGGTTCTCGGTCAGCCAAGGCACGGTGCGTAAAGCCGTTGATGAGCTAGCTGCAGAACACTTGCTGGTGCGCCGTCAAGGCAAGGGTACATTTGTCGCTAGCCACGATGACCCGCGCGCATTTTTTCGCTTTTTGCGCTTGATGCCAATCAATGGGGAGATACAGCAAGCCAAGAGTATTCCGCTGGAATGCTGGCGTGCGAAAGCCGGCCCGGAGGCCTCGCGCATGTTGGCGATCAAGGTGGGTGACCCTATCACCGTGGTGCGTCGCGTGCTGCAGTTTGCAGAAAAACCCACTGTGGTCGATGAGATTTATTTGCCGGGCGCAATATTCGGGGCCATAACCCTGGACATGCTGCGTGATTACCAGGGTTCGCTATATAGTTTTTTTGAAGATCGTTTTGGGGTGCGCATGGTGCGCGCTGAGGAGCGTCTGCGTGCCGTGGCTGCTGATCGGTCGAGTGCCGAGTTGCTCCATGTGGCAGAAGGTAGCCCGCTGTTATCGGTCGAGCGCCTGAGTTTTTCCTATGCCGACAAGCCTGTGGAATGGCGGCGTGGGTTGTATTCCACACAAGAGCATTGTTATTTCAATGAGCTTGGGTAAGCTAACGTCGCTGGATAACTTGTTACTCGGCGACAATGTCCGTATTTAGAAAGGGGATAGCATCACATGTCAGCGTTAAATGAACAGAAAAAACAGCGTCCAAGGTTTTTGGACCTGACCGTCATACGCCTGCCACTGGCGGGATATGCATCCATTCTTCATCGCGTGAGCGGTGCCGGGTTATTTTTGATGTTGCCATTACTCATATGGCTGCTCGAGTTATCCCTGAGTGCAACACCGGATAGTCTGGCGCTGTTTGAAAAAATCACTGGAAGTGTTTTAGTCAGACTTGTTCTGTTGGGTTTGATCTGGGCTTTTTTACATCACTTCTGCATGGGTTTGCGCATTTTGCTGATTGATATTCATGTTGGGGTGGAAAAACAGCAGGCGCGGTCTTCCGCGATGGCTGTCATGGTGGTCAGCCTGTCATTGACGCTGGCATTTGGCCTCAAACTTTTTGGAGTTTATTAAGATGAGTCGTCTGGTCGTGGGTGCCCATTATGGGTTAAAAGACTGGCTGGCGCAGCGCATTACCGCTGTGCTAATGGCTATTTATACCCTGGTTATTTTTGCGGCAGTTTTAGCGGGGGCTGCAAGTTCGCATGAGGCCTGGCGAGGCTTCATGGGGCATGGCGTGGTGCGTTTTGTCACCTTTCTGTTCATTCTTAGCCTGGGCTACCATGCGTGGGTTGGTGTGCGTGATATCTGGATGGACTACATCAAGCCCACAAGCGTTCGCATCATGTTACATGTCCTGACATTGCTGGCTCTGGTTGGTTATGCCGGTTGGGCAATTCAGATTATCTGGAGGTTGTAAGAGTGACTTATACCGTGCGTAAATTTGATGCTGTGGTGGTGGGTGCAGGCGGTGCTGGTCTGCGTGCTGCGCTGCAACTTTCTGAATCCGGCCTGAAAACAGCCGTGCTAACCAAAGTGTTCCCCACGCGTTCGCACACAGTAGCCGCGCAAGGCGGAGTGGCAGCCTCTCTTGGGAATTCTGAAGAAGATAACTGGCACTGGCACATGTATGACACCATCAAGGGTGGCGACTGGATGTGTGACCAGGACTCGGTCGAGTTCATGTGCCGCAATGCTAACGCGGCGGTGGTCGAACTGGAGCATTACGGCATGCCCTTTGACCGCATCGACAATGGCAAGATTTACCAGCGACCGTTCGGCGGGCACATGTCTAACTTCGGCGAAAAGCCAGTGCGTCGATCCTGTGCGGCAGCCGACCGCACGGGGCACGCGATGCTACATGCCCTGTACCAGCGAAATGTCAAAGTCAATACGCAGTTTTTTGTCGAGTGGCAAGCACTGGATCTGATTCGCGATACGGATGGTGAAGTGTTGGGTGTTGTGGCCATGGATATGGAAACGAGTGAAGTGGTGGCCTTCCATGCCAAGGCCACTATTTTTGCTACAGGCGGCGCGGGTCGTGTTTATTACTCATCCACGAACGCTTTCATTAATACTGGTGATGGTCTGGGCATGGCAGCGCGGGCGGGCATTCCGCTGGAAGATATGGAGTTCTGGCAATTCCATCCTACCGGCGTGGCGGGTGCGGGTGTGCTGATCACCGAAGGGGTGCGCGGCGAAGGCGGCATCTTGCGCAATGCCGATGGTGAGCGGTTTATGGAGCGTTACGCACCGAACGCGAAAGATCTGGCATCGCGTGATGTGGTTTCTCGCTCGATGCTGACCGAGATCAATGAAGGCCGGGGTGCTGGACCGTACAAGGATTATGTGTACCTCGATCTGACCCATCTGGATCCGCAGGTCATCCTCAAGCGGTTGCCCAGTATTCATGAAATCGGGATTCAGTTTGCCGGGGTCGACTGCCTCAAGGAATATCTTCCCGTAGTGCCTACAGCCCATTACCAGATGGGTGGCATTCCGACCAATCGCTACGGTCAGGTGGTTGTGCCACAAGGCAATGATTTATCCGTTCCCGTGCCAGGCTTTTATGCTGCAGGTGAATGTGCCTGCGCCTCGGTGCATGGTGCTAACCGATTAGGCACCAATTCATTGCTCGATCTGCTGGTTTTCGGGAAGTCCTCTGGTGAGGCGGCTGTTGCGTCAATTCGAGAAAATGTAAAAGCGCACAAACCGTTGCCTGTTGATGTGATCGAGAAATCGCTGGCACGTCTGGATCGCTTGAATACGCAAAAAGGTGGCGCCAATGTGCATGAAACGCGACTGCTGATGCAACGTACGCTACAGAAGCATGCCGGTGTCTTTCGCTTCAGCAACCTGCTCAAGGAGGGCGTCACCAAGATTCTCGAAGTGGCTGAAACGGTTGCCCATACGGAAATTCAGGATAAATCGAAGGTGTTCAACACGGCACGTATCGAGGCGCTTGAACTGGATAACCTAATTGAAGTCGCGAAGGCCACCATGATCTCAGCTGAAGCACGCAAGGAGTCACGCGGGGCTCACATGCGGGATGATGCCGAAGATAGTCCCGAGCATCCGAATGGTCGCAACGATGAAGAGTGGCTCAAACATACCCTGTGGCATCGCGAAGGGAATCGCCTTGAATATAAACCGGTACAAATGAAACCGCTTTCAGTTGATAGTATCGAACTGAAAAAGCGTACCTACTAAGAAGGATCCAAGAATGACAATGCCTCTCACCATGCGGACTTACCATTTCAAAATCTATCGTTACGATCCAGATAAGGATGCCAAGCCTTATATGCAGGATATTTTCGTCGAGTGTGATCCGATGGATAAAAAATTGCTGGATGCGATGATCAAACTAAAAGCCAAGGATGATTCACTTTCCTTTCGTCGTTCCTGTCGCGAAGGTGTTTGCGGATCGGACGCCATGAATATCAATGGCAAAAATGGCTTGGCTTGCCTGACTGATCTGGCAATTTTCCCCGAAGGTAAGCCCATTGTGCTGCGTCCCTTGCCGGGCCTGCCTGTAGTACGAGATTTAATCGTCGATATGACGCAGTTCTTTAAGCAATATCTTTCGATCAAGCCTTATCTCGTCAATGATGACCCCTTACCTGAGCGCGAACGGTTGCAGTCCCCTGAAGACAGGGAAGAACTCAACGGTCTTTACGAATGCATTTTGTGTGCGTGTTGCACAACCGCATGCCCTTCGTTCTGGTGGAATCCGGACAAATTTGTCGGTCCGGCGGGTTTGCTTGCTGCTTATCGCTTCATTGCCGACACCCGCGATCAAGCAACGAATGAGCGACTGGATAATCTGGAAGACCCCTACCGTCTTTTCAGGTGCCACACGATCATGAATTGTGTGGATGTCTGTCCGAAAGGGTTGAATCCCACCAAGGCGATAGGCAAGATCAAAGAGATGATGGTTCAACGAGCGGTCTGATTAAATCCATCATGCCTGAAGATCGTCATGTTCGCCTTGGGCGTCTACGCTGGCATTGTCGTCGTGCCTTGTTAGAGCTGGATTTGCTGTTCGAGAGATTCTGGCAGCGGTATGGTGACACGATTGATGTGCAAGATGAAGCTGCACTGAAGCAGTTGTTAGCGCTGGAAGATTATGACTTGTGGGCGTTGGTGAGTGGAACACAGAAAAGTGATGACCCGCAATTAATACAGATGATCGAGCGCATACGTACCGAATTCGTACCGCTTGATCATGAACGACTGAGTGGCAACTTTTATTTCAACGGTAGTACATAGGGGAACTGAGCATGAGCACAAACCGCACCGCAAATTTTGCTGTCGATGGCAAGCACGTTGAATTTCCAGTGATGTCTGGGACGCATGGCAATGATGTCATCGATATCCGGACGCTGGGGGCGAAAACAGGCCTGTTTACTTATGACCCCGGCTTTCTTTCTACTGCAAGCTGCCAGTCGAAAGTGACTTACATTGATGGTGACAAAGGTGAGTTGCTTTACCGGGGTTATCCCATTGAGCAGTTGGCCGAGCAGTGTAATTTCCTTGAAGTGGCCTATTTGCTCAGAAATGGCGAATTGCCAAATGCCGAGAAAAAAACGAAATTTGAGGACACGATCAAGAAGCATACGATGGTGCATGAGCAGCTCGTCAAATTTTATCAAGGCTTTCGGCGGGATGCGCATCCGATGGCTGTGATGGTGGGTGTGGTTGGTGCATTGTCGGCTTTCTATCACGATGCGCATGATTTCTCTGATGCAGAGCATCGCAGCATTTCGTTTAACCGGCTGATCGCCAAGATGCCGACAATTGTTGCCATGACGTACAAATACAGCGTCGGCCAGCCGTTTATGTACCCCCGTAATGATCTTGACTACACCGCTAATTTCATGCACATGATGTTCGGCACACCGGCCGAGGAATACAAACCTAACCCAGTATTAGTGCGTGCGCTGGATGTGATTTTTACCCTGCATGCGGATCACGAACAAAACGCATCTACCTCGACCGTGCGTCTGGCTGGCTCGTCGGGTGCGAATCCGTTTGCCTGTATTTCTGCAGGTATTGCTTGTCTTTGGGGTCCCGCACATGGGGGCGCTAATGAAGCTTGCCTTGAAATGCTAGAAGAAATTGGCGATGTTTCTCGTGTAGGTGAATATATCAAACGTGCCAAAGATAAGACTGACAATTTCAAGTTGATGGGTTTTGGTCATCGCGTCTATAAGAACTTTGACCCGCGTGCGAGGCTGATGAGCAAGGTGTGCGCCGATGTGCTGAGTGAATTGGGTCTGGAGAACGACCGTTTGTTCAAGCTGGCTAAAGAGCTTGAAAAAATTGCGTTGGAAGATGACTATTTCATTGAAAAGAAACTCTATCCGAACGTTGATTTTTACTCAGGTATTGTGCAAAAAGCACTGGGTATTCCAACGTCCATGTTTACCTGCATTTTTGCCCTGGCGCGTACCGTGGGCTGGATGACCCAATGGGAAGAAATGATCACTGATCCTGAGTACAAGATTGGTCGCCCCCGCCAGCTTTACACCGGTGCTGCCCGCCGCGATGTCATTCAGATCGCCAAGCGTTGATACGGTTAAATTAAATAAACCACAGCCCTGGATTTTTACACATTTCAACGAATGAAAAAGGTGATGCCATGATGAAGCAGATGCTGTCCAACTCCTATTTATTTGGCGCCAACACGCCTTATATCGAAGAGTTGTATGACGCTTACCTTGCCAACCCTGCGTCGGTTGATCCCGCTTGGCGAGACTACTTCGATAAGCTGTCCATCCTGCCCGGTGCTGGAAGTTATACCGGGCCGGATGTGGCGCATTATCCTGTCATTGCTTCGTTTGCCCAGCGAGCTAAAGAAGGCACACTGCAATCACCCACGCGGGCAATTGTCGCCGACGACAAACAGGTAAAGGTATTGCAACTGATTAATGCATACCGCTTCCTGGGGAATCGTTGGGCGCAAATTGACCCGCTAAAGCGGAGTGAGCGCCCAGCAATCGCTGAGCTGGAACCTTCGCATTACGGCTTTACTGAAGCGGACTTGGGGCAAAGTTTTAAAACCGGCTCTTTCGCCGCCTTGCCGGATACGGCTACCTTGCGCGAAATTCTTGAAGCACTGCGCGAGACCTATTGCGGAACCATTGGTTCTGAATACATGTACATGGCGGATATTCAGCAAAAACGCTGGATACAGGCGAGGCTAGAACCTATTCGTGCCACGCCCTCTCATACAGCAGAAGAAAAGAAGCGGTTTCTTGAGCGCGTGACCGCTGCCGAGACGCTTGAACGTTACTTGCATACCCGCTATGTGGGCCAAAAGCGCTTTTCGCTTGAAGGCGGTGAATCGGCCATTTTGGCGATGGATGAGTTGATCCGCGTTGGCGGTAGCCATGGTATTCAAGAGATTGTGATTGGTATGGCGCATCGTGGCCGATTGAATGTTCTAGTGAATACTCTCGGCAAATCGCCCAAAATGTTGTTTGATGAGTTTGAGGGCAAGAAAGCGTCCGATCTCTCGGCCGGTGACGTCAAATACCATATGGGTTTTTCGTCGGACCTCGCAACGCCGGGCGGCCCGGTTCACCTCACGCTCGCCTTTAATCCCTCCCACCTTGAAATTGTGAATCCAGTAGTCGAAGGCTCGGTGTATGCACGTCAGCGGCGTCGCGGCGATAAGACAGGATCACAAGTATTAGCTGTGCTGATTCACGGCGATGCAGCGGTGGCAGGTCAAGGCGTGAATCAGGAAATTCTGAATTTTTCCGCCACGCGTGGTTATGGCACGGGTGGCACCGTGCATATTGTGGTCAATAATCAGATTGGGTTTACCACGTCTGACATTCGGGATTATCGCTCCTCGCTATATTGCACGGATATTTTCAAAATGATCGAGGCGCCAATTTTCCATGTCAACGGAGACGACCCAGAGGCGGTTGCTTTTGTCACTAAACTGGCAATGGAATACCGGCAAGAATTCAAGCGGGATGTGGTGATTGACCTGGTTTGCTTCCGTAAGCTTGGCCATAACGAGCAAGATGAGCCCATGGTGACGCAACCGCTGATGTACAAAAAAATCAGTCAGCACCCCGGCACTCGCCAACTGTATGCCGACAAGCTGGTAGCGCAGGGAATATGCTCAGCAGGTGAGCCTGAGCAGGTCATCGCGGATTATCGTGCAGCTCTTGACCGGGGGGAGTTGCTTTACAACCCGGTGCTGGAAAATTATGCACATAAATTTTTAATTGACTGGACGCCTTTTATCGGTCAGCCTTATACCGATAAATGTAATACCACCGTGCCGATAGCCGATTTGAAAAATCTCGCCAAACAAATCACGACCATTCCCGATAATTTCACGCTTCATTCGCGTGTGCAAAAGATTATTGATGATCGACGCTCGATGGGGGAAGGAAAGCTTCCGCTGGACTGGGGGATGGCCGAAAATCTGGCTTACGCTACGCTCCTGGTGCAAGGTTTTGGTGTGCGCGTTTCTGGTGAAGATACCGGGCGGGGTACTTTTTTCCATCGGCATGCCGTTTTGCACGATCAGAATCGTGAAAAATGGGACGATGGCATCTACATGCCCTTGCAGAATCTGGGCAATAAGCAAGCGCCCTTTGTGGTGATTGATTCGGTACTCTCGGAAGAGGGTGTCATGGCGTTCGATTACGGTTATTCCACCGCCGAACCCAATGAGCTGGTTATCTGGGAAGGCCAGTTTGGTGACTTTGCCAATGGTGCGCAGGTTGTCATTGATCAATTCATATCGTCTGGTGAAGCCAAGTGGGGGCGATTGTCTGGATTTACCCTGATGCTACCCCACGGCTATGAAGGGCAAGGTCCAGAGCACTCTTCTGCGCGGATCGAACGATTCATGAGTTTGTCAGCAGAAAACAATTGGCAGGTGTGTATTCCCACCACGCCAGCACAGATTTTTCATTTACTCCGCCGACAAATGTTGCGCAAACTGCGCAAACCCTTGGTCATTATCACGCCTAAATCGCTGCTGCGGCATAAGGATGCGGTGTCGTCACTGAATGAACTTTCCAAAGGGAAGTTCCAGACAGTTATTGGCGAAACCGAAGATCTGGACGCCAAGAAAGTGACGCGTGTCGTCATGTGTTCTGGCAAGATCTATTATGAATTGATGGCGCATCGTCGCGAACAGAAAATCATGAACACTGCGATTATTCGGCTGGAACAACCCTACCCATTTCCTGAAGCCGAGCTCAATGCTGAGTTGGCAAAGTGGCCAAAAGCCAAAGAGGTGGTGTGGTGTCAGGAAGAGCCCCGCAATCAAGGCTGCTGGTACTGGCTCGCTTCGCGTCATCATCTGGTCAATGCCATAGATCAAGCCGCGTTATTTTTGGTGAGTCGCCCGGCCTCGGCTTCCCCCGCTGCTGGTTATTATGCCAAGCACAACGCGCAACAAAAGGCAGTCATTGAGGGCGCATTTAGCGTACTCAAGACGCGCAGTAATTCAATGGAGTGAGTGAGGAAAATATGCTGATCGAAGTCAAAGTCCCCCAGTTATCTGAGTCTGTCGCTGAGGCGACACTTTCTGCATGGCATGTCAAAGAAGGCGAAGCGGTTAGCCGTGATCAAAATCTGATTGATATTGAAACCGATAAAGTCGTGCTTGAGCTGCCGGCTCCTTCGGCCGGTGTGATAGTCAAGATTATCAAAGGCAATGGCGCAACGGTTGTTGCCGGCGAGGTGATTGCGCAACTCGACACGGACGCAACAGTGGGCCCGTTGACCACGTCAGCGGCAACCCCAGAACCTGTAGTGCAGACGAGCGCTGCTGTAGCGGCTAGTTCGGCTATCCCGGCTTCAGCAGCGCCGATGGCCATGCCTTCTGCGCGCAAGATCATGGATGAAAAAGGCCTGACAGCGACCGATGTCCAGGGGAGTGGGCGTGGCGGCCGCATCCTTAAAGAAGATGTTTCTGGTGTGCCAAAAGTAGCGGCTCCTGTTGCTACTGCCGTATCACCAGCGCCGACTTTTTCAGCACAGTCTGCCTTGCCACAGCCCATCGCAGTTAATACGGATGTGATTACTGCGAATCGCTCCGAGCAACGTGTGCCGATGTCGCGATTACGCGTGCGGGTGGCTGAGCGTCTGCTTCAATCGCAAGCAACCAATGCCATTTTGACGACCTTTAATGAAGTCAACATGGCACCAGTGATTGAGCTACGTAAAAAGTATCAGGAGAAATTCGAAAAAGAGCATGGCGTCAAACTTGGCTTCATGTCATTTTTTGTCAAGGCGGCTGTAGCGGCACTGAAAAAATATCCTGTTATCAATGCGTCAGTCGATGGCAATGACATTGTCTATCACGGCTATTTTGACATCGGCATTGCGGTCGGCTCCTCCCGTGGTTTGGTCGTGCCGATTTTGCGCGATGCTGATCAGATGAGCCTGGCCCAGATTGAAAAGAAAATTGCTGAATTTGGCCAAAAAGCAAAAGATGGCAAGCTTTCACTGGAAGAGTTAACGGGTGGTACATTCTCGATTTCTAATGGAGGCATTTTTGGTTCGATGCTCTCCACACCGATCATCAATCCGCCACAATCCGCCATTCTGGGTATTCATGCGACCAAAGACCGCGCTGTTGTTGAAAATGGTCAGGTTGTTGTCCGCCCGATCAATTATCTGGCAATGTCGTACGACCACCGCATCATTGACGGCCGTGAAGCGGTGCTCGGCTTGGTGACCATCAAAGAAGCACTGGAAGATCCCGCACGTCTTCTGCTCGATATATAAATGTTTAGCGCGATTTGGTGGTGCTGAACATTGGCACTGAAAATTAGTGCTGAAAATGACTGATCCGGAAAGGTTGTCTCATGTCCAAACAATTTGATGTTGTCGTTATTGGGGGCGGGCCTGGCGGCTACGTGGCCGCTATTCGTGCTGCCCAGTTAGGGCTATCTACGGCATGCATTGAATCCGAATCGTATGCCGATCCGAAAGGGGCGGTCAGGTTGGGCGGAACTTGCCTGAATGTAGGCTGTATTCCTTCCAAAGCGCTATTGCAATCATCCGAACTGTTCGAGCAGGCAACCCATGCTTTCATTATGCATGGCATTTCTGCTGGCAATGTGAAGATGGATGTGGCCACCATGGTCAAGCGAAAAGATAACATCGTCGATCAGCTCACGAGTGGTATTAAGGGACTGTTCAAGAAAAATAAAGTCACTTTGTTGGCTGGTCACGGAAAATTTGCGGGCCGCGAAAATGACCGCTGGCAAGTTGATGTCAGTGGCGAAATAGTTGAAGCCACGCATGTCATTGTGGCAACTGGATCGCAGGCACGCCATCTGCCAGGAATTCCCGTTGATAACAAAATCATCTGCGACAACGTGGGTGCGCTGTCTTTTGACACAGCGCCCAGACGGCTGGGCGTGATCGGTGCGGGGGTTATTGGTCTAGAGTTGGGTTCTGTATGGAAAAGACTGGGTGCTGAAGTCACCATCCTTGAAGCGATGCCGGATTTTCTGGTGTCAGCTGATGCGGCAGTTGCCAAAGAAGCATGGAAAACATTTACGCAAAAGCAGGGCTTGTCGATTCATTTGGGCGCAAAAATTACCAAAGTTGATGTCAGCAAGAAAGGCGTCACGGTGGCTTATGAGCTTGGCGATGAGGCAAAAGTGCTGGAATGTGATCGATTGATTGTTTCAGTGGGCCGCATTCCTACAACCCATAGTATCGGGGCAGAAACCGTCGATTTGGCGATGACCGAGCGTGGCTTTATTGCAGTTGATGCCCATTGCCACACCAATTTGCCCAACGTTTGGGCGGTGGGTGATGTCGTGCCCGGCCCCATGCTTGCCCACAAAAGCATGGAAGAAGGC
Organism: Rugosibacter aromaticivorans; assembly: GCF_000934545.1. Taxonomy (GTDB): domain Bacteria; phylum Pseudomonadota; class Gammaproteobacteria; order Burkholderiales; family Rhodocyclaceae; genus Rugosibacter; species Rugosibacter aromaticivorans. Next base: position 837,498 of record NZ_CP010554.1, read on the forward strand.
GTGATGGTGGCTGAATGTATCGCTGGTCAAAAAGGACATGTCAATTATGACGTTATCCCGTGGGTGATCTATACCCATCCGGAAATTGCCTGGGTTGGTAAAACGGAACAACAGTTAAAGAATGAAGGTGTTGAGTATCGTGTCGGACAGATACCTTTTACCGCCAATGGTCGTGCACTGGGGCAGGGAGACACCACCGGATTTGTCAAAATGCTGGCCTGCGCAAAAACAGACCGTGTTCTCGGCGTGCATATTATTGGTAACAACGCTTCAGAACTTATTGCAGAAGCGGTGGTCGCCATGGAATTTAACGCATCATCGGAAGATATTGCCCGTATTTGCCATGCCCACCCCACCTTATCCGAAACGATGCACGAGTCGGCATTGGCTGTTGATAAACGCGCGCTGCATTTTTAGCCATTGTTTCTTGAGGTTGCTTGGCAGAAAATCATTTATCTCATTCGGATATTGAGGTGTGGATTCGCCAGCCAGGTGTGTGATGCTTACCCTAGCTGCTGTATTAATTTTGTATTAGTTAGCACCCATGCCCTATCAAATTCTTAACGTTGCCAAAGATGGCGTGCGCAGGGCATTCAATGCAGCGCTTGTCGAGCGCAATATCGTTGCTGATGCTGAACAACTTGCGGCTGTGGAACGGTTGCAAGTGTTTTATGACGAATTGCTGGCCCTGAAAGCTGCGCGGCGTAACCGGCTGCGCAAGCTATTTATTCACCCTGAGTTGCCGCGCGGTGTCTGGTTTTGGGGCGGGGTAGGGCGAGGTAAAAGCTTTCTCATGGATTGTTTTTTTGATGCAGTTCCCTACCAGAGAAAACGGCGCGTGCATTTTCATGCGTTCATGCGCGAAGTGCATAAGTCACTCAAGGCTTATCATTCCGAAAGCGATCCACTGGCAAAAGTAGCCGCCGACATTGCGCGAGAAACTCGTCTGATGTGCTTTGATGAGTTTCATGTATCAGATATTGCCGATGCCATGATTCTTGGCCGGTTGATGAAAGCCCTGTTTGATGGCGGTGTTGTTTTTTGCATTACCTCCAATTACCCACCCGATGGCCTTTATCCGAATGGGCTGCAAAGACAAAATTTTTTACCGACGATACAGCTACTGAACCAAACGCTCGATGTGCTGAAAATTGATGCCGGTATTGATTACCGCTTACGCACGCTGGAACAGGCAGACATCTTTTTGACCGGCGACCCAGCCGCAGCGAATAACGCTTTACATCAGATATTTCATCAGTTGGCGGGCGGGGAAGGAGATACACAAGCCATCACCCTGGTTAACCGAGAGTTACCTGTGGTGCGCCGGGCGCAGGGCATCATCTGGTTTGATTTTGCAACACTCTGCGAAGGGCCGCGTTCGCAAAATGACTACTTGGCGCTGGCTGACGAATATCACACCCTGGTACTTTCGAACGTGCCGAAAATGACCCTTGACGACTCAAGTGCGGCGCGACGATTTACCTGGTTGGTTGACGTGCTTTATGATCATCGTGTGAAGCTGATTATCAGCGCAGAATGCACTGCCGAGGCGCTGTACACACAAGGCTCGCAAGCGAGCGAATTTGTGCGTACAGTCAGCCGTTTGATTGAAATGCGCTCACACGAATATTTGGCAAGCGCGCATAAGTCAGCGGTTGAATTAACATCGGCTGAGAAAAGCGCCACGTAAAAATAGCACTTGATTTACTTGGTACATGCTCGGTTAGAATAAGTCGACCTTACCCGGAAGGGAAACCGAATGCTGCACACTGGAGACACTGCACCCAATTTCCTGTTGCCCGATGCGGACATGGCGTGGGTCGACTCTCGCTCGGTGTATGGACAGCACCATGCCGTGTTGTTTTTCTACCCTCGTGACAATACGCCCAACTGCATTATTGAAGCCGCTGATTTTTCTGACTATGAAAGTGAGTTTGCCAAATTAGGCTGCAAGATCTTCGGCGTTTCACGCGATGATTGTTATTCGCACGCAAATTTTCGTGATCTGCATGGCTTGTCCGTTCCACTACTTTCTGATGAAAAAGGCGAGGTGTGCAGTCAATTTGGCGTCAGCCAATACCGCGAGCGTGACGGCCACAAAAAACTTTGTATCATTCGCTCTACGTTTATTGTCGACAAAAACGGCATTGTTCAGCACGCACTTTACGATGTGCAGCCCAAAGGGCACGCCGCCACGGTTTATCAACTTGTTCAACGTCTAAATGGTAAAGGAAAGCCTCATGCAAATCGCTAGAAACAGCGTCGTCACTCTTAAATATACGGTTAAAGATCCGGATGGCAATCTGATTGATGCGGGTAATACGCCGCTCGTCTATTTGCATGGCGGTTATGGCGGTATTTTTGACCGAATTGAAGAGGTAATTCAGGGCAAAGTTGCTGGCGATAGTGTTGAAGTCAAGTTGCAACCTGAAGATGCCTTTGGTGAGTATGACGCTGAACTCATCATCATCGAGCCACGTAACCTGTTCCCAGATAATATCGAAATGGGCACTCAGTTTGAACGTGGTGACGAAGATGAACGCCTATACACGATTACCGATATTACGGAAGATAAAGTGGTTGTCGATGGTAATCATCCGCTCGCTGGTATGGCGCTGATTTTTTCTTGCACCGTGGCGGATGTACGTGCTGCAACGACGGAAGAAATTTCCCATGGCCATGTCCATGGAGCGCACGGCCACCACCATTAACTCCTGCAGAAGTGGCCAGGGAAGCATCCCCTAAGCGCAGGTACTTCCCTGGCGGAAACGATAGCCGTACCTGAGCAGGATATTTGATGCGCAGGTGAAATCGGCCTGATTAGCTGTTTTTCCCTATGCCTGACTCACCCGAAGGTGCATCTCCGCCGAGTGCCTTATAGAGCTGGGCAGCGGCGGTGAGCATTGCACGACGCACCTGGATTGCGCTTTGTTGAGCGTTGAATGCATCGCGTTGCGCATCCAGTAACTCAAGGTAGCTGGACACCCCCGCGCGGTAACGTGCATCGACGAGTTTTAAGCGCTCAGTTTGAGATTTTTCAGTGGCGTTTAATGCATTGAGCTGCTCAGTCAGTTGATCACGTGCAGCGAGGGCGTCGGCCACTTCGCGAAAGGCTTGCTGAATGGTTTTTTCATAATCAGCAACGGCTATTACTTTGCGCGCCTCTGCCAGGCTAGCGTTTGCTTGCGTGCGCCCGGAATCAAACAACGGCTGCACCAAGGACGGTGCAAAACTCCAAGCACCGGTGCCAGCGTCAAACAAGCCGGAGAAGGTTCGACTGGCCGTACCGAAGGCCAGGCTCAAACCGATACGGGGTAAAAATGCGGCACGTGCTGCGCCGATATTGGCATTCGCCGCAAGCAGACGTTGCTCGGCTGAACGTACATCTGGACGACGCAGCAAAACATCACTTGGTACTGACACAGGCAGCGCAGGCAATTCGCCTTGGTCGATCAGGGGGCGACTTGGGGGCAAGTCTTGCGTTACTGTGCCCACTAATAACGCAAGTGCATTGCTCGCTACGCGTTGGCTACGCTCGAGATTGGCGAGTTCTGCACGGGCTGATTCATAGGCTGCGTCGGCTGCTAGAAAATCAAGATCACCCGCCAGCCCGACATCGCGCCGTTTGCCAATGAGTCGACGACTGTCTGCACGACTATCCATCGTGGCATGCGCTAAGAGACGCCGCTCATCGAGTTCTTGTAGTGAGTAATAAGCGTTGGCTACATCAGCGATCAAACTCAAGCGAAACGCCTCGCGGGCTTCGGCTGTCGCAAGGAAGTTCGCGCGTGCGGCTGCATCAAGATTTTTTACTCGCCCCCAGAAATCGAGTTCAAAGGCCGTCATGCCTAAATTAACATCATATCGACGGTTTGTTTGGGCCTGCAGGGTAGGGGACAACTGGCCAGGAATACGTGCAGCTGACTGTGCCGCGCCAAGATTCACTGTGGGCAAACGATCCGCATGCGTGATGCCATACAGTGCCTGCGCTTCTTCTACGCGAGCGATGGCAATGCGCATGTCACGGTTGTGTTCCAGTGCCGCTTCAATCAAGCGCTGCAAACGAGGATCAGTAAAAAAGCTACGCCAACTCACAAGTTGTACTGCTGTGGCGCCTGACGGTTCATGAGCCGCCGTATTCCCAGCGCCGACTTTTTCAGAGGACGGCCATTGTGCAGGTACCGGGAGTTCTGGCCGGTGATAGGCTGGCGCAAAAGAACAACCTGCGGAACAACCTGCGAGCGTGAGGGTGGCCACCCAAGCGCATAGTTTATGCATCATGTGGCTCCTTGTGGGTTAGTGTCTTCCCGGTGAAAATACGCCGTACGACTACGAAGAAAATAGGCACAAAGAAAACTGCAAAGAGGGTCGCAGCAAACATGCCACCAATTACGCCTGTGCCAATGGCATGGCGACTTTCAGCACCTGCACCGGTTGATATTGCGAGCGGGAAAACTCCTGCAATAAACGCAATGGAGGTCATCAAAATAGGCCGGAAGCGCAAGCGGCAAGCTTCGAGCGTGGCGTCAATCAACCCCATGCCATCATCTTGGAGCTTGCGTGCAAATTCGATAATGAGAATCGCGTTTTTGGATGAAAGACCAATAATCGCAATGAGCCCTACCTTGAAATAAACATCGTTAGGTAATCCTCGCAAGGTGACTGCGAGTACCGAGCCAAATATCCCGAGTGGCACTGCGAGCATGACAGCAAACGGGATTGACCAGCTTTCATAGAGCGCTGCAAGGCATAAAAAAACCGCCATCAATGAAACCGCGAATAGCAAAGGCGCTTGGGCACCCGCCAATTTTTCTTCAAATGCAATGCCGGACCATTCAAAGCCAATACCCGCGGGAAGCTTGGCTGCAATATTTTCCATGACGGAAAGTGCTTCACCGCTGCTCTGGCCAGGTGCAGAGCCGCCAGAGAGCTTCATCGCTGGCAAGCCATTAAACCGGTCAAGCTTGGGCGGCGCAACAATCCAGCGGGGCGTGACCAGTTCACTCAGCATGACCATGTCACCCTTATTGTTCCGTACCGGCAGGCTCAGGATCGTATCAACGGTCTTGCGCGTGTCGGCATCGGCTTGCATTTGCACGCGTAAGACACGGCCTTGCATAACAAAGTCATTGATATAGGCAACACCGAGGGCAGACTGCATGGTTTCATTCAGGTCCGTCATGCTAACGCCCAAAGTCTCTGTTTTTGTACGATCCACATCAAGAAAAAGTTGCGGCGCAGGTTCTTGGCCTTCGGGTCTTACCCCTGTCAAATGAGGATTCTGCGAAGCCATACCAAGCGCAATATTTCTGGCTTCCATTAACTTTTCGCGCCCAACGCCACCACGATCCTGTAAGCGGAAGTCAAATCCGCCGGCGGCAGCCAACTCAGGGATAGGTGGCGGATTGATGGTAAAAATCAGCGCTTGCTTGATTCTGAAAAATGCCATGTTAGCCTTGCGTATCAGTGCTTGCGCTGAACTATCACGCGAGCTTCGCTGATCCCAGTCTTTGAGTGTGATAAAGGCAAGCGCAGAGTTTTGGCCGCTGCCAGCAAATGAAAAACCAACCACGCCGACCACATGCGCAACTTCAGGTTGTTTCATGAAATACTGTTCAACGCTGGATAGGACGTCAACAGTTCGACTCGTCGTAGCCCCAGGAGGCAACTGGACAATGGTGACGAAATACCCTTGATCTTCTTCAGGAAGGAAGCTATCTGGCAAGCGACTAAACAGCCAACCGGCAGCGACAACGATGAGTGCGTACAGCATAAGGTAACGAGCCGTTTTTTTGACGAGCCGCGACACGCCCGATACATAACGTGTGGTGGTTCGGGTAAAAAAACGATTAAACCGCCCCAGAAAACCTCGCTCCATGACCGCAGCTTGGTTGGGATGTGCCTTGAGCAAAGTTGCACACAACGCGGGCGTCAGCGTCATGGCCATCAGTGCGGAAAACCCCATCGTTAAGACAAGAGTGACGGCAAACTGTCGATAGATGGCACCGGTTGAACCACCAAAAAAAGTCATCGGTAGAAATACAGCAGAAAGCACCACGGTAATTGCAATTACCGCGCTGGTAATTTGCCCCATGGCTTTTCTTGTTGCGTCGCGTGGCGCTAGATTTTCTGTAGTCATTAGCCGTTCGACATTTTCAATGACCACAATCGCGTCATCAACGACGATACCAATGGCCAGCACCATGGCAAAAAGGGTTAATACGTTAATTGAATAACCAAAGGCATACAGCCCCAACACGCCACCGAGAAGTGCAACAGGAACGACGATCGTCGGAATCAGCGTTGCGCGTAAGTTACCCATGAATAAATACATCACAAGAAACACGAGAAAAACAGCTTCGAACAACGTCGTCACCACTTCGCGTATCGAAATGGCAACGAATCGGGAGGTGTCATAAGGACTCAGCCAGTCAATCTTCCCCTTCGGGAAAAAGCGCGCGAGTTCTGTCATTTTGACCTTTGCTGCTTGCACGGTTTCCAGTGCATTGGCACCCGGGGATAAACGAATGGCAATGCCGGCATCAGCTTTACCATCGACTCTTGCCGATCGCGCATAGCTTTGCGCTGCCAGCTCAACCCGCGCAACATCTTTCAAGCGCAGGGTTGAACCATCCGGGTTGGTGCGTACAATAATGTTGCCAAATTCTTCGGGGGTAGCCAGACGGCCTCGTACCACAATAACCGCATTCAGTTCTTGCCCGGGCGCCGCTGGCAATTGACCCAGTTCGCCTGTGGCAATTTGTACATTCTGCGCGCGAACGGCACGGGTAATGTCGCCCGGAGTTAGGCGATAAGAAAACAGCTTGTCGGGTTTGAGCCAAATCCGCATGGAATACTCGGTACCAAACAGCAGGGCTTCGCCCACTCCGGGTACACGCCGTAGGGGTTCGAGCAGATTGGCTGACACATAGTTGCCAAGATCGGTCGAATCAAGACTGTTATCAGGTGAAATGATCGAAAAGAACATGACAAAGTTGCGCGCCGATTTAGTCACTGTCACGCCTAAACGACGCACATCATCAGGCAGCCGGGCTTCTACCCGCTTGATGCGGTTTTGTGCCTCTACAGAGGCATAGTTAAGGTCAGTTCCCGGGGAGAAGGTCAGAGTGACAGAGCCTGCGCCAACCTCAGAAGAAGACTCCATGTACAGCAGGTTTTCGATGCCGTTCATCTCCTGTTCAATCAGCGCAACGGCGGTTTCTTCGACAATTTGCGCGGAAGCACCAGGGTAATTGAGCGAGATGGTCAAGCCCGGGGGGGCTACGGCTGGGTATTGCGCCACAGGCAAGTTGCGCAGGGCGAGCGCTCCGCCAAGGCAGATGATGATGGCAATGACCCAGGCAAATACCGGACGATCGATGAAGAAACTAGGTAGCATGGATCAACCTGCTTTCTTGCCGCTAGGCATTTCAGATGGTGTTAGCTTGGCTGTACCCGGTGCTTGCCATGGTATTGCTTTGAAGGGAGCGCCCGGACGCAGTTTTTGAAAACCATTCAGGATGATTTTTTCGCCGCCTTTCAGGCCTTCGCTAATAATGAAATCGCCTTCAGCCATGCTGCCGGTTTTGACGGGTTGAGGCACTGCCTTACCATCTGACGTAAGGAGCAATACATACTGGCCTTGCGGCCCACTTTGCACAGCACGCTGCGGAACACGGATGACATTGTCTGCCACCGCCGAAGGAAAGCGAACCCGTGCAAACATGCCGGGTAGCAGCGTGCGATCTGGATTCGAAAATTGTGCCCGGACAGACACTGCGCCTGTGCTCGGATTGACAGCCAAATCAGAAAAAAGAATTTTTCCTGGTAGCGGATAAAGGCTGCCATCTTCAAGTAGGAGTTCGACCTTGGTCGATGCCGTACGTTTGAGTGTGCCGGACTTCACGGCCGCTTGCAGACGCAATAGTTCGCTGCCCGGTTGCGTGAACGTGACATAAATTGGGTCAATCTGTTCGATCGTGGCTAATGCTGTCGCTTCCCCACGGCCGACCAGCGCACCTTCTGTTACCAACGTACGTCCAATCCGCCCCGAAATGGGTGCGGGTACACGGGTATTTTCCATATCCAGCGCAGCACGTGCTAGTGTGGCTTGCGCCTGTTTGTAGCGGGCTTCAGCTGCATCCACTTCCTGCTGGCTGACGGCCTTGATTTCAACTAGCGGTTTATAGCGAGCCACGACTAGACGGGCTGCTTCCACATCAGCTTTTGCAGCATTAAGGGCGGCGGCATAGGTGCGTGGCTCAATCTGAAACAAAGTCGCGCCTTCTTTGACGTCAGAGCCTTCGGCAAACAACCTTTTTTCAACAATGCCTTCCACGCGTGCGCGCACCTGCGCTGTGCGCCAAGCCTCAAGTCGCCCTGGTAAATCCTGTGTCAGGGTAGCTGAACCCGGGGCGAGTGTAATGAACTCAACCTCCGCCGGTGGCATACCACCGCCCGGACCCCCGGCCGATGGGGGGGCGCCATTACCGGGTTTAGGCCCGCACCCGGTTAGACCGCTGAGTAAGCTAAAGAGCAAGATGGTGGTAGTTGAAACTTGGGTAATTCTCATGAGAACTTGTCCTTTGGTACGGGCGACAACATGGGGCAAATACGATTTTTGGTTATTCTTTAACGGCTTCCACTGGAATCGTTAGAGTGACTTCATCGCTGACATAGGGCGTGTGCTTGCCCATTGCAAAATCAGAACGTTTGATTTTGGTACTGGCATTGGCACCACAGGCTTCTTTTTTAAGTATCGGATGAGGCATGCAGTGAAATGAAGTGACATTCAGCTTTACCTTCTGGGTAATCCCTTTGATAGTGAGGTCTCCTGACACCGAGGTTAGTTTGTCGCCTTCAAACGTGAGCTGATCAGATTTGAAAGTGATGGTTGGGAATGTGGCTGTATCAAAAAAATCTGTGCCTTGGATGTGGGTGTCGAACAGGGCGTAGCCGGTATCTACTGATTTAGCATCGATGATCACATCAACACTGCCGGTTCCTGCGGCGCGATCCAGAGTGATTTTCCCCGTGGTTTTATTAAAACGCTGTACCTGAGTTGAATAGCCCAGATGACTGTATTCGAAACGAGGAAAGGTGTGCGAGCTTTCAATCACATAAGTTTCTGGCGCCGCGAACAAAGAGGAAGCAAAGCAACTAGCCAGTGCAAAAAAAGAAATTTTCTTCATCATGATGGTTCTCCTGAGTGGGGGGGAATAGATTATTTAGGATGCGTTGACAGTATGCGCAAGAGAATCCCGTCGCGATCAATAAAGTGATGTTTCAGCGCGGCCAAAATATGCAAAGAGACTAAGCCCAACAGCGTGAAATTCAATACTTCATGCACTTCCTGAAGTAAATCTCCTAACGCTTTGTCTTTGGCAACCAGGTCAGGTAGCGGAAAAATGCCGAACCAGACTGTTTGAAATCCCTTGGCAGAGCTCATGAGCCAGCCAGAAAGAGGAATGAGTAACAGGAGCAGGTACAGGGAATGATGCATGGCATGCGTGGCGATCTGCTGCCAACGAGGCAAAGAGGCTGGTAGCGCCGGTGGACGGTGCGAGGTACGCCACAGCACGCGCAAAGTGGCGAGCACCAGCACGGTGATGCCGATCCATTTATGGTAGCTGTACAGCCGAAGTTTAATGGGTGATAAGGGTAGCTCGTGCATGTATACGCCGAGGGGAAAGGCGGCAAAAATCAGCAGCGCCATAAGCCAGTGGAAGGCAATGGCTGTTCCCGTGTAGGTTGTTGAACTGGTCTGTCTCATAGGTTCCCTTCCTTATTTTTTTGAAGTTCAAACGCATGGCGTAAATTGCCCAGGACTTCTTCGACATGGCTGATTTCTTTCGCTTGGAGATGCGCGAAAGCTTGACCCATGTACGCCAAGTGTTCAGGAAATACCTTCTCAAATAGCTTTTGCCCTTTTTTCGTCAGCGTGATGATCTGACTACGGCCATCGAGGGTACTGGGTGTTCGTTTAACCAGGCCCTTGAGCTGCAGACGATCAACTACACCAGTCAGTGTGCCTTTGGTTATCCAGGTTTGCTCTACTAATTCTTTCGGTGTCATGCCTTGACCATTGCCCAATGTGACAAGGATGTCAAACTGGGAAATTGTCAGCCCCTGCTGGTGGATGTGGGAACTGGCATACCCCTCGAAGGCCTGATAGCAGCGGACGAGCTCCCTCAGTGTGGAGCGGAAAGTTGTCTGTGGCATACACAAATGATGACGCGAGAAATTAGTTCTAACAGGAACTAATATAGCAAGAGGCCCGGCTCAAGTCAATAAAAACTGCTAATTTGCAAGGTGCAGCCTAGTCAGTTTTTGAAGTGTTACTCAGTAAATAGATCCACTAGTGTCCGGTTAAATTGAGACGTACCGACGGCAACGCCAACAATGATAAGGGTTTCAAGCGATTCATGGGTGTCCACGATTTGAATTTCATCTTGCGCATTTGCGATCATTCCGGGTTTGGAGAGCTTGGGGTGACGTATGAACGTGGGCAAGACGCTGTTTGCGCAAGTCATGGAGTATGTGCCGTGGAAGACCTTCGGGCGCATCATCGACCGTCATGGCGGCGATGCGGGTGTGCGCACTTTGGGTTGCGCCGACCTGTTTCGCGTGATGGCATTCTCGCAATTGACGTGGCGCGAGTCTTTGCGCGACATCGAGGTCTGCCTGGCATCCAATCAATCCAAGCTGTTTCACATGGGTTTGAGCAGCATACCCGCACGATCGACTCTCTCGGATGCGCTGAATCAGCGGGACTGGCACATTTATCACGCGCTTGCGATGCGCTTGATCGTGCGAGCCAGGAACCTCTACGCCGCAGAACCAACGGGACTGGAACTCGATGCGACGGTCTACGCGCTGGACTCGACCACCATCGACTTGTGTTTGAGCCTGTTCGATTGGGCTCCGTTTCGCAGCACCAAGGCGGCGGTGAAGATGCACACGCTGCTGGACTTGCGCGGGGCGATCCCGGCCTTCATCCACATCAGCGATGGCAAGATGGGCGATGTCAAAGTGCTCGACATCTTGCCCATCGAAGCGGGTGCGTTTTACGTGATGGATCGGGGTTACGTGGACTTCGACCGGCTCTTCAAGATACATCAGGCCGGCGCGTTCTTTGTGACCCGCGCCAAACGCGGCATGGATGCCCATCGGGTTTACTCGACCAAGACCGACCGAAGCACCGGTGTGATCTGCGATCAGGCGATTCGGCTCAACGGGTTTTACGTGTCCAAGGACTACCCAGAGCATTTGCGGCGCATCCGATTCAAAGACCCCGATTCGGGCAAAACGTTGGTGTTTCTGACCAACAACACAACGTTGCCGCCGTTGACCATTGCCGCGCTGTACAAGAGCCGCTGGCAGGTAGAGCTGTTCTTCAAATGGATCAAGCAACACCTGCGCATCAAGCGCTTTCTGGGAACCAGCGAGAACGCGGTGAAGACGCAAATCTGGTGCGCCGTTTCCACCTACGTGCTGATCGCTATCGTCAAGAAAGAGCTCCATCTCAATGCCTCGCTCTACACTTTGTTACAGATATTGTCGGTCTCGATTTTCGAGAAAACCCATATTTCATGCGCCTTGCAGCCAGACACTACTGGAGTCATTGCGCCATTACCCAATAACCAAATGATTCTATTTGATTTTTAACCGGACACTAGTGAAATAGATCGAACAATAAGTTGCGCAGCCATTGGCTTGCCGGGTCACGGTGTGATCGGGCATGCCATAGCAGATTGATGTCTGTTGGGGGGAGGGTAATCGGGTGGGGCACGTAGACCAACCCAAATGGTCCACAAAGAATTTCTGCCAATTTGTTTGGTATCGTCGCGACAAGGTTGGTGTCCCGCAGTAAATAACCAGTGCTTAGAAAATGCGATACGCGCAGCCTTATTTTCCGCTGCGGGGCTTGACCTGCCATGATCTTGTCGAGCAACTCGTAGTCGCTACCTTCGGTGACAATAGTTAAGTGATCAGCCTCCTGAAATTCATTTATCCCGAAAGTGCTGCCTGCCATGGGGTGTCCACGTCGGAAAGCGCAAACATAATGTTGCAGAAAAAGTCGACGTTGAAAAAATCCAGCCTGCAGGTGTGGCAAATGGCCGAGGGCAAAGTCAACTTCACCGGATTCCAAAGCAAGCTTCAGTGAATCCCCGGCGCCGGCACGGGTTGTCTGCAGCGTAACCCCGGGCGCTTCTTTAGCGAGTCGATCCATCAACCTCGGCATCAAATAACTTTCACCAATATCGAAGGCTGAGATCACAAATTTTCGTGAGCTTTTGGCCGGGTTAAAGCTCGTCAGGTGGCTGAGTGTTTCTTGAATAGTCGCTAATGCTTGTGCCAACGGCGCGGCTAATTCTTCTGCACAGAGCGTGGGGGCCATCCCTGCGGATGTGCGGACAAAAAGCTCGTCACCCGTCAGTTGTCGTAAGCGTTTAAGGGTGTTGCTCATCGCGGGTTGCGAGAGTCCTAGATTATCCGCTGCTCGCGAGACATTCCTGTCGATATACAGGCGGTGGAAGGCTACCAAAAGGTTAAGGTCGATCGAACGAAGTTTCATATTCTTTAGGGCGGCGCCGCTGGCTGCCATGTATTTGTTATGTGAATGGAAACTATTATATAGACAAGTTTTTTGGATGCCTTTAATATTGTATGCTTCGTTCCCAGTCTGTTTGAGCGTGGCTTGATCGGTCGGGGGTGTCAATGTTTAATTAAACCATCAGGAATTGATGTATGAATACTCGTGTAAAAGTTTGCAAGCTTGGAGATATTGCCCCAGGTGAAATGAAGCCTGTTGATGTGGCTGGCTTAAAGCCCATTGCCCTCTTTAATCTTGATGGAACGCACTATGCGACCAGTAATATCTGTACGCACAATATTGCTATGTTGACCGATGGTTATTTTGAAGGTGAAGTAGTCGAGTGTCCGCTGCATGGAGGAAGTTTCGATATAAAGACGGGTGAGCCACTGTCTTTCCCTTGCGAAATTGCGCTACAAACCTACCCTGTTATTGTTGAAGGCGATGAGATTTATATCGAGGCGGAAGTGGAAGCGTAATCTGTTGCTGTTGTTGTGTTTTTAGTGTTTTTTTAATCACGTTATAAAAAAAAGCAAAAAAAAGCGTGATTTTTTGTTTTTGACCCATTTCTGGAGATTATTTATGAAGGTACTCGCATTTGAGCAGCTGGCTTACCGCCATTTCGCGTCGGATTACGCAAGCAAGTACGATTCGGTAACCACCATGCCGTATCATGCGCTGGTCGATCGTAAGTTGATGCATCAGGATCACATGCACTTTCTGGATGAAATGATGCATGCCGCGCGTTCTGGTTTTGATGGTTTGGCGACAACCGAGCACGAGCAGGCGAGCTATGACATTTTGCCAAACCCGAACCTGCAAATGTCAGCGCTGGCCTATGCCACGCAAAGTGAAGGACTGGATGTGGGTCTTGCTTGCGTCGGGCGCTCATTGGCGAAGTCACGAGAACCTCTCAGGATTGCCGCTGAATATGCCGTTCTGGATCAAATCAGTGCGGGGCGTCTGGTTGCAGGCTTTCCGATTGGCCTGAGTTACGACGTTAATCGTAACAACGGCATCCCGCCGATTGAGACGCGCGCGCGCTTCTATGAAAATCTCGAATTGATCAAAAAAGCATGGCGTTCTGAAGAGGTTTTCGCGTGGAATGGTAAATACAATAAATATGCAGAAGTGAACGTGTGGCCACGACCGTTCCAGGATAAGCCCCCGGTATGGGCGCCAGCGATTGGTAACCCCGTCACGCTGGCCGGTATTATTGATAATGACGATGCTTTTCTGTATCTCAGCTGGTTTGGCCCCAAGCTTACCGGCAAGCGGGTTTTTGATCGCTATTGGGATATGGCCGAAGAGCGCGGGAAAGATCGTAACCCCTATCGCCTGTCGTTTGTCCAGGCGGTATTTGTGGGTGAAACAGATGCAGAAGCTCACCGTGAATATGGTCCGTATATTGAGCAAGGCTACCGTACAGGTCTTGGCGCTATCCCCATGCAATCACTGGGGCTGCCGGGTTATGTTGATATCAAGGGGCTGGAATTCATTATCAAAGACCCGGGTGACTTTGGCATTGTTCCGAAGATGCGCACGATCGACTACAAAGAGCTGGTCGACAATCAATGCGCGATTGTTGGCGGGCCAGAAACTGTCGCCCAGCAGCTGATTGAAATGGTCAAAAATTTCCGTATCGGTCACCTGGTCATCATGGTTCATATCGGTCCCATGCCGCATGAGTTGGTTATGAAGAATATCGACATGATCAGCAAGCATATTCTGCCCAAATTAAAGGGAATCTGGGAGGATGAAAATTGGGAAAATCGCTGGTGGCCGAGTGGTGCACGCTAATCATAAATAGGGGTTTTACGTAACCTTTCCTACCTTTATCGATTGGTTTAACTCAGTCCCGATGTGCTGACTATACGAAGTTCAGCGCACACACAAGATCAGGAGAATTTAATGTCTACACAAGTAGTTATCAAAGGCCCGGAGCGTACAGAAGTCGTCAAGGCCTGGAATGATCAGATAGATGTTCGTGTCAAAATTGCGGGTAGCGGTCCGGCATTGGTTTATCTTCACCCTGCCGCTGGTTTGTACTGGGATCAGTTTCTCGACAGGCTGGCTGAAACCCACACGGTCTATGCACCCGAAATGCCGGGGACAACCTTTGGCGACCCGTATGCCATTCACAAGGTGGATACCTTTCTTGATCTCGTGCTTATTTACGAGGAAGTTCTGCGCAAGTTAGGCCTCAAGCGTCCCGTAGCCATCGGCCAGTCTTTTGGCGGCATGTTGATGTGTGATCTGGCAGCGCATTTTCAGGATATTTTCAGCAAGATCATCCCGCTCGACCCCGCTGGTTTGTGGCGCGATGACATTCCGGTGCTGACCAATCAATTGTATCTTGATCAGCCGCAGAACCTGCCGAGTTATCTTTTTCTCGACCCCTCCATTCCCGCCGCGCAGGCCATGTTCACCCCGCCTGCTGATCCTGAAATGATGGTCAAGCATATAGCGCACACCGTATGGTCGCTGGGCTGCGTTGCCAAATTCATCTGGCCTTTCCCCGATCAAGGGTTGGCCAAGCGGATTCACCGGATTAATGTGCCTACGCTCATTATCTGGGGCAGGCAGGATAAACTCATCCCCGTGGCTTACGCTGAGGAGTTTCAAAAGCGTATTGCGAATTCTCGCGTTGAGATCATCGATCAATCAGGCCATATTCCGCAAATGGAGCAGTTGGATAAAACACTGGCCTTGGTCAAGGCATTTATTGCTCGCTAGAGTCCTGATTTATGGAAACTGGTTTTTCGATCAAGGTTGATGGTACAGGTGAAGAATTCTCTGTTGTTAACGACACCCTTCTTGGCGCAGCCTTGCGCCAAGGCATGGGCTTCCCTTACGAATGCAACTCGGGCGGGTGTGGTAGTTGCATGTTTGAAGTGGTTTCCGGCGATGTTAAAGAGCTATGGCCTGAAGCGCCAGGGCTTTCGGCGCGGGCTCGTGAGCGAGGTCGGCGATTGGCCTGTCAGTGTGAGCCGACCAGTGACTGCGTCATCAAGGTACGGCTAAAAAGTGACTATGTGCCATTGCATCGTCCGGCACGAGTGGCAGCCACTTTGGTTGAAGCACGTAAACTCACGCACGATTTAACTGAGTTTTGCTTCCAGGCGCCCGAACCGGCAGCTTTCCTGCCAGGGCAGTTTGCCTTGTTGCATCTGCCGGGCGTTGAGGGTGCGAGAGCTTATTCCATGTCCAATTTGCCCATAGATGGCGGCACCTGGAATTTCATTATCCGACACGTACCCAAGGGTAGGGGTACCGGTGTGCTGTTTACTCAGCTTAAAACAGGCGATCAAATCGAAATTGATGGCCCGTATGGCTTGGCTTATCTTCGTCCCGAAAGTCCGCGTGATATTGTTTGTATTGGTGGCGGCTCTGGCCTTTCGCCTATGGTCTCGATCGTGCGTGCCGCTGTGCGCGATCCTCGTTTGGCGAATCGAAAAATCACCTTTTTCTATGGCGCGCGCACCCCTAATGACCTGTGCATCGAAGCGCTTCTTGCGCGTGATCCGCTCATGGCCGAACGTGCAACCATCATTCCCGCGATATCCACACCTACTGAGGGCTGGCAAGGCGATCAAGGCTTCATTCATGAAGTCATGCAGCAAAAACTGATTCAAGGCTTTGAAAATTACGAGTTTTACTGTTGTGGCCCGCCGCCAATGACAGACGCAATTCAGCGGTTATTGCTGCTGGACAAGCGGGTACCAGCGCAGCAATTGCATTTCGACCGTTTTTATTAAAATTCTTAAGGAGATTTACAAATGAGTAACACCTCTCGCGTGTTGTCTGTTAACGACATTAATGGTGCTTGGGCCATTATGCCCACACCCGCCAAGCCTGGTGCCGATGATTGGCGCATGACGGATACCGTTGATCTGGATGAAGTGGCACGCGTTGCTGAAGAGCTGGTAAAGTCAGGTGTCAATGGCATTCTTTCGTTAGGTACGTTTGGTGAAGGTGCTTCACTCACATGGGAAGAAAAACGTAAAGTCATTGGCACGATGGTCGAGACCGTGCGTGGGCGTGTGCCTTACTTCTGCGGCACCACCACCACTAACACGCGCGACACGATTCAGCAAACCAAAGAAGCCTACGATATCGGTGCGGATGGCACCATGCTGGGCTTGCCTATGTGGCAGATTTGCGATACCAAAAGTGCCGTACGCTTCTACCATGATGTCGCAGAAGCTGTGCCGGATATGTCGATCGCGGTTTATGCCAATCCCGAAGCCTTTAAATTTGATTTTCCACGGCCTTTCTGGGCGCAGGTCGCCGATATCCCGCAGGTGGTTACCTGCAAATATATCGGCGTTGCTACCCTTTATCTCGACCTGATGTTAACCAAAGGGAAAATCCGCTTCCTGCCGATCGATATGGACTATGTTCCAGCGGCAAGAATTGATCCGGAAAATATTACCGCCTTCTGGACGAGTGGCACAAACTGTGGCCCGCTGCCTGCGTTGCACCTGCGTGATGAAGTGATCAAAGCGAAACAAACCGGTGACTGGACGAAAGCCACCGAGTTGCAAAATGCCATCCTCCATACCGCCCAAACGCTAATGCCGAATGGCTCATTCAAGGAATTCTCGACCTACAACGTCCAACTCGAAAAAGCGCGTTTCAACGCCGGCGGGTGGATGAACGCCGGTCCCGCGCGACCGCCGTATCGCTTTGATAGCGTACCGGAATCCTATCTTGAAGGTGCGCGCATCTCTGGCCAGCGCTGGGCTGAGTTGCACAAGAAACTGAGCCAGCAAGGCAACTGATTGCGGACGCTGAGGAGACACCATTCCAATGAAAAAACATCTCGACTTCTACTTCGATTTCCTGAGCCCGTTCGCCTATTTGGCAGAAACGCAGATCGGTGCCATCGCCGATCGTTTCGGACTCGAGCTGTGTTACAAACCGATTGACCTCCAGGCCGCCAAGCTTGCCGCCGGTAACAACGGCCCCTCCAATCGCCAGGTCCCCCCCAAATTGCGCTATCTGACGACCGATATGGAACGCTGGGCCCAGCGTTACAACGTACCGCTTAAATTTCCGCCCACTTATGCTTCCGAGCGGGCCAATCGCGGCACTTTCTATGCAATCGACCGTGGCCAGCAACGCGACTACGTCCATCGCCTGTATTTGGCTGTCTGGGGGCAGGGCGAGGATATGTCTGACGAGGCTGTTTTACGCAAGATCGCCGTCAGTCTCGGCTGGTCGGGTGATGAGTTTCTCGCCTATACGCAAGGTGAGGATTCCGCCCGCCGTTATAACGAAATCAACAAAGAGGCCCACGCCCGCGGTGTCTTCGGCGTGCCTGCCATGTTCGTCGGCAACGAGATGTGGTGGGGTAACGACCGTCTGCAATTCCTGACAGAGTATCTCGAATCGTACGTGTCCCGCTGACGGCTGCTGTTCCCAACAGCAAAGCATATTCTTTCCCAAGACGAAGAAGAGAGGAGCCCTATCATGTTAAATATTGAAAGTCTGGTCGATGTTCGTAATGGCACGCAAGCCAAACGAATTTTCTGGGATGAAGAAATTTATCAGCTTGAACTCGAGCGAATTTTTGATCGTTGCTGGCTATTTCTCACCCACGACAGCCTGATTCCTAATCCGGGTGATTTCACTACGGCCATCATGGGTGAAGACGAAGTCATCGTCGTTCGCCAAATGAATGGCGGCGTCAAGGCATTCCTCAATGTATGCGCTCACCGTGGCACGCGGGTTTGCTCAGCTGAAGCCGGCAATACCCGCGCATTTACCTGTACTTACCACGGCTGGGCCTACGGTCTGGATGGCTCGTTGCAGGCAGTACCCTTCGAAAACGAATTTTATAAAGGGGTACTCGACAAATCGACTCACGGCTTGACCGAAATTCGTGCCGAAAATTATATGGGCTTTTGGTATGGGAACTTTGACCAGCAAGCGCCTAGCCTGTACGACTACCTTGGCGAATTCCGCTTCTATCTTGATGTCTGGATGGATTCAACGGGTGGCGCTGAACTCGTCGGTCCTCCATCGCGTAGTTTGCTGAAATGCAACTGGAAAACACCGGCAGAAAATTTTGTCGGTGATGCCTACCACGTCGGCTGGACCCATGCCGCCTCGTTAAGTGTGCTCGGAGGTGAGCTCTCCGCCATGTCTGGCAACAAAATGGTGCCGCCTGCCGGTGCTGGCGTTCAGATTACCACCCGTTTTGGCCACGGCCTCGGTATTCTTACCGATGCTGGTCCCGCCTTGCTCGGTGGTAAAGCGGGCGATATGGCACGCAAATGGTACGGTGAAAACCGCAAAAAAGTAGCAGAAAAAATGGGCAAGACGCGTGGCGGGTATTACGGCAGCCACTTCAATTCGACCGTATTCCCTAATAACTCCTATCTGTGGGGCACCAATACCTTCAAGGTATGGGCGCCACGCGGCCCGCATCACATTGAAGTATTTACCTGGGGTATTGTTGAAAAGAACATGCCCGATGAGTTGAAAGAAGCCATTCTGGACATGGCAACCCGCACCTTTGGCACGGCCGGCATGCTCGAGGGGGACGATGCCGACAACATGGAATCCATGACCCATCTCAACCGTGGGCGACAGATACGTAAAGGTCGGCTTAATGCGCAAATGGGTCTGGGGGACGATAAGGTGGATCAAGAAAGTGGCGCAATCATCGGCCCTTCATCGGTGGGCGAAACATCCTATCGGGGGTACTACCGCGCCTATCGCGAATACCTGATGGCAAAAGACTGGGATGAATTGCTCAACAAAGATCCGGATGCGTGGAAGCGTGAGTTTTTAGGCCGGTAATAATTTTTATCAATCACTCAGCGCCAAAAAAAAGAAGGAGTTCGCATGGACGCATTAAAATCCGTAACGCATGATATTTACCATGAAATCGAGCAGACAATTTATCGCGAAGCGCGGTTGATTTGCGAAGAGAACCTGCGTGAATGGATTGACACCCTGATTGATAAAGACATTCTGTATCAAGCTGTCAATCGGCAGTTACGTTTTCGCAAGGACAATCGCTACACCGGCAAAGACAGCACCTATAGCCTGAACGAAAACTACTATTATCTTGAAATGCGCGTGAGACAAAGCGAATCCCCCATGCAATGGACGGCTGACCCGCGTGAAATTGTGCGGCACTTCATCAACAACATGGAAGTCTATGAAGGTGAAAAGCCAGGCGAATATCGCGTGTTTACCAACTGCCTGGTAGTGCGCAACCGCCGCATCTATGAAGAAATGACCTACAGCTACTCACGTAAAGACATCTGGCGTCGTGATGGCAACGGCCAGCTGCGATTGCTGCATCGGTTGTGCGACATTGATGAGCGTTTTGTCACCGGTAAAAATCTCAACTTCATGTTGTAATTTGGCAACATGGTCAAAAAAATTGATTTAGTGACTTTTTTGATGTATTTTGCGCAACGTGACGGCTTATCTGTTATGGCAATGTAAAAAGTAAGTAGAAAAAAGCGGGAGATGAGGTGTTTTGTTAGGCTGTTTTCGTTGGACTTCAATTCATGGCAGTCAACAAAACAAAGTAAGCACAGTAAGTTTCAACCAAGCTCGCACGCTGTTAAGTGCGACTAATTTTTAACCTCAGGAGGGGAAGTTAATGACTCAGAAACGACACGAAAAGTCGGCGCTGGTGACCCGGTGGCTGCGTGCCAGCCTCGTTCCATTGCTGTTGACCAGTTTCGGTATCCCGGCAGTGCATGCCGATGAATTGCCAACGCTGAATGATAGCGAAACCAAAATCTATTACGAAAACGACACGCGCATGCGCGGCAAGGATGCCACCGGCAATCGCGTCGGGCTATCCAAATTTCGTAATACCCTGAAGGTTGAACACAAGCGCGAACTCGGTGATGGCTGGTCTTTCAAAGGCATCTTCCGCGGAACGTACGATGGCGTGTATGACCTGAATGACGAAGAGTATGGCAAGAATGCCGGTGGCGCTATCAACATGGCTGAGTCGTCTGGCGTCAGTAATTTCTTTGGGGTACCCGGCGCAACAGCAACCACAGCGCCTTATGGCGGTTCAGCGATTGCTATCCCGGCAAACGCGCCAGGCGGTTCTTTTGGCTTGCCTCCATTCTACCTTGGGTTTACAGGTCAGCAGGACTCAACGCCTGCCAGCAACCCCAATCAGGGTCTACAACATGTAGGGCAGCGCTGGAATACAGCCTATCAGGATGCGAATGGTTTTGGTCAGCTTGATTTGGCCGTTCCCGTCCGCCCCTGCGATGTCGATCGCCGTGGTTGTGCTGACTTTGGCGGTTATGGTGCGCTCACCAGCAACCAACTCAAGGCGCCAGAATTTAACGGTCGTCTCGATTTCATCCGCGAGTTCTATGCCCAGAAGACATGGGATCTGGATAGCGGCAAACAGTTCAACGTGAAAGTCGGTAAGCAGCAGGTGGTCTGGGGTCGTAGTGACTTGTTCCGCGTGCTGGACGTGATCAATCCGATGGATTATTCGCGCAACAGCATCTATGACGAGTTTGAGGATATCCGCATCCCGATGTGGATTCTGCAAACCAATTACCGTATGGGTGCCAGCGACTCGCTTTCCGAGCGTAATTTGCAAGTGGTGTGGAATTTTGACCAGTTCCGTCCGAACAATCTCGGTCAGTGCGGTACGTCAAACGTCGCGCTTGATGCCGGTTGCTTCTTCCGCGCGATCAAAAGCCTGTGGGATTATGGTGGCACAATTGGTAACCTGGCACCGGCGGCAGCACTTGGTTTATTCCCTGGCCCAAGCGCCAGCCCCATTGGTGGTGTGGCTGTCACCCTGCCGAATCACTTTGCCGGTCTTCGTAACGTAGACCTGCCTGACTGGAAGTTTAAAAATACCCAGATCGGTACGCGTTTTGAAGGCGTGAGCAAGGATGGCACGATCGCTTTCTCGCTCAATGCGTTGGCCGGTCGTTCGCAAATGCCCAGCCTGCACGCTATCCGGCCTGCTGCGCTGGCGTTTGATATGGTGTATCCACGCATCAGCGTGCTCGGCGGCTCAATGGATTTCAATATTGAAGCACTGAATACTACGGTTCGTCTGGAAGGTGCACTCAGTCACGGCGAAGAATTTGTCGATACACTTGAAAGTGGTATGTATTCCAGGCACAAGGTATGGCGCAGCGTGATTGGTCTGGATCGTGCGAGCCAGATCGATTGGATCAACCCTGAGCGTACCACCTTGGTATCTGCGCAATTCTTCTGGCAGCATATCAATGGCTTCCAGGAAACAAGCGTTCCGTCGGCCGTTGGTGGCAGTCCTGTGAAAGAAGGTACAGTCGGCGTGAAGGATAATCATCTCTTCACTTTGGTGATCAGCGCGCAGTACATGCAAGATCGCTTGAACCCGAAATTTATCTTTGCGCGGGATATTGAAGCGCGTGCCAATGTCATCGAGCCGAATGTCACCTTCCTCTACAGCGATAAGCTGAAGTTCAAGGTGGGTGCCAACTACAAATGGCAGACAGGCAACATGGATCGCTATGTCATGGCAGATGGCCGTGGTACCACGGGAACCCTGGCACCCAATGGCACGCCTCTTCCGTACGTGGATAGTGGCATAGGTGGGCTGGAAGCGCTCGGCCGCTTTAAAGCTGGCTCGATCGGTACAGCACATAAAGAAGATGAAATCTTCTTCAACATGCAATACCAGTTCTGATTTTTTCTAATCAAATAAAGGAACCATGATGAAACAGTTGAAAAAACACATGGCACCACTCATTACCAGTCTGGTGATGGGTGTTGTGGGTAGCGCATTTGCTGCCACGGATGCAGAAATTGACGCATTCTTCCACCCCTACGCCAAGGGTTTCCCGACGGCCCCCGGGGTTAAAGAAGGGGTGGTCATTGATAAAACCAACGCCGATCAGTTCAAGGATGTGCTGGCGCCCCAGGTTTACAATCAGATCAAAGCGGGGAATACCAGCATTCGTGTAGGCAAGAATTATTCTGATCCTGCACCTGCTGCCTATATCGCTGCCTCGAAAAAAACAGCAGCACAAGCCAAGGTGGCTTTTGGTCAGGGCAAGATCGAAGGCTATGCTGGTGGCATGCCCTTCCCGTATGAGCCATCAGCAAGTGACCCGAATGCAGCCGAAAAACTGGTGTGGAACAATCGCTATGGCCTCGAAGTGCCGGATGACATCAACGTTGACCCCTTCGTATGGGAATATCGCGATGGCAATACCGGAAAAATCAACCGTACGGTGACTTTTGGTCCAGGCGCATTATCGAACACCCAGTTCCGTACCATCAATGCGCCGGTTAATTTGCCAGGATCGGACGAGTTTTACAACTACATCAACCTTGTTGTGAAATCGCCACAGGATTTGAAGGATACGGCCGTATTGTTCAAACGTCGTGCGGATAGCTCACGGGATGATGATGGCCAGCTCTATCTGGGCTTTCAGCGTCGTGCGCGCCGTCTATCCACAGCAGCCACGACAGACCCATTTTTGGGTTCCAACGTCATGATTGAGGAATTCCGTGGCTTTAATGGCAAAGTCAGTGACTTCACCTGGAAGTATCTGGGTACCAAGAATATTCTGGTGCCTTACTACTCGCACAACGATGCCAAACTGCGGGATGACTACAAAACCGCTGACTGGCGTTATCCCGCATGGGGTGGCAAGGGTAGTTGTTGGGTAGAAGCGCCATGGAGTCTGCGTAAAGTCTATGTTGTGGATATGGTACCTAAGCGTGCAGATCACCCCGTTGGCCATCGTACATTGTATTTTGAGGCCGAATCCTTCTTCGGTGCCTTGAGCGAAGTGTATGACCGCAAAGGCGAGTTCTGGAAGCTCTGGATGTTGGGTGTTGGCCATTCTTCTGGTCAGTTGCCGGCAGCTGCGAAAAAAGGTCGCTGGACATGGGATTCCGCTTCAGCCATCGATGTTCAGGCAAACCAGTGCACCACGCTGAACTTCCGCGTGTCGCTTGATCCGATTCCAGTTAGCGTCTATACGATTGAATATATTCGTTCGCGTCAATAATCGGTTGGTTTAAACTACCCAGGCCGCTTGCATCATTGCAGGTTGCCTGGGTTTTTTTATTTCAAGGAGAAGAGCATGGGTTGGTTAGAAAATGATGTGGCATTAATCAGCGGTGGTGGTTCCGGCTTGGGCCGCGCACTGGTTGAACGATTTATTCAAGAGGGTGCCCGCGTGGGCGTGATTGAGCGTGACGCGGCTAAAGTGCAAAAACTTGCTCAGGATTTTGGCGATAAGGTGTGCGTGACGCAGGGGGACATCACCCAGTATGCCGATAACGACAAGGCGGTCAAAGCCACTGTGACCAAGTTTGGCAAATTGGATACGTTTATTGCCAATGCCGGCATTTTTGATTTTTTCATGAAGCTCGCGCATACCGATGCCGACAAAATCGGCCCGGCGTTTGACGAGCTCATGGCGGTAAACGTCAAAGGGGGCATTCTGGGCGTGAAGGCTGCCGTGCCGGAATTGCTCAAAACACGAGGTAATATCATCTTTACCATCTCTAACGCCGGCTTTTATCCTGATGGTGGCGGCGTTATTTACACCGCATCCAAACACGCCTTGGTGGGTGTAGTCAAACAACTCGCCTATGAATTAGCCCCCAAAGTGCGCGTGAATGGCGTAGCGCCGGGTGGCATGAAAACCGAGCTGGGTGGCTTGAAGGCAACAGGCACGGAAGGCACCAAACTGAATCAGCTGGATAATCTTGAAGACATGGTGAAACATATCACCCCGCTGCACGTTATGCCGTCGCCTGCGGATTATTGCGGGCCTTATGTGCTGCTGGCGTCGCGCGCGAATTCGTCGGCAACAACGGGTGCCTTTATCAATACGGATGGTGGTATCGGCATGCGCGGGTTTATGACGACTGCCGGTGGCGATGATCTATAATCCATTAACGATAAAAGATATAAAGCATGGATACCAAGCAATTTCGTAATGCGCTGGGCAGCTTTGCGACGGGCGTTACCATCATTACGACACGTGATGAGCAGGGTGGCGCGATTGGCGTAACCGCGAATAGTTTTAATTCACTCTCGCTTGACCCGCCGCTGGTGCTGTGGAGTATTGGAGTCAAAGCCTTCAGTTACCCGGCGTTTGCCAAAGCCAAACATTTTGCGGTGCATGTTTTGGCGGCAGATCAGCAAGCGTTGTCAGATCGTTTTGCACGGCCTTCGACTGAAAAGTTCGATGGTGTTGCATTTGAACACGGGCTGGGCGAGGTGCCCTTGTTCCCGGGTTGCGCAGCAGTGTTCGAGTGTTCAACCGAGCGTTGTGTTGAAGGGGGCGACCATGTCATAATGATCGGGCGTGTAGAGCGCTTTACCGTAAATGAGACGGCATTACCGCTGATGTTTTACCGGGGGCGTTATGTTATCCCCGAAGCGGGCGGCATTTTCTCACCACCTGCCAAGGTATAAACGGTATAGTTAGTTCACCATATGAAATTGACGGCTTTACCAGATGTTTGCCTGAATGTGTTTTTATCAATCTAATAACGGAATAAGGAGAGTCTCATGGGAGTTACCCGAATTGGTCACGTTTCTTTACGCGTGATGGACATTGCTGCCTCTGTTAACCACTACACCAAGGTGGTTGGCATGGATGTTACCCATCGTGACAGCGATGGCACCACGTACCTTAAATGCTGGGATGAATGGGACAAGTATTCCGTCGTGCTCAGACCCTCTGACCGTGCGCAGCTTGATCATATTGCTTATAAAGTAGAGAACGATGCAGACCTTGATGTTCTGGGTAAGCGGGTGGCGGATGCAGGTGTTGCAGTGAGTAAGCATGCAGCGGGCGAGCTGACATTTTGCGGCCGTTCGATCAGCTTTATGCTGCCTAGCGGTCAGCGGATGTATCTTTTTGCTCAGAAGGATTTTCTGGGTAAGGATGTCGGCGTGATGAATCCTGATCCCTGGCCCGACTCAAGGCATGGCATTGGCGTACATTGGCTGGATCACTGCCTGATTCTGGGCGAATTGAATCCTGAAAAAGGCATCAACCATGTGGCTGATTGTCATGATTTCCTGAAGGGTGCGCTGGATTTTCGTCTGACCGAGCAAGCCATGGTTGGGCCAGGCCATAAAGTGATGGCAGCCGCCTTTATGACGCGCACCGTTAAGCCGCATGACATTGCCATTGTTGGCGCGCCGACTGATGGCTTCCATCATTTGTCTTTTTTCCTGGATGGCTGGCATGACATCCTGCATGCGGGTGACGTGCTGTCCAAGAACCGCGTCAAGATTGAACTCCTGCCTTCCCGTCATGGCATTACACGGGGTGAAACTATTTACTTCTTTGATCCCAGTGGTATCCGTAATGAAACCTTTGGCGGCCTGGGTTACGCGGCTCACCCGGATATGCCAGTTATCACCTGGGTAGAAGAAGAAATGGCACGAGGTATTTTTTACACTGCACGTGAGTGGGTGGATTCCTTCTCCAGCGCTTATACGGCGGTGTAAGTTTCCGTATTGCCAGCGCCGACTTTTCGTCAGGTGCAGGCTGACGCGCATTGCGCAGTACCAAGCAGCAACCTTATGGTTGCTGCTTTTTTTTTGCACTTCACTCATGGGAAGAAGCGTTGTCGGAAACTATAAATGAGTGACCACATATTTACTCTACAGAATTCATTACGTGAATGATGATTATCCCAATAAAGGCATTGCGTCAGGCTGTGGAGCGAGGATAATAGCGCCATGAAAATAGCTTAAGTAGGTGGAAGGCCGGGCCATTTTAATCTTGCTTTGCTGCAATGCATACATGAGGAGTAATTACACATATGACTTCGCTGAAGCCAACCATTCCCCCGTTAGTGAAGAACGAGGGCGGGCAGGTTAGCCGCCAAATCTTTACTGACCCAGCACTGTACCGTGTCGAACTGGATCAGGTGTTTGGCCGTGCCTGGCTGTTTCTGGCGCACGATACCCAATTACCGAAGCCCGGGGATTTTCTCAACACGTTTATGGGTGAAGACCCTATTCTGGTGATCCGCCAGAATGATGGTTCGATCAAGGCGTTTCTGAATGCCTGTACGCATCGCGGCCCCTTGCTTTGTCAGGCCGAAGAAGGGCGGGCGAAAACCTTTCAATGCACTTACCATGGCTGGGTGTTTGGCATCGATGGCAGTTTGATTGACGTGCGGCCGGAAGGTGAGGCTTCCTACGGTGCGCGCAAGGCTGAGTTTGGTCTGAAGTCAATCCGGATCGAATCCTACAAAGGCTTGTGGTTTGGTAATTTTGATGACGAGACAGCCTCTCTGAAGGATTTTCTGGGTGACTTTACTTGGTACCTGGACACCATTTTTGATCCGCTACCCACCGGGGTTGAGTTTGTCGGCGGCACCATGCGCCAGCGCCTGAAATGCAACTGGAAGCTTGCGGCAGAAAATATCGTCGCTGATACTTATCATGTGTTTGCTGCCCATGCCGTGGCGGCCGGAGTGAATATGAGTCGGGCAACGATGCGCTTGCCCGTGGGTATTGAGCCGGGCGGGCCGCCGGGCATCTCGGCGACGGTGTCGGGGCATGGCTGGAATGCGCATAGCGATGGCTATGGCTCGTATGCCCTGTTCCGTGACCCAAAACAGTGGATGGCTTATGTGGATCGTCAGCGTCCTCGCTACATTGAGCGACTGGGGGCGGAACGGGCGCAGTTCATTGGTTCCTCGATCGACGGCGGGATGTTCCCGAATTTTCTTTTCGTGCCGGGCTTCACTTACCGTCAGATTCATCCCAAAGGTCCGGATGAATGTGAAATTTGGATGTGGACGGTGGTCGACAAAGAATTGCCCGATGAGCTAAAGCAGGAAATGGTGCGCTTTAACGCGCGGATGCTGGGCACTTCCGGCATGTTCGAAATGGATGATTGCGCGAACATGGAACGGATCACGACGACCTTGCATGGCACCCTGGGGCGTCACCAGTATTCGGATTACACCATGGGGCAAGGGCTTGAAGCGCGCCATGAAATCTATCCTGGCCTGGTGGAAAAGCGTATTTCCGACAACGGCTTTCGTGGCTACTACCGTCGCTGGGCCGAATACATGCAGGCGAATTCGGCGAAGGACATTCCGCCCACCGAAAATTTGCGTCACAAGGAGCGCTCCCATGGCTGATCAGGCACTGAAGATGGCAACGCCGGAAACACATTTAGCCTTTCACTATCTCCTGGCAAAAGAAGCCCGGATGCTGGATGAATATTGTTATACCGAATGGATGGAACTGATCGCCCCGGAGATTCATTATTCAATTCCGGCGCGGCGCAGCCACCACATACGCGATCATCGGGAAAAGGATTTCCGCAAATTTGATACGGATCATTATGACGATGACCATGAGTCGCTGCTGTTGCGCACCATGCGCCTCGCGAATCCGGCGGGTGTGTCGAGCAACGACCCGCGACCACGGGAAATTCGGGTGATATCGAATATCGAAGTGTTTGCCCAGGAGAGGCCGGAGACTTACCGCGTGAATTCAGTCATCCAGCTGGTACGTAACCGCTTGCTCGATGATGATTCCGGTATCGCTGGACGGCGTGAAGATCTATGGCGCGGCAGCGTTGCGGCGGGGTTCCTGTTGGTGCGCCGTACGGTGTGGATTTCACAAAACACGATTTTGATGCCCAATATGGCCAGCATTCTCTAATTACAGGGACACTTATTTAATTACAGGGACACTTATTTTATGGAACGTTTGAATTTTGATTGTGATGTGTTGGTGGTGGGCGGGGGTATTGGCGGGGCGCGGGCAGCGTTGCGCGCTAAAGAACTCGGGTCCAAGGTCATTCTGGTAGAAAAAGCGGTGATCGCACGCGCCGGCCCGATGACCTACGTCCATAGCCAATTTGCCCCCTACAAGCGGGTTGAAGGGGAAGAGATGACGGACTGGATCAACGAGTTCGCCGTGGGTGCGAATTATCTCGCCGATCAGGATTGGGTTGCCCAGTATGTGCGGGAGAGTTATGACCGGGTACAGGAGCAGATTGACTGGGGTGTGCCTTATTCACGGCAGCCGGATGGCGCGCTGAAATACGTCAAGGTACGCGGCCACAAGTTAGGCACCACACTCGGGGTTGATGGCCGGGTGTGCATGGAAATTCTGCGCAAGCGGCTGAAGGCTGCAGGCGTTACGATCATTGAAAAAGTGGCAGTGGTTGATTTGCTCACCAGCGATGGCAAGCGTCCCACGCAGGGGAGCATTTCCGGCGCGATCGGGGTGGAGGTGCGCACTGGCCAGGTGCATGTGTTCCGTGCCAAGAATGTCATTCTCAATGTAGGCCCGTTTTACCCGAAGATTCATTACGCATTTGCCGACCATTGCACTGGCGAAGGACATGCTGCTGCCTGGCGCGTGGGGGCTGATTTTGCCGGCATGGAGTTTGCGCAGTTCGCCGCCTGGAGTTACTTCAACAAGCAGTTTTTCACCCCGGGTCAGGCAAAAATTCAGGGCGTGGGCGCACATTTTATCAACAAGGCGGGTGAGCGCTTTATGTCAAAATATGACCCGATCTGGGCTGAACAGTCGGGCTTGTTCCAGATTGCGCGAGCCATCATCACTGAAAACATTGAAGGCCGCGGGCCTTGCTATCTCGATCTGCGTCATGTCCCGCAAGAAGATATCGACTTGCTTTACGAAGTCAGCCCGACGGTGAAGCGGGCGTTCAATGAGTTTGGCATTGACCCCCGCAAGGATATTCTTGAGCTGGGGCCTTTTGTGGTAATCGGTACGATGAGCGGCAGCGGCCCGCATATCGACTTGAATGGCGCGACCAATATCCCTGGCCTGTATGGCGCTGGCTATGGCACGTCCTGCCCGCATCTGATGTCGGGTATCAGTGGCAGTGGCATATCCAGCTGGTCTGCTGTCGCCGGTTATCGCGCAGGGGAACATGCGGCACAGCGAACAAAGTCAGTTGATCTTTCCCCGTTGCATGATGCCCAGATAAAAGAAACGCTGGACTGGTATTTTGCGCCCATGCGCAAAGTCAGACCAATGCGACCATCCGAGGTCTGGATGGAAATTGGCAAAGTGTCGTCTGACCCGGGTTTTGCGCTTTTCAAGACTGAGAAACGTATCCAGGAGGCGATCAAGCAGTTTGAATCGATTCGAGAGCATATTCTGCCGAAACTCTACGCGCCGGATTTTCACGAACTCGAAAAAGCCAGCGAAGTGCGTAACTATTTAGATATGGCCATTCTGACCTGCAAGGCCATGCTACAGCGAACAGAAAGCCGGGGAGAGTTGTTCCGTGTGGATTACCCTTACATGGATAACGATAATTGGCTTAAGTGGTTGCTTGCGCGACGTGGCGCGGACGAGAAGGGTGAGCCAGAGTTTCGCACCGTCGAACTGGATTACAGCCGCTGGCCTGTCCAGCCCCCCCGCGGCAAGACGCCCAGCCCATATACCGTACCTGAACGATTTGCTGTAGGGAGTGTGCAATGATTGAACATATTGATCTCGTGGCCTGTGATGGTTGCAATGTCTGTATCGATAGTTGTCCGACCGATGTGTTGCGCATGGTCGAAGTGGCAGCGCCCTGGGAAGAAAAAGGCTGGAAGGCTGTGGTGATGTATCCCAATGAATGTCACTCGTGCCGCCTGTGTGCGATTGACTGTCATGTGGATGCGATTCGCGTGACTCATGAGCTGCATATTCCGCCGCCGTTTATTAACTTTACCGAATTGACCGATAAGAAATAAAGGGAGGGACATCGCATGCTGATTGTGGCTGGTAATAAAGGGGTTTTCAGCTTGGCTGACGATGGCCGCACCGGTCCGTCATTTTTTGCAGGTGAGCAGGTTTTTGCGCTGGCAGCGCATGGCCAGCGCGTTGCGGTAGCCATTCTGAAAAAAGGGGTCAGGCTCAGTGAAGATGGCGGGGCCTCCTGGCGGGATATCTCCACAGGATTGCCCTCGCAGGATGTGCGGTCGCTTGCGTTCGATCCCCATCAGCCGGAACGTTTGTATGCCGGCACGGAACCCCCGGCGATCGCATGCCATCGTGGTGCTGAATGGTCGCTTTGTGGCGATCTGATGGCGCTACCTGAATCTAAAGACTGGTCGTTCCCCGTGCGTCCTGGTATTCCCCATGTACGGTCGATCACCGTCAGTCCGGTGGATTCCCACGTGATTTACGCAGCGATTGAAGTGGGTTCGTTTCTCATCAGCCGCGATAGAGGCATGACCTGGTCAGTTGCAGAAGGCATTGGCCATGATCTGCATCGGACCATTATTCATCCAGCAAAACCGGATCGCTTGTTGGTTGCCACGGGGATGGATACCGGTGCTTACCGCGGTGGTAAAGGGGTTTATCGTAGCGAAGATGGGGGAAGCACCTGGTCAAGCGCAAATGAGGGATTAGGCCATCGCCTGTACGCAGAAGATGCCATTGCCTTTCATCCGCAAGATCCGGCCACCGCATTTCTTGCGGCGGCGGATGGTATTCCGCCGCATTGGGCTTCGATCATTGGCCTGGCAACCGGCGTCATGAGCGGCAATGTTTACTTTTTATCTCCGTCAAAATTTCGCCGTCGCAAAGGCGCAGATATTGCCATTTATCGAACACGGGATGCTGGAAAAAACTGGGCGCTTGTGCCCGATACCAATCAGCAGGGTCTGTTCGATATGGTCTGGGCGCTGGAGTCTGGTTATGCCGATGATGGTTCACCTGCCGTTTATTTCGCAACAACGGGAGGGGAAGTGCGTGCGTCTTATGATGGTGGCGATACCTGGCGTG
This sequence comes from Rugosibacter aromaticivorans, assembly GCF_000934545.1. GTDB lineage: Bacteria > Pseudomonadota > Gammaproteobacteria > Burkholderiales > Rhodocyclaceae > Rugosibacter > Rugosibacter aromaticivorans. Next base: position 868,856 of record NZ_CP010554.1, read on the forward strand.
TCATTGCAAAGGAGATGGGGGCGATTACGCATCTGCATCCACTTCACTAACTAGGGGAGAGGTCGATGTCAACTGATTATGAAAATGTTCGCCACGCGATAGCTCAGCGTTTTCTGAATTCGAGTGATATTCCGAAAGAAGTTTTTTCGGATCCGGATGTCTATCAAGAAGAGCTCAAGCGTTTCTTTTATGGCCGCTATTGGCATCCTGTGGCGCATCGCGCGGAATTGCCTCAGCCGGATAGCTTCAAGACAGCCTGGCTTGGTGAAGTGCCACTGCTGGTAACCCGTTCAGCGCAGACCGATGAGATCCGTGTGTTGGTCAATGCTTGCGCACACCGCGGCGCGCTGCTTGAGCAACGCACCTGGGGCGAAGCGAAGGAATTTGAATGTTCTTATCATCGCTGGCTGTTTGATGCGCAGGGCCAGTTTCTTGGTGCGCCAGGCCGGAAAGAATTTCGCCCCGACTTTCGGGAGGAAGATTACAGCTTGCGTCGTTTGCGTGTTTCAGAGCATGCGGGCTTAATTTTCGTCACGCTCGATGAAAGCACCCCCAGCCTGGCTGAATTTCTTGGTGATGCTCTGGCACCGCTTTCTGATTCCCTGCTGGATGATGGCAAACTCACCCTGTTGGGCTACCAGCGTGTGATTTATCAGGCGAACTGGAAGGCTTATATTGATAACGACCCTTACCATGCTCCGTTACTGCATAAGGCGTTCCATATGCTGGGATGGCAAGGCGCTGCAGGCCAGCTTGTTTCCACCCAGCCTTATGGTCATCTATGTATTTTGTACGCAGTCAAAAAATATCAAGACAATGGCTATCTGGCGGACCCCAGCGTTGTTGAATTCCGGGGAACAGATGACCGAGCGCGCGTGATTGCCTTACGCCCAGTCACCGGTATTACGAAACATGTGGATACGATCAATGTGCGCTTTGCACGCCCTTTGGGTCCCGATCGGACTGAGGTCTGGTACGCCTTTTTCGGACATGCGAGTGACACGGCAGCGTTCGCTATGCATCGTGTCCGTCAATCGTCTAACCTGCTCGGACCGAGTGGATTCATCAGCATCGAGGACGCAGCCATTTATAACCGGCTGCAAGCGACTGCACGCGATGGCGGTTATCAGCGCTTCGTGAAAGGGGTAGGCAAACCGCGCGCTGACTGGACGCAGAATGATGAAGTCTCGAATACTGATTGGTGGGGCCATTATCGCGAAGTGATGGGTTTCGCTGAAGATGGTTTCAGCCAGAAAAATGAAAGGGGTTGAGATGCCGATAGATATCACCGATCGCTTGGCCATTAGTGATCTGCTCGCGGTATATGGCGATGTGCTGGACGCCGGTCAATATGATGAATGGCCTGGCTTGTTTGCAGAAGAGTGTGTTTATACGGTGTATGACGCCGCAGATGCGGAACGCGGGCTGTCGATCGGCTATATGCTGGATGACTGTCGCGCCCGTGTGCTTGATCGGGTCAAGTTTGTTAAAGAGGTATGGCGGGGAACGGTTGAGCCTTACCGCACGCGGCATGTCACACAACTCGCCCGCATAAACCCTGCGGGTGCTGGACGTTACACTGTGCGCAGCAATTTCATGGTGTCTTATACACAGCCCGATGGTACCTGTGGTTTGCTGGTGGCCGGTCGTGCGCAAGACGTGATTCAGGTCAGTGTCGGCAGTGCGCAATTTGTTGAACGCAAGCTTTACCTGGATGGTACCCCCGCACGTTACCTTGTTTATCCGTTATAGACAGAAAGGAATTGCCTCATGCTAGCCGCTGTATTAAAAGGACCCCGTGATCTGGAGTTGCAAGAGGTAACACAGCCCAAGCCAGGGCCTGGCGAGGTATTGCTTGAAGTCGGGTTTACCGGCATTTGCGGAACCGATCTGCACGAATTTTTAAGGCCGACGTTTTCCAACCCGCCGGTGGTGCTTGGGCACGAAACATCCGGCACGATTGTTGAACTGGGCGCAGAGGTGCATTCGCGTAAAGTGGGCGAGCGGGTGACAGTGATCCCGATGGATTTTTGCGGGCAATGCTATTACTGCCATCGTGCCATGTATCACCTGTGCGATCGGCCCGGCTGGGTTGGTTTCACGCGCAGTGGTGCATTCGCTCGCTATGTTGCCGTGCCCGCGCGCCTGGCGATTCCCTTGCCCGAAAATGTGCCCCTGGAAATCGGTGCCTTGACTGAGCATTTCACGGTGGCGTTTCATGCCATGCATCGCGCAGATTTACGCATTGGCGAACGGGTGCTGGTGCTCGGCGCAGGGCCGGTTGGTCTGGCTGTGCTGCAATGCGCTTCGGCTTCGGGCGCGGGTTCGATTGTGGCGGTAGAGCCAAGTCCCTTGCGTGCGCAACGTGCGACAGATCTCGGGGCGACAAGCGTTGTGGATCCTGCCGCAGCCGAAAGCCTGAAAGATCTGACACAGGGCGTGGGATTCGATGTCGTGTTCGATGCAGCAGGCACGGATGGCGCATTGCAACTGGGGTTTAACCATCTACGCAAAGGCGGACGCTATATGTCGATGTGTCCCTGGGAGAAGTCCCCCGCAATCGATATGAACCGCGCATTGCTTAGCGAGCACGATGTGCGGTTTGTGTTCGGCTACGATATGTTCAACGATTTTCGCGGTGTGCTCGATCTGGTCTCGCGTGGGGTGCTAGAAGCGGGACGTCAGATTACCTCCCGCATTGCCCTGAAAAATATTCTCGCTGACGGTATGCTTCCCTTGGTGGAAAGCCGCGATAAGCAGATCAAAGTGATGGTTGATTTAGGGCAGTAAGCTGCATTCAGTACCCCATGGAAAATTGAATTTCAGAGGGTAGGATATAGCAGGTTAAGACAAGGTGATGTGTGTTTTTTTAACGGTATCATGATTGCTTTTACCGTATCACCAGCACCGACTTTTTAATAAATTTCATGAGAGGATAAAAATGAGCAAGCCATGTTTTGTGAATCAACCCATCATCGATTGGGCAGCCGCTAATGACGCGGTAAAGGCAGCGATTGAAAAAGCCGTCGCCATGGGGTTGCGCGTGAATGCGGCGGTTGTGGATCGTGGCGGCTTGCTGGTTGCATTTTTACGTATGCCAGGAGCACCATTGCATTCAATAGATATTGCAATAGATAAAGCGTACACCGCAGCGGGTTTTGGTATGCCCACAGGGATGTGGCATGAGGCACTTAAAGCGCATTCCGCGGCCGTGCAACAAGGTGTTCCGCTACGCCCACGGTTTACCGCCTTTGGTGGTGGCTTGCCGATTATTGTGGAGGGTCAGGTGATTGGAGGCATCGGTGTGTCTGGCGCACTGGAAGACGAGGATACAGCGTGTGCCCAAGCCGGTCTCAAGGTTTTGGGTCTGGCGGATTGATAGTTCTCAAAGGAGGCGGTGCATGGGTGATTTCGACGCGTTAATCAATACAAAAGACGGTATTCAAAGTCGGCGGATTTTTCACGATCAAGCTATTTACGATCTTGAAATGGAGCGCATTTTTGCGCGCTGCTGGTTGTTTTTGACGCATGAAAGTTTGATCCCCAATACGGGCGATTACATTACCACCAAGATGGGCCAGGATAATGTCATTGTCGTGCGTCAGCAGAGCGGCAAGGTGCGGGCTTTTGTGAATTCATGCTCGCATCGTGGCGCACGAGTTTGCGCGGCCGAAGCGGGTAATACGCGCAGCTTTGTGTGCAGCTACCACGGCTGGGCGTATGGCATTGATGGTTCGCTGCAAGGCGTGCCGCTAGAAAAAGAGGTTTATAACAACCAGCTCGATAAATCATCTCATGGCCTCGTAGAGGTGGCGCTGGTGGATAATTTTTGCGGTTTTATCTATGGCTGCTTTGACCCGCAGGCACCTTCGCTACGCGAATATCTCGGTGAAGCTGCCTGGTATCTTGAAGCCTGGATGGGCGCACCGGGAGGCACTGAATTGATTGGCCCGCCTAGCCGCTCGATTCTGTACTGCAACTGGAAAACGCCGGGCGAGAATTTTATTGGCGATATGTATCACGTGGGCTGGACACATGCCTCATCAACACAGGTGCTGTTTTCCCAATCGCCGCTGATGGCGTTGCAAGGCAATGCGTCGCTACCCGCGCCGGCAGAAGTCATGGGGATGCATTTTACGAGCCGAGGCGGGCATGGTGCAGCGATTACTTATGGCGGCCGCGGGGGTATTTATACTACCGCGCGTGAAAACGAGATGTTGCTGGCGTGGCTTGCTGCACAGACGCCCAAAGTGGCAGAGCGGCTAGGCGAGGTGCGTGCCAAGTTTTACAACTCTGCCTGGGATGGCACGATCTTCCCCAACAATTCATTTCTTGTCGGCCCCAATACCTTCAAGGTTTGGTTGCCACGCGGCCCGGGCGCGATTGAAGCCTTGACGTGGACATGGGTCGAAAAAGATATGCCCAAAGAGTTGAAGCGGATTATCGCCAGAAACATGAACCAGACATTCGGCACGGCGGGCATGCTCGAATCTGAGGACGCCGATAATATGGAGTCGATGACTCAGTCTAATGATGGCCTGGTGACGCGCCGTGGAACACTCAATGCTCAAATGGGCCTGGGTCGTGAACGGGAAGATGTGGTGATGCCCGGTGTCGTGAGTGATGCGATGATCAATGAGCTATCTCACCGCGGGTTCTATCGTTATTACCAGGAAATGCTGGTGGCTGAAAGTTGGGATGAGCTGCGTGCTAATTCATCAAAGTGGAAAAAAGCCCATCTTGAGCGTTAGTTGGGTTCTGTAATTCAAGCCGAAAAAAAGGAGTGGATTTTGACAAAGCATAATAATGAGCGAGAAGTCACTCGTGAAGTACGGGATGAGATTGAACGGTTTTTGTTTCGCGAAGCGCGGCTGATTGATTCTGAACAAGAGCGTGAGTGGCTGGAAACGATGGTTGATGCCGAGATTACATATCAGGTCTTTAGCCGTCAGTTGCGTTACCGCAAAGACACGCGAGGCAGTGGCGACAAGGAAGTGTATTTCTTTGACGATAACTATGCCGATCTTGCACACCGAGTTGAATTGTGCGAGACGGGTATGCAGTGGGTTGCCGACCCACCCAATCGGCTGCGACGCATTGTCGGCAACATTGAAGGGTTTGAAGGTGAGCGGGCAGGAGAATATCGGGTCTATTCAAACTGCATGGTCACGCGTAATCGGATGGTCTATGAGCAGATGAGCTATGCCTATGGCCGAGAAGATATCCTGCGGCGTGGTGTGGATGGACGATTAAAGCTATTGCAGCGTGTGGTCGATTTTGAAGAGCGGTTTGTGCGCGGAAAAAATTTGTTGTTTATCCTGTAAAAACCGAGAAAAAAAGAGGAGAAGGTGGATTATCTGAAATATTTTCTGCCATCGGCTGTGCTGACCCTAACCGGAATCGGTGTGCTGGCCGGCGGGGTGTGGGTATGGATGGGGTTGGCGTTGTTTGCGGTGATGGCTATTCCCGACATATTGATGGGCTTTGATTTTTCTGTGCGTCGAATGTCAACGCCTGGTGCGCTTTTTATGCTTTTTTCCAGATCGTGCCGATTACCTTTCTTTGGGTTGCCTACTGGATTTTCGTGAGCCGGCATCCGGGTGTGGTCGAAATCATCGGCGCGATAACATCAATGGCTATCATTACGGCGGCCGTTGGCTTGCCTATTGGCCATGAAATGTTTCATCGCTCAGAGCCGGTTTCGCGTTTTCTTGGCGGGGTACTTTCCAACCTGTTCCTGACCAGCTACATCGAACTGGAACATAACAAGAATCACCATGTCGAAACCTCATCGGCGCTGGATGTCGATACCCCGCGGCGGGGGGAGGCGGTTTATCCGTTTATCTTGCGCCTGTTTATTTTCATTCATACCAACAGCTTTGCGCAGGAACGTCGGCGGATGGCGGGATATGGCAAGTCGGTCTGGTTTTCGCCCAGCTCCCGGGTGTTCTGGCAATGGGTCGGTGCGGTATCGCTATTGGGTGTGTTTTATTTCGCTGATGGCTGGCGCGGTGTGTTGATCGCTGCCTTGACAGCCTTGCTGGGTAGCGCCATTGTGACGATCTTCAGTTATGTGCAACATTACGGGCTGCAACGCGTGCCCGGTACGCCGATTGAAAAGCGCCATGCGTTGAACCACACACGGCCTGTTTCTCGGGTGCTCACGTTTGAAATTGTCACCCATTCGCAACACCATATTGATCCAACCACACCTTACTGGAAATTGCCCGCCTTTAAAGATGCACCGTTGGTGGGTAGTGCGATAGGATATTTTTTCCTTTCGCTAGTCCCTCCGCTGTGGCACCGTGTCATGCGGCACCATCTTGCCCGGTGGGATAGTGAATTTGCCAGTCCGGCAGAAAAAGAACTGGCGAAGAAAGCCAATATTGATGCAGGTTGGGCGGCGTAAAAAGTCGGCGCTGGGGAGACGGTAACCGAGCTCATTGCAAGTGCCCCTAACCATTCTCCAACTAAACACCTGAGAGGAGACTCACCATGAATGCCCCCTTATCTGCAGACGCACTCAAGCAAGACAAACTGCGTCAGTTACTCAGCGACCTGGAAAACCGGGTCGTCGTCAATGGCCCGGGCGATATCGCGCTCGGCGCGCGTAACATCTACACGGACCCGACGCTGTTCGAGCTGGAGCTGGAACACCTGATTGAAGGCGGGTGGGTGTATGCGGCGCATGAAAGCCAGCTGCCCAACCCCAACGACTACTTCACCATCAACGTGGGTCGGCAACCCGTCGTCCTCACCCGAGATGCAGAGGGCAAGGTTCACGGTTTTCTGAACGTCTGCGCCCACCGTGGCGCCAAAGTGGTGCGCCACACCAAAGGCAACCAGAAAGTGCACCTGTGCATGTTTCACGGCTGGTGTTACAACTCGAAAGGCGAACTCATCAACGTCACCGACGAAGCCGACGGTGGCTACCCCCCTGGCTTCGATCGCAAACACCTGGGCCTGACCCCGGTGGCTAAACTGGAAAGCTACCGCGGCTTTATCTGGGTCAGTCTCAACCCTGACGTGCCGCCGTTAAAGGAATACCTCAACGGCTCGACCACCTTTATTGACCTGCTGGTCGATCAATCGCCGACGGGCGAACTTGAAGTGCTGCCCGGTGAGACGACCTACATCTACCAGGGCAACTGGAAGCTGCAGGCTGAGAATGGCTTGGATGGCTATCACTTACCCACAACGCATGCGAACTATTTCATGACGGTAGGACAGCGCGCTAAAGGCTTATCCGGCAATACCACTAAAACAGTGGACCCCAAGGGTATTTATAACGACAGTGGTTTTCTGGCGTTCAAATATGGGCACGGGCTGATTTATTTTAATTATCCCAATCCGCAAATACGGCCGGGGTATGAGATGCGTGAAGGTCATCTTGCGCGGCATGGCGAGTTACGTACGCAATGGATGACAGAAAAAACACGCAATTTGCTTATCATGCCGAATGTGTTTTTAATGGATCAGGCGAGCACGCAAATTCGTGTTTTTCGACCCTTGGCTGTTGATCGCACCGAGGTGACAACTTATTGCGTTGCGCCCAAGGGCGAAAGCGCTGAGAGTCGCGAGCATCGGTTGCGTCAATATGAGGATTTCTTCAATGCCAGCGGCATGGCAACGCCTGACGATATTGCCGAGTTTCGCAATTGCCAGATTGGTTATCAGGCCAAAGGGGCACCTTGGAGTGAGTTTTCTCGAGGGAAGTCGCGCTGGCTTAAAGGGACAAACGAACAAGGCATTCAGTTGGGTGTGGATGCGCAAATGAGCAGTACCCATGGTGCAGATGAGGGTCTATACGTCAACATCCTCGAAGAGTGGGCATTGCGCATGCAATACATTGTGAAAAATGAGATCGAAAAACAAGCCTGAAAGGTTAAATGTTTGTATGTATCACCTTAAGCGAAGTTAAGCGAGGACGCCTATCGTGTTGATTGAATGGGTTCGCTGTTTGGCACCTTCTTTTCTTGTAGTGCTTGCTGCGGCGGGTATCGCGCTTGGTGGCATTTGGGTTTGGGCCGGCTTTGTCGGGGTGTTGATATTGGTACTGGCGGATGGATTTTCTCAAACGGATATCGTTATCCATACGCGGTTTCCCGCCTGGTTTTATACCGCCGCGTTGTATCTTCCACTGCCTGTACTTTGCTTCCTGTGGTTTGTTTTTGCACAACAGATCGCTGCTGATGTGGCAACAACGAGTCAGCGCCTAGTCACCCTGGGTTCCGTTGCCTTTTTGACGACACTGGGTGCGCTGCCTGCCGCGCATGAACTCTCGCATCGTAAAAACCGGATAGCCCAGTTGTGCGCGCGGATTTATTCGACAATCCTGGGTTTGCCCATGTATGACATTTACCATATTCATGGCCATCACATTGATGTGGGAACTGTGCAGGACCACGACACGCCAAGGCGAGGGCAGACGATTTACAGCTTTGTTTATCCCTCTCTTTATAAAAGTCTGCGAACGGCAGTGGGCATCGAGCGCGCGCGACTTGCCAAGTTGGGACACCGTATTTTTTGGTGGCGTGGTCGAATTTTTGAGTCGTTTTGGATGCTCACCGCCTGGTTCAGTGGGTTTATCTATTTTGCCGGTCTGCGCGGAATACCCTATTTCCTTATGACATGGCTTCTGGCCTGGTTGATTTTTGGCGGATTTAACTATACCCAGCACTATGGCTTGATACGCAAACCGGGCACAGCGATTGCGCCGAGACACTCCTGGAATCATCTCAAGGCGTTTAGTCGTGCCATAACCTTTGAAATTTCAAATCATTCGGAACACCATCTTGATCCGGATAAAAGGTATGAATACTTGCGGCCTGTGCCCAATGCACCGCAGATGCCTAGTATTGTGCTTTGTTTTGCTGCCTCATTCGTGCCTTTTATCTGGGAAAACTGGATCGTTAAATCGCGGTTGAAATATTGGGATTTGAATGCAGAGCCAGAAGAGCAGGTGCTTGCTGTGGTTGAAAATAGGCGCGCCGGTTGGCAATAAGTTATACTTTGCTGAATTAAAAGAGTCACGTTCGCACTGCCAGTGACCTTATCATGGTTTTTGAACTAAACACCTGAGAGGAGACTCACCATGAATGCCCCCTTATCTGCAGACGCACTCAAGCAAGACAAACTGCGTCAGTTACTCAGCGACCTGGAAAACCGGGTCGTCGTCAATGGCCCGGGCGATATCGCGCTCGGCGCGCGTAACATCTACACGGACCCGACGCTGTTCGAGCTGGAGCTGGAACACCTGATTGAAGGCGGGTGGGTGTATGCGGCGCATGAAAGCCAGCTGCCCAACCCCAACGACTACTTCACCATCAACGTGGGTCGGCAACCCGTCGTCCTCACCCGAGATGCAGAGGGCAAGGTTCACGGTTTTCTGAACGTCTGCGCCCACCGTGGCGCCAAAGTGGTGCGCCACACCAAAGGCAACCAGAAAGTGCACCTGTGCATGTTTCACGGCTGGTGTTACAACTCGAAAGGCGAACTCATCAACGTCACCGACGAAGCCGACGGTGGCTACCCCCCTGGCTTCGATCGCAAACACCTGGGCCTGACCCCGGTGGCTAAACTGGAAAGCTACCGCGGCTTTATCTGGGTCAGTCTCAACCCTGACGTGCCGCCGTTAAAGGAATACCTCAACGGCTCGACCACCTTTATTGACCTGCTGGTCGATCAATCGCCGACGGGCGAACTTGAAGTGCTGCCCGGTGAGACGACCTACATCTACCAGGGCAACTGGAAGCTGCAGGCTGAGAATGGCTTGGATGGCTATCACGTCAAAGCCACCCACGGCAACTACCTGATGACCGTGGGGCGGCGCGCCAAAGGACAATCCACCACCGAAACCAAAACCTACGACATCTCCAAACTGGACAAGGGCGCGAGTGGTTTTTACGCCTTCGACCAAGGGCACGCCGTGTTGTACGCGGTCTATCCCAACTATCAGGATCGGCCGAACTTTGAATTCCGCGACAGTTATTTTGAGAAGTATGGCGTCGCCCGCGCGGTATGGATGACCGAACGCCTGCGCAACCTGATGCTGATGCCTAACGTCTTCCTGATGGATCAGATGAGCACCCAGATTCGTGTCTTCCGGCCGCTGGCGGTTGATCGCACCGAAGTCATCACCTACTGCGTCGCCCCCAAGGGCGAAAGCGCGAAAGCCCGTGAAAATCGTCTCCGGCAATACGAAGATTTCTTCAACGCCAGCGGCATGGCCACCCCCGATGACCTGGCCGAATTCCGCAACTGCCAGATTGGCTTCCAGGCCAAGGCAGCCCCCTTCAGCGACATCTCGCGCGGTCAGACGCGCTGGGAACGCGGCGTCAATGCGGTGGGTCAGGAAATCGGCGTTGAAGCCCGCATGAGCAGCACCCAGGTTGCCGACGAAGGCATCTATGTCAGTATTCTCGAGGAATGGGCCCGGCGCATGCAGGACATTGTACAAAAAGAGCTTGAAAGGAGTGGTCAATGAACGCCGTGAATGAATCCTCCCACCACACCGTGACAGTTGCCGCCTGGCACTCGGTGTTGCGCTTTCTGGGGCAGGAGGCCAAACATCTTGACGACAAGGACTGGGATGCCTGGCTGGCGTTGTATGCCCCGGATGTCGACTACTGGGTGCCGGCCTGGGACAGCGACGGCACCCTGGTTACCGACCCGACGAAACATGTTTCGCTGATCTACTACAAAAATCGTGGCGGCTTGGAAGATCGCGTTTTTCGCATTCGCACGGGACGCTCTGCCTCCAGCACGCCATTGGCACGGACTAGCCACCAGTTTCAGCTGATCGATCTCAGCGAGCCAGACGATGTCGTGTTGGCACGTACCAACTGGGTAGTGCATACCGTCACCGAGCATGCGGTACGTAGCTATTTCGGCACGGCGCATTACACTCTCAAGCCACATAACGACAGCTGGCTGATCCATGCCAAGAAAACCATTGTCCTCAACGACCGCATCGATCAGGTTCTCGATGTGTTTCACATCTAGTCGGGTAGTATTGAATGACGACTTCTCTACAAGAACGCCCGGCCCGTCCAGCAGTTGGTGTCGTTATTGGTGACCCCGCAGGCATCGGCCCCGAGGTTATTGCCAAGGCGTGGCTAGCTGGGCAACTGCACGCTGCATGCCGTCCTGTTTTAATTGGCAGCGCGGCAGCCATGGCGCGTGCCTTAGGTTTTATTGGCAAGACCGCTCAAATCAATGTGCTAACAGATCCTGCCACGGTGCCTGCAGGCATCGTTGATCGGGTGGATACACTGGATATTCTTGATACTGGCCGAATGGATGGTGAGCCGCTTCCTTTGGGCGAAGACACCGCTGTTGGTGGTCGAGTGAGTGCAGAGTGGCTTGACGAAGCTGATCAGTTGGCACGTAGCGGACAGTTTGCGGCAACTGTTATGGGCCCCATCAGCACCGGCTCAATGAAGATGGCTGGCACGCTCGATAAGGTTGTGAGCGTCACGCCAGGTGAAAGTTATTTGCTTCTAGTCTCGGGGCCTTTGCGTGTGGCGCATCTGACCGATCACATGGCGTTACGTGATGTGTGCGAGATCATTAGCCGGGATCTGGTGGCATTAACCCTGCGCAAGCTGGATGCGGTCATGCGTGAATGGGGAATTCCAAAACCACGCATTGTCGTTGCCGGGCTAAATCCACATGCCATGGGCCGTGAAGATAGCGAACAGATCGCCCCAGCCGTTGCCCAGGCAAGGGCTGAGGGTATAGATGCCACAGGGCCGATGAGTCCTGATACGGTGTTCCGTCAGTGCATTGAAGGGCGTTTTGATATCGTGCTGGCCATGTATCACGACCAGGGACATATCGCGATCAAAACCTGGGGATTTTCAGGCAACAGCGCCATCATTCTTGGCCCGCCTTATACGCATCTGTCGGTTGCGCATGGTACTGCTTTCGACATTGTGGGCAAGAATATCGCTGATCACACCATGATGCAAAGTGCGATTATCACAGGGGCTTATTTGGCAGCGGGCCGAGGCTTTCCATCAGAGAAGTAGTCCCGAAGGCGGAAGGGGACAGCCAGCAATAGTTGGTATTGTTGTTTTAAATCGCGGTGTTGTCTAGGCTGCTGGTAGACGGCTAAGCCCAGAGCAGGATAAAGGTTGATGAAATGTTAAGTTTTTTCAAGAAAAAACCCAAGGGCCCGGCGACGGTGCGCGTCCAGCCGTTGGGAGTGGAAGTTGAGGTTCCCCAGGGTCAGAGCATGCTGCAGGCAGTGTTGGAAGCGGGTTACGATTTTCCGCATAGCTGCAAGGTGGGAACCTGCATGTCGTGCCGATGCCGTTTGATTTCAGGCAAGGTGAATGCGATTCGCGATTTTTCGTATGTGCTGAGTGGCGAAGAGTTACGTGCTGGTTATATCCTCGCTTGCCAGGCAAAAGTGCCGGCGGGAACGCAAGTCGTTGTCGAGATGGAAATTGACGTCGATCGTCCGCATCACGAGGTCGTGACGGCTTCTGGTGTCATTGCCTCTCAACAAGCCCTAACCCACGATATCGTTGAGTTAAAAATTGATCTTGACCCTGCGGGCAGGGCGATTAGCTATGCTGCGGGTCAGTATGCCAGCCTGCGCCGAGCCGGGTTGGATCGCGACCGCGAGTATTCTTTCGCAACGGCGCCAGTCGTTGGCGGTGCGCGGCAACTGACTTTTTTCATTCGTCATGTTCCGGGTGGGGCATTCACTGATTGGTTGTTTGCTGAACCACGCGTTGGCCAGCCGTTGGAAGTTAGCGGCCCAGGGGGCGATTTCTGGTTGCGCCCCGAAGATGCGCCGCTCGTGTTTATCGCTGGGGGTAGTGGTCTGGCACCTATTCTTTGCATACTTGAAGCGGCGCTGCAAGAAGGCAGTACCCGCGATGTGCTGTTCTTGTTTGGTGCACGTGCCCAACGCGATCTTTACCAACTTGATGCCATTGCGCGCATTGCCGAACAGTGGAAAGGGACATTCAAGTTTGTACCCGTGCTGTCCGATGAGCCATCTGACAGTAACTGGCAGGGCAGTCGTGGGCTCGTGACAGAATACCTTGTGCCCGCGCACGTGCCAGGGTTAGGTGCGCGCCACGCCTACCTTTGCGGCCCGCCGCGCATGATTGATGCCGCAATGACGCAACTATATGCTGCGGGGATTCCGGAAGCGCATATTCACTATGACAAGTTCCTGGATGCGAGCAGTTTGCAAGCTTAAAGCAGGGTTGGATGGGATACCATTTGTACGAACGGTACGAACGGCATCAAGAATGCTAAACGTATCCATGATTATTTAAATTCTGTAACGTGAGGAGATGTGATGAAAGTAATTAAGGAATTATTACGTGCCACCTTGCGGGTGGCTGTGGTGGGCGGTATGGTGGCGAATGCACCATTATTTGCCGCCACCGGACCGGATGATGCGATGTTGCGCAATGATGCGAAAACGACAGAAGATGTGCTGACCTACGGCATGGGCTATGACCAAAAACGGTATAGCCCCCTAGCAAAAATCAACCGCACGACGGTCAGCAAGCTGACCCCGGTGTGGAATTTGAGCCTTGACCATTCAGCCAATGCGTCGGTGCAGCCGCTGGTGATTGACGGCATGATGTATGTCACCACGCACAATGCAACGGTCGCTATTGATGCGCTGACAGGCCGGCAAAAGTGGAAGACGCCGGTTAATTTGCCACAGGATGTGTATGCCTCACTTTGCTGTGGTGCGCAATCGCGTGGCGCGGCGGCCTATAACGGCAAGCTGTTCCGCACCACAGTTGATGCTCGTGTCATGGCGCTGGATATCAAGACGGGTAAGTTGTTGTGGGAAACCAAGCTGGCTGACTATAAAGAAGGCTATGCGTTCGTGTTGGCGCCGCTGGTTGCGAATGGTGTGGTGATGGTTGGTAACTCGGGCGGCGAGTTTGGTACACGCGGCTTTCTCGAGGGGCTTGATCCGGAAACTGGAAAATCACTCTGGCATGTCTGGACGGTTCCTGCGCCCAATGAAAAGCATGGTGATACCTGGGCAGAAGGAGTTTATCTCAAGGGGGGTGCGCCTACCTGGGTTACTGGCAGCTACGATCCAGCGCTTGATCTGGTGTATTGGGGCACAGGCAACGGCGGGCCGTGGAATGCGAATGCTCGTGGTGCAGGCAAAGACAATCTCTATTCTTGCTCAGTGTTGGCAATACGGCCAAAAACGGGCGAACTTGTCTGGTATTATCAATTCACACCCAATGATGCCTACGACTATGACGGCGTCAATGAGTTGGTGCAGTCTGAACTCAAGATTGATGGCCAGATGCGTAAAGTCATCATGCAGGCGAATCGTAACGGATACTTTTATGTGATTGACCGCACCAATGGCCAGTTGCTACGCGCTAACCAGTTTGCTAAAAAGTTGAATTGGGCAAACGGAATCGACATGAAAACTGGCCGACCGATTGAGTCGGAAATGACTAAAAAAGTGAAGTCATCCCTGGAGTCGGACGAATTCTATGAAGTCTGGCCTGGAGCCTATGGCGCAAAAAACTGGGCGCCGATGGCCTTTGATCCCAAGCGCAATTTGGCGTATGTCAACACCGTGAACATGGGCATGCGTTTTAAGACCGTGAAGCCGGAATATCGTCACGGTGCCTGGTATCTGGGCATTGAGATGGGTGGCTTTCCAGCACCTGAAGATGGCAAGCGCGGCGCATTGCGCGCGATTGATCCCCTGACAGGCAAGCCTAAATGGTCGAATGAGCTCGATACACCTTATCTGAGTGGTGTGTTGGCGACAGCGGGTGATCTCGTTTTCGTTGGTTCGATGACGGGTGAATTCCTGGCGTTCGACAGCGACACCGGCAAAAAGCTCTGGAGCTTCCAGACGGGATCGGGTATCACCAGCTTGCCAATTACCTGGGAACGTAATGGTGAGCAATACGTCACGGTCGTCAGCGGTTCGGCTAACCTGTATCAAGCGATTGCGGCTGATCCTAACCTGGCGAATGTACCCGCTGGTTCATCGGTTTGGACATTTAAGTTGAGTAAATGATGCTGATCACTCTTCGCTATTTCAAGCGCACTCTGCGTGGTTTGGCGCTGAGCGTACTGCTGTTGGCAGGTGGCTGTGCGCACGAGGCAGCCCCGACCTCAACCCAGACTGAGACTTTAATACCGCAAAACCCGAGCTGGCAGCCAGCAGTAGCCACATCGGTTGCGCCAGTGGTGGCAGGTGCTGCGGCTCCAGAGGCAATAAAGCAGGGCAGGCGTGTGTATGCCAGTACTTGCGCACGTTGTCACGGGGTGAATATGGTTAATACCGGTGCCTCGACATTTGATTTGCGCGAATTTCCGCTTGATCAAAAAGCCCGGTTTGTCCAATCGGTTTTACATGGCAAGGGGGCCATGCCCGCATGGGAAGGTTCAGTCACACCAGAAGAAGTCGAGGCTTTGTGGGCTTACGTTAGTACGCGTCAGACGCCCTGAATGATCGCAAATTGAGAAGAGGCGTGCGCTGGTTAGCTGATGCCTCTTCTTTTTTTCGGGGCCCTTTGGCATCCACCCCGACCCTGATTCACACTGCCGCATATGAACGCTCAAAAACCCGACGCTGATGAAGCAACTGCGCTACAAGGCGGTCAAGCAAGAAACGCTTTCCTCACCGTAGCGGATGGTGATACGGCGCCCAACGTGACTTGCCATGCTGTCTGACCTTCTTCTCTCGCTCGAACGTGGCGTTGCACCGCTAATCGCGCTGATTGCGCTCGGCTTTATCTGGCGCAAAAACCCCCCCGGTGGTTTATCTGTCGTCGATACGCGGCGCACTATCAATGCGCTCGTGCTCTATCTGTTTTACCCCGGTATTGCTTATGACGTGATCAGTCGGGCACATTTTGGGCTCGAAGTTATTTGGGTACCCACATCGATCTGGCTTGGTTTGCTGGTGGCCATGGGGCTGGGCTGGCTGGTTTTCGCTCGCCCGCGTGCTCTGTGGGGTATAGCTGCCCCCGGGGTGGGTGCGCTACTTATTGCAAGTTCTTTTGGCAATATCCTGTCTATGGGTATTGCCGTGCTGCAATCACTGTTTGGACCAGACGCTGCGCGCTACGCGATCTATGCCGATGTCTTGGGTATTTCGATTCTTTACTGGACCCTCGGTGCGGGCACGGCGGCTGTTTTGGGCGCGAAGGAACAGTCCTTTCATCTGGGTACATTTGCCCTGACTCTACTGAAAATGCCGCCAGTCTGGGCGTTTTGTGCCGGGTTGCTGGTTAATCTGCTGGCCATCCCCATGCCGCAGTGGGTGAGTGCAACAGCGCATTTGTTGGGACAGGCGGTTGTGCCCTCCATGCTGCTCACCGTGGGTATGTCTATCTCGCTGGAAACAGTCAAGCGCTCGCCACGCATGATCCTTGCCGCAAGTGCCATCAAGCTCATTGTGATGCCGGCTTTGGTTGCGGCTGTTGTGCTACCGCTATTTGGCATGACTGAGGTGACTCAAGTCATGATCTTGCTGGCCGGCATGCCGACGATGATGGCGACTGTGCTGTTGTCCGAACGATTCGGTCTGGATACAGAAATACTCGCTGCGGTGATGGTTGTTTCTACCCTGGGCTTTTTCTTTACTCTGCCGCTGATGGTGGTTTTGCTGCTGTGAAAAAGAACAGGTATCAGTGGATTAATTAGTGAATCACGACACCCCAGGGCGCTGCGCCTACGGGTATCGTGGCAATGGCCTGGTGGGTTTCCGTGTGGATAACCGAAACGCTGTTAGAGCGACCGTTAGCAACATACACGTTGCCTCCGTCAGGGGTGACGGCTAGCCCCCAGGGGCGATTGCCCACCGGGATAGTGGCAATAATTTGCTGGCTAGCCACATCAATCACAGAAACCGACGCATCGCGGCCGTTGGAAATGAACACGTGTTTTCCATTAGGTGCAACGGCCACGCCATTGGCAAAATTTCCCGCTTTGATTGTTTTAACCACCGCTTGCGTTGCCATGTCGATGACATACACCATGCCGGGTAGCTCACAGGCCACATAAGTCTGGCTGCCGTTGGGCAGAAAGCCGATGCCACGCGGCCGTGCGCCGACGGTGATGGCCTTGACTTCTTGACGTGCCGCAACATCAATGACATCGACGCTATCAGCTTCTTCGGCACTCACCAACAACCAGCGGCCATCGGGGCTGAACTCGGCATGTTCCGGGTTTTTGCCGGCGGTCTTGATTGAAAAGGCGATGTGTTGCGTGGCAGTGTCGATAAACGCCACGCTGTTGGTTAATTCAATGGCTGCTACCACCCAGCGCCCATCCGGCGAAATGCTCACGCCTTCCGGTGATTCACCCAGGGGAATACGCGTGGCGATTTTTTGGCTTGCCAGATCAATCACCACCAGCCCATTGGCATTGCGGTCGCTGACGTACAGCAATTTGCCATCCTGCGAAACCACGATCCCCCGCGGCGCGCCTCCTATGGTAATCGTGTCGACAACTTTCTGTGTCGTCGTATCTATAATCGAGATAGAACCGGATTTTTCATTCGGAATATAAGCGAATGGGGTAGATAGCGCAGCATGCGTTGGCGTGATGAACAGCCCCGCGATGATCAGTATGAGGGTAGATAGCGATGTCGTAATTTTCATGGCGTGAAGTTTGAACGTGGTGGCAAAAAGGTGGTGGCGAAGAGTCGTAATGCACGACGTCACATCCTATCATGTGCCCATGCGCCGATCAGGCATTTTTTCTTTTGAGTCGTATTGGGTTTATGCCCCCTCATTTTTCGTTCTACCGACAGCAACCGCGCGGGATGCATTTGGTTCTGATTGCCTTGGCGGGTTTTTTATCGACTACCGTTTGGGCAGAAGAAAAAATTCAAACAGCAGCAGCCTTGGCCTTGCCCTCCATTGAGGTGATCGGTGTCTCACCGGTGCAGGGCCTGGATCAACCGAAGCGTGAAATTTCGTCCAGTGTCCAGTCGATCGATCAGCATGCAGTGCGCGCGAGCGGTGCCGCTTCGCTGCCTGAATTAATGAATGCACGACTCAATGGCGTGACCGTGAATGAAATCCAGGGCAACCCGTTCCAAGTCGATGTGAATTATCGTGGCTTCACCGTGAGCCCCTTGCTCGGCACGCCGCAAGGCCTGTCGGTATATCAGGATGGCGTGCGTGTTAATGAGCCGTTTGGCGAGAGTGTCAATTGGGATTTGATTCCGCGCCAGGCCATTGCCAGTATCGATCTGATTCCCGGCTCGAATCCGCTGTTTGGCTTGAATACGCTGGGTGGCGCGTTGTCGATTCATACCAAGAGCGGGCTGGATGCGGCAGGTAGTAACGTAGAGACTGAAGTAGGCAGCTTCGGTCGCCGTACCGCCAGCGCCGACTTTTCAGGCAAGCCCGGAGCGGAAAATAATCCCGGTGTGTTTTTCGCCGCCTCGACGTTCCGCGAGGAGGGCTGGCGCGATTTCTCGCCCTCGAAAGTGGATCAGTTTTTCGGCAAGCTCTCGCACTATAACGGCCCGCTGGAGATGGATCTGGCCTGGACGCATGCGGATACCGATCTCACCGGTAATGGCCTCTTGCCCGACGCGATGTTGCAGGCGCGGCGTGAGGGTATTTTCACGAAACCGGACCGGACGCAAAACCGCCTTGATCTCCTGAGCCTCAATACCGCTTACTGGCTCGATGAAAATGCGCGTCTGTCGGCTACGCTCTACCACCGCCAAAACCGGACGCGGACTTTGAATGGCGACATCAATAATGATTTTGAGGGCGGGCTACATGATATGGCCACAGGGGGTGATGGTTTGAACATCGACACTGCCGCCAACAATCGCACACGCAGCACGCAAATGAGCTGGGGCGGTGCGCTGCAATGGTCGCGGCTGGATAATGACAACAACGGCAACCACCACGTCGCTTTCGGTGCCACCTATGACGCCAGCCGCACCACTTTTGCTCAGACCACGGCGCTGGGTATTTTCGATGCTCAGCGCGGTGTCATCAATGCCACAGGCGAGGTGCTGGATAATCAGCTGATTGGCACGACGCGTAGCGGCAGTCTGTTTGCTACCGATACCTGGAAGCCGATGCGAGAAATTGCCATGACCACTTCGCTGCGCTACAACCACACGCGGGTAACGACGCATGACCAAGGGCCCAATGCACCCGCGCTCGAGGGCGATTTCACCTACACCAAACTTAATCCGGCGCTTGGCTTTACGTGGCAACTTGATCCAGCAATCACCGCATTTGCAAGCGCGGGACAGGGTAATCGCGCGCCCAGCCCAATCGAGCTGGGCTGTGCCGACTCGGCCAATCCTTGTTCGTTGCCGAATGCGATGCAATCCGATCCCTACCTCAAGCAAGTAGTGACGCGTACGTTGGAAGCTGGCTTGCGCGGGCAGAACGACGCGCTGAAATGGAATGCGGCAGCGTTCACGGCCGAGAATCACGACGATATTCTCTTTGTAGGTACATCCACCAGCCAAGGCTATTTCACCAATTTCGGCCGCACGCGCCGTAGAGGCGTGCAACTTGAGATGTCGGCACAACACGGTGCCATGGACTGGCGCGTCGGTTACAGCTATGTCAAGGCAACTTACCGTTCCTCGGCGTGTCTGCTCTCGCCGGATAACAGCGCGCGCGGGCTGGATGCCCGCTGCGCGGCAGATGAAATCAGCGTCCAGTCGGGCAATCGCTTGCCGGGCATTCCATTGCACAGCCTGAAACTGGGGGCGGATTACGTCTTCAATGAGCGCTGGTTACTCACTGCCGATGCTGTTGGGTATTCGCGGCAATATGTACGAGGTAATGAGAATAATGCGCATCAGGCGGGGGGTGCATTTTTCGGCAGCGGCGACGCCAAGGGCTATGCCGTGCTTAATCTTGGCGCCCGCGTGAAACTTGATCGTGGTTGGGAGTTGTTTGGCCGTGTGAATAATCTCTTCGATCGGCATTACGCCAACGCGGGGGCGCTAGGGCAAAATCCCTTTGATGCGGCAGGCACGTTCCAGACCAATTCTGATCAATGGCATCATGAAACTTTCTATGCACCGGGCGCGCCAAGAGCGGTATATTTCGGACTTCGTTTAGTCCGGTAATGACCCCATGAAAACATCCCTACTTTTTAAAGCAGTGCTTCAAGCCAGCGCTGTATTCGCGCTAACGGGTGCGGCACACGCTGAAACCTATACGGTAGATAGCCGTCACACCTTTCCGGTGTTTGAGGTGGAGCATTTCACGTTCAGTATTCAGCGCGGACGCTTTAACAAAACTGCTGGCACGATTCAATATGATGCGACCAGCCGCAAAGTGTCTGCCGATATCACGATAGATGCAGCGTCTATCGATATGGGGCTGGATGAGTGGAGCAAACACATGCGGGGTGAAAATTTTCTGAATACCGATAAATTTCCGACCATCCATTTTGTGATTCCTGAATTTCAATTGTCGGATATCGTCAAGGTCAATTTCATTCCAGGGGATCTCACCTTGCTGGGCGTCACCAAGCCAGTCACCCTGGCGGTGCAGGTCAGTTGCGGCAAGCATCCCATGCTGCCGCGCGAGGTGTGTGGCGCGAATATTGAAACGACGATCAAGCGCTCTGACTTTGGCATGAACTATGGGCTGCCGGGCATCGGTGATGAAGTCAACATCATCGCCCCGGTGGAAGCGCTGAAGGTTGTCAAAGACAGCCACTGATTTTTTCTAAAAACTCGGTACCCCAAGGGTACTTCCTACGGGGCGCGCTGGTGATGCGCCGCGAATCTTTGAATCCATCTCTGGACGTCTCTGGAGTACCCTTGGGGTGCGGTGGCTTGGCTGTTGCTGCGGCAACAGCCAAGCTATTTTTTTATCGCATGCTGCCAGTTTAAAAAGAATAACCGGCAGAAACCCCGGCGAGCCAGTTGCGTCCGGGGGCGGGCTCGAAGAAGCGGGAATTGCTTTCATTGACGATCACCGAGCCAGCGTATTTTTTGTCGGAGAGGTTGTCGATGCGGAGGAATTCCTTGAGCTTCCAGCTGACAGTTTTTTGCTCGAAGCCGAGGCGCAAATTGGCGATCGTGTACGCTGGGGCAGCATCCGCATTTGCATCATTGACAAACACTT
The DNA here is from genome assembly GCF_000934545.1 of Rugosibacter aromaticivorans. GTDB lineage: Bacteria > Pseudomonadota > Gammaproteobacteria > Burkholderiales > Rhodocyclaceae > Rugosibacter > Rugosibacter aromaticivorans. Next base: position 889,957 of record NZ_CP010554.1, read on the forward strand.
TTCCGATATGGCGTAGTTCCAGCGCTGACGAAAAACCGGACGGTTCGTGTCGCCAGGAGCCTTCAACGAATAGCGACTGACGCGGAATGCCGGGTAGCGCATGACCGGAAAGGGTGCTTGTGCCGAGGGTGTCGCGATAGGTTGCATCGAGGGAGGTGTAAGCGACTGCCAAGCTCAGGCCGTGGTTCCAGGCAGTGGAAAGGCTCGCTTCGACGCCATTGCGGCGAGTGCGGCCGCCATTTTGAAACGTGGTGCGGCCATTGGTATTGGTGGCGACAACAATTTCGTCTCGCGTACGCACATCAAACAAGGCGATGTTGAGTTGTGTCGCCTGGCCGAGCAAGGCTTTAAGGCCGAGTTCATAGGTATCGTTTTTCGCCGGGCGTAGGGAAAAATTGAGGCCAGGCGCGCCATCAGGGCGATAGGAGAGCTCATTCATTGTCGGTGTTTCGAAACCGCGGCCGTAGGTGGTGTACAGGTTCAGCGCCGGATTAACCCGCCAGGTCAGACCGAGGGTCGGCGTTGTGGCTGAAAACTGTGTTCGCCCGCTGTCGTCGCCATTGATGCCGACGATGTATTTGTCTTGGGAACTCACCTTCACCTGGCTGTTGCGCAGGCCGGCCAGCAGCAGCCAGCGCCCGGAGGGCTCCCATTGCAGTTGCGCATATTGGTCGACGTTGAAAATGTGGTTTTCTTCGTTACGACGCAGCGCGCCCATGACGCCAAGTGTGTTGCCGATGAAATTCTGAAACCCTTTGCGTGCTTCGTCCAGGTTGTCGTAGTTGATACCGACCGTGGTCGCCAGTGGCGCACCGGCCAGTTCACTGCGATGCGTCCAGTGCGCATCGACACCCGCGTAGTCACGAACTAGATCGATCACGCCACCCGGGTGAGTTGCGGGCGTTTGGACAGCCTTCGGGATGGACTGAAACTGAGTTGTATCGCGCCGGCCGCCATAGACCATTAAATTTACCGTGTCACCAGCGCCGAGTTTTTGTTCGTAAGCCAGCCCGAGTTGATGTTGTGCGACGCTCTTGCGGGTGTTGTAGGCGAGCGCATTGGTGCCTGCCTGTTCCGGGTTGGCCTCGAACTGGGCACGGGTCAGGCCGAGTGGGTCTTGCACGTCGGGCATGTCGACGGTATTGACCACCAGCGTGAGTTTCGAGTCGGTACCGAGTTTCCACTTGAACTTGCCGTTGATCGTATCGCGTTTGGCGGCGCTATGGTCGCGGTAACCATCGGTGCGAAAGGTGGAAATATCCGTGACGTAGTTCAACGCGCCGGTGTCACCCGAGAGCTTGGTGCCTATGCGCTGTGTGCCATAGCTGCCGAAGGTGACGCTGGGCGTGATGGTCGTGCCCGGCGTGCCGTCTTCAGTAAACAGCGAAATCACACCGCCAGAAGCATTGCCATAAAGCGCGGAAAACGGTCCACGTAGTACTTCCACGCGGGCGGCGGAACCGAGGTCGAAATGCGAAACTTGCCCTTGACCATCGGGCATTGTCGCAGGTATGCCATCCGCGTATAAGCGCAGGCCGCGTACGCCGAAGCTCGCGCGTGCGCCAAAACCGCGTGAGGAAATCTGCAAGTCCTGGGCGTAGTTCTGCCGGTTCTGCGCAACGATGCCAGGAATGCGCGCGAGCGATTCGGAAAGATTGACTTGCAGCTGCCCATCCTGCAATTGCGATTGACTGACGCTGTCGATCGACACCGGCAGATCGAAAGCCGATTGATCAAGCCGTGTGGCCGAAACGACAATGGCATCAGCCGTTATCGGTGTGGTCGGGGGGAGAGTCCGCATTTCAGTTTGAGATTCGGCGCGGGCAGGGTAAAGCGGGAAAAGCGTGGTGAGCGATAATGCGACCGATAAGGTCACCGCAAAGCGAGACGAGGTTGACATGGATAGACATGGGAAATAAGACAGCCCGCTATTGTCGGTGAAAATCGCCCCGGGGCGCAATGTCCCCGGGGCGGGTAAAACAAAACGCGCCCCAAACGCACTAAAACGCGTGGGTGTAGCGTAACGACAGCCGACTGCCGGAGGTGCGATTTTTAACGCCTGACCCCTGGTAATAACTGGCGAACACGTGGTCTTTGCATGGCGACATGCCAGAGCATGCCAGGGCCAATGCCGAAAGCGCGAGCGCGGGTATCAGCGATCGACGGGCCATTCATCTCGGTGTCTGTGGTTTGCCTGGGAAAATAACCACTCACGCCCAGACGCAGTTTCCCTGGCAGCACTTCATATTCCGTTGCAAAGTTGAAATGAAAGGGTCTGTCCAGGGCGCATATCCCTGGCACCATGCGCCACCCAGCCTGGATTCGGGCCGGTATTTTTATCCTTCCAGAGATAGAAAATGCGTGTCGACGCTGTCCATCGAGGGGTGAAAAATACGGTACCAGACTAGTCAGGATTGACTGTCCAGTGATTGGCGCTCGGGTTCAAGGTGTTGTTATGGTCGTGTTGTCCCGTGGGAATCGTGCCGGAAATTTCCAGGCGATGCACATAACGTGGGCCATTGGGTCTCATCTACGGGTCCCATTGAATCAACGTTCCGAAAAGACCAGGTCGCCCAAGCCGTTTTTGCCTGGCGGTTTGATTGCGTGCAACGTGGGTAAAAGTCGCGTCATATGCAGTTGTTTGTAGAGGGATGTTGTTTGAAAAATGCGCTTCACTGCTCAGCACAGTGAAGCGCCGGTAGATTGGCTGACCTGGGTCTCCTGCAAAATTAATAGAGTACGGAGTCCGGAGGTAAGCCCAGCAGGTTACGGCCATAGTTGCGCATGGCGGTTTCAAAATTCAGCGCAATATGCTGCCCCATCATGTACATGTCGCGATAAAAGCGTTGCATTGGCTCGTGTTCAAAGCTGGCACCTGCGCCAGCAAAATCCATCAATTGCTGGCTGGCTTCGCGCGAGCGTTTGGAAATAATCGAGCGCCAGGCAAATAGGCGCATGCGATCGCTTTCATTTAGCGTTGCTTGCCCCGCTGCGCAGGCATCCAGCTCGGCGGCGTAGCGCTTGAGCAAGCCGTCGGCCATGTCGATCTCTACCGTGGTTTCGGCCAGCGTCGTTTGCGACAGGGCGAACTCAGCCTGGCGTTGCCCTGAAAACACCGGGATGCGCGAAGCTGCGCGGGTACGGAATCGTTGCAGCATGCCTTGGGCGCCGCCCAAACCGGGCGCCACCAGGGCCAAGGCCAGTGCCGGAACAAAGGGAATCTGAAACAGCCCGCCGGGATTGACGGCTTGTCCCGGGTACTCGTTGGTCTGCATGCCGCGCCCCAGACGAAAGACACGGTGGTAAGGGACAAAGACTTCCGTTGCTTCGACGCTGACCGAACTCGACCCCCGCAACCCCATGGTGTACCAGTCGTCAATGACGGTGTAGCTGTCTTTGGGCAAAAACAGCATCATATATTCGGGTTCTGCACCCGCTTCATAAGGGGCAATAGCGCCTACAGCAACCCAACTGGCGAAGGGTGTTCCCGAGAGCCAGCTCCAGCGTCCGGACAGACGCAGCCCGCCCGGCACGGGCTGCGCTTTACCCGCGGGCATGAATGAATCCGTAAAAATGGTTTCGGGATTTTTACCCCACAATTCATCCTGTAATTCCGGGCTGACCAAACCGCCCCAGTAGTGATGAATGCTGAGTATTCCGGAGACCCAGGCGGTGGATAGGTCGAAGCTGCCCAGGTGTCTGATGACCTGGGCATAATCCGAAAAACTGGTCTCATAGCCGCCGAAACGGGCTGGCTGGAGCATGTTGACCAGACCAGATTCAAGTAAGGCATGTGCAACCTCAGGGTGCAGCTGGCGAGCTGCTTCGGTTTGAGCGGCATACTTTTCGCCCAGCGCACCAAGGTGGCTGGCTGTGGCCAGAAGTTGATCCAGCGAGGGAGAGGCGGAAGTTGTGGAAATTGCCATGGTTGTCCTAAAAATAATTTTAAAAGTGATAGGGCGTAAATACGTAAGTAAGTTTTGGTGTTGGCATCCTTGCGTATAGACTAAAAAATAAATGCAGGCATAAAGTGCAGGACGATTATAATTAGATTAATGACTTAAAAGTAACTAATCTGGATATGGATACAGTGTTTAGTTTTTTGCCGATGTTTTAAGTATTCCGAATTAGAATCAATCCAAGAGCTATTCACGGAGGATGTATGAAAGTTATAGGTGAGTATGGCCGTTACCTGATGGCGTCCTTCATGGTGTTGCTGGGAATGGCCGGTATGGCTCACGGCGGTTTTGCCGTGTGGCTTGGACTGGCGACTTTTTTTGTGCTGGCCGCGCTTGATTTGCTTTCCAGCAAGGATGTGTCCGTGCGCGGTGGTGCCGGCAAGTGGTTTTATGATGGCGTTTTATATCTGCCGCTGGTGTTGCTTTATGGCCTCTGGATTCTGTTTGCGCAACGCATTGCGGAAGGCCATCTGGGACTGTTTAACGCGCTTGGTGCCATCATTTCCGTGTCGTTTTTAACTGCGCTTGCCGGATTGCCAACGGCCCATGAACTCATGCATCGCAAGCATCCGCTGGAGATCTTGGGTTCCAGCCTTTACTTAACGCTGTTTGCGTTACCCATGAATGATTTATACCATGTGCATGGACATCATCCTTTTGTTGGCACCCTGGCAGATAGTGATACACCACGCCGAGGGCAAACGGTGTACGGTTTTGTCTATTCTTCACTTTTTCACGGCACGGTGACTGCATATGGTCTTGAAAAAGCACGGCTCGCCAAACAAGGCCACGGGCCACTCTGGTGGAAAGGCCGTGTAACGCTGGCATTGCTTTGTGTCGCTACCTGGGTGTCGCTGTTTTGTTTCATCGCCGGGCCAATGGGCATTGTGTATTTGCTGGCAACACTGGCTATCTCGTTTATCATTATCGGTGGCTTTAACTATACCCAGCACTATGGCATCGTGCGCGCGCCAGGCACACCGCTGTTACCGCATCACTCATGGAATCATCTGAATACCTTTAGCCGCGCGATCACTTTCGAGATTTCGAATCACTCGGAACATCACCTTGATCCGGATAAAGCCTATGAGTTGCTGAAAACATATCCAGAAGCTCCGCAAATGCCCAGCATTATTATTTGCTTCCTGGCCTCGTTCATTCCGCCCTTGTGGGAAAAGCGGATTGCCAAACCTTTATTAACGCACTGGGATACGCATTACGCTAGCCCGGCAGAGCAGCGTCTGGCGATGGAAGAAAACGCACGTGCTGGTTGGCCGATCTGGGTTAATCCTTCCGCCGCTTAACGGAGCGGTTCTAAGCATATTCGTTAGGATCAGGGTCGAGCATTTGCTCAATGGCTCGGATGTCATCCTTCACCAGCAGCTTGCGTTTTTTCATCCGCCGAATCATTAGTTCATCTTCAGATGGATGGGTTGCAATTCTGCGGATGGCCTCATCAAGCTGTTGGTGTTCCGCGCGTAATGCCTCGAGCCGTGCGCGCAAAGCTTTTGCGGCGTCTGCGTCTTCCGGTGTATCCGGGGTTGCCATCTAATCTACGAGCCCATTTTCCAGGCCATAACGGATGATCTCAGCGGTACTTTTAAGGCCCATTTTTTCAAGTAGCCGCGCGCGGTACGTGCTGACGGTAGCAACGCCCAGGTTGAGATTCTCAGCAATCTGTGTCAACGTGTTACCCGTTGATATCATCACCAGTACCTGATATTCACGATCAGTAATTCGCTCGTGCGGTAGTTTGTCGGTGTCATCCGAGAGCGCTTCAACCAGTTGCTGAGCCACTGCGGGACTGACATATTTCTTGCCGCCAGCCACTTGGCGAATGGCCGTGACCAGTTGTTCCGGGGCGCTCTGTTTGGTCAAGTAGCCTGATGCACCGGCTTTAAGCGCACGCACGGCGTATTGTTCTTCAGGATGCATGCTGAGAATCAGGACAGGCAGCCGGGGAAACTCCTTTTTCAGCTGCTTGAGGGTATCAATGCCATTGTGATTGGGCATGGAGACATCCAGCAAAAAAACATCCCATGGTTGCTGACGAGCAAGCTGCAACGCTTCGGCGCCGTCATCGGCTTCACCGGTGACAACCAAGTCATCGGTTTCCGAAAGAATTTGCTTAAGACCCTGGCGCACAATGGCATGGTCATCAGCGATGAGGACATGAATCTTGTTAAGCATGGTCAAAATAATGCGCGTTGCGCCGCTTCATCTGCTGGTGGCTCTGGGTCAGCATGCTCGGGCACGCGTAAAGTCATATGGGTTCCTCCTTGCTCTGCTGCAACAATCACAAAAGAACCCGAGAGGCTGGATACGCGTTCACGAATGCCGCGTAATCCAAATGATTTGGGTTTTTGCATATCGGCTTCTGAAATACCACGGCCATTATCGCTGACTTCCAGCACGATGTTACCGTGTTCGCGGTGCAAACGTATAAAGACTTGCGAAGCATGGGCGTGTTTAGCAATATTGGTCAGGGCTTCTTGCGCAATTCTGAACAATGCCAACGACGTCGCCAGCGGTGGCTCGGAAATTTCTTCGTCGGACTGCACATGGCAAGGAATGTTGAAACGCTGGGTGAAGTCTTCAGCCTGACATTCAATTGCTGCCGGCAAGCCAAACTCTTTGAGAATCCCGGGACGCAGTTCGCGTGCCACACGGCTGGCAGTGCTCATTGCTTGATCCAGGAGGCCTTCAATTGAATACGCCTTGTCACGCAGATTCTCGGCAGTGTCCGGCAGCTTGCTGGCCAACAGCGCAATTTCAATTTTGAGTCGCACCAGAATAGAGCCGAGCTCGTCGTGAATATCGCGCGAGATGCGTTCTCGCTCTTCTTCTTTGATGGCTTCAAGGTGAGAAGACAGCTCGGCAAGTTGCTGTCTTGATTTACGCAGCTGCGCTTCGCTTTCCTTACTCTGCGTGATATTGGTCGCAATGCCTCGCCATTCGACCGTGTCGCCATCCAGGCAATGTGGCATGGACCGCAGGTTAATCCATTTGTGCCGCGTGCGTCCGCGGGTGCGACCTTCCCAGTTGAGCAGCGCGCCGTTGGAGGCCGAATCTTGCAAGGCGCGATGCAAGCTTTTCTTTTCTTCGGCATCGAAGGCATCGAACAGCCGTGAAGCGGAAGCTAGCAAGTCATGAGGGGTGACACCAAAGAGTTTTTGGCAGCCTTCGCTAGCGTAAAGAAAGCGATAGTCATCGCCTGTTTTCTGCCGAAGATGAAACAGCATGCCGGGTAAATTAGACGCCAGGCCGCGAAAGCGAGCCTCACTTTCTTTCAACTTTTCTAATGCGATACGGTGGTCGGCACGATGACGCGCTTCACGCACTTCCCGCGTGATAGCCAGCACCAGGCGGTCGAGTTGATGGCTATCAACAACATCGCGTACGCCGTCGCGCAAGGCTTGCTGTGTATCTGATGAGGTCACCGGGTGGGTGAGCAGAATCAACGGCAAATCAAGTGCGGATTGTTCGATTTGATTGATCACGTCGGCAAGTGGCAGTGGCATCTGGTCAGGCGTGTAGATGACTGCATCCCACGGTTTCTGTGTTAACGCATCGTGCAAGTGGCTAAGTGAGGCGACAACGTGCAGTGCAACCCGTTTGCCTGTCATGGTAAACATCCGGTGTAAGCGCGCAACTAAATCATCTGGCTTATTCGTCGCGCAGATCAATAACAGCTGCAAAGCCTGCGCCGTATCCAGCATGCTATTTTCGGCAGCCTTCTGTAAGGTATCCGAAAGCGTTTCGGCAGGGGTAGGCGGGGCAGGCATCAAACCGGATTTCAAATACGAAGAGGGCTTTAAGTTTATAGCGATTCTCATCAATAGCTACGCTATAATTTGCGCCATGCCGGCATAGCTCAGCTTGGTAGAGCAACCGCCTTGTAAGCGGTAGGTCGTCTGTTCGATTCAGACTGTCGGCACCAAATAACTCGCCCTATAAACACCCGTTTCACGTTTCATCTAAGCACATCATCTAAGGCCACTTCTAACGTGGCCTTTTGCTTTAGAGGGCCGCCCCACCGTCTCACCAGCACCGAGTTTTTAGCGCTGGGCTGTAGTGAGTGCTATTAGTTTGAGCGTGCTTTTACCCGTACTGATTTAAAATTTATTATGAGCGCATTGAGGGTATATTTGCCAAATTTCAAGGTTCGAAGCAGGGGCGCGTCGGGCCGTTTTTTTTGATCAATAGCGCCTAATTAATATCTATACATACAAGGAGGCAATCGTGGTTGCATTAACCGAAGAATCCACAAGTAAATTTGCAACGATCAACGAAGAAGGTCTGAGTAATTTCAAGATTCATTACAACGAAGCGGGCCAAGGCGAAGCGGTTGTCATGCTGCATGGCGGTGGCCCGGGTGCCAGTGGCTGGAGTAATTACTACAAAAACATTGAGTCCCTTGTTGAGGCAGGGTATCGCATTATTCTTATGGATTGTCCAGGGTTTAACAAGTCCGGAGAAATTGTCCCCGAAGTGCAGCGTGGCTTGCTTAACGCACGTGCGGTTAAGGGATTGCTCGATGTTTTAGGCATCAAAAAAACCCATGTGGTAGGCAATTCGATGGGGGGTGCTACCGCCTTGAACTTTGCGTTAGAGTTCCCTGATCGTCTGAACCGGTTGATTCTGATGGGGCCGGGTGGCCTGGGGCCGAGCATCGTTCAACCCAATCCGCAAGAAGGCATCAAGAAAATGTTCAAGCTGTATCACGCACCGACCTACGAAAACTTCGTGGATATGCTTGACGTGTTTGTGTTTGATCCATCGGCCATCACTGATGAGTTACGCAAAGGACGCTGGAATAACATTCAGGGAAATCTTCAGCATTTGAAAAACTTTGTCAGCAGCTCGGAGAAGGTTCCTTTGTCAGCGTGGGACATCAGTGCTCGCTTAGGATTAGTTAAAGCAAAGACATTGATCACGTGGGGTCGCGATGATCGTTTTGTGCCGCTTGATCTTGGTCTACGGTTGATCAATGTGATGCCTGATGCGCAAATGCATATCTTTTCTCGCTGCGGCCATTGGGCACAATGGGAGCATGCTGACGAATTTAACCGATTGGTACTAGCCTTTCTGAAAAACTGATTTAGGCAGGCTAGGGCCGCACTTTGCAAAGTTTGGAAAAATTTAGAAATATGTGCGGCGAGGCATCCCCTCGCCGCAACGTGCTAATTTTTGTCGGATAGCGTTACGCTGCGGTAGCCAGTGAGTTTCCCCGGGTATTTGCGTTGGGCAGCGTGGCTAAATCAGCCAGCTCTACTTTCACCGGTGGCTTCCAGCCTTTTTTGCGATGCTCTGCCACAACGGTGGTGAACACGCCGCCACGCACATAAAAGCGCGCGGTAAGACGCATATAGCGAGGCTTCACAGCGCTGGCCAGATCGTCCAAAATGCGGTTAGTGACATCTTCATGAAAATGGCCTTCGTCACGAAAACTCCACATATAAAGCTTCAGACTTTTTAATTCCACGCAGGTTTTATCGGCAATGTAATCCAGCGTCAGGACAGCAAAATCCGGCTGGCCGGTCTTGGGACATAGACAGGTGAATTCCGGGATTTCCATGTGAATCTGGTAATCGCGGTGCGGCGCGGGGTTAGGGAAGGTTTCGAGCTTTTTCGAGGGTTTGCTTGTCATACAGTCAATCACCGAGAAGGGGAATAGGAAAGATTATAATGGGGCAGCCTTCAACCATCCTTTTCCCGGTTCATTCCTTGTGCGTTTAATCAAGCTGAAAATTGCGGGCTTCAAATCGTTTGTCGAGCCGACCACTGTTCTTTTTCCCAGTCAATTAGCGGGTGTGGTGGGTCCTAACGGTTGCGGCAAATCGAATATTATCGATGCCGTGCGCTGGGTGCTTGGCGAATCCAAGGCGTCCGAGCTGCGCGGCGAATCGATTCAGGATGTGATTTTCAAAGGCTCAGGCAATCGTAAACCAGTAAGCCGCGCCAGTGTTGAGTTGTTTTTCGATAACGGGCAGGGACGCGCGGCCGGGCAGTGGTCACAGTATGCCGAGATCACCGTCAAGCGCGTGCTTGATCGGGAAGGGAATTCCAGCTACTACATCAATAATCTGCACGTGCGTCGGCGCGACGTGATTGATCTTTTCCTGGGCACAGGCCTGGGGCCACGGGCTTACGCCATCATTGGTCAAGGCATGATCTCGCGTATCGTCGAAGCCAAGCCAGATGAACTGCGTTTCTTCCTGGAAGAAGCGGCGGGGGTCACCAAGTACAAAGAGCGCCGCAAGGAAACCGAACATCGGCTGGAAGATGCGCGGGAAAATATTGCGCGTGTGAATGACATCTGCAATGAACTGGAAGCTCAGGTCACGCGCTTACAAGCGCAGGCAGAAATTGCCAGGCAATATCGCACGCTGCATGAGCAGATTTCGATCAAGCAATCGGTGTTGTGGCTGAAAAAACGTAACGATGCGCGCACGGATGCGCTGCAATTGGCGCAGCAGGTGACTGAAGCCTTGACCCAGGTGGAAGCTGAGACTGCCAGGCTGCGCGAGGTTGAAGCGCATGTCGAGCATGCGCGCGAGGCGCATTTCACTGCGTCGGACGCGCTACATGCAACGCAGGCCGAGATGTATGCAGCCAATGGTGAAGTGAGCCGTCTGGAAGCTGAATTGACTCATGTGCGTGACGCGCGCATGCGCCTGGAGGCGCGATTAACGCAACTGGCGAGTGAAGAGGCCCATTGGGCGGCACAGAATATCCAGTTGACAGAAGACCAAGCGCGTTGGCAGTCGTTGCTGGAAAATTCGCGCAACCGCGCAGCCATTGCCACTATCCAGCATGCAGAAGCCGCCCATCGTTTGTCCGGCATGGAAGAGACTGTGCGTCTGGCGGGCAGTGAAGTGGCCGCAGCGCGGCGTGAGCAAAATCAAAGCGAGCAGGCTTTACGCTTGGCTGAGGCCGATCGCGGCCACGCGCAACGCGCGTTGGAAAACCTTGCCCAGCGGCGTACGCGGTTGGAGCAGGATCGTCTTGCCCTGGGCGCGCCGGATCCGGCGCTGCTGGCGTCAGCCCAAGAACATGAGATGCGTAGTGAAGAAGCTCTCGCGGCGGCGCAAGCGCAACTCACGCTGGCCCAAGCCGCCATACCTGCGGCGGAATCCGGTGTGCGCAGCACGCGCGAGGCCTTGCAGGCGGCGCATCGTCGGCTGACCGAAACCCGCGCGCAACATGGCGCCCTGGTGCAGTTGCAAGCTAAAGTGGCACCTAGCGGTGAAATTGGCACGTGGCTTAAAGCGCGTGGCTTGTCTGACGCCAAACCCTTGTGGCAATCGATCCAGGTGAATGCCGGTTGGGAAACCGCAGTTGAAGCGGTGCTCCGCGAACGTTTTTCGGCGTTGGTAGCAGATGCCGCGACTTTGCGCGCCGCCCTGGCCGCACCGCCGCCCGCTATTTTGACGCTGGCGTTGGCTAACCCTGCTGCGCAGGATTCTCCCGCATCGGCAGCACTAACACCAGCGAGCGATTCGCTGCGTGCGCAAGTGCAGTGTGCTGATCCACGCTGGTCCGCTGTGCTTGATGAGTGGCTGGCGAATGTGATCATTGCCGATGATCTATCCGCCAAGCTGTCGTTGGGCCAGGAGCCAGCGATTACCGGAATGTATGTTTCGCGCGCAGGCCATACCCTGACCTCCTGCGGCGTCACGCTGTATGTGCCCGATGCAAAAACCCATGGAGTGATCGAACGGCAGCGCGAGATTGATGAGCTGGCTGCATTGATCGTTACGCACAGCGCCGCGGAACAATCCGCGCGTGAGGCGCAACAAGCCGCTGAGCAAAGTTTGACCGCATTGCAAACCCAATTGACCGCCGCCCGCCGCGCGGTGCAAGAGGCGCAGCAAGCGTTTCATGCCGCGCAAGTTGACTCGCTCAAGCTGACCCAGGCACAGGCGCGGTTTGAAGAGCGCGCCACGCAAATCGATCGTGATTTGGCCGAGTTGTCGCGCCAGAATGCGGCAGAGCAGGCGCGTGCCGAAAGCGCTGAGCTGGAAGCCAGACAACAGCGCGATAAGCTCACCGATAGCCGCCAGCAACTCGAACAACTGTTTGAGTCGCAACGTCAAAAAGAAACGGCGTTGCGTGAGGCGCGTCAATTAGAAACACAGCTTGCGCGCGCGGTGCAAGAGGCCGGTTTTTCCGAGCGTGAATGTCTTTCCAAGCTGGAAGACAATGCGCGTGCAGCGACTACTGCCACCAGCCAGCTGGCGCGCATCGCCACGGAAACCACCGCCGCGCGTACCGAAGTTGCCAGTATCAGTGATCAGGTTCTGCAAGAGCAATTGCACCGCGCGCTGGACGACCGGCGCGCCAAAGAGTCGGCGCTGGCAGAACGGCGAAATGTGCTGGAATCTGCCGCTGCCGAGTTACGCAGTCTGGACGAACGCCGCTTGAAGCTGGAGCAAGGCATTGCCCCATTACATGAGCGGATCAATCAGCTCAAGATGAAAGCGCAAGCGGCGCAAATGAGCGAAGCGCAATTTCAGGAGCGGCTGACGGAGATTAATTTACTCACCGATGCTGATGAGGCGCCCTTTGCCGAAGCGCTTGCCGCTCAGCCGAAAGACAGCGTTTTGCAAAGCGAGATCACGCGACTGAACCATGAGATCGAAGCGCTGGGTCCGGTGAATCTGGCTGCACTGGATGAGCTAACGGCGGCAACTGAACGCAAAGGGTATCTGGATGAGCAATCAGTTGATCTGGGCAAAGCCATCAACACCCTGGAAGATGCGATTCGGCGGATCGACCGTGACACGCGGGAGCAATTACAGGAAACCTATAACACCGTTAATTCGCATTTTGGTCAACTCTTCCCGCAACTGTTTGGTGGTGGCGAAGCGCGCCTTATTCTCACGGGCGATGAAATTCTGGATTCAGGTATTCAGATCATGGCGCAACCGCCAGGCAAGAAAAATTCAACCATCCATCTGCTCTCGGGCGGCGAAAAAGCATTGACCGCCATTGCGCTGGTGTTTGCCATGTTCCAGCTCAACCCGGCGCCTTTCTGTATGCTGGACGAAGTGGATGCGCCACTGGACGATTCAAATACCGTACGGTTTTGTGACATGGTGAAACGCATGTCGGTGCAGACCCAGTTTATTTTTATTTCGCATAACAAGATTGCGATGGAAATGGCGCAGCAATTGATCGGGGTCACCATGCAGGAACAAGGTGTATCGCGGGTGGTGGAAGTCGATATTGGCGAAGCCCTGCGTCTTGCCGACGAACAAAAGGTGGCATAAAAATGGCCTTGAGCGATTTGCAAATTGTTTTGATTGGCGCCGGAGCGACCGCTGTGGTAGCCGTCTGGGCTTACAACCTGTGGCAAGAGCGAAAACTGCACCGCTTGACTGAAACGCTCTTTACCCATCCGCAGGACGATACGTTGATCAATGAGCCAGCCGCCGAGCGATCGGCTGATGATGAGGCAACGCGTGACGCAGTGGAACGCAAAGAGCCCACTTTTTCAGCATTTCAATTTCATGATGATGCAGTCGGTGAACCTAAAGAAAATCCGGTAGATGAACTCGTTGAACAAATCCATTACCAATCGACTGGAAAAGTTGCAGAAGAATTCCCGGCCGGGTTGATCGATGAGCGGTCAGATGGCCCCTCTATAGCGCAGGAATCGCCCACGCCAGAGCCAGGTGCCTTACCCTCAGAATGGGCCGACACCTTAACCCACTGCATGTTACGTTTGAAAACTGCGGAACCTACCCCAGCATCTACGCTTTGGGTATTGCAATCTGTCTGGGCAGCGCAATTGGGTAAACCACTGTGCTGGCTGGCTTATGATGACCTTACCACCAACTGGCTACCGATTGATGAAAACGCAACGGGTCGGTATGTGGATTGGGCCGTGGCGCTACAACTCGCTGACCGGCGTGGTGCAATTTCCGAGGGTGCTCTGGCACATTTTTTTGATGGTATGCAGCAGTTAGCTAATCACGTGGGCGCTGCGCTGTCCTTGCCTGATCTTGCACCCGTCGTCGCGCATGCAGCAGCCCTGGATACTTTTTGTGCCAAGGTCGATATTCAGTTCAAAGTACATATTGTTGAATCCGCCGGTGGTGTTTTCAGTGGCACCAAGTTGCGTGGTGTGGCTGAAGCCGCCGGCATGCAGCTCGAAGACGATGGGTTTTTTCACGCGCGTGATACCGCAGGCGAAGAATTATTCACGTTGATGAATTTGGGTAGCGAAGCCTTTACTCTTGATAATTTGCGCTCGCTGGCGACGCATGGTTTATCTTTGAGTTTGGATGTGCCACGCGTTAGCGACGGGCTTGTTACCTTTACCCGCATGTTGGCAACTGGCCAGCAACTGGCACGGGCACTGGGTGGTGTGCTGGTGGATGCGCAACGCGTGCCTTTGACTGACGTCATGACATCGGCGATTCGCGCCAAGATTACAGAATTGCAACAAACCATGCGTGAAGCAGATATTGCGCCGGGCAGCGCTCGCGCAATGCGCCTGTTTTCCTGATGCCCGACCTGTCTCATGTTGAACAAGCCAGCGCCCTGCGCGCAGCGCTTGAGCGTTATAACCATGCCTACTATGTGCTCGACACCCCCACGGTGCCGGATGCGGAGTATGACCGCTTGTTTCGCCAATTGCAGTCACTCGAAGCCGAATACCCTGAACTGCAGACCCCGGATTCACCCACTCAGCGCGTGGGCGGCAAGCCCTTGCCAGCGTTTGGTCAGGTAGCGCATGCCGTGCCCATGCTGTCGCTGAATAATGCATTTAGCCTTGATGATGTGGTGGCATTTGATCGACGGTGCCGGGAAGGCCTGGAAAAAATTGCGATTGACTATGCCTGCGAACCCAAGTTTGATGGATTGGCTATTCGTCTCCACTATGCTGATGGTTTACTCGTACAGGGAGCCACGCGAGGTGATGGCACGATAGGCGAAGATGTCACGCAGAATCTGCGTACGGTGCGCAATATTCCTTTGCGTTTAGTGGGCAAGGATATTCCGTCGCAGTTGGACGTGCGCGGTGAGGTCGTCATGCTGCGAGCAGATTTTGCAGCACTCAACGCACGGCAGCGAGCGCGTGGCGAAAAGGAATTTGTGAACCCTCGTAATGCCGCAGCTGGTAGCTTGCGCCAGCTGGATGCCAAAGTCACCGCGCAACGCCCGCTGTATTTTTTTGCCTATGGGGTGGGAGATGCTACCGCCTTCTCCCCAGTGGGTCTGCTTCACGGCGCACCGCAAGAGTACCTGCTTCGCGGCGTATTGCCAGCGCCGTCCAGTGACGGACTTTTGAATCAGGCCGCAGGGAATGCAGAGCCGCCTTTGGACAGGACTTTTCATAGTGAGCTAATGGATCGCTTGGCGGGCTGGGGCTTTACTGTAGCCGTCGAGCGCAGTGTGATGCGTGGTGCGGCAGGGCTGGCGGCGTATTACGCAGAAATGGCCGCAGCGCGAGCGCAGCTGCCTTACGATATTGATGGCGTGGTGTACAAAGTGAATGATCTGGTGGATCAAATGCAGCTTGGTTTCGTCTCTCGTGCGCCACGCTTTGCCATTGCGCATAAGTTTCCCGCAGAAGAAGTGTTGACGACGGTAGAAGCCATTGAAGTTCAAGTGGGTCGCACGGGCGCGCTGACGCCTGTGGCGCGTCTGGCGCCGGTGTTTGTTGGCGGGGTGACGGTAACCAACGCGACTTTGCATAACGAAGCGGAAGCGCAGCGCAAGGATGTACGCGTAGGTGATACCGTCAGCGTGCGTCGCGCAGGCGATGTGATTCCGGAAGTCGTGGCGGTTGTCCTTGAAAAAAGGCCGCTTTCCACCGAGGGCAGCAATGAATCCTTGTATCCGCCATTCATCCTCCCCAAACAATGTCCGGTGTGTGGTTCGGCAGTTGAAAAACTTGAAGACGAAGCCATTGCCCGCTGCACCGGCGGCCTGTTCTGCCCGGCCCAGCGCAAACAGGCCTTGCTGCATTTCGCCAGCCGTCGCGCAATCGATATTGACGGGCTGGGCGAAAAAATCGTCGAACAATTAGTGGATAACGCCCTTGTCAAAACACCGGCTGATCTATACAGAATGGATTTAGCTAGCCTGGCTAATCTGCAACGCATGGCTGAAAAATCAGCCACCAACATTCTGGCCGCCATTGAGAAAAGCAAACACACGACGCTGGCGCGCTTTATTTTTGCGTTAGGTATCCGTAATGTGGGTGAAGCGACTGCAAAAGATCTGGCGCGCTACTTTGGTAATCTGCACGCCTTGATGCGCGCGAGTGAAGACCAATTGCAACAGGTGCCCGATGTGGGACCGGTGGTAGCGGCCTCGATTGCCCGTTTTTTTGCCGAACGGCACAACATCGAAGTCATTGAACAACTACGTGCGGCGGGCGTGCACTGGACTGAAGGTGAGTCCAGTGCAGCAGCGGTAATGCCGCTGGCAGGAAAAACATTTGTGCTGACAGGCACTTTGCCGACACTCTCGCGTGAAACTGCCAAAGAAATGATTGAAGCACAAGGCGGCAAAGTGACAGGTTCCGTCTCCAGCAAAACAGATTATGTCGTGGCAGGTGAAGACGCTGGCTCAAAACTCATCAAGGCACAAGAATTAGGTGTCACTCTGCTAAATGAAAACCAATTAAAGGAGCTGTTAGCGCAATGACTCATCCCAAGAAAAAAATCACCAAGGCGGTTTTCCCCGTAGCCGGTATGGGCACGCGTTTTTTGCCGGCCACCAAAGCCAGCCCTAAAGAGATGATGCCGATTGTTGATAAGCCGCTGATTCAATATGCTGTGGAAGAAGCGGTTGCCGCGGGTATTACGGACATGATTTTTGTCACAGGCCGCTCCAAGCGGTCGATTGAAGACCATTTTGACAAAGCCTACGAGCTGGAAAGCGAGCTCGAGCGCAAGGGTAAAACCGAGCTGCTCGAGTTTGTGCGTAATTTATTGCCCAAAGACATCAATTGCATTTACCTGCGCCAACCTGAACCTCTGGGCTTGGGCCATGCCGTGCTGTGCGCGTATCCCGTGGTGGGCGATGAACCCTTTGCCGTGCTGCTGGCAGACGATTTGCTCGACGGCGAGCCACCCGTCATGAAACAGATGGTCGACACTTACAACTACTATAAAACCTCGGTCATTGGCGTGCAGGACGTGCCGCGTTCTGATACCAAAAGCTATGGCATCGTTGATGCTAAACCCCTTACCGAGTCGGTCGAGCAAGTTTCCCGCATTGTTGAAAAACCCTCACCTGAAGAAGCGCCTTCTACGCTAGCGGTAGTGGGCCGCTACATCCTTACCCCACGCATCTTTCATCATTTGATGCGCATTGGCAAAGGCTCGGGTGGTGAAATTCAACTCACGGACGGCATTGCCGCGTTGTTGGCCGAGGAACAGGTTTTAGCCTATCGTTATCAGGGTAAGCGCTATGACTGTGGTTCTAAAATCGGTTATCTGGAGGCGACCATCGCTTTTGCCTTGCGTCACCCCGATGTGGGAACAGAGTTTGCCGCGCTCCTGCAGCGGATGAAATGACACCCGAAGCGGCGCGAAAAATCCTGGCTGAGGCCGAGCTGATTTGTTCAGCCGAAAACTCGGCGCTGGCAGTACGGCGGGTAGCGAGCGAAATTACTGCGCGGCTGACAAACGCAAATCCGCTGGTGCTGGCGGTCATGGGGGGTGCGGTGGTATTCGCTGGACAGCTCTTGTCGCTGCTGCCGTTCCCGCTGGATTTTGACTATCTGCAGGTTAGCCGCTACCGCGATAACACCACGGGCGGGCAACTGTCTTGGGTGGTTGAACCAAGCAGCACGGTCGCCGGGCGCTGCGTGTTGGTGGTGGATGACATTCTCGATGAAGGTATTACGCTGGCCGAGATTTGCCATCGTCTGTTTGCACTCGGTGCAGCCGAAGTGCTCACGGCGGTTTTTGCCGACAAACAAAGTGATTGCAGCAAACCCATTGCCGCCGATTTTGTGGGTATCACCGTGCCAGATCGCTATGTATTCGGCTTTGGCATGGATATCAAAGGCGCTTGGCGCAACCTGCCTGCGGTATATGCCCTGAAGCGCGAGTGATTGCCTTGGCGTGTTTTTATAAAGGCGCGGCGCAGTGGCTTCATAGTGGCCGATTGATGATGCCACTATGCCGCGTGATTAGGATGACAAGTGGGCTGATTAAGCCTGTGCCTTACGCCAGGCCACCATGCCGGTCAGAATGATAATGGCGTGAATGACCAGGGTTGTTACGCCCATCCACAACACCTCGTGGCTATAGGTAATGCTGTAGATATCCCAAATGCCATCGACTATTTCGGTGACGATCGTCACCGGAATGATGGCGAGATATTTTGCCGGATTGCGTGCGCCCCACAGCGCAACCACGCCAATGGCGGCGAGCTGAATGCCTACGATGACCCATGCCTCGGTCAGCAAGCGGAACACCGGTTCCGCTTCGTAAAGCGTAATGCCAGGGTACATCTTCGGCAGCGTTGGACCAAACACAGAAGGCCAGGTAAGCACCGCATTAAATACATACCAAAGCCCAAGAACAATCAGCCAGTTGCGGGTGTATTTCATTTTTATCTCCTCGATTTTTGGTTACTCAGCTAGAAAGCTGAGTTTGGTTTATACCTCAAAATCGAAGTATGCCTGCTTTTTCCCCAAACGTTACAGCCTGTTTTGGCCGCAAGAGCCGCAACCCGTTGGGGTTGCGTCATTGGGTCGATTCAATACATGTGAAAGCAGCCCATCAGCGAGCTTGGGCTCGAACCAGGTGGATTTGGGAGGCATGATCTGGTTGCTGTCGGCCACGCCCATTAACTGCTCTGCCGGGTTGGGAACCTTGTTAGCAGCCTTCGACAGTGCCCTCTTTAATCTTGGTTAATTGGACACGAGTTTGATGCAGAAGCTCATTTAGCTCCCTTACTTTGGGATATGAATCTCCATGAGTTTCATCGGCAAGCCTGCGACCCATCTCCTGGGCAACACGGAGCAGGTCAGATAATTCATCAATTGTTTCCCGTCTTTCGCCATCTCTTGTTTCGTCTAACATAGTGATCACCTTTTACTGAATAAGGCATGCCGCCTGTTCTTCGACTTCTGTAACAGTTAGAACCATTGCCTGTTTTCTCCCAGACGAGCGGTCTAACGAATTGGTGTATAAGAAGCGGAGGGTCCTTGATGTAATTTTTGCATAATGCGTATGCTCCATCGTTTCGCACTCGTTACGATAATACTTCGCTAAGAGGTATCCCGTCTGTACTTAGTCCAGCACATGTGAAACCAGCCCATCAGCGAGCTTGGGCTCGAACCAGGTGGATTTGGGAGGCATGATCTGGTTGCTGTCGGCCACGCTCATTAACTGCTGCATGCTGGTTGGAAACAGGGCGAAAGCGGCGGCCATTTCACCGGAATCAACCCGCTTTTCCAGCTCAGCGAGTCCGCGAATGCCGCCGACAAAGTCGATGCGTTTATCGCGGCGCAGGTCGGTGATGCCGAGTAAGGGGCCGAGCAGATGGTCCGATAGTAATGAAACATCCAGACGGGCGACCGGGTCGTTGGGAATGAAGTCTGCTTTGATCGTGAGCCGATACCATACGCCGTGTGATTCTCCACCAAGATACATGCCGAACTCGCCAACGCGCGCGGGGGTGACGCGCGTCGGCGATTTTTCAACGGTAAAGGCGGTTTGGCACCGTGCCACCAGCGCCGACTTTTCGAGGCCATTTAAATCTTTAACCACGCGGTTGTAATCCAGAATTTTCATCTGGTGATGCGGGAAGATGACCGCCAGAAAGTAGTCCGAGGCGAGCGTAAAGCCCTCCTGCCGACGCGCGGCAGCAACGCGTGAGGCGGCCGCAGAGCGGTGGTGCCCATCGGCGATGTAGAGCGCATCCATCGCATCAAACGTGCGCGTGAGTGCGTCGATGCTTGCGGTGTCACGCACCACCCAGATTTCATGGCGGATGCCATCCTCGGCCGTGACATCCGACTCCGGCGTGCCTTTGGCGGCATTGGCAATCAACTCATCCGCTGTAATTGATGACGGATAGGCCAGCAGCACGGGGCCGGTTTGTGCATTCAAGGCTTCAATCTGGCGTACGCGATCATCTTCTTTATCCGGCCGAGTGAACTCATGCTTGCGAATGCGGTTGCTGTTGTAGTCCGCCACGCTTGCACCGACGACCAGCCCGGTTTGGCAATGCGTGCCCATGGTCAAGCGGTAGATGTAATAACAGGGCGCATCGTCACGCAGCAGCACGCCAGCGCTAAACATCTTGGCCAGGTTGCTGGCGGCCATGGCATACACCGCAGGCGAATAAGGATCGGTGTCTGCGGGTAGATCAATCTCGGGTTTGGAAATATGCAGGAAGGACCACGGTTTGCCTGCGGCACGCAGTCGCGCTTCATCACTTGAGAGGACGTCGTAGGGCGGGGCAGCAATTTCAGCTGCACGACCGGGGGCAGGCCGCAGGCCGCGCAATGGGGCTATTAGATGCGGGTTGATCAAAGAGGGGGTGAAGGGCATGGTCTAAAGGCTCAGGGTTTGAGGGGTTTAGTGAGTCAGCTTGGCAAATAATTCGCGTAAGGCGGAGACACGTTCTTGCAGTGTGGCGGTGCTTTTTTGCCAGGAGAGTTTGTCCTGGCCCGCGAGTTTGATGGTGCGTTCTTTTTGAATCAGCTGAATGATTTTTGCCGGGTCAATCGGCGGGTTGGGAACGAATTGCAATTGTATCGCGGCAGGGCCGGCATCCACTTTCTTGATCCCCAGTGCGCGCGCAGCCAGTCGAATGCGATGGGTCTCCAGCAGCGCGAGTGATTGGTGAGGCAAGGCACCATAACGGTCGATGAGCTCCTCTTGCAACAAGCGCAACTCATCGTCGTTTTCGCAGTTGGCCAGACGCTTATAAAGCATTAATCGTTCATGCACGTCCGGGCAATAATCCTGGGTGAGGAGGGCGGGCGTGTGCAAATTGATTTCAGCGGTGAGTGCTAGCGGCAAGGTAAGATCAGGAACATCTTTGCCCGCTTTTAATGCGGTGACGGCGGCATTGAGCATGTTGGTGTACATCGCAAAACCAATTTCGTGAATCTCGCCGCTTTGGTTTTCGCCCAGCACTTCGCCCGCGCCGCGAATTTCCAGATCATGCATGGCGAGAAAAAAGCCTGAGCCAAGTTCTTCCATGGCGCAAATGGCATCCAGCCGGCGTTGTGCCTGCGGGCTGGGCTTGGCATCTTCGTGCGTGAGCAGATACGCGTAAGCCTGATGGTGCGAGCGGCCCACACGCCCGCGTAATTGGTGCAGTTGCGCCAGGCCAAATTTATCTGCGCGATTGATGATGATGGTGTTGGCATGCGGGTTGTCGATGCCGGTTTCAATGATGGTCGAGCACAGCAGCAGGTTGTGTTTTTGCTGCGTGAATTCACGCATCACGCGCTCGAGTTCTCTCTCGGGCAACTGGCCATGGCCAATGATGATACGCGCTTCGGGCAGAAGGGTTTGCAAACGGTCGCGCATGTTTTCAATGGTATCTACTTCGTTGTGCAAAAAATACACCTGGCCGCCGCGTTTGAATTCCCGTAAGCAGGCCTCGCGTATCTGGCCGGTGGACCATTTGCTGACAAAAGTTTTAATCGCCAGGCGTTTTTGCGGTGGGGTGGCGATCACTGAAAAGTCGCGCAGGCCATCGAGCGATAAGCCGAGCGTGCGCGGAATGGGCGTGGCGGTCAGGGTGAGTACATCCACTTGTGCACGGAGCGCCTTGAGCGATTCTTTTTGGCGCACGCCAAAGCGGTGTTCTTCATCGATGATGATGAGGCCGAGGCGAGCGAAAGCGACATCTTTTTGCAGCAGGCGATGCGTGCCAATCAGAATATCAATCTTTCCTTGTGCCACCAGTTCAATTGCCTCGGCTTGCTCTTTGGCATTCTTGAAGCGGGAGATTTCGGCGACCTTGACAGCCAGGCTGGCAAAGCGGTCCGCGAAATTTTGATAATGTTGTTCGGCAAGCAGCGTGGTCGGGCAAAGCACGGCCACCTGCTTGCCGTCGGCCACAGCGATGAAGGCTGCGCGCATGGCGACTTCTGTTTTGCCAAAGCCGACATCTCCACAGACTAGCCGATCCATTGGTTTTCCTGATGTCATATCGGCGATCACCGCCTGAATAGCAGTTAGCTGATCGGGTGTTTCTTCAAACCCGAAGCCATCGGCGAAGGCTTCCAGATCGTGCATATTGCAGGTGAAACGATGCCCTTCGCGCGTGGCACGCTGGGCATACAGATGGAGCAGTTCAACTGCGGTGTCATGCACTTGTTCGGCGGCTTTCTTTTTAGCTTTTTCCCACTGGCCGGAGCCTAGGGTGTGCAGATGAATGGATTCCGGATCAGCGCCGCTGTAGCGAGTAATGACATGCAATTGGGCAACGGGTACGTACAGCTTGGCACTATCGGCATATTCAAGATGCAGGAATTCCGTATTGCCTTCGCCAAAATCCATATGGACAAGGCCAAGATAGCGGCCGATGCCATGCTGCTCATGCACCACCGGGTCGCCCACCTTGAGCTCGGAGAGGTCGCGCAGCCAGCCTTCGAGATTGGCACGCCGCGCTTCGCTGCGGCGACTGCGTGGCCGTGCGGTGGCGGCATAGAGTTCGTTTTCAGTGATGAGGGCAAACTCATCAAGCAAGAAGCCACCCGAGAGCGGACCAACGCCCAGCATCAGCGGGTTTTCGCTGGCTAAAAACTCGGCGAAATCAGCGCAGGCGGTAGGGTTAAGTTGGTGCATGCCAAGATAGTCGTGCAGCGTTTCACGACGGCCGGGTGACTCGGTCAGCAGCAGCACACGGCGCGGTTGATTGGTGAGAAAGCGGCGCAGGTGAGCGATTGGGTCATCCGCTTTACGTTCAACGGCGAGTAGCGGCAGCGCATGGTTTGCGCTTTGCACCGTGTCACCAGCGCCAGCGCGGTGCTTGCTCTGCACTACCTTTGCGTTGCCTGCGGGAATTTTTAGCGTCCATTGTGACCAGGCGTTGGCGGCAGTAAAAAATTCTTCGTCGCGTAAAAATAGCTGTTGCGGGGGCAACACCGGGCGGCTGCGGTCGCCACCCAGCATTTTGTAGCGTCCGGCAGTATCGGTCCAGAATTCGGCAATAGCACCGGCCACATCGCCATGCAAAATCAGCAGCGCCTCGGCGGGCAGATAGTCGAACAGGGTGGCGGTGGTATCAAAAAACAGCGGCAGGTAGTATTCAATGCCCGCTGGCAAAATGCCATTTGAGACATCTTTATACAGGCTGATGCGCGAAGCATCTCCTTCAAAGGTTTCGCGGAAGCGCTGGCGAAAGATGGTGCGGCCAACATCCCCTGCGGGAAATTCCCGCGCGGGCAGCAGGCGAATTTCAGGGACGGGATACAAGGTGCGCTGTGAGTCAACGTCAAAGCTGCGCAAGGTATCGATTTCATCATCGAACAATTCGATGCGATAAGGCAACGGTGTGCCCATCGGGAAGAGATCGATCAATCCGCCACGCACGCTGTATTCACCGGCTGCAACCACTTGCGTGACGTGTTGGTAGCCGGCCAGAGTGAGCTGGGCGCGTAGTTTGTCGATATCCAGGCGCTCGCCTTTTTTCATGAAAAAAGTATGTCCGGCTAAAAATGACGGCGGTGCCAGTCGGGAGATTGCGGTGGATGCGGCAGTAATGAGGACATCGCATTCGCTGCATGCGACGGCGTGCAACGTGGCCAGGCGTTCTGAGACCAGATCCTGGTGCGGCGAAAAATGGTCATACGGCAGGGTTTCCCAATCCGGTAAAAGATGGACACGCAGATGGGGTGCAAACCACGCAATTTCTTCAACCAGCCGCTGCGCTTCCAACGGGCTTGCCGTGATAATCGTCAGCAGATGCCCCGGGCGGGCAAGCTGCGCCATGGCGAGGGCATCGATGGATGCGGAAAATGACGGCAAATCGAGGCGTTGGCCCGGCTTGGGTTGCGCGGGTAGTGACAGCAGAGAATTCAAGGCGAAGACCATCAGACAACGGGAAGGCGCAGAATTATACGCACCGCCCGTCAGCAGTTGTGAGTGCTGCGTTAATACGGAGTTGTGCTGAAAAGGTGGCGGTGTGCGGCGTGAAGTTTTTAACGTGGTGGTGGCGATTAATAAACAAGGCATAGCAGGCCGATGATCAATCCGATGGCAACAGCCAGCATGCCGAACAAGGTGCGACGAGCCAGTGCGCGTCCTCCCAGCACTACGATGAGACCACTTTTAAATGCCAGGTTGGATAGCATGGCCAACGTGATTGTGGTCACTGCCTGATCTGTACTGAGTTGTGCCGCACCAAACAGGCGCAGTGCCGAGAGCGTGATGGCATCCACATCGGTTAGCCCGGAAATCAGGGCCAGCAGGTACAGGCCCTGGCTACCGGCAATATCCTTCAACCAGGCAGACAGCACAAGGATCAGCGCATAGAGCGCGCCAAAAGTCAGCGCCGTTTTGATTTCAGTCGGGTTGCTGATTTCCGGCATAGGCAGCGCTTCGTTGCTTTCGCGATGCTGTTGTTGCCGCGCCCACAACACGGCTAACACCCCCAGCAACAGGCCGCTACCCAGTACGGGAGCGAGGGAAGCGATGAGGGTGGGCGCGATGAGGAAGGCAACAAGGCCAATGCGCACCATCACCACGAGCGTGGCAAGCAGCACAATTACTCCGGCAACGGGCACCAGCGCTGCCCTTTGGCGTGCGTGACGAGAAAAAATCATCGTCGTGGCGGTGGATGAAACCAACCCGCCAAAAATACCCAGCAGCATGGCACCGTGACGCGTGCCGACCAGACGCAACGCGGTATATCCCGCCAGTGAAACGCCAGAAATGAGGACGACCATCCACCAGATATGGTGTGGATTGAGGGCGAGATAAGGGCCAAAATCCTGGTTGGGCAGAATGGGCAAAATTACCAGTGACAACACGCCAAACTGCAACACGGACAAAATATCCGTATGCGTCAGGCGCTGGGTTATGTCATGCAATTGGTGCTTGAAATACAGCAGTGTTGTCGTGGTGATGCCCAGCATGACAGCGAGGGACGCATGGCCGTACCAGACAATGGCACCTAATGCGTAGCACACCAGCAGTGCCACCACTGATGTGGTGCCTGGGTCGCCGTTGTCCAGTGGGTCAGTGGCTAGCGCCGTAATCATCATGGCCGCTACGCTGATGAACCCGGCCGCAAGGATCCAGCTGTTGCCGGTAGTCTGCGCCAGCAACGCGGCCAGACACCCCAGCAGGCAAACCAGGGCAAAGGTGCGCACACCGGCTTTGATGTCTGGTTGGCGTTCCCGTTCGAGGCCGATCAGCAAACCAATCCCAAGGCTGGTGGCAAAGGCTTGCAATATGGCGAAGTTTGGCTCTGAGGGAGGCATGGTATGTATGTTTTTACCCGCGAAGTTACCTGCGAAGTGTGAAACGAAGTGTGAACTTTTGGCGATTTAAGTCCGACGATTATTGACCATCAGGCAAGAAGGGAATAGAGTACAGAAAAATCCACCTCGTTAGTTTTTTGGGTCGCAGGCTGAAAATAGCCGCGGCTTGGGATACGACTAAATGGGGTGCTAAATAAAATCAATAACAAAATAAAATCAATAACACAAGGAGAGCACGTGACCATCAGTAATGAAAATGCAGGCCGTTTTGCCAGCAAGGTAGCGGTTATTACCGGAGCGGCGCAGGGTATCGGTTTTGCTGCGGCGCAGCGCATGGGGCGGGAGGGATGCCGTATCGTCATCGCCGACTTTTCAGCGGGGCCCGCAGCGGAAGCCGTAGCAGCGCTCAAGGCTGAAGGCATTGAGGCGATCGCCGCTGTGGGCGATCTGAGTGTGTATGCCCAGGCTGAGGCAGCAATGCAACAAGCGAAACAGGCTTTTGGGGCGATTCATATCCTGGTCAATAACGTCGGCGGAACGATCTGGATGAAGCCCTTCTGGCATTACACCGAGGATGAAATT
This sequence comes from Rugosibacter aromaticivorans, assembly GCF_000934545.1. Lineage (GTDB taxonomy): Bacteria > Pseudomonadota > Gammaproteobacteria > Burkholderiales > Rhodocyclaceae > Rugosibacter > Rugosibacter aromaticivorans. The sequence continues at coordinate 915,928 of NZ_CP010554.1, forward strand.
CGCACGGAAGTTGATCGTTCATTCTGGCCCACGATGTGGTGCGCACGCGCCGTTATTCCTGTCATGCGTGAAACGGGTGGCGCGATTGTCAATGTCAGCTCGAACGCGGTCGAAGGCGAATACCGAATTCCTTATTCGGCATCCAAAGGGGCCGTGGAAGGGCTGACGACAGCCCTGGCTGTAGAGGTTGCAGGCTTCGGCATTCGGGTGAATTGCATTGCGCCCGGCGGCACGTCAGCGCCGGAGCGAAAGACACAACGTAACGTGAAACCTGTCACTGCGCAGGATCAGCAGTGGCAGGAGCAGTTCATGATGTTGTTAAAGGATGAAGAACTGCTCACCCCGTGGTCTACCGCCGAACAACAAGCGGGGGTGATCGCCTTTTTAGCGTCAGAGGATGCGGCGCATATCACGGGTGAAATTATTCATACCGGCCGTCGCGGCAAGCGGATTTTTGACAAGCTGGGGTTCATTCCGTAGGTAGATAAACTCGCGCAATAAGCAATAAGTTTGATAAATAAAAGGAGTTGGCATGAATAAGCTTGAAGGCTTGGTTGACCTGAAGACAGGCGCGCAGCGGCGGCTGATTTATTCTGATCAAGCGATATATGAGCAAGAGTTGGAGCGGGTCTTTGGTCGTTGCTGGCTGTTTTTGGCGCACGAATCGCAGATTCCGAACCCCGGTGATTTTTTTCGCACCTACATGGGCGAAGATGACGTTCTGGTGATCCGCCAGGAGGATAAATCGATCAAGGCATTCATCAACAGCTGTACGCACCGTGGCAACCGGCTTATTCGTGCCGATCGCGGTAATGCCCGCGCCTTTGCCTGTAACTACCACGGTTGGGCTTTTGGTATTGACGGCAGCCTGGCCACCGTGCCCTTAGAGCGCGAAGTGTATTTCAACGAAATCGACAAAGACCAGTTTCATCTGGTGCCGGTTGACAACGTCGCCTCCTATCGCGGGCTGATCTTTGGCTGCTTTGATAAAGATGCGCCCTCATTGGAAGAATATCTAGGGGATTCGCGCTGGTATCTGGATGCCGTTCTGGACGCCATGCCAGGTGGCACCGAGTTAATCGGTGCGACGCAAAAAGTCGTGCTGCATACCAACTGGAAACTGCCGGTCGAAAATGTGTGCGGTGATGGCTACCATTTAGGCTGGTCGCATGCGGGCGCCATGAAAGCGGTGCAAAGCGGGGACCTCTCCGGCTTTACCGTAGGCAATTCAAGTGTGGATCTTGAGGGCGGCATGTCGGTTGCGGGACTCAACGGTAACTCGGTTCTGGCGGCGCTTGATGGTCGCTCGGGCTATGCCTTTTACCCTGACCCGACACTGGCATTGAAGTATCTCGAAGAAAATCGTGCCAAAGCCGTGGCCCGCCTGGGCAAGTTTCGTGGCGAAAAGCTCTGGGGGTCACAAATCAACTTCACTGTGTTCCCCAGCCTGCAGTTTTTGCCCGGTCTCAACTGGTTCCGCGTGTATCACCCCAAAGGCCCTGGCCAAATTGAAATGTGGACCTGGGCGATTGTCGAAAAAGCCATGCCGGACGAATTAAAGCAGCAGATTCTGGATAACGTCCTGCTGACCTTTGGCCCGGCGGGCCTGTTTGACAACGACGATGGCGACAACCTGGCCTCGTGCACCGTGCAATCCCGTGGCTGGCGTACGCGGCAAATGCCGGTGTATACCAATATGGCATTGGGCCGCTCAGGCCAGCGCGTTGGCCTGCCGGGTGATATTGCCTCGGGCATTGTCAGCGAACATAACCAGCGCTATTTTTACCGCCGCTGGCAAGAACACATGCAGGCCAAGGATTGGTCTGAAGTGCCGCAATACAACATTAATCCCCTGGAGGCTGAACATGAACAGCGCCCTGTCCAAGCCGCTTGAGGTGCCTGTCATGCTGGCCGTGGATAAACACCTGGCAGTCCAGCAACACCTGTTTTACGAAGCGCGGTTGCTGGATGACGAGCGTTTTAACGACTGGCTCGCCTTGCTCGAAGAAGATATCCGTTACCGCATGCCCGTCACTGAGCGACGTTTCCGCAAAGACCGTAGTGCACCACTGGCCTTTGGTGGCGGCTATATTTTTGATGACACGAAAGCCCGCTTGGCCATGCGCGTCGAGCGCCTGCAGTCCGGGCTGGTGTGGGCGGAAGACCCGCGCAACAAAGTGCGTCGCAGCATCAGCAATGTCGAAATCTGGCAAGGCGCGGAAGCCAACGAGGCAGAGGTGTATTCGGTAGTGAGCATTCATCGCAGCCGGATTGACGGTGAAGAAAAACATTTTGTGGCCGGTCGTCGTGATGTGTGGCGTGAAACCACCCAAGGCTGGCGACTCGCCTTGCGTGAAATCCGGCTCGACAATGCCGTGGTATTAGACAGCAACATGAACACATTTTTTTAAATCAGGAGGAGACAGTCATGTCAACGCACTCAACACACGTCTACACAGGCACCTATACCGGTGACGCACCCAGGGTATGGCCGGCCAAGGTCAACCAGATTCCCAAGGAAGTTTTTGGCGATGAAGCGCTGTTTGAAGAAGAACTCAAGAAGATTTTTTACGGCGACACGTGGCACGCTGTCGGCCATGCGGCAGAAATTCCCAATGTGGGCGATTTCAAGACCTTTGATCTGGGCCGGGTCCCCCTGCTGATTGCGCGCGGCAAGGATAACCAGGTGCGGGTGTTTTTCAACAGCTGCACGCATCGTGGCAACCAGCTGGAAACCTCTGTCAGCGGTAACCGCAAGGAATTCGAATGTCCCTATCACCGCTGGCTGTTTTCGCTGGACGGCACGCTGGCCGCCTGCCCGGGGTCGAAAGAATTCGCGCCGGACTTCAAGCAGGAGCACTTTGGCCTGGTCGAGGTTAAAACCGATCAGTATCTCGGCTTGATCCTGGTCACCATGGGCAAGAACACGCCACCGCTGAAAGAGTGGCTGGGCGAATCCGCGCTGCCAACGCTGAACGCACTATTGGGCGGTGATGGTCGCCTCAAGCTGCTGGGCTACCAAAAAGTGCGCTACGCCTCGAACTGGAAAGGCTATAACGATAACGACGGCTATCATGCGCCGTTGTTGCACACCGGATTTCGCTTGCTGAACTGGCAAGGGGGCAAAGGCTTTCAGCGCATGACGCCGAACGGGCATGTGCTCTTTGAAGCCGAATTAAAGCCAGCGACAGGTAATGGTTTTCTTAAAGATCCTTCGCTGATCGAATTCAAAGGCAGTAACCCCGAACGAGGTTCAGTCATCACCCAGTTATTTCCGATGACAGTGATGACCAAGCACATGGATGTGATTAATCTGCGCTTTGCCATTGCACGCAGCCATGAGGTCACCGAAGTGCACTACGCCTACTTTGCGCATGAGGACGACAGTGAAGAATTGGTGCAGCATCGCATCCGCCAGTCATCCAACCTGCTGGGCGCCTGTGGCATGGTGAGCATGGAAGACGCCGCTATCTTTCAGCGAATACACATCGGCAATCAAACCCCCGGCTTTGCCGAGTTCCAAAAAGGTGTCACTAGCCTTACAGAGATTCCCACGGACGTCAAGCAAAACGATGAGACCGGCAACCTGCCGCGCTGGGAACACTACCGAAAAGTCATGGGCTTCAAACGGGAGGGCGAGCAATGAGTCAAGCAATCACCGCGGCACACAACAGCGCCATTGACGCGCTCCACACCGCATACCTCGCCGCCCTGGACCAAGGCGACATGGCGGCCTGGGCCGCCACCTTCGCTTTGGCCCCCGACACCCGTTACTTTTGCACCTCCGCAGAAAACGACCGGCGTGGTTTGCCGCTGGCGCTGATGTACGACGACTGTCGCGGCCGGATAGACGACCGCGTCTCGTTCGTGACCAAAGTCTGGGCCGGCACCTATCAACCCTATCGCACCCGTCACTTCATTCAGCGCCTGAGCATGGACGCCGCAGGGACTAACCAATACCGCGTGACCTCCGGTTTTACGATCATGATGACCCCCGAAGGGGGCGCCACCACGGTACTCACCAGTGGCGAATACCGCGACCTGATCGAGATCCAGGGGGATGGTGACAAATTCCGCGCCGTGTTCCGCGAACGGCGCGCTGTGTATGACGCCGATGTGCTGCCACGCTATATCGTGTTTCCGTTTTGAGGAGAAAAGAAAATGAATCCAGTTTCCGAGATGCTATCGAGCACATCGACTACAGATAAATCGGTGCAGGCACCGCCGCTGCTGGATGATTTCACCTGGAATGGCTGGTCAGCCATGGAGGTGCAATGGCGGGTTGAGCGATTGCACAGCCGCTATGCTGCGTGCATCGACGATGACGCCTTGGAGAGCTGGCCAGAATTTTTCACGCTGGATGCTTGTCGTTACGAGATTATCCCCCGCGAAAACGTAGAACGTGGCCTGCCGCTGGCGCTGATGTTTTGCACCAGTCGCGGCATGCTGGTCGATCGCATCGTCTCCCTGCGCGAAGCCAATATCTACCCGCAGCGCTGGTATCGGCATATCATCTCGAATGTGCTGATTCAGTCGGTTGATGCAGATGGCTTGCAAGTGCAGAGCAACTACGTCGTTTTGCAAACCCGTCGCACCGGCCAGACGGAAATTTTCAGTGCCGGCAAGTATGTTGATCGCATCGTACTGCACAAGGGCGAACTTAAATTCGCTGAAAAGCGGGTAGTGGTCGATACGCATCGCGTCGACACGCTGCTTGTTGCCCCTATCTGAAAGGAGAATGACATCATGAACGCACCCATGGATCAATTTGAAAAACGTTGGACAGCCGGTCGGGAGGGTTTCCGCGTTCCGTATGAGGTGTTTACCGATCGCGCTTATTACGATCGCGAGCAAGAGAAGATTTTTCGTGGCGAGACCTGGTCGTTTGTCGGCCTGGAAGCTGAGTTACCCAATAAGGGCGACTTTAAGGCCACGGCCATTGGTGACACACCCGTCATTGTGACGCGTGACCAAACCGGCCAAATTCGTGTATTCAAAAATCGCTGTGCGCATCGTGGGGCGCTTTTAGTCCGCGAGTTACGTGGCAATACAAAATCGTTTGATTGCGTGTATCACCAATGGTCGTTTGATCTCACTGGCGCGCTACGCGGTGTGCCTATGCGTCGTGGTGTGCGTGGCGAAGGCGGTATGCCACCTGAATTTGACATGGCTAACTTCGGGCTGGATGCGTTGCGCGTCGAAGCCCTGAATGGCGTTATTTTTGCCAGTTTTTCCAGCACCGTTGAGCCGCTACTTGATTATCTTGGCAAAGAGGTTGTCGATACAATCAAAAAGATTTTCAATCGCCCGATTCGGATTATGGGGGATCAGCGTCAGTATGTTCACGGCAACTGGAAGCTCTACGCAGAAAATACGCGGGACCCCTATCACGGTAGTTTGCTGCATCTGTTTCACAACACCTTCGGCCTTTACCGTGCAACGCAATCCGGCGTATCGCACATGGATGCTTCAAAACGCCATTCGATTCTGAAAGTTGTCGCAACAGCGGTACCGGCTAGCGAAAGCGAAGATAAAGAAGTTTATAAAGATGTACGGTCTTACAACACCGAGTTTCACTTGCAAGACCCAAGCATTCTTGCGGGTAGAAAAGAATTTGATGACGGCTCAACGCTTATCATCAATGCCATTTTTCCAAATCTGCTCTTGCAACAGATTGCCAACACCTTGGCGGTGCGCCAGTCGGTGACCTATGCGCCGGATGCTTTTGAAATTGTCTGGACACTATTCGGCTACGCGGATGACGATGAGGAAATGCAGATGATCCGCATGAAGCAATCCAACCTCATCGGGCCCGCCGGTTTGATTTCGATGGAAGACGGCGAAGCGGTCGAGATCGTGCAGGAGGCCGTGGTGCGTGATGGGCAAAAGACGTCACTTCTCGCCATGGGTGGTGGGCATGCTGAAAATGTCGAACACATGATTACCGAAGGCCCGATCATCGGCTTTTGGGAGAATTACTGCCGCTATCTGGGAATTATTTCTCGCACTGCCGAATAAGGTTAGCGTGAGCCACAATGCGTTGAAGCGTTTTGAGGAGTTCAGTGAATGAAACCATCACGACACTATGCGGATTTGGCAAAAGTCGATCGAACGCATGCTAGTTTATATACCGATCCCGAGGTGTACCAAGAAGAGCTGGACCGAATTTTTTACCGTTCGTGGGTGTATGTGGCGCATGAGAGTGAAATTCCTCATCCCGGCGATTTCAAAACAACATTTATCGGCGATGTGCCGGTAGTGGTAACGCGTGACGCCGAGCATAAAGTGCATGTTCTCATCAATCGCTGCATGCACCGCGGGGCAACGGTGTGTCCGGTGGAAAAAGGCAACACCAAGACATTCACTTGTTATTACCACGGCTGGGAATACAGCTTGAAAGGTGATCTGCTCGCTGTTGGTTTGCCCAGGGGGTATAACGAAGGGGAACTGGATAACCGGTCGCTGGGACTGGTTTCGGCTAAACGGGTGGAGAGTTATCGCGGAATTATTTTTTCTTCCCTGGTGGCTGAACCGGATATTTCTTTAATTGAAAAGCTATCAGGCATCAAAGACTATATCGATCTGTATATGGATTTTTCACCTGTCAGCCAGATTCGGGTCGGTGCCAGCGGTATCAATAAACATTTCTATCACGCGAACTGGAAGATCCAAGTGGAAGGCAGCGTCGAGGGCTACCATGCCCCGATCACGCATACCACGGCGTTTGACATCATGATTCGCAAAATGGGCATGCCATCGAACTATCAGACGCAACCACTCAAGGGAATTGATGCGCGCTACGGTAATAATGTGCTGCAAATTTATCGTTTGCCGGATGAAGCCGTGTTGAAACGATGGGGTCCTGAATTTATCGATTTGTTGAGTCAGGCCCATGGACGAGAGCGGGCAATGGAAGTATTGCGTAGCCGCTTCAATCTCGTATTGTTTCCCAATCTGGCAATACTTGAATATCAGTTTCGTGTCATTCGCCCCATGGGGCCAGAAAAGACAGAGGTTCGTCTTTATCACACCACTTTAGAAGGTGTGCCTCAGCGTATCAACACGCGCAGGGTGCGTGAGCATGAGTTTTTCTATAGCCAGTCAGCCTTTGGTTCGCCGGATGATTACGCAATGTTTGATCGCATCGGGCAGGGGCTTCATGCTGGCATGGTGCCTTGGGTCCTGTTAAATCGAGGCATGCAGACGGAACAACAGGATGAGCAGGGGCGCCGTTATGGCGGACACACCCAGGAGACGCAGCAACGCGCACCTTATTACGAATATCGTCGATTGATGCAAGGGGCAGCGCATGCGTAATGCGGAGCAAGCAGCTCCTGTACTCACGCGTGCCGACGCCGAGGATTTTTTGTATCGCGAAGCAAGGTTACTGGACGAGGGCCACTGGCGGGAGTGGCAAAAATTGTTTATGCCCGATGCGCTGTACTGGTTGCCTTCCAGTGCTGCGCCGGAAGTTGACCCGGATAACTACATCTCCATTATTTATGACGATATGGATCTGCTTAATGAACGCTTGGGGCGACTTGAAAGCGGCGCTTGCCATGCGCAGATTCCTTCTTCGCGAACCTTGCACATGATTGGAAATGTCATGGTTTCTGCGGCAGAAAATCACGTCGTCGTTTTTTCAAATCAGGTGATTCATGAGTACCGCAGCAATACCCAGTCTCGCTTCTACCCGTTGCAAGCTTTCCCGGCGCATTGTGAGCACCATCTGCGGTGGCATGCGTGTGAATGGAAAATGGCTTTCAAGAAAGTCCAGTTGCTTAACTGTGATGGCGAGATTTTTGATCTCAGCTTTCTCATTTAAATGAGATTGATCTATGACTGAACCCCGATCTTCAGGTAGCGATGGCTTTCCATTTTCTCGAGAAAGCCGCGATTTTCAGCAAGGGCTGACGTTGTTACGCAAGGTTCTCGGTTCAGAAGATGCTGGACGCATAGAGTCCTTATTGGACAACCCGCTGTTTGGCAATGAAATAGGCTATTTGTTTGCCAAAACGTGGGGAGCGCTCTATGCCCGAGAAGGTCTGCTGCTCAAAGAGCGTGCGCTGATTCTGATGGGGACGGATCTGGCACTGGGCCGCGAAGGGCCGCTCAAGGATCACATGCGGGTTGCCTTGCATGGGGGCATGAGTCCTAAACAAATCATAGAGGCGTTATTTCAAACTGTTTTTTACGTGGGGGCTCCCGCGCTGGTTTTGGGATTGAAAGTCGCCAATGAGGTCATGACACCATACCTGCAAGAAGCAAAAGACACCTCGCTCATTCCTCATAAGTTTAAAAAGGAGATCACTGTGAAAGATTTAGGCGTGCGGCTCGGCCCCATCAATCACGTTGCCATGGCAGTCAAGGATTGGGAAAAAACTGCGCGGGGATTTGCCAGTTTGATGGGGCTGAAAACCTGGCGAAAAATGGAAATTCCCTCAGCCATCATGGAAAAGGCTGAGTATTACGGCAAACCGAGCGAGTTTGTTTGGATCTCGGCTTTTGCCAAACTCGGCGATACGCTCATCGAGCTCTGCCAACCGGTATCGGGGGATACCATCTTCGCTGACTTTGTAAATCAGCATGGCGATGGCATGCAGCACGTGGGGGATCTTTCCCACCCGGAACCCTTGGAGCTGGTACGTAAATACACGAGCCAAGGTGTCAAGATCGCCAATTACTGCAAGATTCCCGGTGTGATCGAGCTTTATTATCTGGATACCCGCGAGCAATTGGGCGGCATGTTCCTGGAAGTGGTGGCACCGCCTACGTTTGCGCAAATCGCCGCGCTGGGCGAAGACGTGACATTTGAATAGCCTTTCATTCCACCGTTAAGAGGAACACGTGAAGGAGAACCGTATGTCTGCGACCATTCCTGTCGATGGCTGGCACTACACCAGCGTGGTGGTGCGCGATTACCGTCAGGTCGTCAGCCACTTTGCCCGATTTTTTGGTATTGCGCGCTGGGAAGTCACCCGCATTGACGGCAAGCGCCTGAGCCATGCGACATACGAAGGACAGCCGGTCACCCATCGCTACATCCGGGTGGTTGGGCGTAATGCAGATTTGGGGATTGAGCTGATTCAGCCGGTGGATGGTGCTTCCAGCTATCAGGCAATGCTCGATACAGTCGGCGAGGGGATGCATCATGTCAACGCCACGCACTGCACGCCAGACGTATTTGCCGCGTTACGCCCGATGCTTTCCGAGATGGGTGTCGGCATACGGCAAAGCGGATCGTTTTGTGATGCGATGGATTCGTATCTGCTCGACACACGTGCCTTGTTATCGAATATTCAACTCGAAGTTGTCTGTCCCCGTCGCTCGGATTGGCGCGACATGCTGCAACCGGATGAAGTTCTGGCGTTTGATCTGGCGCAACTCGGCCCGCAGTTTTTGCGGACGAGCCGGATGTTTCATGTAGGGGTTGTCTGTCGGGATCGCCATATCGCTAAAGAAAATTTGCGCAAACTCGTCGGCATGGAGCGGTGGATAGAGTTCAATGTGGAGTCTGGCAAGACCATGAACGACACCACCTATTACGGCGAGCCGGTGCATCACGCTTACGATAATCATGTGGGTCGCATTGGCGAATTGTGTTTTGAACTGATTACCCCACGCACTGATAAATGTGTGTATGACGAATTCCTCAAGGAACGTGGCGAAGGCATGCATCACACGTATCCCGCGCTGTGTTCAAAAGCCGAATTTACCGCGGCATTGCCTGAACTCGAAAAACACGGTATGCCGGTTATTCAGGGCGGAACCATTGGCGACTTGATGGAGTTTTACTATATTGACACGCGCCGTTATTTGCCCGGCATTACCACCGAAGTGGTCATTCCGTTGCGCGACGACTGGCTCACTGTGATGTTTCCGGATCCACGCGACGCATGGATTTTAACCGGCGAATAACCCTGCACGATTGATATCGTGATATTGATAACCGCTTTTTTATTGTTGCATGTATTGGCACATGGAGCGTTTCATGAATGGCAGGTCGGTAAAAGCTCGGCGCTGGTGAGACGGTAAATACAGTGACGATAGAGGGCGAACAGTATCGCGGTAATATCAAGCAATGCGCAATAGCATCAGAGAGCACTATAAATCGTTTAATGAGGAGGCCGCATGACCCCTGCAATCCCAACCCCACCCATACCCCATCTCGGCCCGAAGCCTATACCGGCACTCCGCCAGTCATCTGGCCTGCCAAGGTAAACCAGATCCCCAGAGAAGTCTTTGGTGACGCGGCGGTTTTTGAAGAAGAACCCAAGAAGATTTTTTACGGCGACTTTTCAAAGTTTTGTAAGGTTCCGTAAGAATTTCATTTCAGGAATGTTACGCAATATCCGGGCTAAGGAGACGGAACGGATCATGACTGGCAATTGGGCGCAATCCAGATGCTGGGCTTTGGCTTGGACCCGATGTCGATTCTTGTGCCGTTTCTGATTCTTTCTATCGGCGTCAGCCACGCGGTGCAAATGACCAATGCGTGGCGTATGGCGGTGGTTGAAGGTGAAAATCCCCAGCAGGCAGCACACACGGCGGTTTATCGTTTGCTGGTGCCGGGCGCTACGGCTATTCTGGTCGATGCTGTCGGGTTTGCCGTAATCATGTTGATTCCCGTTAAATTGATTGGCGAGCTAGGGGTTTCTGCCAGTATCGGCGTGGGCATCATGTTGCTGACGAACAAGATGATGCTGCCAATTTTCTTATCCTGGACGCGGCTGAATCCAAAAGAACTTGCACGGGCACAGAAGACGAAACTCTCGCGCAATCATTCCATTTGGACATGGCTTGCCAGGGCAGCGGATCGCAAGGTGGCGGTGATTATTCTGGCGATTGCTGTGGTTATGGGTGTTGCGGGTTATATTGCTGAAAAGCATTTGGTGGTGGGGGATACAGACGCGGGGAGTCCGGAGTTTTGGCCCAGCCATGTTTATAACCAGGATATCAACACCATTGTGAAGCGTTTTTCAGTCGGGCTTGATGAGCTCGTGGTGGTGGCGCAATCGGATGTGACGGAAGCCTGCGTTGATTATTCGGTCATGAAAACCATCGATGATTTTGTCTGGCAAATGCAGAATGTGCCGGGGGTGAAATCCGTCGTTTCGCTGAGTGAGATTATTCGTGAACGCAATATTGGCAACTATGAAGCCAACCCGAAATTTCTTGGTTTACCTTTCAACAGCCAGATGATCTCAGCCAATATGTATCGTATCGAGGCATCGCAAGGCATGTTTTCAAATGACTGCAAGGCCATGCCTATTCGCCTCTATCTGACCGACCACAAAGCGGACACGCTGCACCGTGTCACTGATGCGGTGGAAAGCTATAACAAGACGCATGGCAATCCGCATGTCAATTTACGCCTGGCCATGGGTAATGGGGGCATCATGGCGGCAACGAATGAAGAGGTTGCCGATGCCCAATTACGTATCAACCTCACGCTGTTTGCGGCAGTGGGCTTGTTCGTTTTCCTCACTTTCCTCTCCTGGCGCGCGACCTTGTGCGCAATGATCCCGCTGATTCTGGTGGCTTACTTTGCCAATGTGGTGATGGTTGAGATGAACATCGGCTTGAAAATATTTGTCTTGCCGGTGTTAGCTCTGGGTGTGGGTGTGGGCGTTGATTACAGTATTTACCTTATTGCTCGATTGTTAGCGCACATGAATAACCGGCTCAGCGTTAAAGAGGCTTATGCGAATGCGTTAAGAGAAGTGGGTGTGCCAGTGATCTTCACTTCGATCACCATGAGTGTGGGTGTAGCTACCTGGCTTTGGTCGAGTTTAAAGTTCCAGGCAGATATGGGTGTCTTGCTGGCGTACATGTTTTTTGTGAACATGCTCGGCGCTATCTTCCTGATGCCTGCACTTGCCAGCTTTATCTTGAAGCCCAAGAAATGATGTCAATAAAACTTCAATTACAGGTTGTCTGATATGGTTAAAGTCACCGCGTGTAACCCGTCGGCGCTCGCACCTGCCAAGGCATTTACGCATGCCTTGGCGGTTGAAGGCGCGCAGCGCTGGGTTTTTATTTCCGGGCAAGTCGCGCTGGATGTCACTGGACAGGTGATCGCGCCGGGAGATTTATTTGCTCAGCTCGAAGCCACCCTGCAAAACCTCGGTCATGCGCTTCATGCGGCGGGCGCTACTTTTCGCGATCTGGTCAAAGTGACGATTTTTGTGGTTGATCTTGATCCTGACGATCTTGCGCGGATTCGTGAAGTTCGTTCGCGTTATTTGCCGCAAGACCCACCCATTGCGATTACCCTGGTGGGCGTTGCGCAGCTCGCTTTTCCCGGGCTGCGCATCGAAATTGAGGGCACTGCGGCGCTTTAGTTTGCCGGTGAATTGCTGGTGGATGTTAGGTGCAGAGATTGAGTGCAGGCCAAGGGTGGCCGCATGATTCAATTGTAAAGTTTACGGCCAGGTACTGAACCGGTTGCACTCTGTGCAGTCTGCATGAAATTACCCTTAATCGATCATTTGTCGCGACACTCCCTATGCCGACGAAGGCCAGTGCCTGAAAAGTCGGCGCTGGTGATACGGCGCGCCTCGTGGTGACTTATCCTTGGGCGGTCGATCATGCGCCCTCCGGGGAGGGGTCGTTATGATGCGACTGTAAATTATTTCTCTTTTGACACGAGGTAACTGTTTTATGTATCAGCAACTCATTCCCATGACCCTCGTGCTGTTGTTAGGTGTGCTGTGGCGGCATATGTCTTCGGCTCGCTTGCCATCTGCTCAAGTACGCTCTGTACTGGGTATTTTGATCATTAATTTCGTTGCGCCGGCGTTGATTGTTGAAGTGATGCTCACGTCGAATCTCAAGCAAGAGTTATTTCAAGTACCAGCGAGCGGCAATGTAACCATCATGGTTATTTTGTTACTCAGTCTGGCGCTCTATGTCATGCTGTTGCGGTTGCATATCATTACCCGTGTGCAAGCGGGGGCGCTTGTTTTGGCCAGTACGTTTGGCAATGGTATGGGCATGGCACTGCCCGCAGTGTCGGCGCTTTTGGGGTTGCCACAGCGCGATATTCCCGTGGTTTATGACTTACTAGCCACCGTTCCTTTTGTATGGATTATTGGCGTGTTGCTGTGCGCTCATTTCGGCACACGCGTCGCAAGTGGCGGCTTGGGCAAGGAGTTATTGCGCTTGCCCCCTTTTTGGGCATTGGCCATTGCTTTGGGTATGCGCTACTTTGGCCTTGTGCTACCGGATCCCATCATGAAAACGCTGCATCTTTTGGGCAGCGCTGCCGTCCCTTTATTGCTCTTGATGGTAGGCATGACCTTGCATGTTGGGCGCGAGATGCGTTTTGGTTTGCTGATTCCCGTCGTGGGCTTGAAATTATTTTTAAGCGCAGGATTGGCATTTGGTGTCGGGCATATCGTTGGATTGCAGGGCGCAACACTGGCAGCAACTGTCCTGACCGCTGCAGCGCCACCGGTAGGCGTTGGCGTTGCGCTATGTGATCGATTCCACTTGGATACCGAATTATTTGGTACGGCAATGACCATGACCACAGTACTCTATGTGGTGCTTGTGCCTTGGTTGGTATCGTGGCTGGCATGATGTCAGGCACCTAAGCACTGGCAAGCCACTTAACCAGTGGCGCAGGTCCAGCCGTGGCTTGAAGCGCATGAATGCGGGCGGGCAGGTTGTCCAGGATTTGTGTCTTGGTTTGTGATGTACGGATGCCCCCAGTGCACGTGCCATTATAGGAATCGGGAGGCACGACGCGTGCTGTCTCGTCCAAGAATGCTCAAAACATTTCAAAGTATTCGTTTTGCTCCCAATCGGTCACTGTCGACATGAAACGACTGATTTCATGCCGTTTCTGAGCGACGAAATGTGCGACAAAGGCTTCGCCCATGGTCTCGGCAAGCAGCTTGGAATTTGCCAGCGCATCAATCGCTTCCAGGAGGCTGCCAGGCAGCACTTCCATTTGGGTTTGCGCGTAAGGGTTGTCATTCAGCGGCGGTCCCGGGTCTTTTTGGTGGGTTATGCCATCGATACCCGAGAATATCTGACTGGCCATATATAAATAAGGATTGGCTGCGGGTTCGCCGATGCGGTTCTCAATCCGTGTGGCAGGATCACCGTGCCCGCCAACGAGACGGCACATGGCGGCCTTGTTGTCGTTTGACCAGACGGCGCGCTTGGGGGATAGCGGATTGGCGTTCAGCCGTTTATAGCCATTGATGGTCGGATTGGAAAAGGCCGTTCCAGCACGCACATGTTGTAGCAGTCCGCCCACGTAATGCCGACCTGTCTCGGATAGCAGCTCGTTATCGGCCGCAAAGACGTTGGCTCCCGTGGTGTGATTGACCAGTGACTGATGCAAATGCCAGCCGCTGGAGAAAATGTTCGGCAGGTTGGGTTTGGCCATGAATGAGGCGACCAGCCCGATGCGGCGGGCGACTTGTTTGACAGTGGTACGCAACATGATGATGGCATCGGCTGTGGCAACGCCAATCAACGGGTCAAGGGTGACTTCGAGTTGCCCGGGCCCCCATTCGGTTTCCAGCGTGCGGACTGGAAGCTGCATCCCGAGCAGGGCATCGCGCAAAGCCGTGGTGACAGGTTCCATGGCGTCGGTAATCTGGTCATTCATGTATTGATAGCCATGACGCAAGGCGATGACGGCAGGCGGACGAGCCGGTTGGGTGCAGTGTTCAAGCTCATTGTGCGGGTCCATCACTTTGAACACATGAAATTCGACCTCTGCGCCCCCGACAAAACTCAGACCTAGGCTTTCCAGGGCGGTACACGCTTTTTGCATGACCCAGCGGGGATCAAACGGGCAGCGCTCGCCATTGATGAGATACAAATCGCTTAGCACCCAGCCAGTTTTCGGGGCCCAGGGCAAGATACGGAACGTCGCTGGGTCGGGCAGGGCCATCATGTCTCCTGCGCCACCCATGTGGGCGTGACCAAAGCCCCCATCGGCGGAGAAAACGTTTTGATAAATAAGGTTGGCGCTGTCCATGGCGAGTAGTGCCGTGGTAAATGCCACACCATTTCTTGCCGCTTGCGCAAAGTGCCGCGCTTCAATGGCGTGAAGCCTCACCTGGCCCTGGGTATCCACGAAACAGACACGAACGACGTCGATTTTTTCTTCCGTGAGGCGTGCGGCAATCGCTTCAATCGCCGCACGTCGCTCTGCAGTGTCCAACGCCGTGCGGCCGATGAAATTGGTTCGGCCGACGGCGGTTTGGGTGGCGTTGCGTGCCAGTTCTTCAGCGCTGATGGGATGGGGCATGCGTGTCTCCTCAGGGTGGCTACAGGGTGGCTACAGGGTGAATGATAGGTTGCTTTGCGGCAAATCCGCATCGAATAGATTGACGCGTTTTAAAACTATGCGCCAGCCATTCGCTTCATGGCGCAAGACATAACCACACCAGCCGCAGCGCGGTGTTGTGTCACCGCCTCGGCGGGTCTGAATCTGAAAATTGCACAACACGTTTACGCTGGCTGATTCTGCGGTCATGACTTCGATATTGCTTAACGCATGGACTGTCCGGGTGGGTGGCATTTGCGAATAGGCACGGCCGGTTTCCAGACGTTCGATACGCTCTTCCAGGCGACGACGATCATTGAACTCCCAGGATACCGTGGTGCGCGGGTCGCGGATGTCAATGTCAGCCGGAATCCAGTAGGCACCATCGTTGGCAAAAAGAGCGAGCCACTCACGTAAGCGACGTTGGTCGAGCAAGCGTGCTTCAAGGTAAAGCAGGCGCGTCACCGCATCAATCACCTCACGCGATGGGATGCGGTCGGCAGGAATTTCGCCCAGGGTTTTCCATTCGCGCACCATGTGCCAGATGCGTTCATAATAAGCAAGATCAAAGCTTGGCTGGGCTGCGGGTTTTGGCTGGGAGACCGGCAGGTTCATCAGATGTTCTCCTCAGCAAGGCTGTTTGATTTGCCGGTATTCATCAATTCTTGCCAGCGCTGAAAGTAAGTTCGCATATGCAAGTCAGAGGACATGGGCTCGCGCCACAGTCCGTCTTGCGGATCCACCCCGCCCCGGGCGGTGTTGATATGGCGGCGAATATCAATCCACTCCATTTCAGGGACAGATTCCATCCCCTGCTGGCATGCTTCAAAGTTACCCGCATCATCCACTTCACCAAATGACGGAAAATCTTCTTGCATCCGCATGCGCACGGCATTGATTTCATCCGGCGCGCCATCCAGCGTGGTGGAGAACCAGGTGAGCTGTGTTTGATTCACGGCCAGCGGTTCCGGCATTTGAATTTGGTTGCCGATGATCAACAGGTTGGGGAAAATATTGAGGTTCATTCCCGAACCCGTTGAGGCATCCAGCAACTGGAGGGCGCGTGTTTCTCCCAGGCGGTCAATCAAGGCTTTTTCGATGGCTTCATAACCAGGCATGACATGCTGGCGCTTCCATGCGGACAGCTTGTGCATTTCGGGGCGCTGATCCAAAAAGGTATGGCCATTGCCCAGATTTTTCGAATACATAGGTGATTTATCAAAGTCGCTGCCGTAATAATTCATGTCTACATCGCCATAGCGGCGGCTGAATACGGTGAGCATTGATTCATGCGAAAACGGCGGATGATAGCCGTCGCCTGCATTGTCATAAATGGTTTTCCAGTTGGCATGCACAAGAAAAGGCATAGATCCGCTGCGCACGACGACTGGCTGGCGGTCGCCCCTGTCAAGCCATTGGTCCAGCAGATCGGCAGCGGGTCCGAGGTGCTCGGTCAGCGAGGGAACGTCGCTAGTGAACGCAGCGAAAATAAAGCCGCGATAGCGATCAACCTTTGCCGGACACGCGAGGTCTACGCTGTGAAGATTGAAGTCGGCGCCATACCCTTGCCGTAAAGGGACCGAACTACAGTGACCATCATTGGCAAATGTCCAGGCGTGATATCCGCAGATAAACCCTTTGGCATTTCCGTGGGTTTCACGACAGACGATGGCTCCCCGGTGAGGACAGCGATTGAATAACACGCGAATCTCGCCGGCTTGGGTGTGCACAAGGATGAGTGGCCGGCCGCCGACCCGGCGGGCGATGAAATCATTCGGCTGAGGGACTTCGCTTTCGTGACCGATGTATAGCCAGGTGCGGCCGTAAAGATAGCGTAACTCGTCATGAAAAATCTGCTCATCGACATAGAGTCGGCGATGCACAAAGCCGGGCCGAAACAGGTGCTGGTAAGACTGGCGGGTTGAGCCAGCGGTGGGGTTTCTGTTGGAGTTGTTGCGGAGTGCGCCGGATGAGGCATTGATTTCAACGGCGGCGACAGCGCTCGCCGGATGGCTCGGAATCGTCATGAAGGCAGCTCCTCTGGTTAGCTCCGTGCACTACCGCAAAAAGTCGGCGCTGGTGACACGGCACTGCGTAATAGTTTACGGTGACTATTATGCTGCATTCATGAGGGGTACAACACGTTGCGAGGCGCGCAGGCCCCGCATGCCCTGCCATCGCCAATGGGCCCTGTGTTTACAAAGCGTTTACGGGGATTTTCAAGTAGTGAACACCGTTGTCTTCAGCCGGCGGCAGATCGCCTGCCCGAATGTTGACTTGCACTGAAGGAATAATGAGTACGGGCATTTCCAGTGTGGCGTCGCGGGCTTGGCGAACGCGAATGAATTCTGCTTCGCTGATCGTATCTCGCAAGTGAATGTTGTTTTTTCGTTGCTCGGCGACCGTGGTTTCCCATGCGGGGGCGCGACCGGCAGGTGGGTAGTCGTGGCACATGAACAGCCGTGTGGCAGGGGGCAGCGCAAATAGTCTTTGTACGGATTGGTAAAGTGTGTGCGCATCTCCTCCGGGAAAATCGCAGCGGGCAGAGCCTACATCAGGCATGAAGAGCGTGTCACCTACAAACACGGCATCGTTGAATTGATACGCCATATCAGCAGGTGTGTGCCCCGGCACAAAGAGCGTGTGGCCCGTCAGGCGCCCCACCTGGAACGTTTCGTTGTGGGCAAAAAGATGGTCAAACTGCGATCCATTCACAGCAAAATCGGCTTCAAGATGGAACATTTTCTTGAAGACGGTTTGCACCTGGGTAATGTGCTCGCCAATGCCAATGCGCCCGCCGAGCTTGGTTTGCAAATACCGCGCAGCAGACAAATGATCGGCATGTGCGTGAGTTTCGAGAATCCAGACGATGGTCAGTTGCTGCTGGCGTACAAAATCGATGACCTGATCGGCCAAGTGCGTTCGGGTGCGGCCTGATTTTGGATCATAGTCGAGCACCGGATCAATAATGGCGGCGTGCCCTCCGGATTCATCAAATATCGTATAGGTCAGTGTGCCAGTGATGGGATCGTAAAATGGTTTGACATGTGGTTCCATGGGGGGGCTTCCGTAGTTGTTCGTGACAGGAAATTTGCATTGACAATTTATTATATCAAACAATATAATATTATAAATTAAATTATGAGGTCAGCCATGTCCGCTACTGCAAGCCCTGATTATCCGGTGTTATCCATTTCTGTAATGCGTGCCGCTGCGGGTGAAACGGCGGCTGTGCTGCGCGCTTTGTCTAACGAAGATCGCCTGTTATTGCTCTGTCAGATGAGCCAGGGGGAATATTCGGTGGGTGAGCTCGAAGCGTTGCTGGATATTCGGCAGCCGACGCTTTCTCAACAATTAACCGTGCTGCGCGCGGAGGGTTTGGTTAATACTCGGCGGGAAGGAAAACGTATTTTTTACCGTGTATCAGATCAAAAAGTATTGATGATTTTGACCACGCTGTATCAACTTTACTGCCCTAAACCAACAAGGTCGGGCAAAAGGAGTGATGTATGACTATAGATACTGTGCATTTCACGCCCATCGCTGCACTTTTCGGTGGTTTGCTGATTGGGGCGGCAGCGGCCCTGTTCATGCTGATCAATGGCCGGATTGCCGGTGTCAGCGGCATCATGGGCGGTTTACTGCGACCTGTTGCTGGCAATACGCTGTGGCGTTTTGCTTTTGTTTTCGGGCTACTCCTGGCACCCGTCCTGTATGGAGCTTTCGCTACACTGCCTGAAATTCAATTGGATAGCGGCTATCCGATGCTGATTGTGGCTGGTTTACTGGTCGGCATTGGTACGCGCTACGGTGCGGGATGTACTAGCGGTCATGGCATTTGCGGCATTTCACGCTTATCGCCGCGTTCTATTGTGGCGACTTTACTATTCATGGTTGCCGGTATGGCGACTGTTTTTGCGCTGCGTCATTTACTTGGGGTTACCTCAGCATGAACGTCTTCTTTTCGCTGGTTGCTGGCCTTGTTTTTGGTCTTGGCCTGATCGTCTCGGGTATGGCTAATCCGGCCAAAGTGCTCGGGTTTCTTGATGTCGCGGGAGCCTGGGATCCGTCACTTGCCTTCGTGATGATCGGCGGCATTGCGGCGGCAAGCATCGGTTTTTTCTTTGCCAGAAAACGCACGCAATCATGGCTGGGTTTGCCCCTGCAGATGCCAGCCGCACGGGATATTGATCGTCGGTTAGTGCTGGGTAGTTTACTGTTTGGCATCGGCTGGGGGTTGGCGGGCATTTGCCCTGGGCCAGCGCTGGTCTTAGTTGGTGCAGGTGTGGTCAAAGGGGGCGTATTTGCCCTGGCCATGCTGCTGGGCATGGTGTTGTTTGAGCTGGCTGAGCCGGGTGGACGTCAACCACCCGCGGCTTCTGCCGCGGCTAATCCGCCAGCGAAATAACGGAGTTTTACATGCTGACTTTGCTGGCCGTATTGGCTTTGGGTCTATGCGTCGGCATTGTGCTGGGGCTAACCGGTGCAGGAGGCGGGATTCTGGCGGTGCCCGCGTTGGTATTCAGCCAAGGGTGGACTGTGGCGCAAGCCTCGCCAATAGGTCTTTTGGCCGTGACGGGTGCAGCCCTGCTTGGGGTGGGTGAGGCTTTCTACCATAAGCTGGTGCGCTATCGGGCAGCATTCTTGATGGCGCTGGCAGGTGTGCCTATGACGCCGCTGGGTTTGGCGGTTGCACACAGGGTTTCGGCACGGTGGCTTGCCGCGCTGTTTGGGCTGACGATGCTGATTGTTGCCGCACGCTTGTTAAAACCCATCGTTGAGCGTGATGAGGATCAGGCACCCTGCCATGTCAATCCGGACACCGGGCGCTTGAAATGGACAGTGCAAACAGTGGCCATCATGACGACGATTGGCGCATTGACGGGTTTTCTGACAGGGTTGCTCGGTGTTGGTGGCGGGTTCGTTTTGGTGCCGGCGTTACGCAAGGCAACAGATATCAGCATGCATGGTATTGTGGCTACATCGCTGCTGGTGATCGCGCTGGTAGGCAGTGGCGGCATTATCGCGACGCTATGGCAAGAGCACTCATTTCCGCTGGATGTTGCTTTGCCCTTTATTGTGGCCACTGCGCTGGGGATGTTGGGTGGCCGGTTGTTGATTCGTCACTTTGAGCCGCGCATCGTGCAGCGACTCTTTGCATTTTTGGTGATCGGGGTTGCTTGTCTGATGTTTTACCGGGCTTTGAGCTAAGGCTTTTTCAACCTGTGTTCGACCGCGATTGGATAGAATCGCGTCATGGCATATTACGCATTGGTTCCTGCGGCCGGTACCGGCCTGCGCATGGAGCAAACAACTCCCAAACAATATCTTCCGTTGGCCGGTCAACCATTGATCTGGCATGCGCTTCGTGCGTTGTGTAGCAGCACGGTTATTGACCGCGTATTTGTGGTGTTGGCGGCAGAAGACGCGTATTGGCCGGATCAGGCTATGGCGAACCTGGGGCCGCGATTACATCTGTTGCGCTGTGGTGGCCGAACGCGTGCGCAAAGTGTGCTCAATGGGTTGCGTGGCATGGCGCTCATGCTGGGTGATATAGCCGAAGATTGGGTGCTGGTGCACGATGCCGCGCGGCCTTGTTTGAGTGGGGCCTTGCTTGAAAAACTGGTGAGCAACGTCGGTGAAGATGCCGTCGGTGGTTTGCTGGCTGTGCCGGTGGCGGATACCTTGAAACGTGCAGGCGCTCTGCCCGGCAAGCCTGACGATGCCGCCAATCGAAGCATTGGCACAGTGCCGCGTGAAGGGTTGTGGCAAGCGCAAACGCCGCAGATGTTTCGCCATGGATTGTTATTGCAAGCGCTCAGTCAAATAGATAACAGTCGAGATAACACGCCAGGCAACGCGCCAACAGTGACAGACGAGGCCAGTGCGGTCGAGGCGCTGGGTTTGGCGCCACGCCTGGTGGCTTCGTCAATGAGCAACATCAAAGTTACTTATCCCTCCGATCTGCAACTGGCGGAAACCATTTTGAACGATTTTCAACGATGAGGAGATGGCATGACGTCTGCTTTCCGCATTGGTCAAGGTTTTGATGTGCATGCGCTGGTAGCTGGCCGCAAGCTGATTCTCGGTGGTGTGGAAATACCGTACCCCAAGGGTTTGTTAGGCCATTCGGATGCAGATGTGTTGCTCCATGCGATGACCGATGCGTTACTGGGCGCTGCGGGTCTTGGTGATATCGGGCGGCTGTTTCCGGATACCGATGCGCAATGGGCGGACGCAGATAGTCGGCATTTACTGCGCCTTGCCGTAACCGCAGTAGAAGCGGCAGGCTGGCAGGTGGGTAATGTGGATGCCACCATCATTGCGCAGGCGCCACGGGTGTTGCCTTATGTGTCCATGATGTGTGCAAACATTGCATCCGATCTGGGCATCGCCGTTACCGCAGTCAATATCAAAGGCAAAACTACCGAGCATCTGGGCTTTACGGGCCGCGGTGAGGGTATCGCTGCACAGGCGGTGGTTTTGCTGCTGGGTGTGGCATGAAAACTGCCGTGAATAAACATCGCGTTTTTTTTGCACTATTGCCCGATGAGGAAATTGCCTCGCATCTCGCGGCTTTGGGGCAGCATGTGGCTGCTCGTAGTGGCAGCCGTCTCACGCCCGTGCACAACCTGCATCTGACGCTTGTCTTTGCGGGCGGAGTGACTTCAGCGCAGATGGATACGCTAGTGGCTTGCGCTCACACGGTGAGTGCTGCATTTGGCGCATCGCTTGAGGTGGAGAATGAGCACGAAGGCGAACTCGACTTGCGCGTGCGTCTCAATCGGCTTGGTTTTTGGCCACAAGGAGGCGTGCTCTGGGCGGGGTGTCGTTTGTTGCCGTCTAACCAGCATCGTCCAGTGACAGACGCAAGACTTTTTGCAGATTCGCCTGCGATGATGTCTGCACTGAGTGCTGGTGCGCTTCCCTGGATGCTGGCGGCCCAGCTCAAGCATGCTTTATTGGCGGCGGGCTTGCCTATGACACTGTCCATGGCACCGCAATTTTTTGTGCCGCATGTCACGCTTGCGCGGGGTGTGCGGTGCGCATCGCTGCCGCGTCTGGGCTCACCGCTCGGTTGGTCTGTGCGTGAGTTTGTGCTGCTCGAATCGATTCCGCAGGGGATGCATCCGCGCTATGAAACGCGGGCGGTATTTCCGTTGTATCCCGATAATTAAGCTGGGCAGCAGATTATTGGCTGGCTTGACGGCACATTCACGCTGCGGGCGCGTCTTGATCCTGCCTGTTTCGCATATGCAAAGCGAGTTCGGTCAGCGCGACATCAAGTTGCGCACGTAAGGTAGCGTTAGTCGTCGTTTCAGCCAGCGCTTGACGCATGCAGCTCATCCATTGGCTGGCCTCATCGGTGCTGATCGCAAATGGCAGATGACGGCGGCGTAGCATCGGGTGGCCGTATTTTTCGACGAACAGCGGAGGTCCGCCTAACCAGCCGGAAAGAAACATGAACAGTTTGTCTTCTGAACCGGCAAGGTCTGCCGGATGCAGTCGGCGGATACCCTGTGCCTGGGGCCGGGTGTCCATCAGCGCATAAAAGCGTTTTACCAGGTGACGTACGGCCGTTTCGCCGCCGAGCAGGGCATACGGGGTGGCATCTTTGGGGGATGCATTATCGGGCGAGGGCAGGGGCATGGAACCTTTGTGGCATCTTCATGAAATAGGCAGCGTAATGCGGGCAATAAGCCCGCCCTGGGGGCGGGGGAGCAGATCCAGGCGGCCGCTGTGCGCGCGAATAATGCGGTCGACAATGGCCAAGCCCAGGCCAGCGCCAGCGGCATTGCTGCGGGCAGAATCCAATCGCGTAAAGGGGCGTTTCATCTGCTCGACGGCATCTTCGGGTATGCCAGGGCCACGATCGCAAACGTCGATAATCAACACCTGCTCTGCGCGAGTGAGCGTGAGTTCGATGGGTTGATCTTGTCCAGCGTAGCGCAGGGCGTTATCGATCAGATTGCCCACGGCACGGCGTAAGGCTTGCGGTTGTCCTTGCGTAAAAGTCGTACTTCCTTCGGGGCGCGTTGATGGGGCTGTCGCGGTGACGGTAAACCCGCGCCGCTGGTATTGGGTGGCCAGCTCATTGAGCAGGGCGCTCAGGTCGATTTCTGAATGTGCTTCGCCACCGTCGATACGCGCGAAATCGAGAAACTGGCCGATGGTTTTATCCATTTCTTCGACATCGGCAACCATGCCATCCCGCATGGCCCCATCTGTCGTCATTTCGATACCCATGCGTAATCGGGTCAGCGGTGTGCGTAAATCGTGCGAAATGCCCGCAAGAATCAATGCCCGGTCTTGATCGAGCCGGGCTAGATCAGCGCTCATTTGATTGAAGGCGTGGCTGACCGTGGCTAGCTCCGTGGGCCCGCGTTCAGGCAAGTGGGGCGGCGTCTGGCCAGCGCCGACTTTTTTTGCCGCGCGTTCCAGTAACTTGAGTGGCCGCGTGATACGAAAAACAATCAGCCATGCGCCCAGCAGCGAGAGCAGCAAGGCGGCAGCACTCCAGCCGATCCAGCTCAAGGGCAAAACCCGCGCTAGCCGATCACTTGGCAAGGCAAGCCAGTATTCGCCATCGGCTGTATCGTCGATGCGAAAGCTGATAAAGAGCGCCTCCTCGCCTTCACGTTCCAAAGTGAGGCGGGTGCTGGGTCCAAGAGATGATTTCACTAGCGCTTCTACCCGTTGCAGAAACGCATTGTCTGGCAAAGGCTTTATCTGGTCATCTACTTCTGCGGGATAGAGGTGGATGCCTTCGTGGTCAGAAAGATCGCGGAGGAGTTCTGGGCGCGCGTCAACCCGCGCTGAAATCAAGGCGGCACGCGTGAGATTGGCTACGCTGACCAGCATTTGCGCAAGCTGCCGGGCACGCGGTTCGCGTTCGTAACTGCGAAAAATAGCGAACCATGCGGCAACGGACAGCAGCATCAATAGCGCAACGAGCAAAAACGTGCGCCAGAGCAAAGAGCGTGGCCATATCTTCTTTAGTGCATTAACCATAGCTCCCCTTTCCCCAAGGAGGGGGATTGCCGTTATTGACTTTGCTTGGCTCCATCGGGAATAAACACGTAGCCTAAGCCCCACACCGTTTGGATATAGCGCGGTTTGGTTGGATCTTCTTCCACGAGTTTGCGCAGACGTGAAATTTGCACATCAATAGCGCGGTCGAAAACTTCGTACTCGCGGCCACGGGCTAATTCCATGAGCTTGTCGCGACTCATGGGTTGGCGCGGGTGTTCCAGTAAAACCCGCAGCAAGCCGAATTCGCCGGTTGTCAGCAAAGTGGTCTCGGTGTTCTTGTTGTTCTCGGTGTTGCGATGTAATTCGCGCGTGGCTAAATCAACTTGTACCTTGCCAAATTGCACCGTGGTTTCGGTCGTGGCCGGTGCCCCGGGGGCAGGCATGACACTACGACGACGGAGTACAGCATGAATACGTGCCACCAGCTCGCGCGGATTAAAGGGCTTGGGCAGATAATCGTCGGCACCCATTTCCAGGCCGACGATGCGCTCAACCTCATCGCCTTTGGCGGTGAGCATAATAATTGCCACATCATTTTTTTCTCCACGCAGACGGCGGCAAATCGCCAGGCCATCTTCACCTGGTAGCATCAAATCCAGTACTATGAGATCGAATCGTTCGCGTTCCATGGCGCGGTTCATGCCCGCACCATCGGGAACCGCTTTGACGGAGAAGCCTTGGTCAGAGAGGTAACGATCCAGCAACTGGCGCAGACGCAAGTCATCATCGATCACTAAGATTTTGTTGTTGCGGATATGTTCTTCATTCATGGAGCAAATCGTAGCTGGATTCTCGTGGGTTGGCTAGCCAGCCTTACAAAAGATTACAAAGCGTCACACGCATTCATCTGCGCCGGGGCTAAAATTTCTATCAATGAATGCGCTGGGAGTCGTTAATGAAATCACTTTGGCGAAAATTTTATCGGGCCTTGCTTTGTCACGTGGTGTGTTCAATGTGGCTGGTAAGCCTGAGTGCTACTGCGCAACCCTCCAGGTTTCTTGAGCTTGCCGGTTGGCGCGGTCAAGACCGAGCTGTGGAGCATGAAGCGCGTGCACGCGCTCGGGATGAGCGATCGGTAGAGCGGGGCGATAAGCTTCCTGTGTATCAACCCCGAGAAGGACGAGAGCGCATGTCGCCAGAAGATCGGCTTCAGTTGCGACGCGATGTACGCGATGCAGGGCGCGATATTTACCCGGAGGAAAGGCGCGACCGGCACCATGGTGGGCGTGATTAAGCTATCCAGTTCCCGCCAAGTTCCCGCTGTGTTACCCGCTTGATAGTACTTACTCGCTGATTTAGCCTCGTTTTTCGCGCATGACGCGCGCCTTTTCGCGGACCCAATCGCGCGCTTTTTCGGTTTCACGTTTGTCATGTTGCTTTTTGCCTTTGGCTAGACCAATAGCCAGTTTCACGCGGCCCTTGTTGTAGTGTAAATCCAGTGGCACCAAGGCATAGCCTGCGCGTTCCACTTTGCCGATGAGTTGATCAATCTCACGACGATTGAGCAGCAATTTGCGGGTGCGAACCGGATCGGGCAGCACATGGGTGGAGGCAGACAATAAGGGGCTGATGTGCGCGCCGATCAAAAAAAGCTCACCTCTTTTGATCAGCACATAGGCTTCTTTAATCTGTGCACGTCCGGCACGAATCGACTTGACTTCCCAGCCTTCGAGTACCAGACCGGCCTCAAAGCGTTCTTCGATGAAGTAATCGTGGAATGCCTTCTTGTTATCAGCGATGCTCATGGGGCGGATGCAGGACGGTGCGCTAAAATGAGGCCAATTCTACTTCACCCCCGCAGCAACATCGCTGCCACCGACGATGGCCCTGGTTAAAAAATCCGTTTTGATCGAACGCACGCCAGCACAAATGTTTGAACTGGTTGATCGTGTTGAAGACTATCCCCAATTTCTTCCCTGGTGTGGTGGGGCAGATATGCTGGTGCGCACGGCAACGCGCACGGCGGCCACATTGCATATTAACTATCACGGCATCAAATCGCATTTTTCGACAGACAACACGAAAGAAGCGCCACACTTGATGTGCATCACGCTAACCGATGGGCCGCTTAAGCACATGGATGGCCAATGGCGGTTTTTGCCACTCGGCGAGACTGCCTGCAAAATCGAGTTTCAGTTGCACTACGAATTTTCAAATCGCTTGCTGGAAAAAGTCCTCGGCCCGGTGTTTAGTCATATCACCGAGACCTTTGTTGAATCATTCGTCAAACGAGCGCAGAAAATCTATGGCTGAGTCTATGAATGAAGCAGTGTGCAACGATAAACTGAAAATCGAGGTTGTCTATGCGCTGCCTGAACGGCAGGAAGTCATCAGTCTTCAGTTACCTTCAGGCAGCACAGTGCAGCAGGCGGTTGAGCAGTCTGGTTTGCTGACGCGGTATCCAGAGATTGATCTGACACTCACGAATAAGCTGGGCATTTTTGCCAAACTGGTGAAGCCGGATATGCTGTTGCGTGATCGCGACCGGATAGAAATATACCGGCCCCTGATTGCTGATCCGAAAGAAGTCCGCAAGCGGCGTGCTGCTGAAGGCAAGGCGATGAAAAAAGGGGGCGGTAACGATAGCTCGGCGGCGTAGTTCATCTGCACGGCCTGTCATCAGCCATGAGCGCAATAAGCGCTAAAAGTCGGCGCTGATGATACGCCGCGAAGCAAGTACCCTTGGGGGACGGCGGCAGAGTGAGTCAGCGCGTGTTGGTACAGCGTGTCCGCGTATAATGCGATTTTGGTACCTAGGAATTTACTCTGCTATGCGACTCATACAGAAGGCCCTGACCTTTGACGATGTCCTCCTGGTTCCCGCTCACTCGGCGATCCTCCCACGTGATGTCAGTCTTGCAACACGTCTTACACGTAACATTCAGTTAAATATGCCGCTGGTGTCTGCGGCCATGGATACCGTCACCGAGGCGCGTCTGGCTATTGCGCTGGCGCAAGAAGGCGGGATCGGCATTGTGCACAAGAATCTTTCCGCCATACAGCAGGCGGCAGAGGTCTCCAAGGTCAAGCGGTTCGAATCCGGTGTGTTAAAAGATCCGATTACCATCCCGCCCTCCATGACCGTGCGTGAGGCGATTGCGCTGACACGTCAAAACCGTATTTCTGGTTTGCCGGTTGTCGAGGCGGGCCGGATAGTGGGTATTGTCACTAACCGCGATCTGCGCTTTGAAACACGCATGGACGACTCGGTGGCGTCCATCATGACACCGCGTGAGCGGCTGGTTGTCGTGAAAGAGGGTGCCACGGTCGAAGAGGCCAAGGCCTTGATGCACAAGCATCGACTGGAGCGAGTGCTGGTCATTGGGGATAATTTTGAATTGCGCGGCCTGATGACGGTGAAAGATATTCTCAAGTCATCTGAATACCCGCTGGCAGCAAAAGACAGCCTTGGTCATCTGCGCGTTGGTGCGGCGATTGGTGTGAGCGAGGGCACTGAAGAGCGCGCCACATTGCTGGCTGAAGCCGGTGTCGATGTGATCGTGGTGGATACTGCTCATGGTCACTCAGAAGGCGTGCTCAAGCGGGTGGCCTGGGTCAAGAAAAATTTCCCACAGGTGGATGTGATTGGCGGCAACGTGGCGACTGCCGGCGCGGCTAAAGCGCTGGTTGATCACGGGGCTGATGGTGTCAAAGTGGGTATTGGCCCCGGCTCAATTTGCACCACGCGTATCGTGGCAGGTGTTGGCATGCCGCAGATTACTGCCGTGGATATGGTAGCTAATGCACTCGCCAGTAGTGGTGTGCCGCTCGTTGCGGATGGCGGCATACGTTATTCGGGCGACATTGCTAAAGCGATGGCCGCGGGTGCTAGTGCCGTCATGCTCGGTGGGCTTTTTGCTGGGACGGAAGAAGCGCCCGGCGAGACGGTGCTGTTTCAGGGTCGCTCGTACAAGGCGTATCGCGGCATGGGCAGCCTGGCGGCGATGAAGGATGGTGCTGCAGACCGTTATTTTCAAGAAGTGGATGCCAATATCGAAAAGCTCGTGCCCGAAGGCATTGAAGGTCGCGTGCCGTATAAAGGGCCCGTGGGTGCCGTGATACACCAGTTGATGGGTGGTTTGCGAGCTGCCATGGGTTATGTGGGTTGCGGCACCATTGACGATATGCGCACGCGTGCCGAGTTTGTTGAGATTACCTCGGCGGGTATCCGTGAGTCACACGTGCATGATGTGGAAATCACCAAGGAAGCACCCAACTATCATATCGATTGATCTTTTTCATCCTCAAAAAGAGGCGGCTGGGCTGAACTGAGTTTAAGTCAGCGCCGCCTTTTCTATTTTCAGGTCATTTTCATGTCCTCTCACCAGAAAATTCTCATCCTCGATTTCGGCTCCCAGGTTGCGCAACTCATTGCCCGTCGCGTGCGCGAGCAGCAGGTTTATTGCGAACTGCATTCATTCGATGTCAGCGAAGACTTCATCCGCCAATTCAATCCACGCGGCATTATTCTTTCCGGCGGGCCGAATTCGGTGTATGCGGGCGAAGAATGGCAGGCGCCCGATATCGTCTTCAGGTTGGGGGTGCCCGTGCTGGGCATCTGCTATGGCATGCAGACCATGGCGACACAACTGGGCGGCAAGGTCGAAAGCGGTGCCACGCGCGAATTTGGCTACGCCGCCGTGCGCGTGCGCGGGCATTCAAAGTTATTCCGCGACATTCAGGATCGCACCAACGCAGAAGGCCACGGCCTGCTCGAAGTGTGGATGAGTCATGGTGACAAAGTCACCGAACTGCCGCCCGGATTCATGGTGATGGGTAGCAATGAATCAACACCGATTGCCGCCATGGCCGATGAAGTACGCGGTTTCTACGGTGTGCAGTTCCATCCGGAAGTCACCCACACGCTGAAGGGCCGCGAGATGTTCGCCCGCTTCGTGCATGATATCTGCGGCTGTGCCCGCGACTGGACCATGCCGAATTACGTGGATGAAGCGGTGGCTAAAATTCGCGCGCAGGTAGGACAAGAGGAAGTCATCCTTGGTCTCTCTGGTGGCGTCGACTCCAGCGTCGCGGCAGCGCTGATTCATCGCGCCATCGGCGACCAGCTGACCTGCGTCTTTGTCGACAACGGTTTATTGCGGCTGAACGAAGCGCAGCAGGTCATGGAAACCTTCTCCCGTCATCTCGGCGTCAAGGTCATTCATGTCGATGCGGCGGCGCAATTCATGGGATGCCTGAAAGGCATCACCGGCCCCGAACAGAAACGCAAGATCATCGGCCGCGAATTTGTCGAAGTGTTTCAGGCGGAGTCGCAAAAGCTGCCCAACGCGAAATGGCTTGCGCAAGGCACGATTTATCCCGACGTGGTCGAATCGGCAGGCGCTAAAACGAAAAAAGCGCATACCATCAAGAGCCATCATAACGTCGGCGGTTTGCCCGAAACGCTCAGGCTCAAGTTGCTCGAGCCGCTGCGCGAACTATTCAAGGATGAAGTGCGCGAACTGGGTATCGCACTGGGGTTGCCGCACGAGATGGTCTATCGCCATCCCTTCCCCGGTCCCGGCCTGGGCGTGCGCATTCTTGGCGAGGTGAAGCAGGAATTCGCCGACTTGCTGCGCCGGGCGGATGCCATTTTCATTGATGAACTACGCGCTGCAGGCTGGTACGAAAAAACCAGTCAGGCGTTCGTGGTTTTCCTGCCGGTGCATAGCGTCGGCGTGATGGGTGACGGCCGCACCTATGAGTATGTCGTGGCGCTGCGCGCCGTGGAAACATCCGACTTCATGACCGCCACATGGGCCGAACTGCCCCACGATCTGCTGGGCCGCATTTCCAACCGCATCATCAACGAAGTGCGCGGCATCAACCGGGTGGTCTATGACATCTCTGGCAAGCCGCCGGCGACGATTGAATGGGAATAATTACATAGCGTTTAGGTACTATTGGTACCTATTGAAAAAACGAGGCAACCCATTGATAAAACAATGGGTTTTCTTTTATCTACTATTGGTGACTATTAGGGGTAGGTAGATTCTGGAGACGGTATCCGTGGCGGTATTGGCATTTTGGCGAGACACTCGTATGATGAATACCGTCACTTTGAAAACGTCGGGTTGACGGTATCGCAAGTATGAAAACCTAGCATTCATGCGGTTTTCAAGGCAAATAATGGAAGTTTGCCTCTGACGGTATCGGAAGAACCCGGGATAGGTACCCCATGCTTACTGATACCCAGATAAAGAACCTCAAGCCCGCCGAGAAGCTCTACAAAATGGTGGATCGGGATGGGCTCTACGTTGCCGTTACCCCCTCCGGGGTCGTCTCTTTCAGGCTTGACTATCGGCTGAATGGTCGAAGAGAGACTGTCGTCCTCGGGCAGTACGGACCCGATGGCATTAGCCTGAGCGAGGCGAGAGAACGTCTGATCGCGGCCAAGAAGGAAATAGCGTCTGGAAAGTCGCCTGCAAAGGAAAAGCAGCGGGCTCTTCAAAAGACGAAAGAGGCCAAGACGTTTGGCGAATTCACGAATCTCTGGCTTAACGATAATCGAATGGCCGAAAGTACCAAGGCCATGCGGAAGAGCATCGTTGACCGCGATATCACGCCTATCTTTGGTCGCCGGCTATTGAAGGAAATTACTTCAGAGGATCTTCGGGCGCATTGCGAGAAAATCAAAACCAGCCGAAACGCTCCGGCTACAGCAGTCCACGTTCGGGAAATCGTCAGCCAGGTTTTCCGTTTCGCTATCGAGCGTGGTCACAAGGTCCCAAATCCGGCCGATGACGTAAAAGCATCTGCGATTGCCACCTTCAAGCCGAAAGATCGCGCATTGTCACCGGATGAGATCAAGGTCTTCTTCCGGGAGCTGGATCGCGTTCCGACCCTGCCTACCATCAGGCTCGCCCTCCGGCTCGTGTTGCTGACCATGGTACGGAAAGGGGAGCTTCTGAATGCAACTTGGGATGAGGTTGATTTTGTTGGCGCAAAATGGACCATACCTGCGGTACGGATGAAAGCTAGGCGCGCGCATGTTGTCTATCTGTCTCAGCAAGCCATGGACATCATGATTGCCTTGAAGACTTGTGCAGGTGGATCCAAATTTTTGCTGCCATCTCGGTATGAAGGTGACAAAGGTATGTCCAACAACACATTGAACCGTGTGATTACCGTTACGGTCGGACAGGCCAAGGAGAAAGATCTACTGCTGGAAGACTTCACTGTTCACGATCTTCGTCGAACCGCGTCGACGCTTCTGCATGAGGCTGGTTTCAACACGGATTGGATTGAAAAATGTCTTGCTCACGAGCAGAAGGGTGTTCGCGCTATCTATAACAAAGCGGAATACGCTGAGCAGAGGAAAGACATGCTTCAGCAGTGGGCGGACATGGTTGATGGATGGATTGCGGGTACAAGCGTTATCCCGGTTCTAAATCGGGCAGCCGCTTGAGTTGCGCCCCTCGGTTCGCTGCTTGAGTCCGCGCCGTACCTCAACGAACCGGCCTGAATTTGCGCTGACGAACATTCGGCGGCGGTGCTGGTTTGATCAGTGCAGCTCTGCGCTCCGCGATCCAAGTTTCGATTTCTTCGAGATCCCATACGGCGCATCGAGGAGTGAGGTGAAATCGCTTGGGAAACTTGCCTGCCTTTTCTAACTGGTAGATCGTGGCGTCGGACATCGGAATTAGCTTCAGCAGCTCATCGCGGCGAATAAGTCGTTTGAGGATTGTTGGATCATTCATTATCGATTCCTGGCTATTGAGGAGTATCGACAATTACAGCTTGCAAACGCCCAGCCGGAATTCCGAAATCGATCCAAAAAGGACGTAATTTGAAACTCATCGCCAATGTGTTCTGCTACGGTGGCGCTGGAGCCTTTGAGCATGTCAGATCCACTTGATCAGATATCGAAAGATCGTTCTGCCCGTGACCGGCGCGACCAGCAGATTGCTGCTGCTCGGAGGTCAGGGCTGTCCTACGCTGCCATTGGCCGCATGTTCAAAATGTCAGGCGACAATGTCAAAGACCGGATAGCACGACTCCATCAAAAGGAACGGGTACACAAAAGTGATAACCCATTCGTAAAACTCACCCCACAAACGTTGAGGTTGCTCCAAGCGCAGGGCCTGCTGACCGTAGAGAAGGTTGTCGATGCGTACCAAAAAAATGAGCTCTATGGCATCCGGAATTTTGGAACGAAGAGATTAAGGGAGGTCGAGAAATGGTTTCCAGTAAAGCCAGCCAATCGCCCGTAGTGCCAATGCAAAGCTACATGTCATTGGTTGAATTTATTAACCCTGACTCCTTGAGAAACCTCGATACCTGGCCTTCGTCTGATGCGCTGCTGATGGTCAAACAGCTTTTCGCCCGGGTCATACCCACGTAGAACAGTCGCCGCTCCTCTTCTGGCGATGAGTCTGTGTGAGGCAAGTTGCCTTCTTCGGCACCGAGAATCCATACGTTGTCGAATTCCAGCCCCTTGGCAGCATGGAGCGTCATGATCGCGGTACCGTCACCGGGCTTGGCGGTTCGAGAGGACGTGTGCATCAGTCGGTTCACAAGTCGACCATTCAGCTTGCAGAGAATGCCTTCCAAGCGATGCAGAAGTGAAGCCTGTTCCTCTGTCATTCGGTCTGCTAGCCACGCTGCCACCGCATGGGCAACCAACGAGGATCGCCCCTTGAGTTCCTGATCTTCCCATGCCCGTAACCCACGCCGGAGATTGGATATCAATGAAATGTCAGACTCTGTGCCTCCGAGTTGATCGAGCTTGGTTACGATTTGGTCGAGCCGATCATGACAGGTCGGACCTTGGATGTCAGACAACTTATTGACCACGGCTGAATCCATGCCGGCAAAGAACAGAGCGTTGCTCACGCCCGTCCAGCTTCGGTCACATACCGTTCGGAGCAAGCCAAGATATGTGCTGCCGACGGTTTTGTCCCACACGCTTTTGCCGCCTACGCGATAGTAAGGAAGCCCTATGTCCGTGAAGGCGATCTCCACGTGGTCAAGTATTCGATTTGTTCTGGCGAGAACCGCCCATTGCTCCGATAGCCGGGTGGATTGAATGCGTGCCGCGATCTCGTCAGCTTCGCTCCACCGGTCTGAAAGCCGCAACACGGTTACTTCACCAGTTACTTTTCGTGCGGACTCGATTTCCTTGTGTGCACGTTCCTTGTTGTGGTTGATCAGCTTGACGGCATGGTCGAGGATGTTTTCAGCGCACCGGTAGTTCACTGGGAGCGGCAACATCGCCGACGACAGGTGTTCCGATATGCGTTTCAGGCCAGGATAGCCAAGCGCATGGCGAAAAGTGTAGAGGCTCTGGTCATCATCGCCCACGAGTGTGATTTCGACTCCGCGACTGCCGTGTGCCTTCACCCATTCAAGCTGCACTTCGTCCATATCCTGAGCTTCGTCAACCAGCAGCCATCGAATCGACAGGGGTGGCATGGCGTCTGAATTGATCTCACGGACGGCTTGCAGGGTAATGTCAGCGAAATCCATCGCACCTTCAGCTTTGAGGATGTCGGAATATGCGATGACTGCGGCTTCGATCTCGGGCTTCCCTGTCGGATACCATTGGACGCGAGACTTTGCTGTGTCGATTGCCTGAATCACGCTTTCCAATGGAAGTCGTTTCGCATGCTGCTGCCAGCATCGACGGATCAGAGAGAGGCGTTCTCCGTCGGATATCAGTCGCCCCAAGGTGTTGCTGCTCTGCCTGCGAATCTGTGACAGAGCAATGGAATGAAATGTGCCAATAGCGAGCCTGACAGCGGCTGCCTGACCGCAGGCAGAAAGGATCCTTGATTTCAGTTCGTTGGCAGCATCACGAGTGAACGTCACGGCACAAAGGCGCCCCCGTTCATGACTATTCAGCAGTCTGGCAGCCCGCTCTGCGAGAACACGAGTTTTTCCTGATCCTGGGCAGGCAAGAACAGTGCAGTGTCCGTTGGTGCTAACCGCTCGTTCTTGGAATGGGTTGAGGTCCACTTACTCTGCTTCGATGATCTCCTTCTTGGCGACTGCTGTCGCCTGCTTCTCAACTTCAGCGAGTTGAGGTTCGCTGGGCTCGGCTGCAATTTCGGCCGTTTCTTTCCTGCGCGCAGCCAGAACCGCACGGGTGGCTATTTGTCTGATCTGGCCGGCAAGGCGAAGAATTCGTCGCTTCCATTCATAGACCCCGCGTGCGTATTGTGTGTCCGTGATGACGCATGAGAGCCAGAGGGCGTCCATGTTGGCCATCATGCCGTCGAATTCTCGAATGATTGCCAGAAACTTGATCGAGCGCGGCGAGGTAATTTGAACATCGACCGCTTTGGCGCTGGTGTAGCCGATCGTGGTTTCTATGCCGTTGCTCTCGGCGATCTCCTTGAGTCGGAGCGATTCCTTGTGAATGTCTTCCAAGGCCTGGTTGATCAGTGCGTCGACCATCGCATCGACTTCCTGTGCTTGTTCTTCTGTTCCTATGAATCGCAACACCACGCTCAATGAAAATAGTGCGTTGGCGCACATCTCATAGCCGCGGTCGAATATCTGCTGGGCGTGAAGCGAATTGAGCAAAGCCTTCTGCGTGAGGAATGGTCGGCTGTTGTCCTGTCTGACTGATGGTATTTGCGTGGATACGTTCCGCTGCTTCTGCGCCATTTGAGGTCTCCTGTTGTGTCGATCAAGGGGAGCGTATCCATTGGACATCAATGCCGAAGTTCGAAATGTGACCGAAAA
Source organism: Rugosibacter aromaticivorans (assembly GCF_000934545.1). Classification (GTDB taxonomy): domain Bacteria; phylum Pseudomonadota; class Gammaproteobacteria; order Burkholderiales; family Rhodocyclaceae; genus Rugosibacter; species Rugosibacter aromaticivorans. The sequence goes on from NZ_CP010554.1 coordinate 950,942, forward strand.
GAACGCATTTCGACATCACGCAACGAAAGGCTCAGCACAGAATTCAGCCATCTTTCGTTCCGCTTATAGCGGTCGAAGTGAAGGTAGCTGGCCTTCTTCACAAACAGCATTTTTCTAAACCCCGGCGGGGCAGCCCCGTCAGGATACGGCGGCCTACCTGCCATTATTGTCAGGAGGCAACATGGCATCATTAAACAGAGTCACCCTCATCGGCCATCTAGGGGCCGATCCCGAGGTTCGCTATACCCAAAATCGCGAAGCGATCGCTACGATCAGAATCGCGACGACGGAGACGTACAAGGACAAGTCGTCCGGTGAGCGCAAGGAAACTACCGAATGGCACCGGATCGTTTTCTTCAATCGCATGGCCGAGGTCGTTGGCGAGTACCTCAAGAAAGGCTCGCCCATCTACGTCGAAGGTCGCATCCAGACCCGCAAATGGCAGGATAAGGAGGGTCAGGATCGCTACGTGGTCGAGATCATCGCCAGCGAGATGCAGATGCTGGGGTCTCGCCCGTCTGAGAAGGACGCGCAGCCGTCTGGTCAAGCCAAGCGCAGTGCAAACGGTGGCACCAAGCCTGCCCAGGCGATCGGCCCGGCCTTCGATGATGTGCCGGATATGGAGCCGTTCTGAGAAATTCGTTTCATCTTTTCCCAACCGGGAGGTCACCCTCCCCGGTCGGGAGTCAGCCCCCATTCACATCAGGAGGTCTGTTCATGGAACGCGTAATTCTCGTCCTGGCCATGCTGGCGGGGCTTCATTTAATTCTGTCATTTCTCCGATCAGTTGCAGAAGGCATGAAGGTCTTTTTCAACCGAATCCCAGAACGGTCGGCAACACCCGATCTGGTCGAGGAGAAAACAACTGACTGGCGGCAGTACGACATTCCTGCGTACATGCGTCGGAATGGAATCGAAGCTGATTCCGGAAAAAATGGTGATGCTTCCTTTGAAGTAATCGCCTGAACTTTCATCCCCATGCGGGGGCATCGCCTCCGCATTAGGGGAGAGATGCCCCCGCTTTTTTTTGGAGGCATCTCTCATGGAACTCGTTCTTCTTGCTTGCTGCATCACAGGCTGGATCATCAGCCGCCCAATCGTTCGCGCACTTGGGATCTGAAGTGCAGTACTGCCTGTGGGGGATACCCCGCAGGACAAAGCGCTTTCTACCTAGAGCTCTTTGTCCTGCGGGGATCGCTCCAGGCCAGGAGTGATTTTCGCTGTGGCTGTTCAACCAACCTCAGGAGAAAATCGTGAAATCCAATCCATTTATCGTTCGACTCTTCGACCCGCTACCAATGGCTTTTGCCTGTGATCTCTATCAACGGCTCAAGGCAGGGCGTACCGACCCGGAAACCCGTGACATGCTCCGCAAAGCTCTGGCGCTGTCAAAGCAAACCCGAAAGGTTGAATGAACCACGCCCCGGTATTCCGGGGCTTTCCCGAGTGCGTTCGATGAGCGCATTGCGGAAAGCAGAATTTGATCGAGCGGTTATCCGCCCGATTAACTAGCGGTAGCTGGCCGCTCGAAACAAACAGCATCTACCAACCCAGCCGGGGATATCGCCCCGGTATGGGGAGGTGCTTCCGGCATTTCACACTGGAGGCACTATGAAACTGAATCATCCTGGTCTGCTACTCATGCCGGCCACGCAGTATCACGCGGACAGAGCCATTGGTCACTCCGGCATCGTCAAGATGCTGAAGAGTCCGGCTCATCTTCGCGAGTATCTGGATCATCCGCATACGCCGACACCGGCGATGGCGTTTGGGACCGCAGTTCATACGTTTGTGCTCGAACAAGAGCGCTTTGCTGACGAATTTGTGGTGGCAGAAAAGTTTGACCGTCGCACCAAGGAAGGCAAGGAGGCGGCGGCACGCTTCGAAGAGGCTAACCAGGGTAAGGCGCTGATTACCTCAGAGGAGATGGATGCGCTCAACCGAGTTCGTTCCGCCGTGCATTCCCACCTGGGCGCAGCAAAACTGCTCAGGCAGGGGGATGCTGAATTGTCTGCATTCTGGACAGATGCGAACACCGGACTCAGTTGCAAATGTCGACCAGACTGGTTCAACGGTGAAGCTATCGTTGATCTCAAGACCTGTGTCGATGCCAGCAATGGCGGTTTCTCACGTTCAATTGCGAACTTCGGCTATGACATCCAGGCGGCGTTCTACGTCGACGGGATCAGGGCCGTGACCGGAATGGAGCTCCCGTTTCTGTTTATTGCTGTTGAAAAAGAAGCGCCGCATGCTGTAGCGGTCTATCGCGCCGATCAGGAAGTCATCGAGGTCGGTCGCAAGAAGTACCGGGCTGCACTTCAATTGCTGAAGTGGTGCCAGGAGTCTGGAAGCTGGCCGGCCTATCAGCCGGGCGGCGAGATCGAATTGATCTCGTTGCCGCGCTGGGCAGCCAACGCCGAAGCTTTCGAGTTGGACGCCGCCTGATCGGCGGTTCTGTGTAGTTCATTAACCCCGGCGGGGATACCAGTCCCCGCTCCGGGAGGCATGGTGTCTCCGCCATTTTTCTTTGGAGAAAACCATGTCTCAAACCTTGCGCAACATCCAAAAGTCCCGTCAGGGAAATGCGACCAACGTGGTGCCATTTCCGGCCATGCTGGAACAGTTCAAGGGTGAAATTGCCCGTGCGCTGCCCAAGCACCTGAGCCCGGACCGCATGGTACGGATCGCACTGACTGCTTTTCGTATGAACCCGAAGCTGTCTGAAACGGATCCGCGTAGCGTTTTTGCGGCGGTCATCCAGTCCAGTCAGCTCGGACTTGAAGTCGGCCTGATGGGAGAAGCCCACCTCGTACCCTTTGGCAGCCAGTGTCAGCTGATTCCTGGCTACCAGGGCCTCATGAAGCTTGCTCGCAACAGCGGGATCGTGCAGGACATCTATGGTCACGAGGTACGTATGAACGACAAGTTCGACATCGTGCTCGGCCTGAATCGCTCGTTGATGCATGAGCCGTTGAAGAAGAACGGCTTTCCGGCTGGAGACGAGGAGAGGGGAGCAATCGTAGGTTTCTACGCCGTTGCTGTCTTCAAGGATGGCACTCGCACCTTCCACGCCATGTCGAAGGAGCAGATCGAGCAGGTACGGGATAACTCCCGGGGCTATCAGATGGCCAAGAAATACCGGAAGGAGAGCCCGTGGGACACGCATTTTGTTCCAATGGGCCTCAAGACGGTGATCCGCCGCCTGTGCAATCTGCTGCCGAAATCGCCTGAGCTTGCTATGGCCCTTGCCATGGATGAGTTGAATGAGCGTGGCGAAACCCAGAACATTGGGATAGCCGAGGCTATCGATGGCTCTTGGGCACCGATCATCGAAGATGAATCGGGTGATCAGGGTTCGAGCGGTCAGGGGCCTGGCGACAAGGACTCAGGTCGTAGTCGCGATGGTTCCGGGAAGCCGCTTGATGACATGCTGACCAGCCTCGGCAAGGCAGCATCTGTCGATGAGTTGGACGAAATGTATGTCCGGGCGGAAGGCTCCTTCGAAGGTGGCGAGCTTGAACAGTTGCTCCGTGCCTATCGTAGCCGCAAGGCAGCGTTGACCAACGCATCTTCCTCGGCAAATGACATTTTCGGGGAGGAAGGGAAATGAGCGTACTGGGGCCTACCGAGTTCGGTGCGGTTCTGATTTGTGCTCGTGCCGTCCATGTGCTTGAAGGTGTCCGCGAGTTGTCCATGACCAAGGACGATGATGGGGCAGTGACTCTGGCGCGAAGCAAGCTCCTGAGTGTCGTTGAAAGCAATGGCTACCGGCTCGAAGTTGAGCCGTTCCGGCTTCTTAAGACCGACGAAAAATCGGTCTGAGAAGCGTGCCGATGTCCTCATTCTGTACCGAGGGCACCGGCGCTCAATATCGGAGACGGCCATGCGCATGGAAGACGAGCAAACGCTCCGACCTCAGGCGCCAGTCATCGCAGGTGGTGTAGCGGATATAAGCGGAGATATCGAGTGGACTGAGGATGACATCATCAGGCTGCACGGGCATCTGCTGGAAAAGTCGCTGCATGACTTGTTTGATTTGAGGGTATCCGCTGCAACGCGGGCAGATATTCTCGAATGGATGCTGTCGCCGAAGGATCGGTCGAACGCATTTTCTTATCTGGCGTGCTGTCGTCTATTTGGCATCAATCCCGAGGAAATTCAGGAACGGGTGCTGGAACGATATCGGCAACGCCACACACACTAACCTACCGGCGGGACAGTCAATATCCCGCAAGGGGATGCGGCTGCCCGCCTTTTCAATTGGAGGCACAAATGCAGCTGCAAGCATCAATCAAGGTCGGGAGTATTTTCCCCGGCCGCAACCCACGCGGTTACTTCGATCCATCCGAGATGGCGGAGCTTGAGGAGTCAGTGAAATCCAAAGGCGTACTTCAGGCGATCCTGGTTCGTCCGCGTGAGACGGGACGGTACGAGATCGTTGCTGGTGAACGCCGTTGGCGTGCGGCGAAGAAAGTGTTCGGGGATGAGTATGAGATCCCGGCCCTTGTTCGCGATCTGGATGATGGCGAGGCAGATGAGGCCGCGCTGATCGAAAATGTCCAGCGGGCCAACATGAGCCCGACCGAAGAAGCTGAAGCTGCGGCCAAGATTCTCGGTCGTTGCCAGGGTGATCGGGACGAAACAGCACGTCGTCTAGGTTGGTCACGGACGACACTCGACAAACGACTTGCGCTGATGAACTGTTCCGAAAAGGTCCGCAGGGCCTTGTCCGAGCGGCGAATTCAGTTGGGCCATGCCGAACTCCTGGCCGCAGTGACGCGAGACAAGCAGGATGCGGTTCTGGAGAGGCTTCTCTCCCAGGCCACGCTGTCAACGGTTGTCCAGTTTCGCGGGCAGCTTGAGCAAATCTCGCGGTCGTTGGGAAGCGCCATTTTCGACAGGGGTGAGTGCGCTGGATGCCAGCATAATTCTGGCAATCAGCAGGCGCTCTTCGGTGAAGCGATTGCATCTGGACACTGCACCCACGGGTCATGTTTCGATGCGAAGACCGAAGCTTCACTTGACGCCAAAAAGGCATCTCTAAGCGACGAATATCCGACCACTCGGATTGTTCGTCCGGGAGAGAACTTTACGCTTCTGCGGCTCGTGGCAGAAGGCGACACTGGAGTCGGTGAAGATCAGGCGAAAGCCTGTCGAGCCTGCAAGAACTTCGGCGCCGCGATTTCTGCAGTGCCGGGCAAGCTGGGGAATGTTTATCCCGATCTGTGTTTCGATGCGACATGCAATGCCAAAAAGGTGGCTGCGCGCATCAAGGCAGAAAAGGAGAAGAACGCCCCTGCGGCAAGTTCGAGTAAGGATGGATCCGGCAAGACGGTTTCGACATCAAAGTCGGCAGTCAAGTCGGATGCCAAAGCTGAGGCCAAGGTCCAGGATTCGCAAAGGGTCAAGGACTATCGGCTAGAGGTGTGGCGCAAAGCGCTGCGGCGGGAGTTGATGACGAACCGCGAGAGCAATCTCACGGTGCTCATTGCGCTTTCGCTGTCAGGCAATGCCCGGCATATCAGCGATACCAAGCTGACCAAGGCCTTGAGCGCGCTCGTGAAGCAGGACTATGCGAGCTTCACGTTCAAGACCGACGAGGCGGCAAAGGTTATCGCGAAGTCGGATGACGCGGTCCGGGAAAAGATGTTCCTGGGGCTGGCGGCATCGGCGGCCGATGGCATAGAGGAGAAAACCCTGGTTCAACTCCTCAAATACCTCGATATCGATCTGGCGCGGCACTGGAAGCTCTGCGAGGACTTCCTGAAGCTGCTCACCAAGAGCGAGATTGAGGCGATGTGCGACGAAATCGGACTGAAAGCCACCATGGGCGGAGCATTTGCCAAGGCCATGAGCGGCAAGAAGGACGAGATCGTCAAGTCGCTGCTGAACGTGGCGTCCTTCCCCTACGAGGGCAAGGTGCCGCGCTCCATGCGCTTCAACGTCGAATAAACCTGTTTCATTCAACCCAACGCGGGGACCACGATCCCCGCAAGGGTCGTGGTGTGCCTGCATTTTCTATTGGAGGTACCACCATGTTTTTTCAGGAACTTAAATCGTTGTTGAATGGCTGCGCGGCGCTGGCGGTCACGTTGTCGTCCGGTCGGGAAGGGGCTATCACCGTCACGGTGAGGCCAACGCCCAAGGATGCCAAGGATGCCGAAGCGCTGGCAATCCCATTGGTACTGACTGGGACGGCAGAGGAGTTGGATGCGCAGTTTGTCGGTTTGCTCCAAAGCTATGCCGAAGAGTACCAATCCTTGGCGGAGCAACTGGAAGCGACCCGAAACATTCTTGAAGCGGCGAAGAAAGATGCCAGCAAGAAGGCGGAAGGCGCGATCAGGAAAAGCGCTCCTGCCAAGATGACGCCGGCGGCCGACGACGATGATGACGAGACCGAGACACCCGAAGTAGTGGGCGGACAGGTCGAAGACAACCTTTTCGCATGAGGAGGCGGTCATGACCATTACCGTTCAAAAGCTGCTTCGTTCGTTTGCCTACAACGGCATCACCTTGCCCGACCCGGGAAGTGAGTTGTCTCCGGAGCAGGTTCGGGATGTCTATTCAGCCACCTACCCCGAGATCACGACGGCCTCCATCGAGGGGCCGGAGCAGAAGGGGGAACGCCTCATCTATACCTTCCGGCGAGCAGTCGGAACCAAGGGTGCGGTGCGTGCCGATTCGTCACGATCCTCCGGGATGGTGGTGCGTCGGCGGGATGACGGGCTGACCTATGTTGAACCACGGTCGGTGGGTATCTCGACGGTCGATCATCTGAACATCGCCTTGCGGCGATTCATTGGGTGGTTCGATCGCTGGCTTCCGCCAGTGATTCGGCGGGGTTAGGCCATGGTGTCGCTCAAGGAACGGCTGCAAGCCGCTGCCGATGGCGACTTCTCGCACTTTGAAGCGGGGATCCCGACCGGGATTCATGCCTTCGATCACGAGGAGATGAAACGATGCGTACAAGCCTTGCAACGCTTGGTGCAGCGGTCCCAAGGGCCCATCGCACACGGCGAACGCTGTCAGGTGCTCGCTTCCGTACAACCCCTGATCCTTTGAGTCTACCGAGGTTTGGCGCCGGTCTCACGGTCAGTCTCGATCCCTGCCTGGATGTTCGTCGATGGTCTTCGCTGGCCTTGCGCTGGCTGGAAACCGGGGAACTACAGGAAGAGGCATCCGGACTGCCGCCATTGCTGGTGCAACAGGCCTTACATGGCTGGATCAATCGCCAAGTGGGACAACTACAGCACTTTGCTTTCGAAGTATTGGTGGCGACCAGCTCGGCGGCACTCAGCTACGGGGCACTCTTTCCGGATGCATCGGAAGCGGATGACCAGTGGTATTGGGCAATTCAGTCCGAGCAGGTCGAGTGGTTATCCATGAAGGGTCGCCTGACCCGGATCGAGGCGGCATGCCCTGGCTTGGGCGAGACGGCCCTGTACTGGCTGCATCGCGCTTCCGGTCGAACCCTCTATGTTCTGACTCCCGAGTCAGCTCGCCATTTATGCGAGTACATCCACTGGCAAGGCAGTAGCGATCAGGCGGATTGGCTGGAGGAAATGACGGCACTGGGTATGACCGCCGAGGATATGGCGGAATCGATTTCTCCAGACTGGTATGACGGGCATTTCCCCGCATGGGTCATCGACCCGAGGCCAGTTCTGGATGAGGTCGCCTTGTCGGGACTGACCCATGCCAGCGTGGAGGTGGCTTCACTCGCATCGACGCTGCTCGACATCGAGCGGCTGGTGGCGGATGGAGGACAACTGCCGGGGCTGGAAGGGCTCGATGTCGAGTGCGTCTATTTCGGGGCCTACCTGAAGTGGGATGCCGAAGACCCGGTGGATCGTGTGTTCGACGACTTTATCGAATACGCGAACTGCGCCAGCGATGGCTACACCGATCTCTATGGAGCACAGGCTGTACCGCTCGATCCTGAGGGGTTCTACGTCTGGCTGCAAAAGACCGGGCTGGGTTTGAAGATGTTGTCGTCACTGGATCGGTTGATCACACAGATCGCCGAACCACTGTGAGTTTAATAACCCTGCGGGGGTGCTGTCGCGCCCGCAGGGGCAAGGCACGCCTCCGCATTTTTCTAAGGAGGTCGCCATGGCGATCAATGTCAGTACGTTTTCAAGTAATCAGTCTTACCGGCTGACCAACGCCGTTCTGGTCTATCAGGACGCCAGCCGAAAGCCGGTATTTGTCTCGGTGCATGACGTCGAGACCGATAGCGAAGATCGACCGATCATTCAGGCAGGTGTTCCGGCCAGTAAATCCGGACTGCTTTCCCTGATGCGGATTCTCGATCCCGAGACGATGCTGCGCCCGGCACTCAAGCCAGCGCATGTACTCGCGGAAGGATCGGGATTCTTCGTCTGGTTCAGCAAACCCCAAGCGCGGCAGGTCTGGTTCGACTGCAAGGAGCTAGGGGCTCGCACCGGCCGTGTTCCTTGTCCGGGGCTGGTCTTTGTGGTCACCACCAAGGCATGGAAGGTGTTTGCGTACAAGGGACGGCAACGTCCCGATGCCGATACACCGCTGTTCGTCGCACCATTCTTCAACGTCTGGAGCACGGGGAATATCTGCGTAGGTAGTGCCCGGTTGCCGAAAGGGAATCAGGTACATCAAAGCGAAGCCTGGGAGGAAGCCTTCTTCCGCTCGTACTTCACGCATCCGAACATCCATACGCCCAAGGGGCTAACCCGTTATCGGGCTGGTCCGTTTGCCTTGTGGCGGGATCTGCTGGACGGTCGATTAACGCGTTTTCCAACACGCTCACTCGTTTCTACGGGATGGACGTTACGGGAGGCCTTCGAGGCGGCCGTACTGGAAGCGGAGGCATAAATGGATGCGAGAGATATCGCCTTGCAACAGTCGGCGCCGGTCGTTACGGTGCCTCGCTATGGTGGATTCACACCCCTGACCGACAATGGCCACCGCTTTCTTGTGACCGGCGACGGCCTGTGGCTGGAAGCGCGGCGCCCCTGGCTGTATCTGCGGGTTCCACTGGCTCATCAGAAGAGCGTTCCCATGCCCTATGGCTGTATTGGGCGGGAGCTATCGCTGACCTTCGGCAAGATTCCACGGAATCTGGTCGTCGACTTCTTTCGGTATGCCGTCGATCGGTGTCCGCAGGAATGCGTCGGCTGGATCGTGTGGAATGCGACCACAGGCGAGATGCGGCTGGTATTCCCGTGGGAAGTGTCCTCAGGATGCAGCCACGTGCGCTACACGCGACCGGTGCTCAATGAAGACGAGCATTTGGTGGTGGATCTGCACTCTCATGGACAGCTATCGGCGTTCTTCTCGACCGAGGACGATCGTGACGACCGGGGCGAATTCAAGATAGCAGGAGTCGTTGGTAATTGTGATCGCAGTCAGTGTTCGACGGCATTTCGTCTCTGCGCCAACGGGCTCTTTTTGCCCTTGGCGTTTGATTCGACCGGCATGAATGGACAGATAGGAGGACGCGATGGCTATCCATCATCTTTCTGCTGAACTTCTTACACGGGAGGTTCGTGTATCGGTCATCGGCGCCGGCGGAACTGGATCTCAGATGCTGATGGGACTGGCCCAACTGCATACGGCCATGATCGCTTTGGGGCATCCCGGCGGACTGGACGTGACCGTGATCGATAGCGACCAGGTGTCGGAAGCCAATGTCGGGCGGCAGATGTTTTATCCGTCCGATGTCGGGTTGCCGAAAGCCACGGTGCTCGTCAATCGCATCAACATGGCGATGGGCACGGGGTGGCGGGCGGAAACCCGGCGCTTGACGGCCAGCGAGAGTTTGCGCACTGATCTTGCGATCGGCTGCGTGGACAATCGCCAGGCCAGAAAAGCGATTCTGGATTCGGTGGCGCGTGGCGGAGGCGGGTATTGGCTCGACCTGGGCAACCGTTTGCATGATGGTCAGGTCGTTCTCGGTCAAGTACCGGCACGCTGGGCCAAGCCCAACGTGGATCGGCTTCCTCATGCCGTGGATCTTCTCCCGGAGATTGCGGACGAAACGCAGGAAGCCGACGACGATACGCCCTCATGCTCGCTTGCCGATGCGCTGGAAAAACAGTCGCTGTTCGTGAATCGCGGCGTATCGCTGTACGCCTTAAATCTGCTGTGGGAGTTGTTTCGCTATGGGCAGGTTTCCTATCACGGAGTATTCGTGAATCTCAAAAATGCTCGGACGACACCGCTTCCCGTCGATCCTGAGGCATGGGCCCGGTTTGGCTTTCCGAAACGCAAGCGCGGTGGTAAGCGCGGCAGCAAGCGTGGATGAAAGCAGGGCATTTCCCCGGCGGCAACGCCGGGTTTTCCAGAATGGGTTCCTTGCTATGTGATGCGAGCCCATTGCGGAAAGCGAATTCCGGTGCTGCCCTTAGGGGAGCGCTAGAAAGGCGGTAGCTGGCCGCTCGAAACAAACAGCAATTTTTATAACCCCGCGGGGGCGTCAGCCTCCAGCGTGGAGATTTGGCGTCTTCCGTATTTTGTATGGAGGCGTCATGACTCAACTTTTCAGGAGTGCCGTCTATCGGTACTTCATTAACCTGGACGAACGCGGCGAGTTCTATGCCGATGTTCGCAATGTCCGCGACCGTTCCATTTTCGAGATCAAGGGATTCGAGATTTTCGAGGATGGATGGATGCGGCACAAGCATGATCTGGATGGCCTGAAGCGTTACCTGGTCCATCTTGGACTGATGAAGGGCAACCAGGAACTCTCGATGGGGGATGCGTGATGATGTTCGATCGCTATCCCCGATACGAAGGATTTAGAGATACGCCCAGAAAGCGTTCGGCAGTGCTGCGAAAGCAACGTTCCGAGCGGGAATCATTGCCCCTGTTTGCCGACCAGATCGCAGCCCTGCAACCGTCGGTGGACGAGGTCATGGCCAAGCGATCCTCGCTGGCTGATACCGTCGAAATGGAGCGCCGGAAGTTCGTCGCGAAATGGTGGCGTGTTGCGCGGGCAAGTTTTTACGGACTTCCCTCAGATCAGAAGGCAAAGGTTATCACCCGGTGGCGACGCTGGTGGGGACCGCGTAATTCAAGTTGCCTGCTGTACCTGTGCGCCCAGGCCAAGGCGGAACAGTTGTAACACTTCTCGGCCAACTGGCCATAACCCTAGCGGGGACATCTCCCGCAAGGGCAAAGGTGTCTCTGCCATTTCAAGGAGAAACACCATGGGAGTAGGTAACTGGCTTCCGAGTATGGAGCACCGCCTGTTTTACGTCGATCTTGATTCTTGGCTGGATGAAAAGGAGTTTTCCAATCTCGTCCAGTCCGGGGAAGTCGATGCCGATGTCAGCTACGAAGCATATCTCCAGGAGTCCTACGATTCAGAACTGGAGATGGTGATCAGTGCGCTGGAAGCAACGGCAAGAATGTTCCAGCAACACGGCCTTTCGTTCGAATCGTTTCGGTATGGGGATCGCGCGTCGATGAACCTGCGGGAACGAACTGAATGGATGCACCCATTGCTGGAATGCGGTTTGGTTCGCGTGGCCGTCAAGGAGGTTGAAATCTCCAAGCTGGCCGTTGTGACCTATCCGGTTCAACAGGTCGATGAGGATTGCGATCTCGCCAACCTTAGTCGCGCCGAGTTTGTATCCGGTTACGGCCTGACGCCCGAGCGCTGCATTACTGCGTCGTCAATGCAGCTGGACGCATTGGACGAGCTGCTGATTTCTTTCATCGAGGAAGAAATCAACGCGGTCGGCGCAAAAACCGTTACGCGTCGCAGTTGTGCGTGGACAAGCCGCTTGGTCTTGGAATCGAAGCCATTGGCTGGCGTCGTGTCGAAATTCCGAAAGGCGTATCGCCACGGCTTGCCCAGAAAGCAATTGCGCCACGCGGCGTGAATTGATTTTTCATCATCAGGACGCCGACGGTCTCGGATTTCACAGAGGCCCAACGCAGCACTGTAGCAAGAAGTCTGGTTGAACCCGACGAGAGTCGGCGCTTCATCGCAGAGAGCCATCTATTTAACCCTTCCGGGGACACATCCCGGAGGGGACACGTGTCTCCGGTTTTTCAGGAGATACACGTGAAACTCAAGAAACTCGCAGAAGCCACGATGTGGCTACCGGGCTTCGCCCCGGATGATCCTCCCCAGCAAGTATCAGGGCTTTTCCGGACGGCGGAGATCATCGTTTTTCCATCCATCGATCCGGTACATGGCATCGCACAGATAGGCGAAGTCGACGCAGAGGAACTGCCTCAGTTGGTCGAGACGGCATGTCGCCCGGAAGTGGGGATGCCAAGGAAGGTGCGGGATCTATGGCCTCAACTTGATTCGGCATTGCACTCGATGCTTCGCGGCGACGTTGCCAAGTTCGAAGCGAACCTGGCGGCAATTGCGCTGCTGTCGAGGCTGGAAGCGGAGAGCCGTCATCCTTCCGACGATGAGTGCGCCATCCTTAACCGTTACACCGGATGGGGCGGTATTCCGAAGGCATTCAATCCTGATCAGGAAGATCCGGCGTGGAAGGCGAGAGCCCAATCCATGCCAGAAATACTGGGCGAGGACTACGAAAGCGCCAAGGGTAGTGTCGTCAATGCCCACTTCACGGAAGTTTTCGTGATCGAGGCAATCTGGGAAGCAGTTCGCCGGATGGGCTTTCGGGGCGGCCGTGTTCTTGAGCCGTCTGCTGGCATTGGTTATTTCATCGGGGCCATGCCGAAAGATCTGGCTGAAACCTCGGAACTGACCGCCATCGAAATTGACCGCGTATCGTCCCGCATCCTGTCGCGCCTCTATGGGCATCACGGCGTTCGGACACTCACGGTCGGTTTTGAAAAGGCCCGACTGCCGAAGGACTGGTTCGATCTGGTGATCTCGAATGTTCCCTTCGGGAACTATCAGGTGCCGGATGACCGGAATGTGCCGTATGCAAACTTCCTCATCCACGACTATTTCTTCGGTCGCGCTTTGGATGTGGCTCGGCCGGGTGGATTGGTGGCGTTCATCACGTCCGCCGGAACGCTCGATAAATGGGACAACCAGGCTCGATGCCACATCAGTGCTCGGGCCAGATTCGTCGGCGCGATTCGTCTGCCTTCCGGGACTTTTTCGCACATTGCCAACACAGAAGTCACGACCGATATCGTCTTCCTTCAGAAATTGGGGGAGGGTGAGAAGGCTACCGACGACTGGATCGCTGTGATGGAAGCCCCGGACGTCATGTGTGATGGTTACCGGCGTTTGTTTGTGTCGAGCTGGTATGTCCAGAATCCGGAGATGCTGATCGGTCGCATGGGGCAGAAGTCGAATGGCTTTGGGCTTGCCAACGCGGCGATTTTCGACGGCGATGTCAGGGCGGCTTTGGCAGAGCGGATTTCCCGGTTGCCCGAAGGCATCTACATGCCACGCGTGGTTGAGGCATCGTTGTCCGCGCAACGGGACATTCGTGTCTCGGCGCCGGAGTTCGTCAAGCCGGGGGCTTATTGCCTGACAGCGGATGGCCGTCTGGCTGTCTCGGAAGGGCAAGAGTTGCTGGTGATCGATGCCTCGGTGTCGGCAACGGCAGCCAAGCGGATTCGCGGTTTGATGGCGATCCGCGACGCGGCACGAAGACTTCTGCACATCCAGCACGCCACGGCGGACGATGGTCGACTCGGTGCATATCGGGTCGCCCTGAACGTCGCCTACGATGGTTTTGTGGCGAAGCACGGCTATCTTCATGCGAAGGCCAACAAACTGGCCTTCAAAGGGGATCCAGATCTGCCATTGCTGCTTTCTCTGGAGAACTACGATCCGGAAGGTGGCACGGCGGAGAAGGCGGACATTTTCCATCGAAGAACGGTGGGTGTTGTCCGCAAGGTCGAGCGGTGTGTGTCAGCCGAGGAAGCGCTGATAGTGTCGCTGCACGAGCGGGGTCGAGTCGACGTTACGTTGATGGAGTCCTTGCTGGGGCAGGGGAGGGAGCAGTTTCTCCCGGACATGGCGGATCGCGGTCTGATCTTCCTCAATCCGGACTCCTCGCAATGGGAGACCTCCGATGCTTATCTCTCCGGCAATGTTCGCAGCAAGCTGGAAATGGCGGAAGCGGCCGGTGGTGAGTATGTCCGCAACGTCGAAGCACTGAAGGCGGTAATTCCGCCGGATCTGGGGCCGGGTGAGATTGATGCCCGGATTGGCTCGACATGGATTCCATCCCGCGACTATGCAGCATTCCTTGATCATCTTCTGGAATGCGATGGTTGCTCGGTGGAGTTCAGTGCTGAGGCCGGTGCGTGGAATGTTGAAGTGCCATGGCAGGGTGAGCGGTCGGTGGCATCGACCCAAACCTTCGGTACCGGACGCATCACTGCTGGCGAGTTATTCGTCGTTACGCTAAACCAGATGGTTCCTACGATACGGGATCGCGATCCGGTCACTGACCGGTATTTCGTGAACACGGAGGAGACCATTGCCGCGAGGGAAAAGCAGCAGGCGCTCAAGGAGAAATTCAGGTCCTGGGTATTCGCCGATTCCGAACGGTGCGAGCGGTTGGTCAGGATGTACAACGACCAGTTCAATGCAGTCAGGCTGAGGGAGTTCGATGGTTCAAGACTCTCTTTGCCGGGGTTTTCCGAGGTGTACAACCTTCATCGGCATCAGAAGGACGCAATTTGGCGAATCGTGTCCGGTGGAGTGAATACCCTACTGGCCCACGTGGTCGGTGCGGGGAAGACCCTGACGATGATCTGCGGCGGTATGGAGTTGCGACGTCTCGGTATGGCCAGTAAGCCATGCTATGTCGTGCCTAACCACATGCTTGAGCAGTTTGCGGCGGAGTTTCTGCGGGCTTATCCGGGTGCCAACATCCTGATGGCAAGCAAGGACGACCTGGTCGGTGACAAGCGCCGGACGTTGCTGTCCCGGGTTGCAACCGGGGACTGGGATGCCGTGCTGATTACCCATGCCTCTTTCGAGAGGATCAAGATGAGCGACGAAGCTATGGAATCGTTCATCGAGGCGCGAATCCATGAAATCGAGTCCGCAATACGGGCCTCGAAATCGAATAAGCGCGGGAATCGGATCGTCAAAGAGTTGGAACGGGCCAAGAAGATCTGGCTCGCAAGGCTGGAGAAATTGTCGGCCAAGTCGAAAAAGGACGACATGCTCACGTTTGAGGAATTGGGCATCGACTATCTTTTTATCGACGAGGCGCATTACTTCAAAAACCTGTACCGCTTCACCAAAATGACGCGGGTTGCAGGTCTGCCGAACTCCAACTCGGAGCGAGCCTTCGATATGTTCGTGAAGACTCGCCATGTGATGGACAAGCAGGGCGGTCGTTCGGGAGTGGTATTCGCAACCGGGACACCGGTATCGAACTCGATGGCCGAAATGTGGACCATGCAACGCTATCTGCAGCCGGTGACGTTACGCTCCAATCATGTGTCGCAGTTTGATACGTGGGCGGGGAACTTTGGGGAATCGGTGACTGCCCTGGAGCTGTCGCCGGATGGCGGTGGCTACCGTATGAACACGCGGTTTGCGCGGTTCGTCAATTTACCGGAGCTGATGACCATGTTCCGGGAAGTGGCCGATATCCGTACTGCCGACATGCTGAAACTGCCAGTGCCTCGGTACTGCCTGGAAACCATGACGGCCAAGCCGACTGCCGAGCTGAAGGAGTTTGTGGCAACGCTCGTCGCCCGCGCGGAAGCAATACGCAACGGCGAAGTAACACCCCAGGAAGACAATATGCTGGCGGTGACCAACGATGGCCGCAAGGCAGCGTTGGACATGCGGCTGGTTGATGCCTCAAGCATGGAAGCTCAGGACGGCAAGGTCAGTCAGTGTGCGGACAATGTCTTCGGGATATGGCGGGAGACCGCAGCGTTCCGGGGAACACAGGTGGTGTTTTGTGACCTCAGTACGCCGACAGACGATGGACGGTTCAGTGTCTATCACGTCATCCGTGCAAAGCTCGTCGAAATGGGTGTTCCGGGAACGGAGATTGCGTTCATTCACGACTACGACAGCGATTCCGCCAAGGCGGAGTTGTTCAAGTCGGTCAGGGATGGGCGGATTCGAATTCTCCTGGGCAGCACACTGAAGATGGGGGTAGGCACCAATATCCAGACCCGACTGGCGGCGTTGCACCATCTGGACGCTCCGTGGCGACCGGCTGATGTGGAGCAGCGGGAGGGACGCATCATTCGACAGGGCAACCTGAATGAGGAAGTGCGGATCATCCGTTATGTCACAGAGGCATCGTTCGATGCCTACATCTGGCAGACCCTCGAAACCAAGGCACGGTTCATCGCCCAGGTCATGAGAGGGGACACCGGAATGCGCAGCGCGGAGGACGTGGAGTTGGCGGCACTGTCCTATGCCGAGGTGAAAGCCCTGGCATCGGGAAATCCGCTGGTGATGGAGAAGGCTGGCATCGATGCTGAAGTCGCAAAGCTCTCCTTGTTGAAATCTCAATGGGATAACCAGCGATGGGCAAACCAGCGGGAGTCGGCGACCTTGCCCAGCAGAATCGAGAAGATCCGGGAACGGATCGAATCGGTCGAAGCTGACATTGGCAATCGTGAGGATGTCCGAGGCAATCGCTTCGGCATGGTGATTGATGGAAAACGCTATCACGAGCGATCAATCGCGGGTGAGGTGCTTCAGCGGTACTACAGCGAGGCCAAGGCCAGAACTCGGAAGTTCGGGAACTGGAAATCCTCGCCGGGTGAGATGTCGGTTGGGCAGTTTGCCGGCTTCGATCTCGCGGTATCCATCCCCACGGGCGCCAGCGATGGCCCTTGCTTCATCCTGAAAGGGCGGTGGGCCTATGCGGCTCATCATTCCGACAACCCGCAAGGGATGGTCAGAGTGGTCGAGAACGTGGCCAACAGCCTGGAAGGACGATTGGCGGAAGCTTATGAAGATGCTGCCCGGGCAGAAAAGCGCCTGGCAGACATTCTTACGGAGTTGGCCAAGCCATTCGAAAAGGAGGAAAGGTTGACGCAGTTGCTGGCACGCCAACGCGAGATCAATGCTGCACTCGATCTCGACAAGGACAACGCCGGTGCGATGGAAGCGGAAGCCGAAGCCGCCTGACGTGAAATTTCATTCAACCCGCTCGGGAACTCCTGCCCTACGGGGCAGTGGGTTCTCGGCATTTTTGGAGATTTGTATTTTGCATAAGTCGTGACATTCAAGACCCCGGACCTGGTCCGGGGTTATCTACGGCGTTGCGTGGTGGGGTGATGGTCGAATTCGATCCTTTTAGGTCGCTTTTCAGCAGTCACGAATGACAGTTGCTACGTAGCATCGCAACTGCATCCTCCCTCGCAAGCATTTCCCGGCCATGGTGCCGGGGTTTTTCGGAAGGGGTTCAGTGAGCCTCTTGCGCAAAGCATATTGAGATTCGATCCTGTGCCGTAAGGCGCTGGATGGACGTGTGGTAGCTGGCCACGAGAAAACAAACAGCATCATGAACCCCGCCGGGGAGCGTATCCCGGCAGGGGTACCTCCATGCCGAGCGGAGATTTCCAACCGGCTCGGCCGGGGCCTACCCAAGGATCCCGGCAAGGGGTGCTTCGGAAGGTCCCGATCGGGACTTTCCATGGAGGCACCTGAAATGAAGTATGAATACGAAACGCAACGCGTCAAGGATGACGCACGAGGGCGCTGGGAGAGGGTGCTTCCCGACCTGGCGCCTGCTTTGAAAGATGCCGTAGAGAAGCGGGGCAAGCACGTCCCTTGCCCGGTTCATGGCGGACGGGATGGCTTTCGGGTCTTTCCTGACGTCGATGAAACTGGCGGAGGGGTCTGCAATACCTGTGGCTATTTTGCTGACGGCTTTTCTCTGCTCATGTGGATCAACGGCTGGGACTTTGGTCGCACGATCCGCGAAGTGGCTGAGCATGTCGGCACTACGCCGGTTCGCGATATGCGCAAGGAAGTGTCGCATGCTCCAAGTAGTGCCCCTGATGACACCACTCGCCGTGAGCACCTCAATCGCACATGGCGGGAATCGCTGGCACTAACGCACCCGAAAGCCGAATCTGCTCGTCTGTATCTGGCGCGACGCGGCCTGTCAGTGCGTGTGCCGGATACCCTGCGCTTCCATCCCGAGCTGGGGTATTACGCAGACAACCGCATCGTGGCCCGCTATCCGGCCATCATCGGCCAGGTTACAGGGCAAGGGGGCGAAGCAGTCACGCTTCACCGCACCTACCTGACGGCTGATGGCCACAAGGCTCCGGTCGATGCACCAAAAAAGCTGATGCGCCATCCATCGGCGCGACAGCTGACCGGCGGCGCAATTCGGCTGGTACCAGCGGGTGCTCGTCTGGCAGTGACCGAAGGCATTGAAACGGCACTTGCCGTTATCGAGGCTACGGGGATTCCTGCCTGGGCGACAGGGAATGCCCATCTTCTGGAAACCTTCGTTCCTCCTCCCGGAGTGAGTCAGGTTCTGGTCTTCGCGGACAAGGATCGACCTTCTCGGCAGCATCCTTCCGGACACGGACAGGAAGCGGCAAGGGGATTGGTGACCAGGCTGTGGGCGATGGGGATTCAAGCCGGGGCAATTGCACCTGCGCTCGATATTCCAGATAGCAGAAAGGGCGTCGATTGGCTGGATGTCCTCAACCTTCTCGGCAAGGCGGGGTTTCCCGCACTCGTCAGCGTCGAAAAGGCGCTGACCCGAGCAGCCTGACAGGGGAGGTGATCATGTACGGAGTCATCGACTTCAGCTTGATCGATACCATGCCCGGTGGATTCGGTCCATTCGCGCCGCCGGCAGGATGGCAGGGCGACTACCTGCAATATTTGCGAGCACGCTTCGATGGTGATATCGGTGCGCGACAGCAGATTGCGGTAGTGGGGCGCATCATCGTCCGCAAACTTGAAGGTGCGCCGACCGAGTTCATCGGTCCTCACGCCGTCGAGGCACGGGAATTTGCACTTTCCGTGTGGTCGTCGATCAGTCGCAACTAACGCAGCATCAACACCCGGCCTTGGCCGGTTTCTTTATCCCACGGGGAGTGTATCCATCCCCGGTCGGGGACGGTGCCTTCCCGTTTTTCATTGGAGGCACCATGTACGACAAATTCGCACCTCTTCTCGAACAGGCCATTACCGAGCCTGGCATCGTGAGCGAGGCTTACCGCAGGTTCCACCGCTTCAGCATTGGCAACCAGATTCTGGCGGCCGTCCAGCTACATCAAAGGGATTTGCCCCTGTCGCCGATCGCGAGCTTTAACCGATGGAAAGAGCTTGGTCGTTCGGTTTGCAAGGGGCAGAAAGCCATTTCCCTATGGATGCCGCTCACGGTTAAGCGTCGGGACAAGGACGATTCCTCTGGCGACTTCGGCGATACCGGCGAGGTTTTCACTGTCTTCAAGTTGGCACCTCGCTGGTTCAGCCTGGAACAGACCGAAGGTGACGCCTACGTCGAGCCCGTCGAATCGCCACAGTGGGATGCCGAAGCTGCTTTGGCAGCATTGGACATCACGCTGGAGCCCTTCGATCTCATGGACGGCAATGTGCAGGGCTATGCGGTAAGACGTCGCATTGCAGTCAGTCCGCTGGCCGAGTATCCCCACAAGACCCGGTTTCACGAGATTGCTCATGTCGTTCTTGGGCACACGCTGGAATCCGATTGCCAT
This sequence comes from Rugosibacter aromaticivorans, assembly GCF_000934545.1. Taxonomy (GTDB): domain Bacteria; phylum Pseudomonadota; class Gammaproteobacteria; order Burkholderiales; family Rhodocyclaceae; genus Rugosibacter; species Rugosibacter aromaticivorans. Next base: position 970,550 of record NZ_CP010554.1, read on the forward strand.
GACGCCGCATCGATGCCGAGAAGTCTTCAGGAAGTCGAAGCCGAAGGCGTGGCATTTCTCCTGTGCTCGATCCTCGATCTGCCGGGGCGGGATGAGTCGCGAGGCTATATTCAGTCGTGGCTTGAAGGCGGTCAGCTACCGGAAAAGTCAGCTCAGCGGATCTTCGGCGTCAGCCAGAAGGTTCTTGAAGCCGGCCGACCGGGTGACCGGGAAGCAGTAACGCAGTAAGTCTCAATTTTTCAACCCTGCGGGGCGTGCAATCGCCCCGCAAGGGGATGGTGCCGCCCCGCTTTTCTATTTGGAGGCACCCAAGATGATGAATTCAACCAACCGCGAACTGCTCTCGATCCTGCTGGGCGAAGATAGCGAGTCGCATTCCATGCGATCTTTGGCCGAGCTTTTCGGGCTGCGCACGGTTCGGCAAGCAGCAACTTATGGCGTGGCAGAGGAAGTTCTTTCGTATGCCATGTCCGGCAAGCTGATGGCCGCCAGGGAGCTGCTTCGGCGAGCGCTGGCAGAATCCTTTGGCGAGTCGTCCGTTAACCTCGCTTCACCGGCTTCGGTACGTGATTACTTGCGTCTGTTCTTGGGAGGGCAGGAGTACGAGAGCTTCGTGGCTCTCTGGCTTGATGCCCAGAACCGGCTTATCGCTGGGATGGAGCTCTTTCGGGGAACGACGACCCAAACGTCAGTGTATCCGCGGGAAGTGGTGAGGACCGGATTGAAGCTCAATGCATCGGCCGTGATCTTTGCGCATAACCACCCATCCGGGAGCCCTGAGCCGTCACGGGCCGACGAGATGCTCACGAACCAGCTTCGGCAGGCGTTGGCACTCGTTGATATCAAGGTGCTCGATCACTTCATCGTGGCGGACACCGCAGTCATGTCCTTCGCAGAAAGGGGCCTGATCTGACCCAATGAAAAATACCCGCCGATGTTTGGCGGGTATTTTTTTGCCCGAAGTTGATCGAATTTGCTGTGTCGAAAGTAATAGATTATTACTTTTAGGGGAGTGCGTAATGGCTACCGAGCCTGCCCGGAAAAGACGACTGTGCCGCAGACGATAGCGTCATCAGGTAGCGGCATGATGGGCGTGGGCCAGCTGGAGTTTAGTGTCTTGAGAAAGCGCCCCTCCGGTGTGACCACCAGTCTTCGGAAGAAAGCGATTTCACCCTTGAGTACCACGACGTCCCTTCCGTGATCGGGGGGTACGCAAGGATCGATGAAGATGATCTCCCCCTCGCGGTATCCATCGTCTCCGATCATGGCCTCGCCAAGAACGGGGAGGGCGAAAGTCTCGTCGCTGTGCTCAACCGGGCACGCCAGCCATGCATTGTGCTTGCGTCCACCCTGGGAGTTCGGTGGCGCTAGGCTTTCCCAGCTCAATACCGGAACAACCCCCTTGGCGAGCATTCGCGTAGAAATCACCTCTTGGCCTGTCAGCTGATCGGGGGTCACTCCGAGGACACTGGCGATTTTCTGAAGGGTTTCCTTGCGAGGATGCTTTGCCTTCGAACGTTCCTTGAGAATCCTGTTGATGGCGGGCTGCGAAACTCCTGAACGATTTGCCAACTCCGTTTGGTTCAACCGGTGTTTGCTCATCAGCGCTTCAAGAATTTCGGCGACGGGGTTGCTGCTGCTCACGGTCATCGTGGTTTCGGTGTTCGTCATAATTTATGCTTTGTTTCGTTGTCAGACGCATAGATTGTAATATAAAATGCGCACTCGTGACCACTTAAATGATTTTCTATTATGGAAAAACGCGACATACTCAAAATTAACAGACAGTTCCTGTTGCTCACGCGCCAGCTGGCACAGGACGGAAAAGCGGCTGAACTCATGACTGGGCTTCCGCGCTCAGTGATCGACAAGATCGCCAATCTCGACATGGATGAAATCGAGGAGTTGGCGGAGACGGTAGGTATTTCGCTCTACACACTCAGATTGACGGACCCGGCCTTTAGCCGGCTTATCCAGATGCCTCGGGACGCGAAAAGCACTTACGCCGAGGCAACACTGGTAAGCAACGGCCGTGTCGGCGCTACTTTCCCCTGAGGAGCTGGAAAACAGTCGGGTTGCTCATGAGCTGATCCGGTTGAAGCTCCGGGTGCCGATCGTGCATTACCTGACGAGTATCCATTCGAAGCCCCTTCGGTTGCGCTGGCGGCAGCTTCATAGCGAGAGTCCGCCCAATGGCAAGCTGCCGGATTCGGTCCGATCTTTCATTGCGGATGCAATGACGTTGGCCAATCTATCCAGCTTCGTTGCCCTCTACAACCGGCTTGACGACGGGGAGGGGAGGTCGGTTACGGCCGGAATGCTGTTGCGTGCCTGGAAAATGCACTGCCGAGTTGGGAGCGAGAATCTGGATATTAACGCTGCCTGGTATGCCATTAGGGACGTGCGCTCCAAGATCGTTGGGTGGCAGCGGTGCTCAAGGTGCCAGACCATGTTCATCTACGAACCCAATGTGTCGCATGCACGGTCATGTCCATTCTGTGCTCTGGCGAAAACCCGCGCTTGATCCCTTCCAGCTATCGCAGACTCATGGTGAGTGAGGTGTGTTCATCAAAATGATTGGGTAGATGCTGCTTTTCTGATAGAGTTCCCCCTAAAAGAAGCTATGTGTTTTGGATAAGGGGAGGCGGAATAGTGTCGAAGAAGCTCGCTGCATTGTCACAGACACAGCGTGAAAGGCTTGCTCATCTTGAACTGAGAGCTTTCTTCACCGGTGAGTGCCGGCGTGCCGATATCGAATCCCGTTTCGGCGTCAAGCCTGCGGCTGCAACACGTGATCTCGGTGCATACCGGGATTTGGCTCCTCACAACCTCGAATACGATTCCGTGTCCAGGTGTTACCGGCCAACACCAAATTTCAAGCCGGTTTTTGAGTTTTCTAGCGACCGGGTTTTGAGTTGGCTTCTTCAAGGGTTTGGCGATGGCCTTGACCTACGCCTGAAAAAAGCAGCCCCGTGCGAGGGGCCAGGAAACCTTGTTCGACCGAATCTTGAAATTCTCGCCGCCGTCACCCGCGCACTTTGCGCGAAGAGGCCGCTAAAGATTACCTACCTGTCGCTTTCATCCGGCGCCAGCACTCGCGTAATCGTTCCGGTTGCGTTGGCTGACAACGGGCTTCGTTGGCATGTTCGTGCTTTTGATCGGGCGAAGGCCCGCTTCTCGGACTTCGTGCTTACTCGCATAACCAAGACCAAAGAAATGCTTGAAGAGGCGCGGGAGCAAGAGCTTCTGCCGGCCGATGAGCAGTGGGTTCGTATCGTGGATCTGGAAATCGTTCCTCATCCCGGAGTTAAGTGGTCTGCTGGCGTGGAGGCCGACTACGCGATGGAGGAAGGTGCGATCAAGCTGCGCACGAGGGCAGCACTGGCAGGGTATGTCCTTCGTCGTTGGACTGTGGACTGTTCGGATAACCATTCATTGGATCCGAGGTCGCACCACCTTTGGCTTCGGAACACACCAACCCTCTATGGGGTTGAGAGTGCGGTACTGGCTCCCGGGTATCTAGCCTCAGATCAAGTGAGAGTTGAAGATGAGTGCGACTGAATCGATTCCGCCGATGCTTGAAAAACTCGAACGGCTGGTTGATGAAATTGCAGCCCTGCACAGCAAGTTGATTCTGTTGGTCGGTGCGCCTCACGTTGGCAAGACTAAGTTGTTAAGCGCGTTGGGTGAGAGAGTTGAGGCTGTTCCGTTAAACGCCGGCTCACAGTTGGGACGGCAACTGGCCGGGTTGCCTCAGAAGCAGCGTCATCTCGAAGCAGGGAACATCCTGCGTGAGTTGGCGGATCACCATGCGTGCGGAGACCTGCTCTTGATCGACAACATCGAGTTGTTGTTCGACCAGACATTGCAGCTTAATCCGCTTGATCTGCTCAAACGGCACGCGCACACCAGAAGGGTCGTGGCCGTTTGGCCTGGGGAGTTGCGTGAGGGGCGTTTGACTTATGGCGACATGGGGCATCCAGAACACCGGGACTACGGCACAGAAGGCCTGGTCCCTTTTGAAATTCTGTAACGGGAAAGCGAGGAACGCATGCGCTACGGCGATCTAATCCAATTCGAGCCGATTGAATCGGTAATTCAGCTGCTTGATGCTAATCGGCCGGACATGGCTTCGAGGCTCGTGTCGACCTACGTCATTTCCGATGACATGGCCGAGCGCATCGCCAAGCTCATGATTCCCCAGCTGGCCTTCGATGAATCCGTCGATCACAAGGGCGTCCTGGTCGTCGGAAACTACGGTACGGGTAAGTCGCATTTGATGTCGGTGCTCTCGCTGGTTGCCGAGGATGCCAGTTTCGTGTCGATGATCCGGCATCCGAAAGTCGCTGAAGCCGCCACCGCGATCGCGGGAAAGTTCAAGGTTCACCGCATCGAGATATCAAGCCAGATGTCGCTGCGCGACATCATCACGCAGCAGTTGGAGTTGTTCCTGGAGAAGCACGGCATCAGCTACTCGTTTCCGCCGGCAGACAAGGTGGTCAACAATAAGGCTGCTTTCGAGGAAATGATGGCGGCATTTGCGGAAGTCCACCCCAACCACGGCGTGCTGCTGGTGGTCGACGAGTTCCTCGAATACCTGCGCTCCCGCAAAGACCACGATCTGGTGCTGGACCTATCGTTTCTGCGTGAGATTGGCGAAGTCACCAAGCACCTGCGTTTCCGCTTCGTTGCAGGCGTTCAGGAGGCGATTTTTGACAGCAGTCGCTTCGAGCACGTTGCCGACAGCCTGCGCCGCGTGAAAGACCGTTTCACCCAAGTGCTGCTGGCCCGCCAGGACGTGAGTTTCGTGGTGGCCGAGCGTCTGCTCAAGAAGTCCGCTGACCAGCAGGACAAAATCCGCAGCTACCTGACACCGTTCGCCAAGTTCTATGGCTCGATGAACGAACGCATGGACGAATACGTTCGCCTATTTCCTGTTCACCCCGATTATCTGAAAACGTTCGAACGCATCAGCTTTGCCGAAAAGCGTAACGCTCTGGAGACGCTGTCTCTGGCCATGCGAGCCTTGGTCGACAAGGATGTGCCGTCCGATCGCCCTGGCCTGATCACCTTCGATGACTACTGGAAGACGGTGCAGGGCAATTCCGTGTTCCGTAGTGACCCGAACATCAAGGAAGTACTCCGCGTTTCAGAAGTGCTGGATTCTCGCGTCCAGCAAGCCTTCACGCGCCCGGCTTACAAGCCGATGGCGCTGCGCATCATCAATGGCCTGTTCGTCCATCGGTTGACCACGGGCGGAGATATTCACGTGCCAATTGGCCCGACCGCTGAAGAACTGCGCGACACGCTCTGCCTGTACCAGCCGGGCATCGAGGATATGGGTGGCGAGCCGGCAGCGGATCTGTTGTCGCTTGTCCAGACCGTCATGCGCGAAATCATCAAGACCGTCAACGGCCAGTTTATCTCCAAGGCGCCCGACACCGAGCAGTACTACCTCGATCTCAAGAAAGACATCGACTACGACGCGCAAATCGAGAAGCGCGCCGAAGCGCTGTCAGACGACACGCTGGATCGCGCCTACTACAACGCCATCAAACGACTGATGGAACGCACCGACGAGACTACCTACGTCACCGGGCATCAGATATGGCAGTACCAGATCGAGTGGCAAGACCGGCGCGTCGATCGCAATGGCTACCTGTTCTTTGGTGCGCCCAACGATCGACCAACCGCGCAGCCGGAGCGTGATTTCTACATCTACTTCATCCAGCCTTTCGAGCCGCCACGTTTCCGCGACGAAAGCAAGACGGACGAGGTGTTCTTCCGCTTGAAGGGGCTGGACGAAGAGATCAAGCGCCATCTCTCGTTCTACGCAGCTGCGCAGGATTTGGCATCCACCGCCAGCGGCGGTGCGAAGGCAATCTATATCTCGAAGGCAGATGACGTCTTGCGCGCCATGAGCAAGTGGCTACAGGAAAAGCAGATGACCGCCTTTGAAGTGACCTACCAGGGCAAAACCAAGACCCTACAGGACTGGTCGAAAGGGGTCTCCATGCGCGACAAAGCGCGTCTCGGCCCGGATGAGCGTATCAACTTCCGCGACGTGGTCAACATCGTCTCGGGTCTGGCATTGAGTCCGCAGTTCGCCGAAACCTCGCCCGAATACCCCAGCTTCTCCGTGCTGGTAACGGAAGCCAACCGCAAGCAGCTGATCGGCAACGCGCTCAAGGCATTGGCGGGCGGCACGCGCACCAAGGATGCTGCGGCGATTCTCGACGCACTCGAAATGCTGGACGGCGACCGCATCGAACCTGGCCGCTCACGGTACGCACAAGAAGTACTTGCACGCTTGAAGGTCAAAGGCCACGGCCAGGTGTTGAACCGCAGTGAGTTGTTGTCCGGGCCGAGCGATGTGGAGTACTTCGCCCCGGTGCGCTTCCGTCTGGAACCCGACCTGCTGGTTACTGTACTCGGCGGCCTAGTGTACGCCGGTGACATTGTGCTCGCCATCACTGGCGACAAGATCGACTCCGGCAAGCTCACCCTGCTTGCCGAACGCTCGCTGGATGAACTCGCGCAGTTCAAGCATGTCGAGGCGCCGAAAGAGATTAACGTCGCGGTGCTGCGCTCATTGTTCGAGTTGCTAGGCTTGTCCCCTGGACTCGCTCAGCTGGCCACCCAGGGTTCTGAAGAGCCGGTCAAGCAGTTGCAGGAGTCTGTCAGCGGGTTGGTACGCCGGGTTTTGGCAGCTAACACCGACATGCAAGGTCGGCTATCCTTCTGGGGCCAATCGCTGCTGCGCGAAGATGAGGTGCGCGATTGGCGCACTCGACTCGAAGCCCTTAAGACATTCACCGAGTCGCTGGCACCCTACAACACAGTCGGCAAGCTCAAGAACCTGCGCATCGGCTCAGGCGACATCGACGCGCAGAAAAAGAACCTCGAAGTATTGGCGGCCGTCGAGCGCCTGCTCGAACTGGTGGCCGAACTCGGCAGCACGGCAGCGTACCTGTCGCAGGCTGAGATGGTTTTGCCGGGCGACCACCCCTGGGTGAAGCAGGCCCAAGCCGCGCGGAACGATATCTTGTCCAAGCTCGGCACGGATCGGACGGTGCAGCATGCTGCCGAATATCGCCAGACCCTCGCTCAACTGAAGAAGGACTACGTCACGGCCTATATCGCCAGTCACAGCAAGGCGCGGCTGGGTGTTGCGGAAGACAAGACCAAGACTGCGCTGCGCAAGGACTCGCGCCTGGTGGCCATGCGTGCCCTAGCCGGCATTTCGCTGATGCCCACCAGCCAGCTCACCGTGTTCGAAGAAAAGCTGGACAACCTGAAGAGCTGCTACCATCTCTCAGACTCCGAACTGGTGGCAAGCCCCTGCTGCCCGCATTGCAGCTACAAGCCAGCCAATGAATCGCTGCCGTTCGGCGTTGCCGCCAATGCGCTCACGCAACTCGACGACGACCTGGATCGGTTGCTGGCTGGCTGGCAGCAGACGCTGCTGGACAACCTGGACGACCCGATCATCCAGGCCAACCTCGACTTGCTGAAAGCAGCGGCACGCGCGCTCATTCAGTCCTTCGTGGCGTCGAAGACCTTGCCCGACCCGGTCACGCCGGACTTTGTCAGCGCGGTTCAGGAAGCGTTGTCTGGCCTGGAAAAGATCGCCGTCACCAGCGATGATATCAAGAAGGCGTTGCTGCACGGTGGATCACCGGCGACACCGGATGACCTGCGCAAGCGCTTTGAGGCTTTCCTCAATGAGCGTTGCAAGGGCAAGGACGCGACCAAGCTGCGTTTCGTGGTGGAGTAACGATGAGCACGCTGGTCGGTCAAGGGCTCACTGACATCGATGCATTGGCATTGGCCGTTCGCGATCGCGAATCGCGCAGGTTGATCGCGGAAGCAATCACTGCCTATCGAGGAGGAGCCTTACGCTCTTCCATCATGTCGACCTGGATTGCAGTGTCATTCGACATCATCGCCAAGGCGCGCGAGTTGGCAGCACAAGGCGAAGCGGCTCCAAAGGCATTTGTTCTGGAGTTGGACTCGGCAATCGCCAACAGCGACATCCGAAAGATGCAGACAATCGAGAGCGACCTGCTCAAGGCAGCGAACGAGCAGCTTCAACTCTTTGCACCCCATGAGCTCGATGCGCTGGAGCGTTTGCAAAACGACCGCAACCTTTGCGCCCACCCGGCGTTCATCGTCGAGGATGAGCTCTATCAACCGACCCTTGAGTTGGTTCGGTCACACATTGTCCACGCCCTCCAATACCTGCTGATTCACGCTCCCTTGCAAGGCAAGAGCGCCATCACCCGGTTCGATGCCGACATCGTCAGCCCTTCCTTCCCCACAAGTGGCGCAGACATTGGCACGTACATCTGCGCCAAGTACCTCAACCGGGCCAAAGATGTTCTCGTTATCAATCTGATCAAGGCATTGCTCAGTGCGCCATTCGGCGACGAGCGCGCACGCTTCGTCGGACGATCGCGTCTTCTGGCCATGACGTTGAGAGAAGTAGCCAAGGCTAAAACAGCCATTTACGACACGACGGTGCCAGGCTACGTGGCAAAGAAGTTCGACTCCGTTGGGGACGATGTACTGCTGACCATCTGCCCCTTCCTCGAAAACGATGCGCGCATTTGGGAATGGCTATCCGAGCCCGTGCGTTTGCGCATCAAGCAACTTCTCCAGACGGCAGAAGTTGAAACACTCAAAGCTCATGCCGCCTTCGATGCATTCGCGGTTGGCGAACTCGGTGACGTGCTGTTGGCACGGTTAGACGCCTTCGATCGGAACACTCAGATCAGCATCATTGGCGAACATCCCAAGAGAGAACTTGTTCGTCGAGGTATTGAGATATACAGCGGGGCAGGCGGCTATCGAACTGCCGAGTCATGGGGGCAATCCATCGTCCTGCCACTCGCTCCGTACTTTACTGCCGACGATATCCGAGTGCTGCTTGAAGCTGTGCAAGACAACGGTCAGATTTGGGATGCGGGTGGTACGCCAGACATTCTGAATGCAGTCTTCGACATCACCCATCACTTATTGCCCGAGAGCAGGCAGTATTGGCAGACGTTTGTCGACGGCCGTATCGCCCATAACCGGGGCAATACCGAGGACCACTATTCCTACCCAGGGCTACAACAACGGCTCGCCGCATAAGAACAACAGGGAACTGATCGAATGAATGATTTGCTGCACAACCAGAAAGGCACCGCTGCCACTCCCGTCGAATGCCTCGGCCAGACTTTCCCGAGCGACCAGGCACGCCGAGAGCATTTTTTGAACTTGCTGCGCGAGAAGCTGAAAGATCCTGAGTTCCGCAAGATCGAAGGGTTTCCGGTGGGCACGGACGAAGACATCCTCGCGCTTTCCGATCCGCCGTATTACACCGCTTGCCCGAATCCGTTTCTGGAAGACTTTGTCCGCCTCTACGGCAAGCCCTATGACCCAAGCGTACCCTACAACACCGAGCCGTTCGTGGCGGATGTGAGCGAGGGAAAGAATGACCCGATCTACAACGCCCACAGCTACCACACAAAGGTGCCGCACAAAGCAATCATGCGGTACATCGACCACTACACGAAGCCGGGGGACCTGGTCTTCGATGGCTTTTGTGGAACAGGCATGTCTGGTGTGGCAACCGCACGCTTAGGGGATTCACTAGATAAGCGACTCAACAGAAAGTGCGTTTTGGTAGACCTGTCGCCAATAGCTACATTCATAGCAAGGAATCTAAATGGCTCTTTGGATTCAATAGGGTTTCTGGAGTCGGCCAAGCAAATCGTCGCCGATGTTGCATTGGCCCAGCCCGGGCTATATGCAACAAACCACACCGGATGGAAAGTTCGTGACCGAAAGTCCGTCCCCCACCGGCACTACGGTCATCCGAGCAATGTACGCGGCGAAGTTGAATTCGTTCTGTACTCCGACGTTGTAGCGTGCCCTAATTGTGGCGCTCAGCATCCCTTCTATGCAATCGCGGTTGATGAAATCGAGGATTCTTTGCGCTCAGAAATAAAATGTCCCACATGTGGTGTTGTGGCAAGGGAAGCAGAATGGGACGCCTGTTTTGAGACCAATGTGGACCCACTACTCAATGAGCCCCACAAGCAAGCAAGAACGGTCCCCGTACTGATCAACTACTCCGTGGGGACGAGCAGATACGAAAAGATACCCGACGAAGATGATTTGGCAACCATTGCATCTGCTCTACAAGTAGTGCAATCCGTGGGTTTCCCGATTGCGAAGCTCATACCTGGAAAAGAAACACAGAGAAACGTGCCTCGGGGAATCACTCATTTGCACCATTTCTTCACTCCGCGTGAATTGTTGTGTGTCGCGCTACTCTTGAAGCGAATTTCAGCAATCAGCGATGCACGTGTGAGACATCCACTTCTCTTTGCGCTAACCGCATGTCTTCCATACGCCTCCCGTATGCGCCGGTTTCGCGCCGACCGCAAGGGTGGCGGCCCACTCTCGGGGACGTTGTACGTTGGCTCATTGATCACACCTCCAAACGTCTTGAATTCTTTTTTGAGAAATGCAGAGACGATCGCTTCTAGCCTTGCTTATCAACGTACCTGCAATCGAGAAAACTTCATTTCCACGCAAAGTGCGACAGCTTTGCCGAACATCCCTGATGGTTGCATCGACTACATTTTTGTCGATCCGCCCTTCGGGAAGAACTTCGATTACTCGGAGCTGAATTTCTTTTGGGAAGCCGTTCTTAGAGTTGTAACGAGACAGGGAGCCGAGGCAATCGTCAGTACGTCTCAAGAAAAGGAGCTTGATGACTATCGAGGACTCCTCACGAGCAGCTTTAAGGAGTTTTTCCGCATTTTGAAGCCAGGGCGCTGGATGACCGTTGAGTTCTCCAATACCCAAGCAGCAGTTTGGAATGCAATCCAAACCGCTTTACAAGAAGCTGGTTTCGTCGTCGCGAATGTGTCAGCGCTCGACAAAAAACAGGGTAGTTTCAAGGCAGTTACTACCACGACAGCAGTGAAACAAGACCTCATCATCTCCGCCTACAAGCCAAATGGCGGTCTAGAAGATCGATTCACCAAGGCGGGTGGCAGTGAAGACTCTGCTTGGGACTTTGTCCGCACCCATTTGAAATATCTACCCACAGTTAAGGGGAAAGGCGGTGGACTAGAGTTCATCGCCGAGCGAGACCCGCGGATTATTTTTGATCGCATGGTGGCGTGGTTCGTCCGACATAACTTCCCCGTTCCAATGTCCACCCAAGAATTCCAGGCGGGGTTGAAACAGCGTTTCCCTGATCGTGACGGTATGGTGTTTCTGTCGGAGCAAGTAACCGAGTACGACAAAAAGCGGATGCAAGTTACCCAGGCACCGCAGATGGAAATGTTTATCTCCGATGAGCGCAGCGCGATTGATTGGTTGACGGACTTCTTAAAGAGGCGGCCATCGACCTACCAGGAGATTCACCCGGAGTTCATCAGCCAGCTTGGCGCAGGGTGGAAGAAGCATGAGGCTAAGCCAGAGCTTGCAGCGCTCCTTGAGGATAACTTTATCCAATATGACGGCACAGGTGATGTGCCCAGCCAAATCCACAGCCTGCTGTCCACCAACTTTAAGGATCTGCGTGGGCTGGAGAAGAACGATCCGCGTCTCATGACCAAGGCGAAAGATCGTTGGTACGTGCCTGACCCGAATAAAGCACAAGACTTGGAGAAGAAACGCGAGAAGGCGCTGCTGAAAGAGTTTGACAGTTACCGAGCTTTCACGGGAAGAAAGCTCAAGGAGTTCCGCCTTGAGGCGATGCGCGCAGGCTTCAAGGCAGCGTGGGGAAACAAAGACTACAAAACTATTATCGCCATCGCTCAGAAGTTGCCAGAGGATACGCTGCAGGAAGACGAGAAGCTCCTGCTTTGGTATGACCAGGCGCTGACCCGCTCGGAGGTTGGGGCCTAAATGGATCGCAGCAGCGGATTCGCTTCCAGCCTGGGGGTGGGCGACTGGTGCTGGTTCACACGGCATGCGTCGCCTTGCCGCGTGGTGGATCGCCAGGACGTGTGGGGCGAAGTGAGCTTGCGCGTTTGGCTGCCTGCCAAGGATGCGGTGGTGCGTGCGCGTGCGGCTGATCTAGCACCACTTGCGGGTATCCGCCCATCCCTGGAGCAGATCCTGCACACGGCGGCCGCAGCCAAACTGCTGGATGCGCTGGAAGACAACCTGCTACTGGCGCCGATCCAGTCCAGCGTAGTGCCGTTGCCCCACCAGCTTTATGCGTTGAACCGTGCCATGAGCCGGGACCGTATCCGGTATTTGTTAGCGGACGAGGTGGGGTTGGGCAAGACCATTGAGGCCGGGCTGATCCTGCGCGAGTTGAAGCTGCGTGGCATGGCGCGGCGCATCCTGGTGGTCGCGCCCAAAGGACTGGTGCGTCAGTGGCAAGCGGAAATGCGTCTGCACTTTGGCGAGAAGTTTCAGTTCATCGAGCCTGCCGAACTCGCTGCCTTCCGGCAATGGCGAGTCAATGCAAATGCGGAAGAAGACAACCTATGGCGCGTGCACGACCAGGTGATCTGCTCGCTCGATTCGGTCAAGCCGCTGGAAGGTCGGCGCGGCTGGAGCCTGGAGCAACTGAACAACTACAACCGCGAGCGCTTCGAGGATTTGATCTCGGCCTCGTGGGACTTGGTGATAATCGACGAATCTCACCGCTTGGGTGGCAGTACCGAGCAAGTGGCACGCTACAAGCTCGGTGCGGCGCTTGCTGAGGCCGCACCCTACCTGCTGTTGCTTTCGGCCACACCTCATCAGGGCAAGACGGACCAGTTTCTGCGGCTGATGCAGCTCATCGACCGGGATTCGTTCCCCGATGAAGGCAGCGTCACGCAAGATCGTGTCCGGCCTTTCGTCATTCGCACGGAGAAGCGAGTCTCGATTGATGCCGAGGGGCAGCCGCTGTTCAAGCCCAGGATGACCCGCTTGCAGGCCGTGGCGTGGCAGTCGCGTCACGCCGCACAGCAGCGCTTGTACGAGGCGGTCACCGATTACGTGCGCCATGGCTACAACCAAGCGATGGCGTCCAAGCAGCGGCACATTAGCTTTTTGATGATCCTGATGCAGCGGCTTGTCACCTCAAGTACGGCAGCCATCCGCACCACGCTGGAGCGGCGGCTGGTGGCACTGGAATCGCCGCAGCCGCAAGCATCGTTGTTCGAGTCTGCCTTTGACCAGGGGGAGCCCGAAGAGTGGGCCGAGTTGGACGGACAGGCGCAAGTGGATATCGCCGTGCAGGTGAGCGCCGATACTCTGGAAGCAATCGCACGGGAGAAGTCCGAAGTCGAGATGCTGCTCGATCTGGCGCGGGAGACGGAGGCGGCCGGCACGGACGCCAAGGCGGAAACTCTGCTGGAGCTGATCTACAAGCTGCAGCAGGAAGAAAACGACCCATCGCTCAAGGTATTGATCTTCACCGAGTTCGTGCCGACCCAGGCGATGCTAGCCAGCTTTTTGGCGAGTCGCGGCTTCTCGGTAGCACTGCTCAATGGCGGAATGGATCTCGATGCGCGTGCTAAGGCACAACAGGCATTCGCACGCGACATTCGAGTGCTGGTCTCGACCGACGCAGGTGGTGAGGGGCTGAACTTGCAATTCTGCCACGTCATCGTCAATTTCGACATGCCGTGGAACCCGATGCGGATTGAGCAGCGCATTGGCCGTGTGGACCGTATCGGCCAACGCCATGTAGTTAGAGCGATCAACTTTGTCCTGGAAGACACAGTCGAGCATCGTGTGCGCCAGGTGCTGGAGGAAAAGCTCGAAGTTATCGCGCATGAGTTTGGCGTCGACAAAGCATCCGATGTGATGGACTCGGTGGAGTCCGAGCCCTTGTTCGATGATCTGTTTGTTCATGGCCTTCAGAACCCGGAGTCCATCGAGCAGGAGTGCGATGCCGTGATTACACAGATCAAGGAAAAGATCGCAGACGCCAAGCAGAGCACGGATCTGCTGACCGATGGTCATGCGCTTGAGGCGGATGACGCCCGCAAGTGGCGCGACCATCCGGCACAGTTCTGGTTGGAACGCGCGATTACCAGCGGTTTGCCGGCGCGTGGTGGCTCAGCCGTGAAGGTGGATCAAGCGTGGCGCGTGAAATGGGTGGATGGCAGCGAGTCGGCGCAGGTGTGCTTCGATGCCCGAACCGCCGAGCAGAACCCGGAGCTGGAGTGGATAACGCTGGAAGACCCACGGGCGCGGGCTTTGATCAGCGAACTGCCACGTTGTGTCGCCGGGCAGCCGTTACCGATCGTGCGCATTGGCGGGCTGCCGGACAGCATTCGCGGCGTCTGGTCGTTGTGGGAGATCAACCTTTCCGCAGAGGGGTTCAACCGCAGGCGCTTCCTGCCGCTCTTTGCTACCGATGATGGTCGCACCTTCGTGCCTACCGCGAAGCGCATCTGGGATCTGCTGCTGACTGAGCAGATCGAGATATTGGACGCGAGCGGGGTGGGCTCTGAGGTTGAGGGAAAGGGAGACGCCTGGGCTCGTTGGTTCGAGCAGTCCCAAGCTGCAGCGAGCACTCAAGGTGAGAGGCTGTTCTCCGAGTTGCTGGATGAGCACGGCACACGATTAAAGGAAGAGCGAGAGCGTGCGCAGTACGCCTACAACGCGCGCTATCAGGCGATTGGCCGCATTGGTTTGCCTGCGGTGCGGGAGCACCGCCGCAAGCGGCTTGAACAGGAACAACAGGCTCGCATGGCAGCGCTGGATGAAGCGTCGGCGTGCGTTCCTGATCTGAACGCAGTGATGATGTTGCGAGTGGGCCCTTCAGGAGATGCTGGCGTGCGGGGAGTATACGCAACATGAGTCTCTGGATTGATCGAATTCTCGGTGAGTTTCCGTCCGACCTGGCCCGGTTGTGGGTGGCGGCCGACCCTGACGGTGTTTTGCTCGATGAGCAGATACTATCGCTGCTGCGCGAGCGCGGATTCGAAGTGTTGCCGTTTGAAGATTCAGTGGCGTTTCGGGCGGAGTATGAGGAACGCTACCGCGAGGCATGGGACCGCGACGAGGAAGGGCCGGCCCGTGCGCTGGTACTGCATCTGCGCTCTGCGGAAACGGGAGATTTGCCGTGGGACTACCTTCGCCATGCACGGATCGTTCCTCTGAGCCTCGCGAACCTGTTTTCCAAGCTCAGTTACGGTGTGGTCCGACAGATCGGCGCTGAACATCTGGAGGCTTTGTTTGAGGCGCAGTCCAAGCATGCGTCGCAGTCTCTGGGTGAGGCAGCAACGAAAGATTTTGTTTTGACCCATATTTTCCGCATCGGTCCGCACCTGATTTCGCGACCGGAGGATTTGTGGCGGGAGCTGCTCCGCCTACATTACCGCAATGCGGGCCTGTCACCCGTTCTGGCTGTGCATGTAGCGCAGATTCTTGGCGAGCGGGACGTCTTCAAGGGCCTGCCTATCGCTGAGCTTTTCGCATCCAAGAGCACGCTACTACGCATCGTGCAAGATGCTTGGTACCGCTATCTGGAGCGCAACGGCGTAATCGGTTCTCGCTTGAGCGAACCGTCACATGAGGAATACGTCGCTAGGATCGAAGTGCCGTTCGATCACCCCGATGTGCGAGCGATCATTGATTCGATGTTCATGGATGGCACGCTGCATCCCCTGTCAGTGCAGGGCGTGCCGACGGGGATCCCAGAATGGGCGAAGGTGGGCGTCGTTCAAGACCCGGCTGCATTGCGGAACCTCGTGCTGGAAGGGATCAAGGGCCTGCTCGACAGCTTGCCGACACTTGAATCCTCCCATCGTGATTGGAGCCAGATGGCGCGACGCTTCGGCGAAATTCTGGCGCGTTTTCATGGGCTGGATGTGGCGCGGGCGGATAGTATTCGTGAGAGCGTTGCGGAGTTGCAGCGACTTGCGGACGAACGTCTGCATGCCTGGGTGGCGAAACACTATGCCGATCTGCCCTCGCTTCCGGTGGCAAAGGGGCCGGTCATGGTCCACCACGTTCCTCGGTTCCTGTCCATGCGCCGCGGCGCCGGCGAAGACAAGGTAGCACTCCTGTTATTCGACGGTCTGGCGGTTGACCAGTGGATTCAGATTCGTGAACGCGTCGCTAAGTATTCGCCGAAGATCGGTTTCGAGGAAGGTGCGTGCTTCGCATGGCTCCCGACGCTGACATCCGTTTCGCGGCAGGCATTGTTTTCCGGGCTCAAACCCCGAGAATTTGCCGACTCCATTGAGACGACGGCGCAGGAACCATCGCAGTGGTCGCGTTTCTGGCAAGACCAGGGATTGAGAGCCAACGAGGTGATGTACCGCAAGGGCATCAAACGCACAGATCAGCTTGAAGAACTGGACACAGCATTGTCCAACTCGGCCATCAAAGTGGCAGGTCTGGTAGTGGATACGGTGGACGAGATCGTGCATGGTGCGATCCTTGGCAAGCGCGGCATTGCAAATCAGATCGATAGTTGGTGTGAGTCTGGTTTTGTCGACAGCTTATTTGCCCTGCTCCTCGGCAGGGGCTATCACGTCTATCTGACATCTGATCACGGCAATGTGGAAGCGGTTGGCGTCGGGCGCCCCAACCAGGGTGTGGTCGCAGAGACACGTGGTGAGCGGGTCAGGGTCTATCGCAGCGAAGCATTGCTGTCTGAGTCGGCAGTTGTGTGCCCTGGGGCCATCAAGTTGGAGATCGCTGGATTGCCTGCAAACTTCATGCCGCTATTCGCAGGTGCGAGAACAGCCTTTGTGACACAGGGAGAGCAGCTTGTCGTTCACGGCGGGATATCCGTGGAAGAGCTGATCGTACCTTTTGTCAAAGTAAGTTACGTGAATTGAACTGGATGAATTCAACCGCCCCTCAAATTGGCTTCGACCGCTTCATTCAGCTTGAATGGGCTGTTGCAGCACTGAAAGTTCGTGCCGGGACTGCCAGTCTCGATGACCTGAATGAACTGCTTGATGCTGTTGGCCTTGGTGTGGCGGCCAGAAAGAAGACGCGCACTGTATTGAATCGACTCTGGCTTGAGCCACGCACAGAGCTTGTCGAGTTCGCCAATCGTGGTGCTGAAATCTTTAAGACGAATCCTGACGTGGCTGTGTCGGCATTGAATTGGGGCATGAGCATCTCGACCTATCCCTTCTTTGGAAAAGTGGCCGAGCTGGTGGGCCGCTTATCCGCGTTGCAGGGCGACTGTACTTCGGCAGAAGTACATCGTCGGATGAGTGAGATCTACGGCGAACGCGAAGGCACTTATCGCATGACCAACATGGTTCTGCAGTCACAGGCCAGTTGGGGTGCCATAGAGCGGGTGGATAAAGGCAAGCGGCTGATTCGTCGCGCACCAACGGCGTTGGACAACGAACTGGCTGTCGCGTGGCTGGTTGAGGCTGCGCTTAGGTATACGGGAAAGTCCGTGTCCGTCCCGAGCCTGCAATCGATGGCGGTGATTTATCCGTTCGTTCTCAATCAACCGCTGGCTTACGTCGTGTCAAACAGTCCGAAACTGGAGCTTCGGTCGGAAGGGTCGAGCAACCAGTTTGTCGCTCTGCGCGAGACTATTTGAGGACAGCTGCATCGCATCAATAAATCGGAAGGGTATTGAAGCATGGCACGTATTGAAAACCACAAATACAGCATCGAGGAAGCCTTCAGGGAGTGCTTCTATATCGTGCCCGACTACCAGCGCGAGTACGTCTGGACGGATAAAGAGGTGCATCAACT
Source organism: Rugosibacter aromaticivorans (assembly GCF_000934545.1). Classification (GTDB taxonomy): domain Bacteria; phylum Pseudomonadota; class Gammaproteobacteria; order Burkholderiales; family Rhodocyclaceae; genus Rugosibacter; species Rugosibacter aromaticivorans. The sequence continues at coordinate 988,244 of NZ_CP010554.1, forward strand.
GTTGGAAGACATTAATGAACAGATTGATGCGGGCTCGACACGGGAATACTTCATCGGCACGGTACTGGTGTCTCCGTCGGAACAGAAGAACCACTACGAGGTGATTGACGGACAACAGCGCCTGACGACTTTTTTCCTACTACTGTGTGCGCTCAAGCACATATTCAACGGAGAACCTCAGAGACAGGCGATCAGTGGCCTGATCTCGACCAGCTACACAGATGGCGACGGTGAGACACGAACCAGCCTGAAGCTGGAGCCTCGCTATGAAAACGCCGGGGAAGTGATGTCCAAGCTAGTAGAACTGGACGCTGATCCTCAGGCCGTCCGGGCTGGTATTCAGTCGTCCGGCATTGCCAGCTTTGGATCGCTGGAAAACCTGGTCAACGCCTACGGAACGCTCTACCGATATCTGAAGGACAATTACGACGACGCACCAAAGCTGAAGAGGTATTGGGGTTACCTCGCAAACAACGTCGTGTTCATTCAAATCTCGACCGACGTAAGCAGCGCACTGAAGATATTCGAGACGATCAACGAGCGTGGTGTCGGCTTGAACCCGATGGATCTGCTGAAGAATCTGCTGTTCACGCAGGTTAAGCAAAACCAGTTCACTCAGCTCAAGGACGAGTGGAAGAAGATCACCAAACCTCTGGAAAAGGAAAAGGAAAAACCTCTCCGATTTTTGCGTTACTTCTTGATGGCCAACTACATCATTAAGAATGAACGCAGCGATTCAGTGGTGCGCGAAGACGAGATCTACGACTGGTTCGTCGACAAAGACAACGCGGCCCTTTGCGACTACGCGAACAAGCCGTTCGAGTTTGTGAGGAAAGTTATCCGTAATGTCGAGCACTACCTCGCCTTCGGCAATGGCCAGGGTAACGATGGCAAGCCGAGCCTCGCGATGGATAGCCTCAAGCGGCTGGCAGGTGGAGCATTCAGCTTGCACTATGTGTTGCTGCTGGCAGCAGCGAGTTTTCCTAAGGCGCTGTTCGACCACTTCGTGACCCAACTGGAAAGCTTCCTCTTCTACTACATCTTCACCAAGACACCGACCAAGGATCTTGAGCGAAATTTCTCTGTCTGGGCTGACGAACTAAGAATCATCGCGGAGATCGCCGATCCGGTAAAGCAACGTGTGACCCTCAATGCTTTTGTCGTCGACCGATTCGAGAAAAACATGGCTGGCAAGGCGCAGGAGCTGTCAGACGCCCTCAAACGGTTCTCTCTCTATACGATGCAGCAATATCGGACGCGATACTTGCTGGCTCGGCTCACACAGTATGTCGATATGGCGTTCAGTGGGCTCAAGTCACCAGGCAGTCTTGAGCCTTACACATCGCTCGAAATCGAGCACATCCTGCCGGACACGCCCACTCAAGAGTTGCGCGCTACATGGTCTGCTGAAAACTCGGGCGCGGGGTACGACGACTACAAGAACAAGCTTGGCAACCTGACTCTCTTGGAGAAGCCAATCAACATTGTCGCGGGTAACGACTACTATTCTGCTAAACAATCCGAGTATCGGAAGAGCAACAATTACCTGACTCGCAGTCTGGTCGAGTTGACAGAGGTCGGCCTGAACACATCCATTAGCAGGATTAACGGCAAGTTGGCAGCCTTCGATACTTGGAGCGCCAAGAGCATTGATCAGCGCCACGCTTTGCTGATGGTGCTGGCACAGGATGTTTGGAAGACGAGACCGCTCGACGTCTGAGTCGTCCGCTTCAGTGGCGTGAGGAGATCTTCTGCCCAAGGCTCAACGCTTTCTTTTCTCTATTGTGATCGTCATGCATCACAGGTTTTGTGTCAGTTTTCGAATGAGACTGCTGGCCGGGACTTTTGAGTCGGTCGGTTTTTCGTTTATGGTGTGTAATGGATGAAACTGCGGCTGACTTCTCAGTCCGGTTTGACGCAAGTCTCTCAGTCCAATCATTGCCAGCAATCTAAGCCGCTCTGCACGTTCTCGCGGAGAGACTTGGTTGAGATCGGCAATCAACTCCGGGTAAGTGCCAGTCGGGATCTTTACAACGATCCTGATTGAAGACATTTCATACCCCCATTCGCCAAAATCCTCGCGCATTTGCAAAAACCGGCGTATCTGGCGTCGAAACTTTGAGCAGGGGGAATGCCTCCTTGACAGCCAACTCGAAGAAACCAGCGCCGCCGCCCACCAGCAGCACCATGTCAGCACTTGCGTTTTCCTTTCGCAGCGATTCTCTCAACCGCGTACTGACGATAGGGCCGACCTTGTCGGCAGCCTTCTTCAGGTAAGGCGCCACGTCGACGCGCTCGCCAAAGAGTCGTACCTGATCATGCCCATTGCGAAGAGTATGTTCGAGACGCTCTCTGCCAACGTTGCCCCCGAAGTCCTCAGCGATCAGACGAACGGCTTCATCGAGAATTACCGAAGAAGCCTCTAAGCTGGTACCACAGGACTGGCGACGTAGCTCCCCATTGCTTATCAGTACCCAGTCGACCGAGAAGAACCCAGGGTCAACAACCAAAACGCGGCTGTCTTCAATTTCCGTCGCGTCCTGAAGGCTCCAGACGTGATCAACGAATCCGCCCACAGGTTGCGGGACAACTTTGACCTTGCTCACGGTGATCTTTCTCCGCGGAGTGATTTGGTGTTCGCCCTGCATCTGCGCGGCCAGCCTTTCCCGTAACTCGGGATTGAGGTACTGATTTACTGGGAGGCCGGTTACGACGAGATCAATCTGATCGAGTTCGGACAGCAGCAAGCCAGCGTGGAAGAGGGCGCGGTAGGAGTTCGTGGACGGGTAATCCTCATGAAGCTCCCGGCTCCAAAGCTCGGCTCGATCCGGGGATAGACCTGCCACAAACGGCTCCCCGTTTACCAGCACGCGCAGAAAGTCTTCCTCGCCATTGCCGCCGATTTTTTCGCCCAGCCTGTCTGCCGGCGCTGCGCCCGCCGGGCGCAACAATACTTTGGGTTCGGCGCCTTGCGGCCCATAGGCCAGCTTGAGGTTGGAATAGCCAATATCGATTCCGAGAACATTCATTTCAGGTTGTCTCCAGTTGCACTGCTCGACCATCGCGTCCGGGATTGGGCCGCGAGCTCTGGCAGGCATGCAGCAGAAAACCTGCAAGAACACAACGTTAATTTGCAGCCCTTTTTAACGTTGAGTGCACCGCCAGAGCACCCGATGCTATGGGGAGGCCGGATGGCGTGGCGTTTGAAATGTGACCAAAAAGGACGCATTTCGGCCGCACGGTGAGGTTGGCCGAATTTACGATTTACCCCATGAATCCTTATTGCAGAGGGCATCAATAGACGTCTGACCTATGGATGAAACATTTCGCCCCTGCCGTGGCGAGAAGCGGTGAAACCTTTCAGATTTGGACGTTGCGCCAGTTCTTCCCTAGTGTCGTCGTGTGTTCGTTGCCGCTCTCGGTGGGGAAGAGCCCGGCTCGTCGTTGGGCCCAGTCGGTTGGAGAGTTGCTCAGAAGGATTCGGTAGATGGCGAATCCTGATCTTTAAGAGGTGGTACGAACTACGTATGGAACATTGGATTATGGAAGTCAGATCGCTGCTTCAGGGGCAGCTGAAAGAGGTATTCGAGAATGCCAAGGATCTCGGAAACCGCTACCTGCAGGAAGTTATGGATGCGAACAAGAGCAAGGACTGGAATCAGAAGAACACGCTCCAGTTCAGAGTTCGACAGCGCGGCAATGCAATCGCCCTTGAATGGTATGCCGTCAGTTGGTATGGCAAAAAAGACAAGGATCGCAAACTCCGTCGGAAGTACATCCAGAAGCGAAACAAGAGCCGGCGGCGGGATGCGCAGATTTTTTCCTACAGCATGAGTGATCTTCATCGACACACTTCGGGCTGGGATGACGATCTGGTGACGGAGGTAGAGACCGAGGCTAGTCAGTATCGCCGTCAGGCTCATTACATTTCTGACATGCTTGTTACTCTAGGCCGATTGGAACGGTTTGCGACCGGCATCACGGAGCCGACTACAGCCGAGGAGGCCCAATGAACAAAGCGCCTCGCTATTTGCTGACCGATCAGTTCGACCTCGGAATGCTTTCTTCGCTGACCGCAGATATCACGCTGACTGAAATTTCCTTGGCTGATGTTTGCCAACTTATCGAGCAGGCAGAGTGCGACAAGAAACTCGGTCTTCATGGCGGGTGGGCAGACGCAGTCAAGAACAAGACGGTAGTCAGTCTTCAACCCGACGGTCCCATTCTCATCGTTGCTCGACCTGTTCAAACAGATGAGGGGGTTCTCATGAAATGGGTGCAAGTCGAAGTTGTAGATTGATTTTCAGGCTCGCCTGGTGAGCTACTGGTCAGCTAAACTGTCGGCATGCAAAATAGATCGAATCGCTCGTTGATCACTGTCGGCCGTTGGCTCGTCGTTATGGTCGTTGCGGCACTACTCCCGCTAGGTGCCTCTGCGGCTACGGGTAGCGTCACTGGCAAGGTGATTCATATCGTTGATGGCGATACCTTCGACGTACTTGATGATGCCCATGTGACGCATCGGATTCGTGTTTCCTGCATGGACACACCCGAGAAGGGCCAGGCTTTCTACCGTCGCGCCAAGGATTCCTTGGCAGACCTGATCTCGGGACAGATGGTCATGGTCGAGTATTACAAGGACGATCGGTACCGCCGCCATATTGGCGAGGTCAATGGTCTCGATCTCTGCCTGAAAATGATTGAATCTGGCATGGCTTGGCACAATCGGCCCTATGAGCGGGAGCTGAAGCCGGGTAGAGCAGATGAACTTGCCGCAGCAGAGATATCGGCCAAGGCCAACCGGGCTGGGTTATGGGCCGACCCCGATCCGTTGGCACCTTGGCTATTGCGCAGGCAGCAGCGTGAAGGCAAACATCAGAGCCGCCCCTAGAAGAGACCTTAATTCATGGACATTCGTTACCCCAAAGCGCGCCTTTCCCCTTCCAAACCTGAACTCGTAGTGATCGAGTTTTCCAGGGGGGATGTGGAAGCGGGCTATATCGATACTGCGCTGGCCAGGCTACAGATATTGGTCGATGACAAGGTATCTGCTGAGCAGTGGGAGGGGTGCGTGACCTTTTTCTTCTCAGGGTGGGACGATGACATCCGCGAGACTGCGCAGATTCCAGAAATCCGCGATTGGTTCGCCAAGTTGTCTTCAGCGTTCCCCTACTGGTTCCATGTCTGCGAGAAGGAAGGCGATACCGTCTTCCACGTGTTCCGGCTGCTTTGTCCCGGACACGTTGAATGTGTGAAGGAAGGCATCGTCGGCTGGCAATTCGATGATCTGAGAAACGTGACGGTCATGATGCGCATCCTCTTCAACCATCAAAATGCCCTTTACGAGCGGCTCGAGCTTTCGGAGGAGATGAATGAACGTGTATCCGAAGAAATTGCTCAGCTATTGGAGTGCAGCTTGACTTGATTTGCCCGCCAGCCAACAGGAGATCCCCATCGTGAGTATTGCTGACGCCATTCGCACCAGGAAGTTGCTTCAGTTCTCGTATGACGGCCACCCCAGAACCGTCGAACCCCATACATACGGTATTGACGGGAAGGGGCACCAGGCACTGCGGGCATATCAGGTGCGTGGCGGGAGTGAATCCGGCGAATATGTTGGCTGGAAGCTGTTCCATGTTGCCGAGATGAGAGGGACTGCAATCCTGAATCAGGGATTTACCGGTCCTAGAAATGGCTACAAGAAGGGGGACAAGGCGTTCGCCAGAATCATGGCAGAGCTCTGATAGCTGCCGAATTCTCAGGCAATTACTGGTTGAGTGGCTCATCTGGTGAGCTTTTTGTCCTGTAGGCTGTTCAGTACAGAAACAAAATAACAGGGAAATACCCATGAAAATCCGTCTTGGGCTCCACCTCGATGGCCAGCGTGGCTGGCATCCAGCAAACCGACTTGGCTATGCGACCGTTGGCCCACTTGGTTTGCTGGGTATCCTGGAAACGCAGCTTGGTCTCCACAGTGATGGGGTGAGTCAGTCCGAGCGGATTGTTCACTATCGTGATTGCCTGAAGCGCTGCGACTCGTCGGACCGGTTTTATCACCGGACATTTGAAACGGACGAACTGGGTACCGCTGCGACCCTGCTTGCCTGGCGTGACCAATGGATTATCCATGGTTGGTCTGGGGCTCTTGAACACGCAACAAGCCAGCGTCTTCGCGACCTTGCCGATGTCGAGAAATTTGCGCGAGAGGCTGTCCCCCCAGGTTTAGGGGAACGACTTGGCTTCGTCTTGGTATCCATGGATCACCGGAAACTCGCGATCGATGAAATCGAGCTGGTTGATCCCGTCGAATGGTTTCCAAAGCGCTGGCGAGACATTCTGTCGCGCTTACCGCTGAACACGGTGTCTTACAAGGCCGGGCTGGCGATTGGAACTGGTTTTCTTGGTGAGGTCCAGGAAGCCTTACTCAAGGCTGAAAATGGCAATGCAGTATCAAAGCTTACCTGGAAGGATGACGGATCGCTGAAGGTAGTTCAGGCAGAAACTCGTTTTCTGGCTGGCAGGTGGTTAGCTCAGTCGGTCATTGGGTCTGATGGAGAAGGTCTTATCGTCTCTAGTTCTGACGGGGCTGTGCTGGATAGCATCCTTGTGGCAGCCGACGGTGCTCGGCAGGGTTTTCGCGATGCCAGCGCATTCCGGCCGACCCTGCAGGTATTGCCACTTGCACTGGAGATCTTATGGGAGCCGCTGAACTTCTATGGTCTCCTTCAATTCCTTACCCATCCAATCTGTCCGGTCCCTGGCTATGCCCGTCGAAAATTGGCTGGGAAGTTGGCCGAAAAGCCGGGTATTGGGGGAACGAGCTGGGAAGATGCTCTGGGTGCCGTCGACGAACACTATCAGGATCGCGCCGATGAAGTCAGGGCGACGATCAAGTTCTGGATTGAACATCCGCGGCACTCTCAGGAGATGGGTGCCCCGGTCAAGGTTGTCCTCGACCGCGTTGCCCGTCTGACCGAGTACTTCCGATCGCGCCTCGCAGATACGGACCGGACTGCACGAATTGCCTTTAACGCGGGATTCGCGCAATGCACAGTTTGCAGGGATGCTCTGGACGCACTTATAAGACAGGGCGTCGAGACGATTAAGCCGCGACAGCTTCAAAAGCTCGTTGCTCAGGCCACGGCGCGTGGTAGCGAAAACCCAGTGCTGGAACCGGAAGTTGGGGCGCTGATGGGGGTTTCCGATCCGGCAGCCGTCTGTGAGTCGTTTGATCGTGTGCTCTGGTGGCAATTGGGGTTGCCCTCGTTGCCATCGGGCTATCCGTGGTCATCGGCTGAACTGAAGGAACTGGCGATGGTCGGTGTCGAGTTGCCGGCGATATCCGATGTTCTGGACAGGACAGCCAAGGCCTGGCTGAAACCTATCCTTGCTGCACGCAAGGAATTGATTCTTGTGTTACCGCCCAAGGGTGAGGAAGTTCATCCTGTCTGGCTGATGATCGAGGCGTTCATCGAGAAAATCCCGGTAGCTGGGCTCGAATCCTTGCTTGCCCGGGATTCGCACGATATTCCGCCTGTTGCACATGTGCCATTACCGCTTCGCCGCCGCTGGTGGGCGTTGCCTGAAGGGCTTGTCGTCAAGCCATTACCGCAGGACTCATTTTCAAGCCTGGAAGTCTTGCTGTTCAATCCTTATCAGTGGTTGCTCAAGTACCCGGCGGCGCTCAGGCCATCCCGCATCCTGTCAGTCAGCACCGATTTTCGGTTGTTCGGCAACCTCGCTCACGCTCTGGTTGAACGTTTCTTTCACCAGGAAAAGCCACTGGCCTTGGCCGAGAGCGCGCTGATGGCCTGGTTTGACGCCACCTTTGACCAACTTATCGTCGAAGAGGGCGCCGTTCTGTTGATGCCGGGGCGCCGTTCCGATTTGGAGGGGTTTCGGATCAAGTTGCGGGAATCGATACGGCAGCTTCGCAAACAGTTGATTGATGCCGGGATCGTCGAGGTGCTGCCTGAGCATGAGCTTTCCGGTCACTATGTGGGCGGAAGAATCCACGGTTATGCCGATCTTGCCTTGAGAAACGGGGCGGGAGTGCGCGCGATCGTGGATATGAAGTGGTCGGGTGCCAAGAAATACCCGGCCAAGCTCAAGGAAAACCGCCACCTGCAACTTGCGATCTATGGCGAAATGCTGCGCCAAAGCGAAGGTGCTTGGCCCTCTGTGGCCTATTACATTCTCGACGTCGGGCAACTCTTTGCAACTGACACGGCTTTCTTTCCGTCGGCCCAAATGGTCCATCGCACCACGGATGAAGGCACGCCCCATCTCTGGCAGCGATTTGCCGAAACATGGAAGTGGCGCCAGCAGCAGATTGTGGCCGGAAAATTTGAGGTTGTCCTTGAAGGCGTACCGGAGGACGAAGACTCGGTGGTACCGGAGGACGGTTTGCAGATAGAAATCCTGCCTCCCGAATACAACGATTATCTGGCGCTTGCCGGATGGGAGGAGTGATCATGACCGGAAAACTCACTTTCATCAGCGCGGGCGCCGGCAGCGGCAAAACCCATCGCTTGACCCAAATACTCCACGAGCAGCTTTCATCGGGTAGCGTTCGACCGTCAGGTGTGGTTGCAACGACATTCACGAAGAAGGCTGCAACCGAGCTTCGAGAACGTGTCCGCTCTCATCTACTCAAGCAAGGAGCCTACGGGCTGGCCAATGCAATGGGCCAAGCACGGATCGGCACGGTCAACAGTGTCTGTGGGGGCTTGTTGGAACGGTTTGCATTCGAAGCCGGGCTGGCCACAGAGCAGCAGGTGCTGGAGGAGAATCAAGCAGCAGTGCTCGTCAAACAGGCAATCGACGCGGTTCTCGACGGCCCTGGTGTGTCAGATCTGCTTAAAGTCGTTCAGCGTTTGGGTATTGAGGACTGGCAGAAGGAACTCAAGAGCCTGCTCGACAAAGCGCGGGCAAACGATATCGATCCGGGCGTACTTCTCGATTTTGCCAGGGAGAACGCCGAGGATTTGCTGATCCATTTTCCAAAGCCGACTACGGAAGATCTGTCGGCTACGCTTCTCAAGGAGATACGATCAGCCATACCCATACTGGCTGAAGCCGCTGAGGCGAAGAAGGTTCAGAAGACCATCAAGTATCTGACATTGGTACGGTCAATTGAACGCGGTATCCAGGGAGGGTATGCCCCTTGGAGTGATTGGGTGAAGCTCTCCAAAGAACAGCCAGAAGCGGGTCTCAAGTCGATTGCGGAGTCGATCGGTTCAGTGGCGCAGCGATTTTCCGCCCATCCGATGCTTCATGCCGACATTTCAGAGTACCTCGAACGAATGTTCTCGCTCTGCGCGGAAGCCTTGAGGATTTACGATGCGCGCAAGCGGGAAATGGGCGTTCTGGATTTCACCGATCAGGAGCATTTGTTGCTCAAAGTCCTTGACGACGCATCGGTTGAGGCCACGCTCAAAGACGAACTCGATCTTTTGCTGGTGGATGAATTTCAAGACACGAGTCCAATCCAACTGGCACTGTTTCTGAAGCTCGCGAATTGTGCCAAGGCCATCTACTGGGTGGGTGACATCAAGCAGGCCATCTACGGCTTCCGAGGAAGTGACACGGAGCTGATGGAGGCCATTTTGCAGGCGCTCGGCGGAATGGGGGGCTCCAAAGAGATACTTGGTTCCTCTTGGCGCTCGCGGGAGCCTCTGGTTCAGATCGTCAATGAAGTATTCAAGGATGCATTTGCTGGTTCTCTCAAGCCGGAAGAAGTCGAACTCAAGCCAGAGCGAAAGGAGGCGTTGCCGGATCCTGCCTTTGCAAACTGGATATTGGGGGGCAAGAATAAGGGGCAGGAGGTCTCGGCGCTCGCAACCGGGATCAAGAAACTGGTGGAATCCGGCCATAAGGTGTTCGACAAGGAAGCCAAGATCACCAGGCCCGCATCCTTTGGGGATGTCGCTGTACTATGCCGCGCCAACGATGGGGTCAAGGATACTGCTGCCGGTTTGCGTGCCTTTGGAATTCCAACAGCGACCAGCCAACCTGGGCTGCTGGCGACACCAGAAGCGGTGTTTTCCCTCGCGTGCCTTCGGCGTCTCAATGATCCGTCCGACTCGATTTCGACAGCCGAAATCGTTTCATTGGCAGATTGCCAGGAACCCGAAACGTGGGTGGTGAATCGCCTGCAACATCTCGAAGCCGGTGGTGATCCAGACAGGTGGATGGAGGATGGCGCTTCGACCCATCCGCTGATCGTGAAACTGGCTGGCATGCGAAGCAGCTTGCCACTGCTGGCGCCCCGCGAAGCACTTCAGGCCGTCATTACCGAGTGCGAGATTCCGGACCGCGCACTGCGCTGGAGTCAGAATTCCTCGGTCGCACGAATTCGCCTTGCTAACTTGGAAGCCATTCTGGAAATGGCGGACAAGTACGAAGATATTTGCCGAAGCGCCCAGCATGCGGCCTCAATTTCCGGTTTGATTCTCTGGTTCAACGAGCAAGCAGGGGCAGAACAGGACAACCTGGCAGAACCGGCCATTGATGCGGTCAAGGTGATGACGCATCACGGGGCGAAGGGGCTTGAGTGGCCTGTGGTGGTTTTGCTTGACCTCCATGCCGACGTAAAGGATAACGTCTGGTCGATTACGGCGGCTTCGCGCTCAGGCATTCAAGTGACCGATCCGCTAAGAGATCGTTTCATCCGCTACTGGCCGTGGCCGTTTGGCGCCCAGAAAACAGTTCCCCTGGCCGATGAGATCGCCCTGTCCGATGTCGGCAAAGCATTTCGCGCGTCGGCAATTGAGGAATCGAAGCGTCTTCTCTATGTGAGCATGACAAGAGCACGCGATCTCCTTGTGCTGGCAAGATCACAACGGAAGTTGTCGGGTGAATGGCTGGATACGCTCGGTGCGCCGTGGCTACTTCCTGCGGATGAGCAATCCAATCTGGTCTTGCCCTCGGGCAATACGATTGACGCCATCCGCTGGGGGCTAGACCCGGTCGAGATTGAGGGGGTACTCGGAAGCGGGGCCGAGGTTATCCATTGGTACCAAACGTCCGAACAGCGCACCAACCGCTTGCCGCTCGTGCTCAATCCCTCAACCGCGTTGCCGCCAGAATGCCTGGTGGCTGAGCAAGTCCGGGTCGGCGAACGCATCGGAGTGGCCAGCGGAACTGACATGGGATCTCTCGGGAGTGCCATCCATGCCTGCATCGCGGCGAGCCTCACAGATCGAGCCGCTCCTCTGTCCCTGGAGGATGTGGACTTACTGCTGAGAGGCTTTGGCGTCGAGGGAAGTGTTTCCGCAAAGGCGATCCTCAGCCAGGTTCAGGCGTTGCACGACTGGATATCTGCACGCTGGGGGAATGCGGCGGCTTTTGCCGAAATTCCGGTTGAGGCCGTGACGGATGCTTCACAGATCATTCAGGGACGGATCGATCTTCTCCTCGAACTTGCAGGTGGTTGGATATTGATTGATCACAAGTCAAATCCCAGAGGGGCCGAGCAATGGGAAAGCATCGCCAAGGATTATGCCGGTCAGCTGGCTACCTATAAAGGCGCTGTTGAACGCGCTACCGGGAAGCCTGTTCTGGAGAGCTGGCTCTTCTTTCCTGTGGCAGCAGGGGCGGTGCACGTCACGCTTCTCGAAAGCGCTCCCGCGAGCGAGGGTGCAACGTGAGCATGGCATCGTCAAGCCCTGGGGAAAGGATGCTGGCTGAGGTCAAACTCGTTGTTGCGATCTCGTCGCGCGCCTTGTTCGACCTTGATGAAAGCCACCAGGTCTTCGAGGCAAAAGGTGAGGAGGAATATTCCCGGTACCAGATATCCCTGGAAAGTGTTCCACTCATACCAGGTGTGGCATTTTCGATGGTCAGGAAACTCCTGGCGCTCAATACGGACCCAAGTCGTCCTAGAGTTGAAGTTGTCCTAGTCTCACGGAACAGCGCCGATACGGGTCTTCGCGTATTCAATTCGATCCGCCATCACGGACTGGATATCTCTCGAGCTGCATTTACACGGGGGGAGCCGCCCTATCGATACATTGTTTCCTTCGGAGCCCATCTGTTCCTGTCTGCAAATCCGGAGGATGTCCGGGGAGCACTGGATGCGGGAATCGCCGCGGCGACAATCCTGCCTTCGGGAAGTGAAGAATTTCGCTCGGGCCAATTGAGAATTGCCTTCGATGGCGATGCCGTGATCTTTTCAGACGAGGCTGAACGAATCTACGTTGAAGGCGGTCTTGATGCGTTCAACCAGAACGAGACGGAGTCCAGTGAAAAGCCTCTCCCTGGCGGACCGTTCAAGCCTTTTCTTTCAGCACTGCACGACATTCAATCGGATTTCCCGGTGAAGAGTTCCCCGATTCGAACTGCGCTAATCACTGCGCGGGGGGCGCCGGCGCACGAACGTGTCATCAAGACACTCAGGAGCTGGGGCATACGCATTGATGAGGCACTGTTCCTTGGAGGAAAAGAAAAGGGAGCTTTCCTCAAGAGTTTCGGCGCCGACATCTTTTTCGATGACCAGATCCGGCATTGTGATTCCGCGGCCGAATATGTGGCGACTGGACATGTTCCCTACGGCGTCAAGAACGCAGTTTGACATCGGCGGTGATGATGAACCTTCTGTCCGAGCACAACAGCCCTGAAAAGTCCTCCGTGCTTCCGCGAATGAGCGGCTTCGATCCAACGGCACATGTCTTGGTCACGAAGCAAAATGCAGTCGCCTTGGTGACTCGTGTCGCGGACCACAAGACGTTAGATGTCGCGGCTTGGTTGCCGACCCTCACCATGGGCGAGTTGCATGCCCTTCGGCCTGCGATCAGGCAGGCAGGGGTAAGACGAGAGCACCCATTTGTTTGTGCCGCGTGTGGCGAACCGGTGATTCTGAAGGCACTCGCGGGACATGGCCACTATTTTTCTCACGTTGAGAAACATGTTGCAGAACTGGCTGGTTGCCCGTTCAGAGAGGGGCGTTCCCCGTCCTTGGAAGAGCTTGACCGAATGCGATATCACGGTCAGCGTGAGGGTGAGCGACATCGAAGAACGAAGGAGTTGATCGCTCGTACTCTTCGGGCCGACGACCGGTTTGCCGAGCCGTTGGTCGAGAGTACCTGGCGCAGTTACCTCGAAGGCTGGCGGCGTCCTGATGTGAGAAGCGAATGGGCCGGCCTGCCGGTGGTTTTTGAGGCTCAAGTATCGAATACCTACCCGCAGGTCGTCGCCGAACGGACCGCTTTCTACCAGCAAGAGCAGATGCTGCTGGTCTGGATATTTGACCGTATGCCGGGAAAGGCGTGGAGGACTATGCACGCTGATACCTTCTGCGCCAACCAGCAACACCTTTTTGTGGTCGACGAGGAAAGTGCAGCGGAATCGGAGCGACGTGGGACCGCATTGTTGTGGACATACACACTATGCCCTAGTGTTCGGCCGGAACGATGTGAAAGCACTGGAAGGATATTGCTGGCCCCATTCCAGGAGGAACGGTTCGAATTGGTGGCGTTTCATGACCTAAGCCTTGATGTGGGGAGACAAACCGCTTGCCTTTTTGAGTTGTCGCGTGAGGAGCATCGTAGTCGCCACAAGATTTTGTGTGCGATAGCCCAGGCAGAGTGCCAGTTAGATCCGGTGAGGAGGGATATTCAGGATATTCTCAAGACGGATCACCCCATCTCGAATGAGCGTCTGTCGGCGTGGGCTGCATTGGTTTGTGCGATTGAGAGTGCCCGCTTTGCCTGTGCTGTTGGAACGGCGCACGCCAATGCGGCTGGGCCACTGAATCTAGTCTATGACCATTATCCGACGGTTGTGGGGCTTCTTGTCTATGGCCTTCAACGTCTAGGGCTCGATACCGAATCGATTAGGCGCAAGGCTTGGGGTGAAAGGACGCGTGAGATTCTGCATGGACGGTATAGAGGCGCAGAACTTCCAAGCCAGCATGCCGGTTCAGAGCGTATGCTGAGTTGGCTCTATGATTAGGATGCATCATTGCTTGTGCGTTTGTTTGCAGAATCCGTCTGCCATTACCTAAATCCAAGTGAAACCAAATGCAGCGTTACGGATCGGCGCCGTGCCATTTGTCATTCTGCTGCTCTCCGCGTAAGCTCCTGATTAATTCCTCGGGCATTTTTCGGTGCCAGCACACAGTCGTACTCAAGCGAAACATTAGGAGAAACCAGATGAAAGTGGAGTTGCGCAGATGTAACAACATCGAAGCTGGTGTCGTTGAAATAGTGGAACAAACGCTAAATCTGAAGTACGCCATAAACGGTAGTGGCAAAACCACCATCGCAAGAGCCGTACTGGCCTCCATTAATGAGAGGCTAGGCACCGACAAGAACGCGCTTGCAGCACTAACTCCATTCAAGTACCGAAAAGACGGGGCGCCAAAACCAGAAGTTATCGGGATTGATTCCGTTCAGTCCATCAAAGTCTTTGACGAGAAGTACCTCAGCGACGTCACATTTCAATCAGACGAATTGCTAAAAGGCAGCTTCGACATTTTTATAAGGGGTGAAGCCTACGAACAGGGCATGAAGGAAATAGACGCCCAAGTTGCAAGCATGCAAAAGGCTCTGAGCGAAGACAAGGACATTGGCGACCTGATATCCGATTTCAACGAAATCAGCGGAAGTTTTGGAAAGGAGACAAAGAGTGGTATTCACGGTGCCAGCGGTCTTGCAAAAGCATTCAAAGACGGCAACAAGGTACAGAACATTCCCGCCGGACTTGAACCATACAAGTCCTATATTCAGCATTCTGAGAATTACAAGTGGGTGGGGTGGCAATTAAGCGGCCGCGACTTCGTAGACATCGACTCTGGATGCCCTTATTGCACGAGCGACATACAAGGGAAGCGCGAGACCATAAAGCGTGTCGGCGAAGTTTACCAAGCGAAGGTGATCGAGAACCTTAACAAGATCGTCTCTGCATTCAGTCGTCTCAATAAGTACTTCTCTGATGACACGAAGGCCAAGATTGCGGAATTCGTGAGGTGTGTTGGCGGCTACACGGATGACCAAGCGGAATTCCTCAGGGAGGTGAAGGGACAGATCGACCGCTTGAGCGCAAAATTCGTGAAGGCGCAGCGTCTAGGCTTCTCGTCTCTGAAGGAAGTGGACAAGGTGATCGACGGCCTGAATGACCACAAGATCGATCTCTCTCTTTTCCTACACCTGCAATCCGAAAACACAAAACAGAAGGTGGAAATCGTCAACACAGCCATCGAGAAGTTGCTGGAACAGGCTGGCCAACTGCAAGGCATGATCAAAAAGCAAAAGCTGCTGATCGAAAATCTAGTGAAGGAAAACAGCGCAGGCATCAATGCGTTCTTGCAGAACGCCGGCTACGTGTACCGAGTGTCACTGTTGGACGACGGCACCGGCCAGCACAGACTAAAGCTGATCCACAGTGACGCTGACGGAGAAATCACAAACGCGAAGACACATCTAAGTTACGGGGAACGGAACGCCTTCGCGCTCGTCTTGTTCATGTATGACGTGTTGAAGGCAAACCCGGACCTTGTCGTTCTGGATGATCCAATATCTTCGTTTGACAAGAACAAGAAGTATGCGATTGTAGAAATGCTATTCCGGAAGGGTAGCGGTTCGTTGCGCGACAAGACAGTCTTACTCTTAACCCACGACCTTGAGCCTATTGTGGATCTACTGGTTCACCATTCGGATCGGTTCAAAAAGCCGTTTGCCACGTTTCTTCAGAACAGCAACGGAGTGCTCACCGAACAGGAAATCGGTCGGGCCGACATAAGAACGTTTATCGAAATAGCCGACGAGAACACCGCTGCCGGGAGCCATGTCCTGAATAGGCTCATCTATCTGCGGCGGCGTCTTGAAGTGGCAGGAAACAAAGGTCTTGCCTTTCAGGTGATCTCGAATGTCTTGCACAAGCGCCAAGTTCCAGAAATGAACTATGGTGGAAGCATTCGACCGATGGAACCAGACGAACTTCGAGATGGTACGAACGAGATCCTGGCTGAGATCCCGGAGTTCGATTACGACAAGGCATTAGGGCTCGTGACCGACGACAAAGCAATGATAGATCTATACGACAAGACCACGAGCAACTATGAAAAGCTTCACTTGTACAGAATGATCTTCGACGACAAGAATGATCTGATAGGTTCGGATGTAATCCAGAAGTTCATCAATGAGGCGTTCCATATCGAGAATGACTACATCTATCAGCTCAACCCGAGAGAGTTTCAAACGGTACCGCACTTCGTGATAGAGCAATGTGATCACTATGTGATTGCGCTGTCTAACTAGCCCGACGTCGGGTTACCCAATACAGGGCGGTCAATGGAACCCACCAAGTCGGCGGCTGGAGTGGCCAACAAGCCGAAGATCAAGGCACGTCGGCGAGCGAACGCTCGACCTCACATAGCTGGCCTTCATGATGCCGAAAGCCGAATGTGCCTTGTGGGTTGTGGGCCGGTTGTTGCCGGTGGAATGGCGCTTCTGCATGGTGATTTTGACATCATATTTGTGCGGCGGGTATAGCGGCATACTGCCTAGCGGTTTTCGCATCTCATCATGATCCGCTGAAACTCTCCGAGAAACCGTGCCTTGGCTTCTACAGGGCCGACTGGCTTGATCTTCTCGGGAAGTGGCGATACCCCATCAAGATAGTCCCAAGACTCGACAGAATAGGGCATGAGGTCTCGTTTTTCCGTGGCAAGCGCCACAAGATCAGCTTTCTTGATGGCAACGTAGTCGGAGAAGTCGACCCCGAACGCCGCTGCAATAATTTCCGTGACCTGGTCCTCGATCCTGGCGAATTCGGGGAGTAGAACCTTCAATGGTTTCACCATGTCACCTAGGTAAGCCTCGGCGGAGTCATGGAGAAGGGCAGCCAGTTGCATCGGTGGCGGCACAATGGATGCGACGATCAGGCTATGCTGGGCCACAGAGTAAAAGTCGCAAGTCTGCCCATTGAACCGGCACTGGTATGCGAGCCCATGAGCGATGTCTTCGATTGCAATCTGATCAATTCGTGGTTCCAACGGATAGAACCGATTGCCAAGAAATGTTGAAACGTAGGTGGTTGTTACCATTTTGCAGATGTATTTCCTTCGCATTTGAATCTAACTATCATGCAACTATTCAAGCTCACCTGGTGAGCTTGACGGCGGGTACATTCGAGAAATTATCAACTCGAAGTTGGCCCAGGGTAATGAACACACTTGCTCTTGAATGGGTGAAATTGGACCGTACAGAACGCTTTTACAAGATCGATCAGCTCCTCAATGATCGTATGCTGGTGCCTATCCAGGTTTTCCTGGATGAACTCGGTGTGTCCTTGGCTACATTCAAGCGCGATCTTGAGTACATGCGCGATCGCTTGAATGCGCCCATCGAATGGGACAGGGACGCTGGTGGATATCGCTTTGTACAGCCGGATCCCAATTCGCCCGCCTATTCATTGCCGGGACTCTGGTTCAATGCGGGCGAAGTTCACGCGCTGCTGACGATGCAGCAGTTGCTATCGAACCTTGAACCCGGTCTTCTCGCCGGCCACATTCAGCCCCTTCAGACTCGGCTGAAGGCTTTGTTGGGCAGTGCTGATCACTCTGCTGAGGAGGTCGAAAAACGTTTCCGAATCGTTCATGCGGCAAAACGGCATGTCGCTACACAGTTCTTTGAGGTCGTAGCGACGGCGACATTGCGCCGGTTGCGACTGAAGATTCGCCACTTCGGCCGGCAAACCGGGGAGGATTCTGAACGAATTGTCTCCCCGCAACAGCTCGTGTTTTACCGCGATAACTGGTATGTCGATACCTGGTGCCATTTGAGAAACGGTATTCGCAGTTTCTCTATCGATGCAATCCGCTATGCGGAGCTCGTTGATGAAAAGGCGAAGGACGTTCCGAAGTCACAACTCAAGGAAGTCTTAGAGAGTGGGTATGGGATATTTTCAGGATCGAAGGTCTCATGGGCGAAGTTGAGATTTACGCCCGAACGTGCCCGATGGGTCTCCGCGGAACGCTGGCATCCAGATCAGAAATCAAGCTTCGACAAAGACGGCTTCTACCTCCTGGAGATTCCCTACAGTGATGATCGCGAGTTAATCATGGACGTATTGAAATATGGCTCCTCGGTGGAGGTTGTGGCGCCAGCCGTCCTTAAGGAAAAAGTGATTCAGGAAGTTAGGATGACCCTTGCAGGGTACAAAACATAAGTTGTTCTGTTTGGGCCAGCCAAACTAATGGAGTAAGAACCGCAACGAATAAAGGAGGTGGACTAGGCCTTTGAACACTCCAAACAATGCTACGCATCCCTCGAATGGGATCTGGGGATAACTACGTCAGCAGGAACTTTTCTAGCTCAATCCGCTTTACTGCGAAAGATCGCAGTAGCTGAACCAAGTCGTGTCTGTCAAAAAGTGTTACACCGTTCGCTTGTGCCTGAGAATTCGCGGTGCTGTTGAACCGCTGATTTGTCGCCGCAACTTTCGAAAATGCCACTTTGGGATGCTTCTTTTGATACAGAGCCTCGCCGGCCACGACATCCTTGATCGCTTCCCACCCAAGGGAAGCTCCATCATTCATCGAACTCTTGCACTGCAACAGATAGCCGTTGCTTCCCTTGATAGCAACCACATCTATACCACCGTCGCCACAGTCAGGGGTTCGGTACGTGGTGTAGCCCTGCTTTGCCCACAGTGCCGCGCAGAAGGCCTCGAAAAATCGGCCGTCAAATGTTGCAATATCGTCTTCGTCCACAAGGACATCATCGAAAGCGCCATCCCCATCGGGGCTTTCAAGCTCGTCAAAGTCACCTGAAGACAGATCTCCGCATCCGTTCAACATGTCGTTTGAGAGGCCTCTCTTCCATTCCAGCAAGGCATCCAGCTTCATATCAAAGGTTGTGAAATCAGCAGTCACCACTGGGTAGTACACAAAAACATCCTTCGATTGGCCAATTCTGTAAGCTCGGTCAGTCGCTTGGTCTTCTTTTGCGGGGTTCCAGGTTCGGGTGTAATGAATGACGTGGTTGGCACCTTGAATATTCACGCCGAAGCCAACAGCGAGTGGGGAAAGAATAATCACCCCAAAACCATCGTCCTGTTGAAACGCCTTGATACGTTTTTGCCGGCTGTCCGAGCTTTTTGACGATGCGGACGTTGTGCCGTTGATAATGTCTGGAACGATGTCAAAACGATGGGCAATGAAACGCTGAAGTAGACGCTGTAGGTCGTGAAATTCTACGAAGACAATGGCCTTCTCATCCCTTGACTTGATTTCTTCAAGAGCGTTCATCAGCCAACCAATTTTCGGGGCTTTTCGGGAATAGTCCTCAAATGACTCCGTAAGATTACTTCGTTGCCCAATCGGTCTGGGATCCGTGCAAAGATGGCGAAGGTACTGAATTAGCCCAAGGTGATTTTTGAATGGGCTATCTCCACCGTTGAAACGTTGTTTGTATAGACGAACAGCATGGCTATACAGATCACGTTGATGCTGTGAGATATTCAGGGACTTGCAGCTATCAACAACAATCTTTTTCGGCAAATCTTTGGCAACGTCAGCCTTGGTACGCCGAAGAAGCTGTGGCTCAACCAGAGCACGAAGCTCCTGAACCCGCTCCTTTTCCTCATCCGTTTCTGCCTCGATTGGCCTGCGGTACCGAGTCCCAAATTCATTAAGTGCTCCGAGTAATCCGGGCTGGATGAAGTCAAATAGGCTCCAGAGGTCGGCCAGAGTGTTTTCTACTGGGGTTCCTGTGCAGGGGATCTTGAAGCGAACGTTCTGCTTCTTCGCAGCTCTGGTGACCAAGGCGTTTGGATTCTTGATCTTCTGCGCTTCATCGCAGACCATAATCGACCATTTTTGGGCGGCCAAGGAAAACTCTAGATCACGTAGAGTTTCATAGGTTGTAAGAACAACCTTTGCATCTCCAAGCCACCCAGGAGAGAGAAAACGCAGGATTCCTTCCTGCAGCAGTTGCTGGTCAATAAGGCTCTTGGATATTCTCTTGCTTTTCAGGTCATCGCCGTAGAGCATCAAGACTGGCAATGTTCCAGGCTCAAAAAACTTCTCGACTTCTTCTTTCCAGTTTTCCAGGAGTGATACAGGAGCGACAATGAGGACCGGATCAATTTTTGGGTCGGTTTCGATACAGCTTGCAATAAAGCACAGCAGTTGAAGTGTCTTGCCAAGCCCCATGTCGTCTGCAAGGAGCGCACCACGTGAATACTCTGGTGTGTTTTTCCAGAGATGTTGGAGCCAAGCAATTCCCAAGCGTTGATGTTCTTTCAGCTGCGTGCTTTTTTTCAGAGAAGAGGGCAAGGCAGGGCTTGCCGATGGCGGCAGCGAGAGAGCTTCTATTCGTCGAGATTTGCTCTCCACATACTCCAGCGATTCAATATTGGGCTTTAGGAGAAGTGATTTTCTCTCAGTGGGCGGCTTTGTTTCTCCCTCGCCGATCTTAGGTGCCTTGTAGACACCATTCTTGACATCTTTCGTTGCTTCGCCAAGGATTTCAATAATATTTTCAGCATCACTTACCGAAATCTGTTTTTCCAGCCCCGGGAATGAGATCGTGTCCTCACCAGCACGCTTGGCTTCCTCGACCGTTGACTTCAGCTTCGACTGCTGACGCTCGTCTAAGGAGATGGCAATTGGTTGCTCGCTACCTGTTGGTGTGTACCACAGCCCAAAAACGACATTTTCAGGTATCAATCCAGCATCATCGCTTTTTCGGGCGATGAACGGTGAGCAGTAAGGCTTCTCAACGCCAATCCCATCAATGCGACTTGAATACCTGGATAGATCGTGGACTTCCGCATAGCTGATGACGACTTGCGGCTTCCCCCACTCTTTACGCGCCTCCCTCAGTATCTCTAGTTGAGCTTCGGTATCACCAATAATCTCAAGCTCAAACCCCTCCCATACGCAGCACTGGTGATTACTTTCTATCCGACCGGCTAGTTTTGCAATGAAACGATCGAGCTGGTCGATATCGGGAAACTCATATCTTTCTCCGATGACGGTTGTGGCATCGGTCTCTTCAATAAGAAGAGATACCGCAACGACAGCGCCAGTAGAGTTTCTTTGAATGTCAGCTGTGAAATTCTGGAATGTGATACCCGCTTCGGCACGGGACATCTCAAACTCTTTCTCATCGATAACCTTCGATGCGTCCTCGCCAAGTGCCGCAAAGGGGTTTCTGACAAAGGCTTCTGCACGTTGTCCTGAAACCAGCCGGGCGGGCCAGCGCCGTATCTCTCTCAGAACTGTTTTTACCTGCGGATCGATGATTACTTGAGTGATTCCTTCACCATCTGGGATGTCGTACCGATCCAATACATTTGGAAATCGATCAAAGAACTCAATCCATTTATTCGGAGCTCCCTCGAAGGAAGGCAGCACCTCTACAGTCTTCGCATCTCCGATGTCGGTTTTCCGCAGCCCCAGTTTTAGCCGTTCAGGTGTCAGAACAACTGTTCGACGCAAAAAATCGGATAGCTCGGCATCAGCTGCCTGAGCATGAATCCGGATATCCGACCAGAGGCGGCGGTTTTCCAGGCCGGATCTACCGGTCGCGGTGTTGATATGCTTGATAGACGAAACCAATCGCCATACCGCTTCGGGAACAACACATTCTTCACTTCCGAGCTTCGCCAGCCCACCAACGAAGTCTGGCGGTACTGTTAAAGCTATATCGCGTTCATCGAACCAATCGCCTAATACCACTCGAAAATCTGGGTCTTCCAGTGCCCCCTGACTTTGAATGCTTGGGCGAAGCTTTCTTTCTTTGGGAAGGGAAAGCAGCGAATTGAGCTCATCTGCATCGCATTCCGGCAGTAGTCGGTAGTACGAGTCCCAACTGAGAAGGATGGCATTTCCGTCGAACTCCGCAAACCCTCGTTCTTCGATCTGGCCCAGAAATGAAACGGTCTCGGAGGATCTGCCAAATTGAAGCGGGTTGTAGAGCCACTCTGGTATTGACGTGTCAGGGCGAAATGTCACCCCCTCATTTGATATCGTGAGGGTTAGCCGATTATCACTTGGAGAAGACACATCTCCCGATGGCGATTGTCTTGAGAACCAGGTCCACATCATTCAATCTCTCTCCACCAGCCCTTGCCTGATTTGAACTTGAATCCCCATTTTTCAAGTAATTGCCGGAAGGAATTGTTCACACTGTATGGGGCTTCCACCCAGAGATTCCCCCCTTTGCTAGTGTGGTCGACCACTGTATAGCCGTTTGCACTGGCCAACTTGCGTAATGTCTCAATGAATGAAGACGGGTGGGGAGTGGAGGGCTGCTCTACTCGGTATGTGTTTTGCGCGATTGGCTGTGGTGTCTTTATCTTTGGCGCGATTGGACGAGCACCCGTGAGTCTTTTAATTGTCCATTCAAATTCGCTTTCCCATCCTTGGTGGTGCGTCATCTTGGCCTGGTGGCCTGGATGGTAGGTATTTTTCAGACCATCACCGGTGCCGTCGACAAATCCACTACCAAGTCTGAAAGGCAGATTGTCGTATTGGAAAACATGTGAAGCATTGCCGTGCTTCCCAAACTCGACGAATAAGCTATTCCCAATACGCATGAGGAATGCATTGTTGTCCGCAGAAACACCAGCACCGCCCAGCGACATCCAGTGCCCTTTCATGTGTTCTCGAATGCGCTTGTAGTCAGGCGTATTGTTCTGACGTGCATTTGTCCCAAGAGCAAAATACAAGTCATCAATGGCGTCTACATAGCGCAGCCAAAATTCAAGCCGATCTCGGCGTGCCTGCCCATCCTGGGCGAGCAGGGCAAAAAAATCTTCGATGGACCGGAGTTTGAGCCATGTGTCGACCATTTTGATTACTGGTTCTTGCACCCAGGCGGACCAGGTCTGCCTTTTCACCTGAAGCATCGGGCTCCCCCAGTGCTTCAGGGAAAAGTCTCTAAGGTCGATGTTTTCTAACGGTTCCGAACACTTGTGATAGCGCTGCAAGAGACGCGCCAAGCCTTTGCTCCGCAACAACTCCAGCGGATCAATCAAGGCAAGCAAGCGTCTAATGTGCTCCTTAAAGTCGGCATCACTCTTTTTGGTTGCGGCTTCAATCTGAGCAATAATGATCTCCTGGAGGACCCAAGATCGGTCAGTTAATGCGAGCTTTTCTCTGAGCGTATCAATGTCTCGTGTATCACCCATAAGAAGGGCATCGCCGTAACGAAGGCAGGGAGCGTCCGTAAAAAGATTGGCGTGTTCACCGAGAGTTTTAGTCCATTCGACAGGCGGCTCTTGCCTTTGCACGAAGGTTAGATTGCCCTTGAGATAGCCCTGAAGATCAGTCCAGTTGGATTTTCCGTCCTGGCTTGGAGACACAAGGCCTGGATACTCGAAGTAACCTGAAAGGAGTCCTTGGTAGCATCGCCTGAACTTTCTGGGTTCTTGTTTGTATTGATCGACGTGAGTGATGAGTCTTGGGAAAAGCTTGCGGTCTTCGATTAGGCAATATTCGTCGCGACCATAGCTATTGGCAATTCCGAAACAGACGTATTTGGCCTCACGATAATTGGGCAAGTCACCACTTCGATGGTATGCCAGCACTGACACTCCAATGGATCTCTCATCTCCAGGGCCTGCGCTAGATAGTTCACCAAACTGTTTTCGAACAGCACGACCGGCGTTCTGAATTGATGCCAAATCTCCCCAGTGCTCGACATCAAACAGCGACTGATTGGTTCGCTGCAGAAGCCTTCGTAATTGGTCAATATGGTTCATGTAGGGCAACAATTAGATGGCGCAAACGCCGAAGTTGCCTTGTGCGACATCCGCCTTAGGGCGGGCCTCATCAACTGCAAGGAACTCAAGTCTGAGTTCAATACGCCGGCTTTCATCAAGTGTCGGCTTGGATGAGTTAAATGAATACCCACCGACCAGAAATAGTTCCCGCACTTCCTCTTGTTCCCGTCCTTCCAGTGGGCGCTCCTCTGAACCAGGCTTATCCAACAACGCGCACAACACTCGTTGACTACGCTGCATACTCAGATTCAGGTTGTATAAGTAGGTCCCGCGTTGATCGGTATAACCCTCGACAACAATTCGTTTCAGCACACGCTTTCCCAAATCATCTCGGGCGATATCAAGTACTTTCGGTACGAAAGCTCTGAGCAGTTTTGCCTGGTCGCGCGTCAATTGATAGCTACCTGTATCAAAGCGGGCGCGATCGCCAAAATCCACGACTTGGCGCTTGCGGTCGACGGTTACCCCGAATGGGGCAGCAGCCTTTTCTACCTTGTCCAATAAGCGCTGCACATCCTGTTCGCGTTCTGCTTTTTTTCGCTCCGCCTCGGAAACCGTTTTTGTGACAGCAAGCAGGGCGACGCTCATGACAAGAACAAAGAGCACCATCATGGCCGTCATGAGATCAGCAAAAGAAATCCAGAACGGTTTCTCTGCTTCGTCACTCGATCCCCGCTTGATGATAATTCGTGTACCGATCACTCATCACCTCCTTGGAATGGCTTCAACGACGTCCCCTAATTCCTGGACTGCTGATGAGAGGTAAGAGACAGATTGCGACATTTCCTTGTGAAACTCTGAGTTGCCTTTTTTGAGGGTTGCTTCCATCGAGGTCGCGAACTCCTGATGAGCATTCGCAAGTTCGGTGCAAACCTGAGCAAAGAAGCCACTGACATCCCCCTTTGCTTGCTCTAGTTGATTGGCTGCCGCTTCCAATTTTGAAACCAACGCATCCGTTACCGATGCCTCACGACGAGCGTTTTCAACTGTCGATTTCAGTTCAGCGACCATTCGTGTCACTGCATCACGCGCAGACTGGTAGTCATTGACGGCCGTCGATACGGTACTAGCAGCTGCTGAGAGCGCGCCAGCGGTAGTAGTCATCTTGTCCGCGATTCCAGTTGCCTGCTGAAGTGCACCTGTTACGCCATCACCGGCTTTAGCAAAATCTGATGCTGCGACGTAAAGAGTGTCGGCTCCAGAGTTCATCTTGTTTACTGTGTCGGACGTCACTTCACGCATTGACGACACACTTGCCCGCATTGATTGAACAGCTTCGTTTGATTGTCCTGCGAGTGTTTGAACCTGGGTCGAGAGAGCAGACAGTAGTTGGTCTACTTGTTGAAGCAGGTTGCGCTGTTGCTCTTGGTGGAATTCGCTAGAAGCTCTTGTCTGGCCCTCTAGTTGCGAAACGGCCCCGACAAGGCGCTCGTTAAGGCTGTCAACAGTTGAACGCACCTCGCTTCCAAGGCTTGAGACAACCAGTGCGGCGTGTTGAGCTAGCTCACTTTGTTTATCTGCATGGGCGTCTGACGCATTTTTAGCCTGCGCCTCAAGCTGGCCAACCATTTCCGACACCTTGGATCCCAAGAGATCAAGTGTCTCCTGTAGCTTCTTCGAAGTTTCCGACTGTGAGCTTTGAACAAGCTCGCGAATCTGAGAAACGAATTCGCCCATCTGGGAGTTAAGGACTTGTTGGCGCGTTTCCAGTGATGCCAGTGCTTGCTCAACCTTGTCTGCCATTGCATCCGCTGCATTTCTGCCTGCGGAGTCGAGATTTTCGGCTAGTTGGTCAAATCTGCCAACGGCTGTCTGCATGGCTCCCATGGTCTGTGCAAGCAGATCATTCATGCCCTTCATTTGTCCGCCAAACACATCTTCCATCTTGGTAGAAAAGGTAACCAAGGCTTCATTCAGGGCTCGAGTTACGACATCACCGTTTGTGTCTGAAGTTTTGTTCATGGCCTCTGACATGCGCTCGATGGGCTCTTTCAAAGAGTTGGTTATGGCGTCTGCAATTTCTTGGCCGCTTCGCGTAGTCGTCTCAACCTGTGCAGTCGATGTTTGGCGGATTGCCTCAATGTGTTGACGGGTCAGATCAGCCATGATCTCCTTCAGGTCTGCTACCAGCGCATCTTTGAGTTGGGTTGTCTGTGTCGCTGACGTCTTTGCTGCCGAAAGAAGTTCAGCAAGGTATTCTTCGCCGACTCCCGCTTCATAGAGGCCATCAATGAGTTGGCACAAATCCTCGACACGCTTGTAGCATTGAGAAGCCAGATATTTCTCTATGAATGTGGTAACCATCGCGCTCAAAATCGCGATAGCAGAAACGATAAATGCCTCTGAAACACCACCAAGGAGGTTGCTTAAACCTTCCCTTACCTCGTCGGGCTTGTCTGAGATCTTTCCCTTGAATTTTTCAAGGCCATGAAGAAGCCCAAAGAATGTTCCAATAATGCCGAGACCCGTCATGATGCCGGGGCTATGCTTGAAATAGTCCGTCTTTAGATGGATATCGACAATCGTTTGTGGCGTGAAAAAAGTTTCAGCAGGAACGGTAGATCGCCATCGAACTGTACGAAGTTGACCGGTGCTATCCAATTCCTTTTGCGGGTGTAGTGTTTCGCTGAATTCTCCCCATAGGTGCATCAGCGTGGAATGGACCATCACCTCTTTCGCAATACGATCCGGGTCGATTGACCCACCTTGCGCATTGGTTTTTATTTCCGCTAACGTGTTTGCCGCCAAGTTCAAACGCCGGAGCAACGAAATGCCTGGAAGGAGGAAGCGGAATACAAAGAAAAGGACAAGCCCAAGTAGGCATGCGAACAGAAGTTGCACGCTTCCAGGCAGTTTCAGGAGTTGATCAATCATTTCTAGTCCCTGTATCTTTTTTTGTATTCTTCTCGCCGCCGAGTTGCTCGGTAGCGGAATTTAGGTTTGATTCGTCGGTAATCTCTATTCCATTCCGGGCGCAGTAATCGGAAAGAAGAACATCAAGCATATTTGCTTGACTTCGATTTTCCCTGTCTGCCGCAGCTCTAAGCGCTTCCTTGAAACGCTTGGTAACCCGAATGCTTAGCGATTCTGTCTTCGGTTCTTTCATGGCGTCGTGGATACAATGCCTTGTAAATGTAAGGTCATTGTATGACAACGCCACGTATAGGGATACTTCTGGTGCTTAGAAGTGTCTCAAGAGGTATTGTCCTGTATGAATAGCTCACCAGGTGAGCTATCGGCGGGTGACAATAGGTTCCCTGTAGGGCGCCAGCCACCTGGTTATTGCAGACAAGTTTGTTGGACGTGGGAGCCTGTTTTTGAAAATATATTTTGCTGGACCAGATGTTTTTCGGAGCGCTTATCCTGCCTTCAAGGCCAGGGTGGCAGATCTGTGCCAAGGAAGGGGATTGGTCCCTGTGTTCCCTGGGGACGAGGTGACCGGCAGTGATCCCACCGCAATCTTTCAGGATAACTTGGCGCTGATCGACGAGGCAGATGCAGTGGTGGCCAATCTGAACCCATTCCGCGGGCCCGAGCCTGATTCGGGTACAGCCTTCGAAATGGGGTATGCCCATGCCCGAGGGAAACTGATACTCGGTTACATCGATCAGTTCGAGAGCACGGTAGATAGGGTGGAGCGACTACAAGGCCATCTTATGCTCTATGGCAATGAGATAACTGACCGGGATGGGTATCGGGTTGAGGACTTCGGGTTGCCGCTCAACATCATGCTAGCGGTTCCGACCCGCTTGGTTGCCGGGGGCGTCGAGGATTGTTTGAACCAGCTCCAGCAACCAGTGATGAGCGGCACCTGAGCAGCCATGTCAATTTTATCGGGCCGCACTTACCTTCTTCTTCTCGGAGCAGACCGGAAAATTTGAGCAGGCCATAAATGGACCATACTGGCCGGTGATCACCCGCAAGACCCCGGTTCCGCAGGTTGGGCATGCCTCGACATCGGGATGGTCACCTTCCACCTTGCCGCTTCGGTAGATAACAGTTCCTCGATTTTGTGGCTTTAGAAGCTCCTGTACAAAACGAGAAATCCTGGATTTCTTGGTGAGCACATAGGTTCGGCGCTTCGCCCGAGTCAGGCCGACGTAGAAGAGGCGACGTTCTTCCGAATACTCGAAAGCTTCTGGAACCGGAAGAACGAGATCAAGTAATGGGTCGTCAACAATCTCGCTGGGAAACGAGTATGCCCCCGAGTTCACCCCCAGAAGAAATACGAAATCTGCCTCAAGCCCCTTGGATCGGTGAAGCGAAAGGAACCGGATATCCAGCGCGTCGGAATGCCGTTTTTTCCATGAGGCAAGTGAGCTTGGCCGAAGATGGTTATAGCGGCCCAGAAGGAAGACACGAAGGATTCGTTGCTCAGTCCTGGCGATACCGGCAAGTGCATCGATCTCGGCAGCAAGCACTCCTTCCGAGTCTTCATCTTTTCCGTACTCGAGAATCTGAATTGTCGCGTCCTTGGTTTTGTCGACTGCCCGGACCGTTTTTTTCAATTGAGACGGATTCGCTTGAACAAAGGTAGCTGCCACATCGGTGATTCCCTGGTTCGATCGGAACGTCCATGTCAGGTAATTCGTCGCGGTCACCCCAAAGTGACTCGCAAACTTGGCCATGATGCCAATGTCAGACCCCGTAAACCGATAGATTGACTGCCAATCATCGCCAACGGCAAATAGTCGGCAGTCCGGGTTTTGTTCGAGCATCGCTAGTACCAGGCGGGCGCGGCCGTGAGCAATGTCCTGAAACTCATCAACAAGGATCAGCTGGTAGGGATGCACGAATTTCCGTTCCTCGACGTATTTCGTGGCGGTTCTGATCATGTCCTCGAAGTCAATGCAGCGCAGGGTGGTGAGTTTGGCCTCGTATGCTTGAAAGACCGGGACTACGACGTCCAGGAATGCAAGCGCACGGTACCGGTCACGTTGGGATTTGGCTTTTTCGGCCAAAGTTGCCGGGCTCTGCCCGCCTGACTTGCACAGGGTAATGAAGGTGCGAATGAACCCGCCGTAGGACGGTAGCTTTAACTCGGCGAGCTTGGCCAATACTTCCTGGGGTGATCTTGGCTTGAGTTGCTGACCACGTTTTCTGAGTTCCGATTCCAGGTGCCCGAAGAGTGATCCCGCGCGATACATGGCGCTGGTAGTCTCGATCAGGTCAGTTTCTTTCGTGGTGTGAAGCATTCTCTTCCAGCGAACGCCTTCTTCGTAATCGCCCTTGAAAATCGCCGGCGCCTTGCCGTTGTCGTCGAGTGCAAAGTGTTCGTGATAGCAGTTGATGTCGGGGAAATAGAAGTCCGGGTGATACTGCCGATGGTGCTGATCTGCTGTCTCGTACTCGTAAGATCTCTCGTATTCGTATGCGATCCCGTTCATGAAAAGCCAGTTGGCAATGGCCACTTCCTCCATGGACTTGACGAGATCTCCGCTCAGCGATCGGATGCCTTTGTGTCCATCCCGCTCTTCGCCTACCTGGCGCAGGTAGGCGTCGTAGTCCTGCTGCGTCTGGAATCGCGGAAGCTCCTTGTTGGGCCTGAAGCAAACTGCCTGAAAGGTGACCCATTTTTCGAGGAAATTACGATCCGATGTTGCAAGTGTCTGGATGAGCTCCTCGATCGCAGCGCCTTCGTTATCCCTCGATTCGTTGGCCCAAGGCGCCAAGTCAGGCTTCTTGCCTTCGACTGTCGCGATGATGTCCAGACCTAGCCGATGGAAGGTCCGGGAGGTAACGGAGCCCCGGCCCTTCAACTGCCCAGCCAGTCGTTCTGAAATGCGTATATCCAGTTCCTCGGCTGCGGTCTTGTTGAAGGCCAGGGCGAGTATCTGACCCGGAGAACAAAACCCGGTTTCGAGTGCATAGCCGATCTTGGCGACGACCGTAGAGCTCTTGCCAGATCCAGCAGCCGCAATCAGAAGATTGCGGTCTTCAAAAACAACAGCTGCGCGCTGTTGTTCGTCTGTCAGCGGCCGGCTCTCAACCGCATCGAAAAACGGCTTGAGGCGTTTCATCTCGTTCGCCACAAATAGCTCGTTGCGGCGGGACAGCTCCTGACGCTGGCCGGCAAGAATATCCTGAAGGCGTTGAATATCTCTCTCCAGATCGCGCTGGAGGATGGCTCTGTCGAAAAATGGGTGCTTAAGTATCTCAATGAGCTTACGAACATCGAGGTTCCCAGAAGCCTGCGCTTGAGACCAGATATGCACATCGCGATTGGCCAAATACCGCGCCTGGCTGTAAAACTTCTCCAGATTCTCAATTACTGCCGCAAGTAGTTTTGCGGAGGGAGCGATCAGCCGGCCAAGTGATTGGGAGATTGCCTTACGCAAATGTTCCTGGAGCTGCGTCGAATCGTTCCGAGATATCCCGCGCAGTGCAACAGCGGTACCGCCAGTCTGAAGGTGTACTGTTGACCAAAAAATCCCGGTACGGACATCGACCACTCGGATGGCAGGCAATGCAACCTTAGAAGTGGCGGCGGCGTCGGACTCCAGGATGAGATTATCCCTGCTGATCGAGAGCTTCCAGTTGCCTGACCTCGTGAATAGCCTTCCAAAAAATCCCGGCTTGAATTCCATGCTTTGTTATTTCCCCCTGTTAGGGTGAAATTCTAAAGGCATGACGACATTCAGGCTATTGTCGTGTGCTGTAGCGGATGACTGGGGGGATACGGTTGTCAGCGTTGCAGGAGTGCAACCAGACAGAAACCGCAGTGCAACTTCGGTTCCGGTGCTGATGTGCTTTGCGTCCCGCGTGAGTATCTGCCGAGTACCTACAAAAATGTATGGCTCCACCGCTCTCGGAAACTCCAATCCACAGTCGGCGAGTGTCGGAACATGCACATTCTCAACGCTCGATCGATCCCGCGCGCTCGAAACGTAACCTAAAAGTACGCATTTCAACCGCCGAAAGGATGTAGCCGCTGATAAAAGTTCTGGCATGCATGCCCGTGCCACGAACTCCATTTTTCCACCCCGATCCCGACGAGTACCGGTTTGTCCGCATGAACGTGGAGGAGTCTGGTTTTGACCGGCTTGTCGCGTGCCGGCAAGCTGATTGCTCTCGCTTCCGAAATCAACGATATCGAGGTCGATGCTGGATCGCTCGCCTTCATGGGTCAAGCACTTGTCCAGACAACATTGCCCCATAGCGATCCCGGGGTGCCATTCTTCGAACGGACGAACGGTGCGGTGTCACTGTCGATCATCGCAAACCCCAGAATTGGTCTCCCGTTCGGCACCGTTCCAAGACTTCTCCTGGCATGGATCTGCACGGAAGCCGTCAAAACTAAGTCGCCGATGCTTGGCCTCGGGAAAAGTCAAAACGAGTTCCTGCGCAAGCTCGGGATGCGAACTGACGGTCGCGACTGCCAGCGGCTTCGCGCCCAGTCCCTGAAGCTTTTCTCCTCAATGCTGTCCATTACCTATCAAAGTCATGGGCGGTTTGGACTGAAAAACATGCCTATTGCCGATGAGGCATTTGTGCTGTGGGATCCCCATCGGCCTGATGACCGGATGCTGTGGGAAAGCACACTCAAGCTGTCGAGCGAATTTTTTCGGAACGTGACGGAGTCGCCGGTGCCGATCGACATGCGCGTGTTGCACGCACTCTCCAAGTCCCCCTTTGCGATGGACGTCTACTCCTGGCTGGTCTACCGGATATTTCTCCTGCGAGTCACCAACCGTCCGAGTGTCCTCATACCATGGAAGTCATTGAAGCTTCAGTTCGGTGCTGATTACAGCGATACGCCCCGCGGGTTGCTGGACTTCAAAAAGCGATTTCTCCAGAGACTCAAGGAGGCGTTGCTCTTCTATCCCGAGGCCAACGTTTCAGCGCAGGACACGGGGCTCCTTGTGGTCGCCAGCCGATTGCGTATCCGCCATACAGGTGGCGCACGGCTTTCTTCGTTGTAGCACTGCGCGATCAACCGGGTCTCGCTTGGTCTCGCTTGGAAACGCCGAGAGAATATCCACAAGTAAACCGGCCCTTTACTTGTAAAGCTACATGCAAAATTACATGCACTACTTGAGGAAGGCCTGAATGCCTTGCCAATCAAGGCTTGCAGCGTGGTCGACGAGACAGATTTCACGTGATCATGAGACAGATTTCACATGCTCTTGAGACCGTTTTCACGTGGATAACTTTGCAATTTCCATGGGATGCGCTGCTGGTCGGTGATTGCGAGAGATCGTCGTTGAGACCGTTTTCACGTGGATAACTCGGATCAATAACTGCTTCTGTGGATAACTTTTATCGAAATGTGACCTGCCAAGGCGGATTTCGGAAGTTGCATATTTTCAGGAATCCGTAAGATGAGTTGGGACAGAAGCCAAATTGACGTGAATTGCGTCCGATCTGGATGTCGCGGGGCCAGCCGGCGGTGCCCTAGGTTCAACACCGGCAATGCGAGGTCGTGTTAAGCCCAGAAATTGGTGCCTCCATCACGGCAGATCGCGTCGGCCGCCCCACGTGACGGGGCACTATCGAATTATGAGTAGGGGGACGAATATGCGAAGCGAACAATCTGGACTGATGGCATCCGTGGTTTGGCACTGCTGGAGACTCTTGAGTTTTCGGGGTGATTGGAAGTTGATGCCCGACTCTTCGGGATTTGCCTGGATTGCCATGAGCGCTACGCTCGTTGGCGGGCTGACAGAACAGCTCGTCAGGGGCCGATCCTTGGGACTGGCAATTGTCAGTACCGTGGTGTGGCTTGGTTTCATTCTCGCCATGTCCAGAAAGGGCGGGGATTTCAATCGCCGCCTCGCAGCTGCCCTTGCCCTTCTGTCGATTGCAATTCAGGTACTGCTGATTCTCTCGACCTGGATTCCGGTTATCGAGTGGCCGGTCGCGATATGGTCCGGCGTAGCAGTCATGCACTTGCTCTCCCAGGCAAACAATAGTGGAGCGGGGGCATGGCGCTAACGCGGATCAGTATCGAGCGTGCCCATCGTGTTTGGCTGGAAACTCAGGTGATCGACCACGGACCGAAGGGCGGCGCGAAATTCCGTTTCAAGGTCATCGAGCGGCTGTTTGTCGAGGACGAGTTCGATGCCGAAGACAGACTCCGCCGGGAGAAATCAGTCGCCTTCCCTGTTCTGATGATCGAGTACGACAATGAGTCCGACTTTGCCAAACGGGCCATTACCCACTTCCAGAGAACTCACAGGAAGGGGTGCGGCCATCTTTCCTGGCCATCATCGAGCATCGGGTGATGGCTGTATCTTCTCCCTACGACTTTGAGGTCCCATGGCGCCCTAACTTCGAGGCGAAGATGGCAATTATCTGGGCCACAGGATCGGCGATCATTATCCTGTTTTCCCTCGCTGTCCCGATGTTCTCCCAGTTTGCCGCCTTGCTCGCCATTGGGTGTGCGTTGGCGGCGGCCTACCGCGGATACCAGGCCTACAAAAGGCTGGTTGATGCCTCCCGTCTCAAGTTATTCGGGAAAGAGTTCATCGATTTGGCCGAATTGGAGAGGAAAGCGGGTCTGTCAGCCAAGCAAAAGGCCTTCTGGCTTGGGAAGGGGTTTCCCTGGACAGACATCGAGGCGACCAAGCTTCATACCCTGATTTCGCTTGGTGTTGTCAGAACCATTGGCAAAGCTGCGCAGCATACGGAAGGCGCTTACTGGATTCATGGCCTTGCCCCCGAAAGTGACTTGTATTCTGAACTCTCCCATCTGGTTGGACACACGCTGATCGTCGGCACGACCCGCGTCGGGAAAACGCGCTTGTTCGACTTGCTCATCGCTCAGGCGATCTTCCGTGGTGAGACGGTCATCATCATCGACCCGAAGGGGGATCATGGGCTCGCCCAAAATGCCCGCGCAGCTTGTGAAGCCAGCGGGGCAGGGGATCGGTTCGTCTACTTTCATCCGGCCCATCCCGATCGATCCGCCTGCATTGATCCGTTACGCAACTGGAACCGGAAGACCGAGCTTGCCAGTCGCGTAGCGGCATTGATCCCCTCAGAAACCGGGGCGGATCCTTTCACGGCCTTTGGATGGAAAGTGCTCAACGACATTACGAACGGAATGATCGCCACGGGTCATCGGCCCAATCTGGTCCAGCTTCGACGGTATGTGGAAGGTGGTCCCGACAGCCTTCTTCAGCGGGCCTTGAAAGTCCATTTCTCGGCTCATGTAAAGGACTGGGAAAGCCGGGCAGCCTCCTATATCAAGCGCTACAAGGACCGTCTGCTGGAGGCTTACATCACCTTCTATCAGGAAATCGCTATCCACGAGGCGCAGTCGGTTGATCTTGACGGCCTGATTTCGACCTACGAGCACAACCGTGATCACTTTCAGAAGATGGTGGCTTCCTTGATCCCGATTCTTTCGATGCTGACCAGTGACCCGCTGCAGGAACTCCTGTCGCCAGATTTTGAGCCGGGTCACGAGAGGCTGGTAACCGACATGTCGAAAATCATTCGCGGCAACAAGGTGGTCTACATCGGCCTGGATTCCCTTGCCGATTCAACTGTTGGTAGCGCCATCGGATCCATCATGCTCGCCGATCTTGCTGCCGTCGCGGGAGACCGCTACAACTACGGCATTGACTCGCTGACGCCCGTCAATCTGTTTATCGACGAAGCCGCCGAGGTGCTTAACCAGCCCGCTATCCAGCTCATGAACAAGGGGGGTGGCGCTGATTTCCGGGTCACTATCGCTACGCAGACCTTCGCCGATTTTGCCAGCCGACTCGGGGACGAAAACAAGGCGCGGCAGGTCCTTGCCAACACCAACAACAAGATCGCCTTGCGCGTACTGGATTCCGAGACCCAGAAGTACATCGCGGAAGGGATGCCCGAAATCAAGGTTCGCTCAATGGCACTGAGGTATGGGCATAACGTCGATACCCACATTCACGACGAATACACCGCCTCCTACCAAGAACAGATTCTGGAAGAGGATGCGGAGCTGTTCCCCGCTGCCATGCTGGGCGAGCTCCCCCCTCTCCATTTCATCGCGCGTCTGTCAGGCGGGCGGACACTGAAAGGCCGTATTCCCATCCTGCTGACGGAGCAATAATGGCTACGCGCACGGATTCCGGCTGGAGTACCTTCTTCATCATCACGATATTCATTGCTGTGGTGGCCACCTGGGCATTTATCCCACCGGCGTTGATCCGGAGTGCCTGGGCCGCCGAGCGTGCGGAGGTTTACGCCATTGCAGGCAAAGGCGAGACCAACGTCTATGGCCGAACCATGGACGACCTGCAAAAATCACTTGCATCAGATTTCAGAGGCTTCATTATCGAGGCTGAAGCAATCGGGCAGGGACCTTTGGGTAATACCGGTTTCAGCCGTTGGACTCAGGACCGCATTGTCGCCACCTGGTTGTGGATCGGCTTGATCGCCTATCGCTTGCAAGTACTAATGGGATGGCTGCTGCCCGGAATTCCATTGGTGTTGGCCGCCTACATGGACGGCCAATTCGTGCGGGAAATCCGAAAATATTCTTTCGTCGCCCAAAGCCCCATACGGCACAAGCTCGGCGTTCGGGTGATGTGGATGGTGCTGGCCGGGCTTGCCGGATGGATAGTGCTTCCCGTGCCGATGCCTTCTCTCTTGGCGCCCGTGTTGATTGTTTCGATCTCCTATTCTCTTTGGCTATGGGTCAGTAATCTGCAAAAGCGGTTATAACAGGCTCATCTGGTGAGCTTGGAATGCAGTATCGTCGCGTTCAACTCCGGGATGTCCCCGGCCATGAGAGCGATCATGAATCTACGAGCTGCACTTCCTGTCCTGATCCCCAAAGCGGTTCAATGGGCCGAGACGCATTCGCGCTTGATACTCGGGAGCGGTCGACCGTTATCCGAACATGAGAGCCAAGTGGCAAGAGCCGTTGGCGTTACTTCCCCTGAACTGATCAGGGTGCTGGATGTGTCGAAGTTGCCAATGCCCGAGGATCCGATTCTCTATCAGGCAGCGGTCGCCACCGGCATGCTTGGGCCCAACATGGTTGGTCTGACTCTGGGTCACGGAATATATATCGGCCATGGGCATTGCACTCTTCGGTTGATTTCGCATGAGTTGCGGCATGTGTACCAGTACGAACAGGCCGGTTCGATCACTGCCTTCTTGGGTGTATATCTTGAGCAAATTGTCACCTCTGGATATCAGAACGCACCGGTGGAAATAGATGCCAGAAATCACGAGGCGCGCTAGTCGACGGTGTCTAGACATTGAAAATGTTGGTCGTTCCAGAACGGAAGAGTAAAATGCCATCAGGCTGTGTCGAAGCCTGCTGCTCACCATTGGCCAACCCGGATGGGACGACTTTTCTTTACCGAGGCCCGGTCACTATGCGGTCCTTGGCAGTGAGCACCAAGCATGCCGCCCATGTGAAGGGGCAATAAGATGCGTTTCATCCTGACGACCGACTTTCAGGTCGAAAAGCTCAAGCAATCCGCGAAGAAACTACGCCGCAGCAATACGCTCCCCCATCGGGAAGCTCTTGATAGGGTGGCGAAGGCCAATGGCTACAATCATTGGCACCACGTAACGATCTGTCATCAAGAAACCGTCAACCGATTCGGTGATGGAGTGAAGGCAGGCACCATCGATCCAACAAGCTACGTCGAGAAGGAAGTCGCCTTCATTCTGGGGTGCGCCGAGAAAGGTGATGCTCGACTCGTCAAGATCGGCTCGCTTGTGTTCTTCTCAACAGAGGATGGCGATGCATGGATGCTTGACCCGGCAGATAGCTTGGCGCTTTGCTTGCGTTGGCGCGGGGAACGGCAAGAATTCTCCATCCACGAGAGTCCTGAACGTTTTGAAATCCAGTGGGACGGGCGCTTTGATATCAGGGATGGAGCGTTCTTCGTCGAGAGTGCCAATCCACGAATTGGGGTTCGCACGATCCTTGGCTATCCATCAACGGATATCAAGGATCTTTTGGCATAAGGGGCAGTCATTCATATGCTTAAGGAACTTGAGAAGTTTTGCACGAGCCCGTTAGACGGCATGTGGTTGCGGGAAATGGATCTCCATAGAAAAGCGATGGAATCCGTCTCAGGAATGGGAGCCATGCGGGAGTTTGTGGAATCGCAAACCCGCTGGCAAGCAGAGATGGAGAAGTTTTCCAAGCCGATGCAAACCCTCGAAGAGATGGAAAAGAGCATGTTCTCGCAATACGCCGGGTTCAATACATTGTCGAGCTCCATTCGGAATCTGTCAGCGGTCGGCAGTCTTGCCGATGAAATGAACAAGATAGGTGGTGTGAATGCGGCCCTGATGGCTATTGACCAATCATTGAGTGGTGCAGCCGGGAAGCTTGCGAACGAGGTTCGGACTAGCCGATGGCTCGGTTACGACGGTAATTCTCACCTTCAAGATTTGATGGCTGAATCGGAAAGATCTTGGACTCGTGAAATCGAGAAAGTGCGTGAGTCGTGCACAGCTGCTGCCAGTTTTACTCAGATGACTGAAAAGTACCGTCAACAGATGGACGATATTTCCAGTCGTATGACTGCATCCTTCGACATTGCACGCATAGCTGGCAGTGCCGGGTTGGTTGGAGCATTGGATCGCAGCATTTCAAACAGTGCCAAGCAGTATGCCGAACAGTTCGATGGCTTCGACGTCCGCCTGCGGGATTTGGTCAAAAACATGCCAACCTTCGATCTTGCGACGACGGTGGCACTTGCACAGTTTCATGGGGCAGAAGGACTCGCAAAACAGATTGCAGCCCTTGGGCTCCGGCCAAGCGACTATCTCGACGTCGAAATCACTAACAACCGCGATGCCTATGTGGGGGATCAAAGAGGCGTGCATGCACCTGCGGGTTGGCGTGCGCGCAGGCTGGACGACCTCCGGCAGCTTGTCATCAATCTGATTGCGACTTATCTTTGGGTTGTCATTCTGTCGTCCATGGTTGCCAATCCAGATATGGACTCGCTCAACAAACGATTTGATCGTGTTGAGGACCTGGTTGAACGCCTGCCTCAACTGCTTGAGCCACTGGTTGAGGAAGCTGTGCGCCGGGAACTCGGCATGGATCAAGCATCCTTTGTGGTCAAGGAGCGGACAGCTCAGCTACGAACCGAACCTCTTGCTGGATCTAGGGTTGTCGCTATTGCCATGCCAAATCAGATTCTCACGTTGATGGAAGAACGTGGGAAGTGGATCAGGGTCGAGTTCTACGACTACTTGGCACAGGATGTAAAGGAAGGATGGGTGTTGAGAAAATACTGCCAACGTATTCCATCTACGCATCGTGCTCAAAGTGGAGTTCATAGGCGATAGAGGCGCCACGCGGTGATTTTGGTCGAACTGCTAGCTCGGTGAGACCATCGAGATCGTGCAGAGCAACAGAGAAAGGTCTCTCGATCAACCGAGTTCCCTTCTCGCTACAGATAAGACGGTCACAAGTTCCACAAGTCCAAATAGCAAGCCGCCGGTAACCGAAATCCGTCCTTAAAGGTCGCATTTCGGCGACGCAGCATTGGTCTGACTTCCTACCATGGCAGTCATGACTCGTGCCCTGTTTGCTATCCTCATTCTGCCAATGGCATTTCCATGTCAGGCTACCTGCTTCGAACAAGCAGGTAGCCGATATGGCGTTGCTCCGACTCTGCTCAAGGCCATCTCGGCGGTCGAGTCGGGCTTCAATCCTGTGGCACGCAATCGCAACCGCGATGGCTCGGAAGATCTGGGGCACATGCAAGTCAACAGCCGCTGGTTGGGCGCGCTGTCGTCCTATGGCATTGGCCGGGATCAGTTATTCGACCCCTGCATCAACACCTATGTCGGCGCCTGGATCCTCGCGCAAAACATCAGCCGCCTCGGCTACGGCTGGGATGCGATTGGGGCCTATAACGCTCGCTCACCGGAAAAGCGCGCGGCCTATGCCCGCCGGATCGCCGCGAAGGTCAAGGCATGGCGATCCTGAAGCATCTCGTCGTTCTTCTGCTCGTGACCTCGATTTTTCCGGGTTGCACAAGCCTGCCCGAGACAAATCCGGCACCGCAGGCACGAGAAGGCATCGCCTGGATTGAACGCCAGTTCAAGACCTGTACTGACAAAGACTGCCCGCCGCCTACGCGCAAGACGCTGGCGATAGTTGAACTTCCCGTTGCGCGGAAGGAAGCAACGCCTGTCGTGGCCGCAGTTCCTCCGACCGTATCTTCAGTCGCCCGCAGCGATGAGCCGGTAACGGCAGCCGTCCTCTTTGCATTTGGAAAAGACTTTCCCTCCGCCGATGGACAACAGGCGCTCAAGCGTATCGCGGCGATCGCGGCGAACTTTCAACGCATCGAGCTTGAAGGCAGAACCGACGACATAGGCAGCAAAGCCTACAACGACCGCCTTGCCCAGAGGCGCGCCGATTTCGTCCATTCATGGCTCCTGAAGCATGGAGTCAACGCAGAAATAGTGGTCCGTGCCGAGGGGTTGTGCTGTTACCTCGATACGGCACCCACCGAAACGTCACGCCGAAACAACCGGCGGGTCGAGGTGCGTCTTGTCAATCGGCAAGACGCGGTCAGCAACAGCAAGGGAGCGCAATGAAGTGAAGTTACCTCACAACAAAGGCTTCATCCGTGACGTGGCCATCGCTGGCGGATTCATCGCCATCGGCATTCTCGCCCCGGGGTCGCCCATCGAAAACGGATTCGAAGCCCATCTGGGTGGCATCTCGGTCGGCCTCGGCCTGGGATGGCTCATCAAGTGTTTTGTCGATCTCAAAGGGAGCAGTCATGCAAAGCAGTCGTAAATGGATTCAGGGCGCACTGGCGCTCGTCCTGCTGGCCACCGCCACCGGCGCGCTGGCAGGGACCACCGGTACCGAGTTTCAGAGTCTCTACACATGGTTGACGGGTTTGGTCCAAGGCTACTTTGGTAAAGCCGCAGCGGTGGCCGCCATTGGTCTCGGTGCGCTATTTTCGCTGGCGCGGTTGAATCCCATCGCCATTCTGTCTGGCATCGGCTTCGCCGTGTTCCTGCAGTACGCCCCAACCATTGCGTCCGGCATCCTGACCGCGACGATCTGAGGCCAAGGAACGCTGCGTGGACGAGACCGGCTACATCCCGAAATCCCTGGAGGCGCAGGAGCGCTTCCTGTGGTGGGACTTCGACCAGGCCATTCTGTTCATTCTGGTCATGGGGATGGGGGTGGTCTCCGGCGCCATGGTGGCGGGAATGGTTTTCGGGGGGCTGGTTGCCTGGCAATACGGCCGGCTCAAGACCGGGAAGCACCCGAAGTTCGCACTGCATGCGCTCTATTGGTGGCTGCCGAGCTGGATCGTAATTCGTGCTCGCGCGACTCCTCCATCCCATCATCGGTTTTTCCTGGGCTGACCAATGAAGTTCAGCAAATTCACCGCCGAGCGGGACAACCAACGCGCAGAAATCCTGTTCATGCGCATCGCCGTCGGTGGTCTCGTGCTGGCCTTGCTCGCCAACGCCGGCGCATCGCTCAGCGTGGCGGGTTCGGAGAGAACCATTCTAGTGCCCCCAGAAGTGCACCAAACCTTCTGGGTCAGCGGCCAGAAAGTCTCTACGGAGTACCTCCAGGAAATGGCCTACTGGTATTCAGGGCTTGCCCTCAATGTGACGCCGCATGTGGCGGACTACCAGAAGAATCTCTTTCTGAAATATGCCGCTCCGAGTGAATACGGGCGCCTTCAGGCCGAGTTTGGTGCAAGGACAGAGTTTATCCGCAAGAACAATGCCTCGACCCAGTTCTCGCCGCAATCGGTGACGCCGGACGAGGCTGCCATGAAAGTGGCACTTACCGGCGTTCTCCTGACTTGGGTCGGGGACAAGAAAGCCTCTGAGAAGCAGACCACCTATGTCGTCGGCTTTCGATATCTCAATGGGAGACTCCATGTATCCGAGTTCAAGGAAACCAGCGACCAGGATCCGTTTGGTGCCAGCAATGGCACTGGCGCTGCTCCTCGGTAGCGTTTCGGCGCCGTCCTTATCCGGGCAATATCTTGAGGGCAGTCCGGATGACGGGTTGACCGCCACCGTGTCACGCAGCGAGCCCAATCTGATACGGGTTGAAGGTCGCAAGATTCGCCGCATACAGGGCGTCGAGGGCGAATTTTTCGTCTCACCGGACAAAGAGACCGGCGCCGCCTATCTCAAGCCGAACACGGACAAGCCAATCTTCAGTGTTTTTGTCGCCGACGATGCCGGCCGTCACTGGAAGCTGATGCTCAAGGTCGCCGACGTGCCGGCCGAGACGCTGGTCATCCGAGATCGCAGTCGTTCGCGCGTCGAAGGGAGAGCATTCCTTGCCGACGAGTCGCGCAATGCCGCGATCCGTCGTGTGTTGCTGGCTTTGGCGCGGGATGCCGAGCCTGAGGATATGACCGCCAGAGAAACGCTGGTGATCGTTCCACTCTGGAACGAAGCCCGGTTTGTTCTTGTAAGGACACTGGAAGGCGCCTTGCTCGGGGAAAAATACCAGCTGACCAATGTCTCTTCGTCGCGGATGGTCATCGACGAGCGCGAACTGTACCGACGCGGTGTCCTGGCGGTCATGGTGGACTCCCTCGAACTGGAACCGGGCGAGGCGACCAACGTCATGGTGGTATTGGAGGGGCGCGATGGCTGAGGCGCCCAAGAACCGGATTGCGACAGCGGTTTCCAACCTGTCGCCCAAGCGTCGCCAGTATCTGATACTTGGGCTCGGTGCGTCGGCTTTCGTGCTGCTCGTCTTCGGTGGCGTGGCGATCTGGGACAAACCTGTTCAGATCCCTCAAGGAATGTCCCAGGCCCGTCCGCAGCCCATGCCTATCAATGCTCCCGGCGCCCAAGCCGATCCGCGCGACATCTGGATGAGCAAGTCCTCGGAACAGATGCGGCAGATGGAGGACATGATCCAGGGGTTGCGCCAGCAGGTCGATACCATCGAGAAAAAGCCGCCGGTCGCGAGCGATGTCCAATTTCCGGCAATTCCGTTACCCCCGGCACCAGCGCCGATGCCGCCCGAGGCACGGTCCATGGCTTTGCTACCGCCACCTCCCGTGACCCCGGAAGCTGGGAGTAAAACCAGTGAGCCGCTACCTGCGCCCAGACCTCCGGGGATTGCCTCATTCGAGGTGAGTGAGGGCAAGGTGATCGCCCCAGAAGTGGTTCAGAAAGCTGCCGAAAAGAAGGACGGACGCAGCTATGTACCATCAGGTTCCTTTTTTCGGGCAGCGCTCCTAGGCGGACTGGATGCCCCTACTGGCGGCCAGGCGCAGAGCAATCCACACCCCGTCCTGATGCGGGCGCAGGACAACGCTTTTCTGCCTAACCGCTATCGATTCAAGGTCAAGGAATGCTTCGCCTTGGGTGCGAGCTACGGAGACATCAGTGCCGAGCGGGCCTACATCCGGCTCGAATCGATGTCCTGTGTGCGCCATGACGGCAAGGCCATCGATGTTCCCGTGAAAGGTTACGTTGTAGGCGAAGACGGCAAGGCCGGCATGCGTGGCCGGCTCGTCAGCAAGCAGGGACAAGTCCTGGCCAATGCCTTGCTGGCAGGGATTGGCGCCGGTATCGGGCAAGCCTTCCAACAGAGCGCCACGACCGTGTCCACCAACCCACTAGGGTCGATCGGCACGGTGGATCCAGGCAAGCAATTCCAGGCGGGGGTCGGGACCGGCGTTGGCAAGGCGCTCGACCGTCTCTCCCAGTACTACATCACGCTCGCCGAAAAAATGTTCCCGATCATCGAGGTCGATGCCGGCCGCACGGTCGACGTGGTGTTCACCAAAGGCTTTTCGCTCGATACGGACAGCGCGGGAAGCGAGCCCGATACCTACACCGATATTTGGCGTCGGGGCCGCGAAGTTCAGAAGAAATCCATAGAACCCTACAAGGAGTGACCCATGCAAATAAATCGACCACCTGTTCAATGGCTGTCCGTATTGATGGCATTGATGCTGTCGATGGCGGCGCAGGCCGATGACGGCCTTGATAGCCTGGAAAAACGCCTCAAAGACATGTATCCGGCAACACGGATCGAGCGCGTCCAAACCTCGGAGATTCCGGCCCTGTTTGAAGTGACGATGGGCAAAA
Organism: Rugosibacter aromaticivorans; assembly: GCF_000934545.1. Taxonomy (GTDB): domain Bacteria; phylum Pseudomonadota; class Gammaproteobacteria; order Burkholderiales; family Rhodocyclaceae; genus Rugosibacter; species Rugosibacter aromaticivorans. Next base: position 1,031,006 of record NZ_CP010554.1, read on the forward strand.
ACTCGGCCTATACGGACGCGACCGGGCGCTATTTCGTCTTCGGTCATCTCTTCGACATGAAGACACAGCGCGACCTGACAGCTGAGCGCATGGAAAAGCAGCAACGCATCGATTTCGCCCAGTTGCCGCTGGGGGATGCCATCAAGACAGTGCGTGGCAAGGGGGAACGTGTGCTGGCAGTGTTTTCCGATCCGGACTGCCCTTACTGCAAGCGGCTCGAAGCCGAGCTCGACAAGCTGAGCAATATCACCCTCTATACCTTTCCCTATCCCCTGGAAGGGTTGCACCCCGAGGCCGTGGACAAGTCCGTCGCTGTTTGGTGCGCGCCGGACCGCGCCCGCGCATGGTCCGATCTTATGAAATCCGGCACGGTCCCGGCGAGCCGGAAATGTGAAAACCCGATTCAACGGAACATCCAGCTAGCTCAGCGGCTGGGGATACAGGGAACACCGACCATGGTTTCCGCCGACGGACGCATGTTGCCCGGCGCTGCCCCCAGTGACCGTATTGAGCAATGGCTTGCCGAGAGTCGGCCATGAGAATCAATTGGCTTGTGAGCCTGTTGTTGCTTGCTCTGGCCGGTTGCGCAGGCACGATGTCGGGACTGGACGGGCAGGGAAAGTTTTCCTGCAAGGCGCCGGATGGCATTTCCTGCGCATCGCTCTCCGGGGTCTATGCGAACGCCGTACAGAATAATCTACCCGGCCAGCGTCCGTTCACGGAAGCCGCCAAGGGCGAGTCGGCAGCGCCAAAGATTACGCATCAGGCACCGCTTTCAGGCGAGCCAATCCGCAGCGCCCAGAAAGTGCGGCGCGTGTGGCTTGCGCCCTGGGAGGATGACGAGGAGGTGCTGCACGACCAGTCGTACTTCTATCTCGTCGTCGATCCTGGGCGCTGGCAGGTCGAGCATTCGCGGCGCAAGGCCAGCGAAGATTACCGGCCCGTCGTACCGCCGAAAGTCTTTACGCCTGCGGCACCCAATGCCAGCGAACGGCCAGCGTTGCGGATGGAGCGGAGCAATCCTGCCGTACCGCCCAATGCAATGTTTCCTCTGCAGGGGCGTGAGAGTCCACCCGCTGGCGGGGAGGGGGGCTGATGGGGTGGTTCGATGCACTTCGCGCCGCTTTCCTGCCGGAACGGACGGCAGAGGCTGATCATTTACCTCGGCAACTATTGCGGGAAATTTCGCAGATGCCGCGCCTCACTGGGATTCTTCCCTACCTGGCGTGGCAGGAGGATGCCCGGCTGTTTGTCCTGGATCAGGGCGGGTTTGGCGAGCGGGAAGAGCACGCCATTGGCTTTTGTATTGAGACCTTGCCTCAGACCGGTGCCAGCGACGAAATGGAAAAGGTTCTTGCCAGCCTCTTCGTCTCCTGCCCGCCGGGAACGGGGATACAGATTTCCCTTTACGGCAGTCCCCATATCCTTCCTTTGCTCCGAGCCCAGGCCAACCTCTTGCCATCTTCGGTGTCGATCGACGAAGCGGACTTTGAAGAGCGGCGTCATGGGAACATATTCCGACTCCTCGCACGTCGCCGCATCGACCATTACCTGAAGGGCACTGGCCAGTCCATCTTCGGCCACCAGACCTATCTGCTGCGGGATTTTCGTTCGGTCATCGCGATTACCTTGCCTCTCGATCCTGAATCCCCGGCGGATGTCGACGAGGCACTACGTATCCGGGAAAGCGTTCACGCCACGCTCAAGTCTGCCCATCTGCCGGGGCACGATTGGGGCCCGGGTGAGCTCATGAACTTCACGGCTGATTTTTTCGATCACAACCGCCTGTTTGCAGGCGGTGCATCGCGTCCAATTGAATGGAACGAGAATCTGCCACTGCGCGATCAACTTTCTGATCTGGAGGTCGCTTCCCGCGTGGGGGACGGGGACATTCGCTTCCGCAAGGCCGGTGGCGACGAGTCTGTCCTGCAACTGTTCTCGGTGCGCCAGTATCCGCGTTTCTTCCGTCTTTCAGGCATGAACTACATGATCGGCGATCCCTATCAACTCGCCTTGTCCATGCCGTGTCCCTTCCTGATCACCATGGGGGCAGTCTCGCTCGACTACGAGTCAGCGCGAACCAAGGCCCAGATGAAGGCGGCGCGGGCAACGCAGAGCGCCGGTTCCTACATGGCGCACTTCCAGCCTGACCTCCAGGAGCGCAAGCGCGATTGGGACTTGGTGCTCAAGACCTTCGACAGTGGCAGAACGGTGGTCGGCATGTACCACCAGATAGCTCTTGTCTCGAAGGTCGAGGATGCCTCTCGCTGCGAGCACGCCGTACGCGCCGTGTGGCGGGCGCGCGGCTTCGATCTAACCAAGGACTTCTATCTACAGCACCAGGCCCTGTCGGCGGCGCTACCCATGACCCTGACGCCAGGCCTGCAAGCCGATCTTCGTCAGTTCGGGAGAATCAACACCAAGACGGCGGACAACGCAGTTATGACATCGCCGCTGATCGCCGAGTGGAAGGGAACACAAACCCCGGTGATGACCCTATTTGGCCGACGCGGGCAGATCGTCGGTTTCGATCTTTTCGACAACACCGGTGGTAATTTCAATTTCGCCGTGGCGGCACTGTCGGGATCCGGCAAGTCTGTGTTCGTCAATGAGATGACCTATCGCTACCTTGGCGCCGGGGCCAAAGTGTGGATCATCGACGTCGGCCGCTCCTACAAGAACCTCTGTGACTTGCTTGACGGTGAGTTCATCGAGTTTTCGGATGAGCGCCAGAACACCATCTGCCTCAATCCATTCTCCATGATCATCGATATCAGCGCCGATATGGAAATGATCTTGCCCCTGATTGCCCAAATGGCGAGTCCACGGGAGCCGCTCGATAACTACGGATACACCGCGCTGGGTTCGGCCATCAAGCGGGTTTGGGATGCCAAAGGACGCGCAGCAACCATCACCGACATCTATGAGCTGCTCCAGACCGGGCGACTGTCTCTGGAGGGCGAGTACGAGCGCGACCTCAGTCGCCTGGCCACAGCCTTGGAGCCCTATACCCGTCATGGCGTTTACGCGAGCTACTTCGAGGGAGATGCCAATATCCAGTTCGACAAGGATTTTGTCGTCCTTGAGCTTGAGGAGCTGAAGTCCAAGAAGGATCTCCAGTCGGTAGTGATGCAGCTCATCATGTATCGCATCACCCAGGAGATGTACCGTGATCGCTCCCGGCGCAAGCTCGTCATTATCGACGAAAGCTGGGATCTCATGGGATCCGGCGCCAGCGGCAGCTTCATCGAGGCCGGTTATCGCCGCGCCCGCAAGTATGGCGGCGCGTTCGGGACGATCACCCAATCCGTCGACGACTACTACAAGAACGAGGCGACCAAGGCGGCCATCAACAATGCCGACTGGCTGTTCTTGCTTCGCCAGAAAGCCGAGAACATCGAACGCCTGGGCAAGGAGGGCAAGCTATCCCTGGACGAATGGTTGAAGCGTCAGCTCGGTTCTGTCAGTACCGAGCACGGCCATTTCTCGGAGATCTACATTCACTCGCCAATGGGGTCGGGACTGGGACGGCTCCTGCTCGACCCCTTCTCGATGCTGGTTTATTCCACCCGTGCCGAGGACTACGAGGCCATCAAACGCCTGCGTGAGCAGGGGTTGTCGGTTTCGGAAGCCATTGAACGCCTCGTTATTGAACGCGCATCACAATAAGGCAGATTAGTCATGAGTCTTCTGAAAATACAAATGTTCACCGTGGCCGTTACGCTGATGTTGTGGGCATGCATTACCGCGTTATGTTTGCATTTCTGGCCTGTGGAAATTCCGCGATTTGCCCGCGTGGATATTGGCTCCATCGTTTTTCAACAACAGCAATCCCTGGCGCAGCGCGTCAAACCGGGAATGGATGCCGCTGAACAGGCGAAGCTGTTCGATGAAGCCAAGGCCTTCGGCGTGCGGCTGGATGCTGCCCTCGAACAGGTTGGAAAGGAATGCCAGTGTGCTCTGATCAATACCGCGGCGCTGCTCAAGGCGACTTCCGCTAAAGCAATCCCTGACTTGTCCGCGCGAGTGGCGGACATCCTGAAGCAACCGGCTATCGGCGCACCGGCGCAATGACCAATGCGTATCGCTCTCCTGTTCTTACTTCTCGTGTTCGTCAATTCTGCGTCAGCGGAAAGCAGTTTGGAGTATGACTCTATCTGGCGCTGCGACGAGAGTCGGTTCAACTGGTATTGCGATATCCCGCGTGAAAGTGATCGGATCGATGACGCCGTCGAAAAGCCCAAACCAAAGGCAGCCAGTGAAGAGGATGAGGCCGTCGCGGCCCTGAAGAAGTTGAGAGAGGATGCGGAGCGGAAGAGGGCGCTTGCCATCGTCAAGCCGACGCCAGAGAACCTCAAGAGCTACATCGTGGCCCAGGAAGCTCTGATGGACAGGGCTTCAGTGTTTTCGGACGTCTGGCGCCGGGTCATCTGGGCCAATCCGGAACTCAACTATCAGTTGCGGAACCCGTCCAACAACTCGGCCATCCAGGTGCGCGATGTCCAGCGGACGCGCAAGGAAGCAGAGACCCTCGCGAGTCTGGTGCGGGACTGGGGGCTGTTTTTCTTCTTCCGGTCGGATTGCCCGTATTGCCATCGCATGGCGCCAACGCTGAAATTCCTGTCCGAGCAGTACGGAATTGCTGTTTTCCCTGTCTCTCTTGACGGTGGCGGATTGCCTGAGTTCCCAAAACCGTCACGGGACAACGGGATGGCTGCTTCCTTGGGCGTCAGCGTTGTGCCGCTCGTGGTGTTGGGGAATATCAAGGATCGCCGGCTTCTTCCGATCGGGTCAGGTGTGCTTTCGGCTCAAGAGATCGTCGAACGCATTTACATCCTGACTCAAACACGTCCCGGCGAACTTTATTGAGGTTGCCCATGAATAGTTCATGTCTCCGTCGAACCATCGCCATCACGCTTGTCTGCTCGACGCTGGCCAGTCCGGCAATGGCCAACGTCTCCCAGTCAATGCAGGACTGGTTCAATGACATCGGCGCCTACGGCAATGTGACCGGTGCGGACGCCTACCGCGGGCAGACGATGAATTTCTATACCGGAGGAAGTCTCTATATGCGCACCCCGGTGCGTAACTACCAGCTGGCAAGCATTTCGCCGCCTTCATTTCGGGCTGGTTGCGGCGGAATCGATTTGTTCGCAGGATCATTTTCTTTCATCAATAAGGAACAGTTTGTCGCACTGCTGCGGAACATAGGTAACAACGCCATCGGCGCTGCCTTCAACATGGCCTTGTGCTCGATGTCGCCTGACCTCTGTGATCTTCTGAAGTACCTGCAGGATCAGGCGTCGAAGATGAACAATCTCAACATCAATTCCTGCCAGGCAGCGGAAGGGATCGTCACGGCGGCCGGCAGCATGCTGACGGACAAGACCCAGGAGAAGGAGGGGAAAACTGCCGGTGCGAGCCTCAACATCTTTGGGGATGTGTTTGAGTCCTGGGATGAGTGGAAGAAAAGCAGTGCTACGGCCAAAAGTATCCGGACAGCGGCCAAGAACTCGTCACAGGGGTATCGGGAGCTTTTCGAACCGGGCAACGTCGTGTGGCGATCGCTATCCCGTGTCGTCGGCGTCACCGATGAGACCAAGGAGCTATTGATGAGCCTGACCGGCACTATCATCGTGACGCCGCCCGGTGAGAGCTCCGACGAGAAAGCCAAGTGGGCCTATCTACCCGGCGGAAAGCTGACCTTCCGGCAGTTCGTCGGGGATGGTGGTTCAATGACAGTCAATCTGCCCGGCCTGAAGTGCGGCGCCGACACGGCGGAGTGCATGACGCCGACCTTCTCGGAGAGCGCCTTTACTGTGACTCCGTTCTCCCGGCAAGTCAGAACCCGGATTGCAGCGATGCGGGACAAGATCATCAATCGGGACGCCACGGGGCAAACCAGTCTGGATACGGCCCTGATCGGCAATTCTTCCCTGCCGGTCTGGAAGATGCTCGCGGTATCCAGCAGTATCCCTGGCGGTGACCGGATCACTGAAGACTACGCCCAGTTGATTGCTGTGGATGTGGCCTACGCCTACTTTACGAATCTCTCAAAGACGCTTCGCAGTGCTCTGCAGAACGAGACAGGGAAGGGCGGTCCCGATGCCGTCGCTGCTTCGGAAAAGATTCTCGTCCGCCTCAACGAAGTCGAGCAGGAGGCGCGGGACATGCTGCGCGCCGAGTACCAAAAGGGCATGCAGGTCGCAGAAATGAGCCGTTCGCTCCAGCTTCTGCATCAAAGCCTCAATGCAGGGATGCCGACCAACATCTTCCAGTCCATGATGGTCTTCAACCGGTAGATCGGGCAGAACCAGAATGTACGAGGTCTATGCCTATTGGAACGTCGCGGAGCTGGAGGCGATGTTCAATGCCGTCGCTTCCATCATGGGTAGCGGCGATTACCTCGGTTTGCTGCGCACCATGGCGATCGTGGGAATCATCGTCGTTGTCATCGCCACCCTGACTGGGCGGGAGCGACTGGATGGGATGTGGAAGTGGCTCTTCTTCCTGGCCATCTTCCAATCCATGCTGCTGATTCCCAAGGTGACGGTGACCATCGTCGATCGCACAGGGAATGAGCCACCGCGAGCTGTCGCCAATGTACCCATTGGTCTGGGCGCCTTTGCACACAGCATGAGCAAGGTAGGGGACTGGCTGACCGGGGCCTTCGAAACCGTATTCTCGCTACCCGATGATGTGAAGTTCCGACGGAACGGCACCTTGTTCGGCCACCGGGTGCTCTCCGAGCGTCTTGCCGTCAAGAGCGGCAATCCCGTTCTGACCAGCAACTTGCTGGAGTTTTACCGGGAGTGCGTCGCGCCGGATCTGGCCACCGGCTACATCCGCATGAAAGAGGACATCCTGGAGGTCAACAACGTCTGGGTCAGCCTGAACGGGAAGACAAACCCTGCGCGACTGGTGACTTTGCGCGACACGACGGACCCGACCATCATGAGTACGGTCGGCTGCGATGTGGCGTATCAGAGCCTCACTACCCAGATCAATGCGGAATCGAGCCGCCAGATCACTTTGCTGGGTTCACGCCTCTACCCGAAAATGAGCCAGTCAGATGCCGGAACCGCGATTGTCGGCTCCCTGGCAACCTCGACCAACTATCTCCTGGGGGTCTCGGCTTCGGCGCAGGATGCTGTCAAGCAGGCCATCGTCGCCAACTTCATGATCGATGCGCAGTACATGCTGCCTGCGCAATTAGGGGATGCCGCCAGCGCCCAGACCAACCTTGCGATGGCACAGTCACTTCGATCAACGAGCGACTCCTACAAGCTAATGGCGCGGGTTGCCGAATCCACGATGCCCAAGGTACGCAATTCCATCGAATTGGTCCAGTACGCTATCTTTCCGGTTTTCCTGCTCTTTGTGGTGCTCAGTGGGCATCAGGCCGGCACCATCATCAAGTCCTACGCGGCCAGCTTGTTCTGGATTCAGCTTTGGGCACCGCTCTATGCCGTGATGAACTTCATCATCACGATGTATTCGAGAAGCCAATACACGAATGGAAGCGCTGGAAGTGGCTTGTCCATTGAACAGATGAGCTTCCTCAATACCGCGATTGTCAGCGACCAGGCAATTGCGGGGATGCTGGTCATTTCAATCCCGGCCATCGCTGCCGCTATCGTGAAAGGTGGCGAGGTCGGACTGCAGTCGGTCGCCGGTCTGGTGGCGCCGCCACGCGACCCGGAAAAGATCGCCAGCGCCTTGGCCATGGGCAACATGCAGATGGGTAATGCCTCCCTCAACAATGTCAGTCACGACACGATGAAGGGTCTGGCGGTCGACATGAACCCCAGCTTGCGTCAGGGTATGACCAATTACCAGGCACGAGGAGGATTCGATTACAGCCATTTTTCCGGTGGCGGCTTCGTCGTCAAGCAGGCGAAAAGCGATGTCCGTGCCGATATGGCGCTCAACGATTCCTTGGGGGCTGCAGCGAAGGAAAATTACGAACGCTCCCAGCAGGCGACGCAGCAGCAATCTGCGGAGTACGCTGAAAGTGCTCTCGCGGCACTCAAGCAGGAGGCTGGCTTTGAGAGAAGCCACACCAAGGGCGCTAGTGATACGACAGGGTACCGCCATGGTATGGGGTCAAGCCGGAATCAAGAAGCCAATGAAACCCTACGCCAGGTCGATCAGTGGGCCAGAAAACTCGGTGTCAGCGAGAAGGTCGCGATGGAGCTCATGGTTGGCGCATCGATGGGCATGAGTACTCCGAAGCTTTTGGAGATTGCCGGACTTCGCGGAGGTGTGGAAGTGTCGGCCAAGATGCGCAATTCCGCGGACTCGATGCGATCTCTGGAGGAGATGGCTCAATTCGCTAAAGAATCAAGCTTCGGCAAGAAGGTGGGCACCGTGCTCGACAACGGCTGGGAACGGAACTACCGGACCAGCGATGAAGGAAAGACCGCCGGCAGCGATGGTATGCGTGCGTCCCTGGACCACGCACGGCAATCGCGCGACGCCTTCAGTGCATCATTGCAGGAAACGGAGGGGCACCGGCAGATGTGGGAGCTTTCCCACAGCGGCCAGCTTGGGTCAAATCTTCAGCTACAGGATCATTTCATCAAGGATTTCCTGCTGCCGAAACTTGAGTACAACTACGAAAAGTTTCAGGGGGTCATGGGCGATCCGCATAAGCTCAGGCCATACATCGAGGAATACACCGCGCAGAACTACGACCGGATGCTGGGAGAGATGGGCGGGCAGGTGCAGGGGGCTGAGGCAATCCAGGCAAGGCATGACGCGAATCGGGCGGGCATTCCGGGCAGTGAATCGGTCGAATCAGCAGGTGGCGATTATTTGGGGCAGGTGAAGGGGAGAACGGGGCGCGCTGGGGTCAACCCGCAGGAGCGGCCAAGCGACCAGGCCATGCACACAGCGATGCGGGAGTTTTCCAGGAACGCGTTCGAGGTTAACGACCGGAAGGAAGGGGCAGGGCAAGCTCATCAGGAAAATGCAATACCATCCAATTTCCGCAAGCTGAAGCCAGCATCTCCTGTTGGTAAGGGGATGGAGATCGCTGAAGATGTCTCTGACGCGGCAAATCGTGTGGTAAATGGAGTAACTGGGCCGAACCCGGGCAGCTACATTCAAGAGACCATTGGAGGGAAGAATAGCAAGTAGCGGGAGAGTCCCTGCTAATCGGGTTACGTGCAGTTACTGCTCAATATGGAAGGGCGGGCTTCGCGAGTGGCTGTTTCTGTTTCAGGGCAATATGCGTTCTATGTGCCACTGAGCCCGCGCACAGGAGGCCAACTGGAATGAAGGATGCACCCAAATGCGGACGATATTCAGCGCTTGGGCAGGCGTCCAGAGCCAATGTATTCGTCTAGCGTTTCCCGATCTTCCTCCTCGTCACGTTTCCAGTAGCGGGGTTCCGCTTTGGGCAGGATGAGCAGCGACATGGTCTGCTCATAACGGTCGGAAACGATCTTCATCTCTCGCAAGACCATATCCTTTGGCTCGGTGGGAAACCATATGGTGGCCGCGATTTCAATTCCCTGACGCTCCGGAACAACTATCTGATTCGAGGTTGCCATCGATCCTTCCGGGACCGGTATTACGCGCCCGCGCGTCCGGAAGAACGCGCCAGACTTGAGCGCCGATTGGCTTGATCGAGCCCAAAGAATGTGGTCATCTCTGGAGACAACTAATACCGCTCGCTGCGGTGTGAACTCCAGCCACTTCAGTACGGCGGCTGTGAGCGATACACCATAACGCACGGCGCAGCCGTCCAGAATTTCCAAGTCCACAATCTCGTGCCCGATCTGGGTGCGGAAGTCGTCGATCGGCATCAGAAGGGATGATGCGAAGACATCGGCCTCCGCCTCGATTTGTTTCTCTTGCGACTCCCAGCGCAACATGTCGTCCTGGTTGCACTCGAAGCTTTTCCGGGTCTGGCGATGCAGGATATAGTGACCGAGTTCGTGAGCCATTGTGAAGCGGATACGACCCGGCACGAAAACGGCCGAGTTGTAGATAAGGGCCCACTCGATCCGCCCCTTGTTTTCTGTTCCGTACAAAGCGCCCTCAAAGCCCGGCAGATCGTCACCGATGACACGCGTGATGGGGTCAGTGTGGCCGAATTGACCGGCGTAGGACTTGGCGAGTTGTTCCACGTTGACGGGGAATCGTTCGCTCCCTAAGCTGATGTTGAGCAGAGTGGATAGCCTGTTCGCCTCGGCTATGGGCTTTTTCGGCGGAATCGGCGTCATTCGGACTTCTTGTCGGGTTCCTGGATGACCTTGAGGATGTCCTGAATCTTCTGCTTGGTTTCCGCAGGAAGTTTCTGGTATTTACGGAAAAACGCACGATCAGCTACCGTCTCCGATAGCTCCGTTTGCTGATTGTCAAGTAGGAACTCAGGGGTTACGCCGAGCACAGCGGCGATTTTGGCTACCTTGTCCATAGTGGGATTGGCGGTATCCCGATTCTCCAGCTCCCACAAGTAGCTCTTGCTTGTATCGGCCAGTTCGGCCAACTGATCAAGGCTAAAGCGCTTCCCCTGACGCAGTTTGCGTATCTTGTCGCCTAATAGCGTGGGCACATCTAACTCCTTAAAAGGCATCCTTGGTTTTCAAAATATACCATTATTACGAACAAAATAACATCGACTTGACAATACATTAATTTTCCCATAACCTAAGCAATAAACCCGATATATCGAACGATGAGGTACTGATGTTATGTGTAGTATGTAAAAGTTGGCAACCAGAAAAATTGAAACAGAATTAATGACATCAGACCTTTTTAACCACCCAGCTATGGAAAGGCAAAATATGGGTAAGAACCAGCATGTAGTACCCCGTGAAAACGGTTGGGCCGTTCGCGGCGAAGGCAACGAGCGGGACACTTCACACCACAACACACAGGCTGAAGCAGAAAGGGCAGCACGCGGAATCGCAATTAACCAGCAAGCCGAGGTCATTATTCACGGTGAAAACGGACGAATTAGAGAACGCAACAGCTACGGTAACGACCCATTTCCACCGAAGGGCTGAACCGTGACGACTTCCTGTTCCGACTCCGAACTCGCCGACAGCTTACGTACCCACATCGCGCAAGGGCGCGAGCACCTGCTTGTCGTTGCCAACAAGTTCGTTGTTCGTGTTCTTGCTGCAAGATCCACGACGGATGACGACTGGTTGGAAGTGGGGCAGGGTGACCTAGCCGAAGAGACGGCGAAGATTCTCGAACAGGCAGGTAAACAGAATCGCTTGCTCTGGGTCGAAACAACCGACTCAGCCCCATTGTTTACAGATTATCGGTCGCAAACCCCTCTGAAAGTGACTACCAGCTATGTGAAGGCATGGCAGAAGACCCGAGACGCCGTCACTCAGGCCGGCGGCCGACAGGGAGAGGTTGACGCGAAGACTAGGTTCGAGGTTGCTTCGTTGGCTGGATGGCGTTGCCAGCTCGATGGCTGTGGCGAGGATCTGCGGCACCACTTTGTTCCAGGCGCAAGTGGTAACTACGGCTATTTTGCTCACATCGTGGCGTCGTCTAGTGATGGCCCCCGCGGGGACAAAACGCACTCGGCTAGGCTTGCGAACGACCCGACCAACATCATGCTGATGTGCGATAAGTGCCATCGGCTGATTGACCGCATTGCCCCCAATCGCTACGGCGTCGAGCTGCTCAGCGAAATGCGCGAGAAGAGCGTTGGTGAGGTTCGACGCCTGCTCGATTCACTGCGGTTTCCGGCGGCTCAGATGCTGGTCATTGGCGGTAACATCGAGGGCCAATCCTTCGCTTTCGATGAACGTGTCGCCGAAGAAGCCATGTGGCTGCATCGACTCCGCTCCGCCACACCGCGGGCTGAATGGTTTGCTCGAAACGGATCGCATCTAGGAGCCTCCAATTCGAATGCTTACTGGCTCAGCCTGCTCGAGTTGCTGCGAACGGACATTCCACGGTTGAAAGGGCTCCTTTATGGAACGACCCACGGAGGCGCGCAGCGAGCACCGCTCGCCGTTTTTCCACTGCATGGAACATCCGTCCTCGTGCTGTCTGGGCGATTAGTGGGTGAATCGAGTACGGTCCAATTGTTCCAGTTCCACCGCGACCAGGTAGCCGGCAATCGCGGGGGCCAGTGGGCTTGGCTGGATTGCCCGAAGCCGGCAACGGACAAGTTCAAGGTGCATGTGCATCGCGTGGCCGAGGATGGAGAAGTCGAGGCGTTGCTACAGGTCAACCTGACTGTGTCACCGCCATCTTCCGAGTTGCCCGCGCACCTGTTCGCTGGTGGTGCTTACGTTTTGCCTACCATCGAGGTGACGGTAGATCGCCCTAGCTATCGAGTCATGGAGCACCCGGATGACCTCGAGCTGGTCGGTCGCGCAGTAGGCGACGCGTTGCAGATAATTCAGGATCAGTGGCGGGTGCGGATCGTTCACCTGGTTGTCATGGGTCCCGCGACCGCGTGCTTCCGATTGGGTCAAAAGATGCAGGCTCGCCACCAGGCTGACTTCGTGTTGTACGAGCGTCGACTTGGTGCTGCACAGGGTGCATGGGGCCCATTCGAGCCCACAATTCAAATCTCTTCCACTGAAGTGATTTTGCCCTCGACCGGCGAGTCAGCTTCCATCTCCTAAACTTGGTCGACAAGGACACTATCTTGGACAACAATCAACAATCCACCATGTCATTCTCAGAACGCCTTCTGAAGTCGCTTGGCCTCACGCGGGATGCAGGCCGCTGGGAGCAGCTCATCATGTCGTTGCTAAAGCGCCTTGAACTCAACGACTCAGAACGCAGGGACGCCGAAAGGGAGTACCTGAAGCTCGCCGACGACATCGCCACCAAGCTCGACATTCCACGGCATGAGGTGGATGTCTATCCGCAGGGATCGATGCGCACCCAGACCACCATCAGCCCGCGTGGTAACGCCAAGTTCGACATTGACGTCGTGGTTGAGCTCTCAGGACCGAAATACCAGAACCCTGACTCGGAACAGATGTTCGAGGAGTTTGGCCGGGCGCTGTTGGGCCGTGAGGAGGTGACTGGAGATCCCGAACCTCGCCGGCGTTGTTGGAAGCTAAACTATCCTCAAAAGCCATACTATTTCGATGTCACGCCAGCGGTGGCGGATCGGAACCAAGCATACGGCGCAGGTTTGCGTGTTCGGGATCCGGACACGTTTTGGAGCCCCTCAAACCCAAAGGAATTCGCTGACTGGTTCTGTGAGCTTGCTGAGCTCCGATTCCCTTTCAAGGATATGGCGTCGCTCGCTGCATTCGTGGAAGCTCGCAAGTCCATTGATCCTCTGCCCGCCGAACCGGTTGGGATCGATGACATTCTCCGTCGAGCTATCCAGCTGATGAAGCTGCACCGCGACAATTTCTACCACTTTGCAACCGAGGAGCAGAAGGCAGCGATGCCCATCTCAGTCATCATCGTGACCGCGGCCACGCATGCGTTTGAGAATATCTGGCGTACTCGCCAGCACACTATGAACTCCCCCATCGAGGTTGTCCTCGCCGTTGTTGACGAGATGCCGCGGTACGTCAAGCCGGATGCGGCAGGCAAATATTTAGTGCCGAACCCCAAGTTGCCAAGTGAGAACTTCGCTGACCGCTGGAACTCGGACAAGGGGGCGCGTGCTCGGGAGTTCAAGCATTGGCATGCAGAGCTTGAAGGTCACTTGGAGGCGCTGCTCACAGACGAGTACTCGACGAGCACTGAAGGAAAACTCAAGAGCGTGTTCGGTCAAGCCGGCATAGACGCATGGCGGGATAGTCTGGGCGTTACGAGCCAAGGCAGCCCATTGCTCAAAAGCTTGGTTGCAGCGTCCGGCGTACCACTGGCGAATCCCTCCGTTGCCACCCCGGTGGGCCGCAAGACAAACACACTGGCGTAAGCAGGCGACGCATTGCCCGTACAGCCCCTGTTTCCGGACTCCATAGACGAGGTCACACACTGGTTTGACGCCAAAGGCCCTGGCATGGCTGCGCGTTGTCCGGCACAGGAAGTGGGAACGAAGTGCCGAGTATGGAGGCTAATGGCGGCAATTCCTGAGTTGGACGGAAGCTCACCGTCACTTGTGCTTAAACAGGACTTTCCGCTAAGTGCCGCCCGCCTAGAAGTCGATAGCAAGTTCTGCCTACGCTATCCGCACATCGAAATCGATGGACATTTCTGCCACGGGATACTGCCAAGTCTGGATGACCTTACGGCCCCCGTAGAGGCAGTCGGACGTGTGCTGGTCCGGCTCAACGAGTTCCTATCATGTTGCCAGTCGCCCGGCTGGGTCGAGGCGGAGTTCCATCGAGAGCGAAAGGATTATTGGAGCCGATATGCCGCGAAGTCAAAGGCTCCACAAGCCTATCGGACCATAGAGCTGCTACTTGATGTAGACATCAACGTTGACGGAGTCCAAGAAGTTGGAGCAGTCGCGTTGGCTAATGGAGGTAAGGCACTCGCCACATCGTCATGCGCTGAGCCTGAGAAGCTCGCAAGGTCTCGTGGATGGGCGGTCGGAACCATTGTGCGCGGCGCTGCCCTAGTAGCTCAACTCCCACTCGTGGAAAGGTGGACACCGAGCACCTGGCCCAAGTCGTTCCAGGAGCTTAACGACCTGATTTCACAACTCAGCGACACACCTCGATATCTCTCCAGTTGGTATTCGTCTCGACGATGGCCGAACAAGGCGCCGGTGTTCGTGGCGCTTATTCAAGGTACGGTCGTCTTTGGCTGGAGATTGCTGCCATCCCACGTGGCGCGGATGAATAGTCCGGTTTTGGTCCCAGTCGAGGTTACACGAATCGACCGTCAATGGAGTTTGTCCCGAGACCATCAATCCGACAAGCTCAAGAGCCTGACAAGCAAGAAGGTAGTTGTCTTCGGATGTGGGTCGCTGGGTAGCCCCGTCATCGAACTCCTTGCTCGCGCCGGGGTGGGTACCATTGAGGTTGTAGACCCAGAGACTTTCGATTCGGAGAATGTTGCTAGGCATCTGCTGGGGGCGTCCAGTGTGGGTGAACGTAAAGCTACGGCCGTCTGCGGGAGAGTCGAGAGTTCCGTGCCTGGAGTGCAAATGCACTCATTCCCAGAGTCGGCTATGCAATGGTTCAGCAAGGCTTCGCAGCGGTCGGCGCCTGACCTAGTGATCGACTGCACAGGGGAGGAAATGGTTCGAGTTGCCACTTCTAGGCTTCGTCGCTCCATCCTGAAGCTGGCTCCAGTCCTGATGGCCTGGATGGAGCCAAGCTGTGCTGCTGCGCATACTCTCCTTGTGGCCGGTGAGGATGAGTGGCCCACCTCGGATCCCGCCGAAACAGCGGTGAACATCGCGAGATGGCCTGATGACCTGCAGGTTCAATTGCCCGGTTGCGGCCAGGGCTTCCACTCCTACGGGATGGCCGACACATGGCGGGCTGCGGGCTTGGTTGCCGAGCGAGCCTTGGCGGTGCTCAATGGCGCCAGTACTCCGTCCGGAATCTGTTCAATGGTTCGAAACCGAGCCTATTTCGAACAAACGTCGACACTTGTTGAGTTCAATCTCGACCCGCCCTCTGGGTCCGGCACCGAGTCTGTGACCATAGTGCGGGAGCTTCCCAAGGTACATCGTGAGATCTGAGAACGCGATGCCCTTGTTCAAGCTGGTCAACGCCGACTGGGAGATGAGTTTTGGCATGGCCGCAACCATTATTCTTGAGAAACACGCCCAACGTCGCTGGTATCAGCGGGAGTCCGTAGGTCAGCTTTTTACCAGAGATCTGACCAAACCTGTGATCGTGCTTGATGTGGCGACAGTACTCAAGTCACGCCGATCATCATGGGCCAGCGTAACGTTTGATACCGATGAGGCGATGCGTCAACGGGAAGATATGCTTCGGCAAGGGCTCTATTGCGTTGGGTTGTGGCATACGCACCCGGAAGCTGAACCAAAGCCATCTGGGACCGATGACCGCCTTGCAGCCGATCATGCTGAGGCCGCGCGTTTACTCATCAATGGTCTCGTGTTCGTCATCGTCGGAAACTCCCCATTCCCTTTTGAATGGTATATCGGTGTCCATGATGGAACCACGCTTCACCGGATGTACCCAAAGACAGATCCCAAGCAGAACAGACCGTAGTGAAGTGGGAGCGGAAGCTCACGCTCATCTGTGGCCAAGCCTCCAATTGAATGCAATGGGTACTCAGTTCGCGCTGACGACAGCCGTTCCACAATATGCCACACGTGATACGCGCCACTGCGATCCTGCCTGATCATAGTTGGCGTTGATTTTTCTGACGCCAACTACCGAATTGGCACCGATACCAAGTGCCTTTTGAGCTAGCCGGAGTAAAGCGTCTTTTTCCGCGATGCGGTACTCCCAGTCTGAAGCAGCCTCCGTTTCCGAAAGAGCCTCCACGTAACCGATCGTCTTGACGATCCTCTGGCCGGGCACATTATCGATTGTGACTAGCAATATCCGGTTTCTGATCGAATCGAGTTCGTGCTCGAGTTGAGCGAGCCGTGGTGCCGCCGTGGTTTTAGATTTTCGATTCCAACGAAAAAGGGCAACGGCAATCAATAACAGAGCCAGCAGCGGTAGCGCACCCAGCAGGTTGCTCGTTTGAGTCGCAGCAGCGGCGATGGTCATAAGTGCCTCCGATCAGTTTTCGGTTCAGCTTCGCACAGTTTCTCAAAACTGCAAGAACGTGCAGGGACAACTGCTGCTTGCAGGATGCCCACCTCTCAGGTCTCGTGCGCGCGAAATGTGCCTTTGCTGGACGCATTTCGAAAACTGCTTAACCGATTGCGCCAATACAGTGGCACCATGCATATTCGTCTGTTCAATCTGTCTGGGCGCTGGTTTCCCGTTGTCCTTTGGTTCATGGCAGCCCATTTGGCATTTGGCCGTGCTTATCTCGTCGCCCTGAATCTCACGGAAAGTCTTCCTGGCACCATTTTTCTTGTCGAGAAAGGCGTTATGCCAGCACGCGGAGAGTTGGTTGCCTTCAGATGGGAGGCAAACTGGCCTTATCCCCACGGGAGCATTTTCGTCAAAAAGTTGATCGGACTGCCCGATTCAGTCGTCACGGCGAATGGCCGAGACTTTTTCGTAGATGGCACTTCAGTCGGCCGTGCGAAGGAAAGAGCCCGAACCGGAGAGCCGCTGGATATTGGTCTCATCGGCACAATTCCGGAAGGGCACTACTACGTTGCCGGCTCACATCCCGACAGCCTTGATTCACGGTACCGGCTTACCGGCTGGGTTGGTCGGAATCAAATCATCGGGAAGGCGCATCGGATTTTCTGACGTGGGACACATTGGGTTTTTCGGAATGGAATCGGATCGCGCCACATCGGAGGTCATCCAAAGATCGAAGCGCCTATGGATAGCTGTCCTTCATCAAGCGATCGAAGATGCGAAAGGCAACGTGAGGTCAATCGAGAAGTCGGAGAGAAGTATTGGCGGCATACAGCGTGAAGCTTTGATATGGATATTCCATGGCATTTCCAATACAGCCAATTCCTTCAACTCGATCTGTGGCCTTCTGGATATTGATCCTGATCGGGCACGGCAGCGTCTTCGCGTTGTACTTGGGATTCGACGCGGCCTGGACAGAACACAGCAAGGCGTTGGCGAAAGGGATGGCTGACCTTGTTAAGTTTCATCAGAAAGACAGTTCGTCTTGATAGTCAAAATCAGGAACCTGTCGGCAAGCCCGCTGAGAATGACGCTGCCCAAACGGCAATCGACGAGGATATCCCTCGGTACCCACCGTTTATGAGGGGTCTGCCGGCCACGGACCCACACAAACTTATCGAGACTCAGCGCGAGTTAATTGGTCAGATTCGCGAGGCCGGACTCGCCTCTCCCGATATATTCGAGCAGTTCTACCTGGAGTCTCTGCGTCGATTTGCCTCCTACGCGCATCTCTTGCCGGCAAGCCAAACTCATCATCACAGGGGGGCAGGCGGGTTGCTTCGTCATGCTGCCGAGGTCGCCCTGTGGTCGCTTCAATCTGGGGATCGAGTGCTACTGCCTGGAGAGCAGGCGCCCCGGAGACGACGTGAGCTAGAACCACGGTGGCACCTTGCCGTGTTTCTAGCGGCACTTTGCCACGATGTGGGTAAGCCGGTGACAGACCTTGTCGTTACCAGCAGAGATGGAGCGAAAGTCTGGAACCCATTCGTGGAAGACCTTTATTCCTGGGCCAGCAGGCACGGCGTTGATCGGTACTTCCTGCATTGGCGTGAGAATCGTGCGAAAAAGCATACGGCGATTTCCTCTCTGATTGCTGAGCGCATCATCAGTCCAAAGGGCCTTGCCTGGATTGCGGAGGGGGACACAGAACTCGTACTCTGGATGATGGAAACAATTAACGGGCATCCCAGTGCTGAGAATCTGATACATGATCTCGTGATCCGCTCAGACCAGGTCAGTGTCGAACGAGACCTGCGAAATCTTGGTGTTGCGTTTACCGGCTATGAGATCGGTCTTCCGGTGGAACGGTTCCTGGTGGACATCATGCGCAGACTTGTCCGGGATGGAACCTGGGGAATCAATGAACCTGGCTCACGCCTCTGGCTCATTGACGGGTATCTCTATTTAATCTGGCCTGCGGCAGGCGAAGAAATGGCGGCCATCATTAATCAGGAAAAAATTCCGGGCTTGCCACGAACCCCGAACAGCATTCTGGACATGCTCGTTGATCGGAAGCTGGCGAATGTTCGCGAGGATCGGACTGACGGGAATCGCTACTGGGTGATTGCCCCCGATGTGCTAGCCGAGAAGATACCCAATATCCGACTGACTGCCATCAGGTTGCGTGATGCTGCTCTGGTCATCGATCCAGCCCCATTCTCGGTCCCTGGAAAAATTCTCGACCTGGAGGAAATTCCCAAAAAGATGCCAAGTATCTCTTCTCCAAAATTGCCTGCCGATGCGGAGCCCGCAGTGCCACCAGCGCCCATCAGGGCACCGGTTCAATCCGAAAAGGTGAATGCCAAACCACCGGAAGAAGTTGTCGATCGGCTCGACGGACCTGTCGGCGAAGCACTGAAGGCACTTGCCGAAGACATTCAAACCGGCGAAAAATCATCCGAGACATTGGCTCACATCGACTCCTCCGGTGTGCTGTGTCTCAAGTGGCCAGATGCGCTCAATGGCTATGGGTTGGAGAACAAATCGATTCTTGATGAGCTGTCGCGCCGAAACTGGCTGGTTCTTGATCCATTGTCGCCGTTTCGCAAGGTGGTGGAGATCGAGATCGACGGTGGCAAGACGTGGAAGGTTGTTCGGCTTCAGCCGGTGGTGAAACAGCTCATGGCGATCGGGAAAACGCCGCCAGAACCATCAACCGTATCGATATCATCCGCTGATCCTGTTCAGTTACCCAAGCCAGTTCAGGGCGAGATTGAGGGAATTGGTGAAGACACGCGACTTGCATTGATACAAAGTATCGTCACAACCTTGCGGGAAGGAGTGAGAGAAGGCATCCTAACGGCAGATGCGGATGGAGCCTTCGTCTGGATTCAATCCCGGAAAGCTGAGCCTTTCTTGGTAGAGCGACTCCAGGTAAATCGAATGTCAATAATGCGTTTGGGCAGCGTCGTTCCTGACGTGTTTATGTGTCAGACGCGAAAAAAAGCACATTCCTATCGAATACCGGCCACGCCGTCAGTAGGGTAAATTATTCAGAGAATGCACACGCTCCAGCGAACAGAAGTTGATCGCTTTCTTGCCAGCGGCCACTACGACAACGCCTTTGAGACTTGGCCAGGCGATACGTTCGTGGAACGTGCGACGTGCGGGAATGCAGCATTGCGCAGCGTACTCATTTCAGAGGTACTGCAGCGGACCGGGCGTGCAGCCGTCCCCGCATTCCTCGAAAATGCCGACTTGAAGGTGTTCGCCCACGCGAAACTTGCGCCCATGGTGCAAGGGTTGTTCCCGCAGCGGGAACGCATGATCGTCCTCGAAAGGCTTGAGCGTTCTGTCGTCTTTCTCACGCCGGCGACAATAGCGAATATTCTCGAAAAAACGCCTTGGCTCAAGACAGCGTGGAATCTGGCAAATCTTTACCTCACAAGCTTTGATGCAAAACGGCTCTCCGACGATGCGCCAAATATTGTTGGCCTGAGCGAAGAGACGACCTGCTATGTTTCCGTCGAGTATTTTGATGCCAACAACCGCTTCGACGATTATGTGGTTCACGAGGCTGCCCACATTTTTCACAACTGCAAGCGAGAAACGCTCGGGCTGAACGCGACTCGTCATCGGGAGTGGCTGCTCGAGATTGATTTCGCCAAACGAGAAACGTTTGCCTATGCCTGCGAGGCTTACAGCCGAATTCTTGAGCTTGGCGAAACTCGTTCAACTCGAAACCGGCTTCTGTCAGAGCTTGCGGACGGGGCGATGCCGCCGGACGAGCGGGTACATGGTGCCGAGTATGTGGATATTCTGCGGGAGGCGGTTGCCGCCAGGAACGGCTGGAAATCCATCCGCGAGCGATGCTCTCCCTCCAGGTCACCCCGCCGCGAACAAGCGACCGAGAGTCGATCTACCCCGACTTAGCCCCAGAAAATTCCTGTCTGATCGGCATCCAGGGCCGCAAGCAGAGTGTCGAGGTCACGAGACGGCTTTGCTTGGTGATATCGATGCCACTTCGAGTTTCTGTCCGAGCAGAAAAGACCCCAGCTGCCACTATCTTCATACCGAAATTGAGCGATAGGAACGGTCGCCCACGTCCCCGGCTGTGAAAACGCAATACGTTCTTCATTGAGCGTCACGCTGTTTCCGCGAATGACGTAACTCAACCTCACCTGATCCCGTACATGGTGCGGAATTCTCTTCTCGCAGTAAGCTCCGAGTTTGATTTCAACCAACCGTTTGGTCAGTACTGGCAATGCCACCGATTGCTCCCTCCAAGGTCAGATGCGATGCTACCGCAGCATGTCCTGATTATTGAAGACGCATTGAAGCTGATGTGACTTGCGGTGCCGAAATGCGCCCGAAAAAGGCGCATTTCAAAAGCCATCGTCGCGACCGCGCGACCAGAATCGATCCTCATGTCGATTCATGCCCAACTCCTCGCCATGCTGCTTTTCAGCTTGATGCCTATCGCACACGCTGAAGAACTCGGTGTCGTCGGGCCGACCTACGATATTGCCGAAGCCGATCTGCTGGAAGTCATCCAGTCACGACTCGGTCGGATGGAAAAATCCGGCGAGCTTGCTAGGAAGCAAGGCGAATACCGCGATCGCGTCGTCGGTGCTATCGAGAAGCCAAAGCCTGTCCCCGGTCTTAAGGCGACAGCGGCCAAACGCACTTATTTCATCGACCCGACATTGACGCTGGATCGGGACATCCGTGGTGCAGATGGCGCGCTCCTGTTCGCGCGCGGACTGAAGGTGAATCCACTGGATCATGTATCTCTTCGCGAAAAGCTCGTCTTCTTCGATGGCAGGGATAGACGGCAGGTCTCCTTCGCCCGGCAGCTGTTGCGGAATCAAGATCGAGCAGTAAAGCCGATTTTGGTCGCCGGCGAGCCATTGAATCTCATGCGTGACTGGAAATGCCAGGTTTTCTATGACCAGGGCGGGACACTGGTTCGCCGCCTAGGCATTCATCAGGTGCCAGCCGTCGTGACTCAAGACGGGAAGAGGTTAAGGGTCGATGAAGTCCTTCCGTGAATTCGCGCTCATCCTCGTGCTCGCCATTGCCGCTGCAGGGGCATCGCTGCCAGCGTATGCAACGGCGACCTGTACCGGCCGGTTTGCGAACCCGATCACGGATATCTGCTGGAGTTGCATGCTCCCCATCCGGTTCGGTGGCCTTGACCTGGTATCCATGGGGCAGGAAGACACACCCAACCCTGGCGGCTCCCCAGTTTGCATGTGCCCGTCGCAATTGCGGGTGGGGTTCAAGGTCAGCTTCTGGGAACCGGTTCGCCGCGTGGATGTCGTGCGTCGGCCGTTTTGCATGACCAGTCTCGGCGGCGTTGAGCTGAACCCCGGGTTTGATGCGCCGCGAGGTTCGCGCTTCAGCCAGGATAGCACCTCGACATCATCCTTCTATCAGGTGCATTGGTATATCGACCCAATCATCTTCTGGCTGGAAGCCATCTTCGACAATGCCTGTCTGGAGCAGAGTTCCTTCGATGTGGCCTACCTCACCGAACTCGATCCAATGTGGCACGACGATGAACTGACGTTCATTTTCAATCCAGATGTCGCTTTGTTCGGCAATCTGCCGGCCCGTGCTGCCTGTGCTGCGGATTGTGTTGCGGCAACAGCGGGGTTCCCACTGAACACGTTGTTCTGGTGTGCGGGATGCCAAGGAAGCCTCTATCCACTTAACGGAAACGTGCAGGCACATATTGGCGGTGTCCAGGCATCCAGTCTGGAGATGACCCGCCTGATTGCGAAGATGCATCGTGGGGGGCTGATGTGGGCGGCATCCGGCGAGGACGGGCTCTGTGGCTATTACCCGCAGCCGATCATGGACAAGACCGGCTACAAGTACCAGATGCTGTACCCGATCCCGCAGACGGCGAAGATCGCTGGCAAATGTTGCCAGCCCCTGGGACGATCGACGGTCCTTTGGGGGGCAGGCAAGGAATACCCTTTTGAAGGCGAGGACTTCGCCTACATGGTTTTTCGAAAACGCAACTGCTGCCAAGGGGCCTTTTGAAACCATGAATCAATATCGATGCGGCGTACTCATCGCAGCTTCAATTGCGTGTTCAGTGTCGAGCATTGCATGGGCGCAGGCTGTGCTGCCAAGCGATGGCGACATGCGCGTGGCGCGGCAACGTATGGAGGATGCTCTTAAGGGGATGGGGCCGGCAAGAGTAGCGAATCCGTTGTCTGTGCCGAAAACTGACGCATTACCGAAGCCAGTAGCCAAGAGTCCGGACATTTCCCAGATCGCAGAGTCCTATCGCCATGCGTCTCCGCCCAGATCAGAAATGCCATCTGACATCCCTGAGCTGATGGTCTTCGTCTCGTTCTCGATGCCGAAGGAAGCGCTTGAGCGAATCGTCGCCCAATCGGAAAAGTCGGGCGCCGTCCTCGTCCTTCGCGGTCTCAAAGGCAACTCCCTGAGCCGAATGGGGGAGGAACTGGCCGCCCTGGTCGGGAAGAGAAATGTCACAGCCATTATTCATCCCCCAGCCTTCAAACAGTTCAAGGTGGCTCAAGTACCGGCGTTGGTAATCGCCCGGTCCGGGCAAGCGACCAAGATTGGTGAGGACGGATGCGCTGCTCCGGCAAGCTATATCAAGGTTGATGGCGACGTTGGTCAGGACTACGCCCTTGATCTCATTGAACGCCAAGCACCGAACTGGGCAGAAGCGGCAAGGCGCTATGCCGCAAGATTGGCTGGGGCTCGTCCGTGAGGTGCCTATTTGTCTGGTGCATGGTTTTCATGGCGACCGCGACCAACGCGGTAGCACAGGGCTACGACGCAGGTACGGCATTCACTGAGGGCAGGGCGCTTGGATCAGGCTCGATCAATGGTGCCTTTCAGGGCATCGGTAGCGGGAATGCCGCGCCCATGGTTCCAGGTTACGGTCAGAGCGCCACGCAAACTCAGTTGTTCCAAGGCGGGCAGGGTCAGCTATCTGGACCCGGTGTCACCAAGGTTACGGACTGCGCTAGCCAAGTGCCGGATGCCGACGCCTATCGGCGGCAGGAGTGTGATGCAGTGAATTTTGTGGCACGCAACCCGAGCGTGCGGCCGGCCTTTTCAATTGACCGTGCTACCGATCCGCTGATCAGTCGTGCCAATTCCATCGCCAGCAACCCAACCTTGCAGGTCACTGGCGTCAATATCGGGTCGAGTACGGAGCAATGCCGTGTGGTGACGGAAACCACGCCGGCCACTTTTTCGACAGAGGTCTGTACCGAGTACCGGCCCGTGAGCAGTAATTTCTGTTCGACTGCCCGCCAGATCGCCGTCGATCAACATCATCTGTACCAATGTGTCGAGCAGATGCAAACGCTCAGCGATGCCACCTGCTACATCGGTCGGCAGATTGCGGTGAACACCAGCTACAACTATCAATGCAACCAGACGGTGCAGGGATATGAAACGTTGAGCTGTCGGCGTGGAGTGTCGGCGACAGTCGGGTTTGGCCAATGCACGCCCGGCGCCTGGCTGGGAAGGGCCGCGTTCATGGATTGCAGCTGGTGCGTAGACCCGTACATGGCCATGAATATCTTCTGCGGAAGCGATGGCCGGTCGTACGTGGTGGAACCTTACCGATCCTACGATGGTGTGAATCGCTACGACTACAACTGGATTGGCTATCCATGGGACGGGAGTTACGGCCGGTTCCCGGTTGCGGTGGCTCCAGGGCAGTCGGTTACCGACTATTACGTCAGCAACCTCGGGTTCGGCTGCAATCTCTATGTGTATTTCAGCGTCAGCTGCAGCTCAACGACCTGTACGCCTTCGATGCGCAATGTCAGTTCCGGATGCAATTCCTCAGGAGGAACTGGTACTGGGGCGCCACTCCAATTGCCGATGTCAAAAACCGTCAGCAGTTGGACATCCAATGAGTGCGCCACTCTGCAGCAGCGGGCACAGTAATGAGGGCACTGACGTTTGTAGCTCTTCTTCTCATGGCTTTCGTGGGCCAGGCGATTGCCGGCGATTGTCGACTGGAAAGCTCGATCTGCGTTGATAGCACACCAAGCAAGACAATATCTGGTGTTGTCGTGACATTGGCCGACGTAGGCGGCTGTTGGGAGCTCCAGGATAACTACACCTGCATCAAACCCGATTCGATTGATTACTGTTCGGCACTGACAGCGGCTGGCTGTGGACAAACCAGCTCGACCTGTAGCGATACCGCCTTCAATGGGACCTGCAATACGTACACGAAGACATTTAGGTGTGGCTCCAGCCAAGGAACCCCCACCAACACGGTCCGCTTGGATAACACCTACACGCTGGCGACGGATACCGCGAATACGAGCCAGTGCAGCAGCTATGTTCAAAATTCCCGCTGTCGCCTGGCTGCGCATACCTGTGTCGATTCGACGCCATGCAAGGCCGATCCCAGCGGGGCGACGGTGTGTCTGGCCGGTGTGACGCCGCCAGCGGGTGGACTCAACTCTACGGCTACATGCTGGCGCTATCAGGATGACTATTCCTGCATTGCCGAGAATCACATCGACTATTGCGCGGCCATCAAAGCAACAGAAGGGTGTGCGCTGGTCAGTTCGACCTGCGACAGCACGGCATTCGACGGGTCATGCAACCAATATACCCGACGGTATCAATGCACCAACGTTACGGCCTCGACGAGCACCCCGACGGTGGTTGAGCTGAATACGTCCTACACCATCACGTCGAACACACTGGATACCAGTCAGTGCTCCTCATTCGCGCAAAGCACCAATTGCGTCCACGCAGCGACGACCTGTACCGATAGCACGCCCTGCAAAACGATCAATGGGCTACAGGTCTGCTTGACTACCGTATCCCCTTTGCCGGCTGGGGCACAAAGCTCGGGAGATTCCTGTTGGGTTCGTTCTGAGGATTACACCTGTGCTGGTACGACGCTGACCAACGATTGCCAGGAGTTGATTGATCGGGGGTGTACGCAGGTCTCATCCCAATGTATTGACCAGTTGGCCTCCGGGGCTTGTGACATGAGCGAAAGAACCTATTCATGCCAGACGTCACCGGCATCTCAGACCCAGCGTACGGTATGCGATCAGCGATCATTTTGCCAAAGTGGAACCGGATGCTTCGACACCAGTAATCCAGCCGATCAGGATTTCGGGAAGGCCATGGCGTCGATGGAGGCAGCACGCGAAGCAGGCGTCTACGGTGCCGATCAGCGACTGTTTAAGGGCGTTGGGGAACAGTGCCGTAAGAAGCTCTTTGGCCTGGTGAATTGTTGCAAGAAGGGCGGGGGCGGTGCTGCCAGAAGCAACAATGTACTGATGTCGGCAACCATCCAGGGAGCCTTTGCCGGCGGGCAACTGGCGGTGAATGCCGGCAGCAAGTACATGTTCGACTTCATGTACCCCCAATACACGAGCTATATCGAGGCTGGCGCCCAAGCCATGATCTCCTCGGAGGTGCTTTTTACTCCAACCAATTTCCAGCCATCCTTCAGCTTCTACGGATTGACGTTCTCGACCGGGACGGTGACCAGCGGTCTGCTGGGCGGACCAATCTACTCGCTCGGATCGCTAGGGAGCTTCAATTTCTACTTCGATCCATATTCATTGGCAGCGGCCGTCGCCTTGCAACTCCTGTCCGAGTTGCTCTCTTGCGAACAATCGGAACAGTTGCTGGCAATGCATAGGGACGCCAATCTTTGCGTCCATGTGGGTTCATTCTGCTCGGCACGGATCCCGATTCTTCGGACTTGCATCGAGCAAACCGAGTCCTATTGCTGCTTCAACTCGCGTCTGGCCAGGATCATTAATGAACAGGGCAGGGGACAGATCGGGAAAGGCTGGGGGAGCGCTGAAAGCCCGGACTGTTCTGGATTCACAACATCCGAGTTTGAGCAGCTCGATTTTTCCCGGATCGATATGAGCGAGTTCATCCAGGAAATTGCCTCCAGTGTGCGTGTTCCCAGCGCCTCGTCCATGGGGCAGAACGTCCAAAGCACTGTCCAGCAACGCGTCAACAGCTATTACAACCGATGAATCGACCTCCGAACGTACTTACGATGGCGCTCTGTTTTTTTGCTTTGCTGGGAAGCAAGGATATCCTTGCTGCCGATCTTAAGCAGCATTTGATTGCTGCAATCGATGCGCCCAATGGTCGGTCCGGCGGGGATCTGAGCGGGCCAATGGCTGATTTTTTCAAGGCACAGACTCGTTCCTCCAACCCCGTGAAGGTTCAAGTCAGAACGTTGTCGAAATTTGCTGAAGCGGGTTGTGCTCGCTTGGAGGCGACCTTGATGCAAGATGCGGTACCGACTCAGGATGGGAAGCGTATTCCGTTTGCCATCCGCTACGAACTCAATCTGTGCCGTAACGGGCAGCCGCCGACCGAGGGGATTGACCTCGACGCGGCATCACGAGCACTTTCGCGTGAGGCACCACGTCAAAGATGAGAAAATGCAACTTTCATTAATCACCAACAGGGAGTAACACGATGAACAAATCCGAGCTGATCGAAGCGCTGGCCACCAAAGCTGATCTGTCTAAGGCTGCCGCTGGTCGTGCCGTGGATGTTCTGGTCGAAGAAATTGTGACCGCTGTCGCCAAGGGGGATTCGGTGACTCTGGTGGGCTTTGGTACCTTCAAGTCGGCAGCTCGCGCGGCTCGCGAAGGCAAGAACCCGAAAACCGGCGAGAAACTCAAGATCGCAGCAACGACGGTACCGAAGTTCTCTGCGGGCGCCACCTTCAAACAGGAAGTTGCCGCCCAAGCCAAAAAGAAGTAAGCGGTCAGGGTTGTACCGTCACTAAGCCAGATCCAGCAGCAACAATCAACGATCGGTTAGTTTTCCTTGCATTGAGGGCTAATACAAGGCAAAATTCAACGATCGTTTATCATTATCGGAGGGGCTATGGCAAACAGGGAAGTTGGTATCTCCTCTGTCGTCGAGCTTGGGGAGATTCTTCGGGCTGTCCGCAAGGAATCTGGACTGACTCAACGCGATGCCGCTGCGCTATGCAACGTCAGTTTGCCATTTCTTAACGGTCTGGAGCAAGGGAAACCGACAGCCCAGATCGGAAAAGTACTGTCCGTCTGCAGCCGGTTCGGTATTGACGTCAGGTTGAGATTGCCGGGTGAAACGACATGAGCGCTTTGATTGTCTCGGCCAACGGTACCCCGGTCGGAACCATAGAAATCGAAAATGGGCGGTGGAAGTTCAGCTACGCGACCGAGTGGAAGGATTATGCGTTATCGCCCAATTTTCCGATTGCCACCCGAAAATTTGAAGACACTACAGACGCCAAGCCGGTTGAATGGTTCTTCGAGAACCTGTTGCCCGAAGGCCGACTGCGAGACCTGATCGCCTTCCGGGACAGAATCGATCCCCGAGACACCTGGGCGCTTCTGATTCGACACGGACAGGACACTGCGGGAGCTCTTTCGCTGATCCCCGAAGGGTTTGATGTGGCGCCAGAGGAGATTTTGGTCCCACTCGCGAGAGAGGCACTACAGGAAAAGATTGAGGCATCCAGAGCGCGCAATCTCCCTCTGATGGCGTCATGGGAAGAAATCCGCATGTCTCTGGCTGGTGCCCAGGAAAAACTGGGGCTGCGTATCGACGCCCATGGTGCGATGTTCCTGCCTGAAGGTTCGGCGCCATCGACCCATATCGTCAAACCAGAGAACGCCAGCGCGGACTTCCCTCACTGCCCGGCCAACGAATTTTTCTGCATGCGCCTGGCCCATGAGCTGAAGGTTCCGGTGCCTGCGGTTGGTTTGCTGCATCTCCCTGAGCCACTATATGTCATCGAACGATTTGACCGGGTGCCATTGGAACAGAGCGCGGAGAAGGTTGCTGGGACGACGTTCGGGCGGCTCCATCAGATAGACCTATGCCAGGCGCTGGGTGTGGCACCTTCAAAGAAATACGAGAGTGAGGGCGGCTTGGGGTTGCATCACTTGTTTGGGGTTCTTCGAGGCACGTTCATCGATCGTCCAATCGTGGCTGCCAATGCAGTTGTCCAGTGGGTCGCCTTTAACTATCTGATCGGCAACCTGGACGCGCACGCCAAGAACATTGCTTTCCTGATGCGGGGACAGAAAGCTGCTGTGGCCCCGTTTTACGACATGCTCTGCGTGGAGGCCTACCTGCCAAGGCAGACCATGTCCATGGCCATCGCCGGTGAGAACAAGCCCGGCTGGGTGGAGGGGCCGCATTGGGATGCGATGGCCTATGAGGCCGGCGTGGCGCCAAGGCTGGTTCGTGGCATCTTGTCGCGGATGAGTGCGGACTTGCCGGAAGCCATCTCCAGAATCATCGGAGACGAACGGCTGTTGCCGGTCGAGCGAGATTTTCTGAGAGAGAAAGTGCTGCCCGTCATTGAAGAGCGACGAGGGTTCGTCGCCGATGCAATCAAGTCCCGACAATCGACGATTGGAGAACTGCTGACCCGGAAGGAATTCGATCCGTCAGTAGCGGAACGTCTGGCCAAGCTTTCCTGATTTTTCTCGGGAGGTATCAGGCGGCGGTCGCAACGGATTGCGAATGGATAGGTGCCTGTAGATGGCGCCTATTCCATGCAGTAACAGATAAAGTCTCTGTTCGACCGATAGGCCCGGTCGCATGACAGTCCATGCACTCAACCATCCATCCGTTGATATCTACTTCGCTGGATCCCACATGCTGACTTCCGCAAAATGGGCACGATTCGAGAATGACCATGGCTCCTCCTGTTGTTTGTCATTAGTATATTGGAATGTTGCAGATATCCAGCGGCCGTAGGTGAATTACGAGCGCATCGGGATGTACGGTCAGGTATGGTTGTTTTGAATCTCCAACTTTTCCGCACGCCCATTTGTCCGTGCCACTCTCTTGGAGAGCGGGTTCTTCTCCATCATTCGCTGGCGAAGGCGATCAAGATAGGATGCCAAGTCGGTGATATGAACATACCGACGCCGGTCCCGAAGAACAGTCGGAATTGGAAAGACGCCCTTGCTGATCTGATTGTGGGCGGTCCTGAGATTGATGCCGATTTCTTGCGCCGCGGCAGATAGTGGGAGCAACAGTCCGCTGTGACGGCGAGTGAGAAGGGCGAGGCTATCTTCATGGGGTGCGGTATGCATTTAATGTTCCTTCGGAGTCATGAATTCATCGTAGCGTCACCACGAAATGGGGTGCGGTTGAAATGCATCCTCCAAGTTCGTATTTCGAGTGGAATGAAATACGGCATCGGTAGCAGGATCGTAGGGCTGCGTGAGATGGCAATCAGCACGCTCAAGCTCGCGTAGTGAGCTTTGGGTCTGTCATAGTGACGAAAGAGGGGTCAATCTGACGGCCAATCGAGCACTCGATTCACCCGGAAAATATGGGCGTCGGAAGAACGAAAGAAAAAGGGAGCGGTGAATATGGAAGTTTCAGAAATTGAGCTGCTGGCAAGGCAAGTTGAAGCGCATCCCGACTATCGGGTATTACGCCGGCTGTCTCCACGGCAGGTATTTGGTGAGAATTCAAGTGGGGCAGCATCGAGAGCAATTATTCTCGACACAGAAACGACAGGGACAGATCCATCTGCGCACGAAGTTATCGAACTGGGCATGGTTGCGTTCGACTTTGATCCGTCGACAGGCAAGGCGATCCGGGTGGTTGAAGTCTACGATGCGCTGGAACAGCCATCTGTACCTATTCCTCCTGACACGACAAGGATCCATGGCATCACTGACGAGATGGTCGCCGGTAGGCGAATCGATGACCAGAAGGTGGAGGAAATGCTTTTTGGGGCGTCCCTTGTTATCGCGCATAACGCTCAGTTTGATCGTCAGTTCTTGGAGAAGCGGCTTCCCATATTCCAGTCGGTGCCCTGGGGGTGCTCACTGAAAGATGTTCCTTGGGCGGAAGAAGGTTATGGTTCAGCCAAGCTGGACTACATACTCAACTGCATGGGATTTTTCCACGAAGCCCATCGCGCCGAGGCCGACTGCCTGGCTTTGTTGGAAGTTCTTCAGTTTCCCCTGCCAGTCAGTGGCATCACTGGCTTAAAGCACCTGCTTTCTGGGCAGCAAAATCCCAGTTATCGGGTGTGGGCCAGGAACAGTCCATTCGATAACAAGGACCGTCTCAAAGCGCGGGGCTATCGATGGGAAGCCAACGAGAAATGTTGGTTCCTGGAGACGACTGAAAGCACACTACAAAGCGATCTGGCGGCTCTTAAGCAGGATGGTTACAACGGGAAGCCGGCAAAGATTGATATCGAGAAGCTGGATTCCCGAGTTCGGTTCTCTAGTCGAGGAGGGGAAAAAACAACTCGCGTGATTTAGCGTCTATTTGGTGAGGCTCACGTGGTGAGCTTTGTGCATTCTATGCTGGGTTCATCTCCGACACTTGATCGGAGCATAACCAAGGAGAATCCAGATGCAAATCACCACCAATGCTCAACGCGGCCAGACCCAATTTCCAAAGGCGCCCTCGTCATGGGTTTGCTTGTCATTCGTGGTGGCTGTCAGCTTGCTTTCAAGCGGTTGCGCTTCCGTTACTGGCTCACCGAATCAAAATGTGTCGGTTCAAGCTCGCGAACAGTCGGGCACAGAAGTAAAGGGGGCGAATTGCGAGCTTACCAACAATAAAGGGAAGTGGTTTGTAACGACACCCGGATCGGTTGGAATCCACCGTTCCAATGATGATCTCCAAGTGCTTTGCACCAAGGATGGTATCGAGCCAGGGCGAGCGGCGGTTGTGTCTGAGACGAAGGGATCGATGTTCGGCAACATTATCCTCGGTGGCGGGATCGGCGCCATCATCGACCACAATAACGGATCGGCCTACGAGTATCCGGCTTTCATTCAGGTGATCATGGGAGTGTTTTCCAAGTTGGAGACTCCCAAGCCTTCTCCCGGCGCCGACACGCAACCTGCAGGGAATGCACAAATTCCGGTGGGCTCCGTTGCATCCGCGTCTGCATCTGCGAGTCCCAAAGGCACGGAAGATCAACTACGAGATTTGAAGCGACTCAAGGAAAGCGGTCTCATTGACCAGGACGTGTATTTGGAACGTCAGCGCCGTGTACTGGAAGGGAATCTCTAGGTTGGCGATACGCAGGTCAGCCTCGGCTGCGGTAACAACCAAAGTCGACAACTTGTTGTAGTAGCGTAGCAAAGAGTGGCGGTTGACGGTATCAGAAGGGCATGTTCTGGGCTGATACCGTCATCGGGATCAACAGAGTCGCGTAGCATTCGGCCTGCTGAAAATTGACAGACGAGCCAATAGTAGTTAATAGTAAGCAAAAGGTTGTTTTTTTAGGATCGCCCGGAAACCCGCATGAACACTAAGCATTCATCTGATGACGGTATCGCTGACGGTATTCTTGTGTGCTTGCCGGCGGGAACCCAGTATCCACGCGGGTTCTACGGTTCGGTTGATAATTGAGTGGGAGTGACAGGGACTATTGACGTTTATTAAGGACTATTGAAAACCGTCGAAAAATCAATCATCAACGAGAAATGCGTCGATTGATTTTTAAGGAAATTCCGGCCCAGCGTTCTTCTGCTGACGGTATCCGTGACGGTATTGAGGAAAGGTCAACAAGCGCCAAAGCTGATACCGTCAACCAAATTTTCGGGCTGACGGTATCAGTGTAAGGGTAGTCGTCAGGAACCACCGCCGGTGGCATCTGTTTCGCTCGTCAAAACATGTGGATTTCAAAACGGAAGACTAGAGAATTGATGTATCGTAATAGTAGAGCTACAATGAAACACTATTCTAGTTGAACGGCAGGTAATATCTGCCAGTTTTTAAATCAATGGCTACTCCCAACGAAAAGCTGGCGGCTTCTCTCAACGTCCTGAAGAACATTCAGGATCGCGGCATCTTCGCCATCGAAGTGGCGGCTCATCCCGAGCTGACCCGGACGCATCGCGAACGGCTGGTCAGAGCCGGTTTCCTGCGACATGTCATTGGAGGTTGGTACCTCTCAAGTAATCCGACAGAGGATGCCGGCGATTCCACGACGTGGTACGCCCACATGGAATCCTTTGTTGCAGCTTACGCCAATGCCAGATTCGGGGCGCAATGGCAGGTTACGCCAGAGTTGTCGCTGCTCAAGCACAGCGGGGACACCGGGGTAAGCAAACAGATTCAACTCCATGCGCCGCAAGCCAACAATCAGGTTGTCAATCTACCGCATGGCTGTTCCGTTTTCCTCTATCGTGTGCAGGCGGATGCTCTGTCGCAGTCAACCAATGAGACTGAAAATGGACTGCGTTTGCTGCCGCTCGAAGAAGCCCTGATCAAGGCTGGGCCGGGTTTTTGCACTCGGCACCCTCTGGCGGCGCGGATCGTTTTTCGGTGTCTGGATGTCACCGTGCTCACGCGCTTGTTGCTCGAAGGTGGAAACAGCGTCGTAGCCGGTCGCTTGGCGGGCGGCCTGATGGCTGTTGGCAGGGCGGATGACGCCCAACAACTGGTGGCTGCAATGCGGGCGGCGGACTACAAGGTTTTCCCGAAGAATCCATTTGGCGAGCAACCGGTCGAGATCGAGGGAAACCGTAACGAATCCCCCTACGTGCAGCGTATCCGGGCGATGTGGATGAGCATGCGCGAAACGGTCATCGCCCGATTCGATGCGGTGATGCGCCACGAATTTGCCGATGTCCAGCGACTCATTCAGGACATCGAGGCACGGTACGCAGCGGACGCTTATCATTCCCTCTCGATTGAAGGCTACCGCGTCACCGATGAACTCATTCAACGGGTCAAGGAGGGTGACGGGAATCCTTTGGCAAGTCCTCAGGATCAGACTGCCCGGGATGCGATGGCGGCCAAAGGGTATTTCGAGGCCCACAAACGTGTGATCCAACTGATTCGGGAGGCGCTGACCAGTGGTCTGCATCCCGGGGAACTCCTGAAGAAAAACTTTGCTCAGTGGCATCTCGCGCTGTTTTCACCAAGCGTTACGGCCGGCATTCTCAAACCCGCCGATCTTGCAGGCTATCGTAACAGCCAAGTATTCATCCGCAATGCCTTGCATGTTCCACTGGCCCCGACGGCGGTGCGTGACTGCATGCCTGTGTTGTTTGAATTGATCGCCAGCGAGGAGCACGCCGGTATTCGTGCTGTACTGGGGCATTTTTTCTTCGTCTTCATCCATCCCTACATGGACGGCAATGGACGTCTGGGCAGATTTCTAATGAATTATCTGTTGGTGACGGGGGGCTATGTCTGGACCATCGTTACCGTAGAGAGCCGAAGCGAATATCTGGCCGCGCTGGAGCAGGCCAGCACTTATGGCAACATCGAACCGTTTGCCGACCTCATTGTTCGTTTGGTCGTCGAACAGACGGTGAGACCCGTTGAGCGAAGGAGCCAGCGCGAAGCCAATGACTGAATCGGATGCATTGGCAGCGCTGCAAAAAGAGAATGCGCGCTTGCTTACTCTTCTGGAGGCCAATGGCATCGAATGGCGCCTGGCGCCCGAACTTTCGTCAGGCTGCGGTCACCAAGGGTCGCAATCGCGACACGGCCTGGTATGCCACCATAGAAAAAGAGTGGCCGGCCCTGAATGAGGCATTTCTGACTGGGCTGTCTCCTGAAAACTTTGATGCAGCAGGAGCACAGCGTGTTGCGCTGTCCAGACTGACTGAACCAATACTCGTCAGCCGGGGGTAATGCCAAAATATCCTTGGCAGGCATTGGTGCAGGTTGGCGCTCAGTTGGTTTCCGCCCTCGGTGCGGCCAACAATCCCGCTGCTCCGGCGCATCCATGGATCGAGCGAGACCCCAGCACCGGAGCGCAAAGCCTCAAAGTGCCATTGCCGCCACCGGAAACGGCGGGACGAATTGCCGATGTGCTTTCAATGTTGGCGAACACCTTGCGAGGCCGGCGCCCATGACTGCCGAGGGGATGGATCAACGATCGTTGATTATTGGCAGGAAGAGTGAGTTTTTTTGGCCAAGAATAAATGATCGTTTATCATGATGCCCATGAAAGAGCGAATCGTGACGATCCATTCAGCCGATGAATTGGGCGCTACACTCAGGATGCTTCGTAAGGAATCTGGCCTGACGCAGCGAGATGCAGCTGGTTTGTGTAACGTCAGTCTTCCGTTCTTGAACCAGGTGGAGCAGGGCAAGGCTACAGCCCGAATTGGCAAGGTACTCGATGTCTGCCAGCGGTTTGGGATCGAGGTTGTTTTCAAGCTGCCGGGCTTGAAGTTATGACTTCAGCTATCCTCATGTACTTGCAGCATTTATTTGCGTGTTGGCGGTATCGGAGTGGGGTGTTTTTGGCCGATACCGTCATCTGGATCGGTCGAGCCATGCAACAATTGAGTCTGTCGAAAATTGACAGGCGAGCCAATAGTAGTTAATAGTAAGCAAAAGGTTGTTTTTTCAGGATCGCCCGGAAACCCGCATGAACACTAAGCATTCATCTGATGACGGTATCGCTGACGGTATTCTTGTGTGCCCGCCGGCGGGAACCCAGTATCCACACGGGTTCTACGGTTCGGTTGATAATCGAGTGGGAGTGACAGAGTCCGGACTATCGACGGGAAAAGTCGGCGCTGGCAGGACGGCGCCGAGCGCGACAGAGCATGCTCAGCGCGCGGCCAGGCAGTGGTGGCCGATGTCGCTGAGCCGGGCGCAGCCGGTAGTCACGCACTCGTTCCACTGCGGCTGACGCGGCCGCCGGAGTTGGCAGGAGCGCCAGCAGTTCGCCAGCGCTGCGAGGCCTGTATCAGAAGTTGGTGTTCACCGTCAGGCGGGCACTGCGTGGCGCGCCCGGGCTGATGTTGTTGTTGCCGTCGGCAGTTGGGAAGTACTTCTTGTCGAACAGGTTCTCGATGTTCAGCGCGAGCCGCGTCTTGCCGTCGGCAAAGACGTAGTAAATCGCGCCGTCGGCACGGGCGAAGGCGGGCAGTTGGACCACGTTGTCGGCGTTGGTGAATGACGAACCCTGGTAGATGACGCCCAGGCCGGCGCCCCAGCCGTTGCTGACGTTGAAGCGGTTCCACACCGATAGCATGTTCTGCGGCACGAGTTGGGGGCGGTGGCCCAGGTTGCCGGCAGCGGCGGTGGCCTTGGTAATGCGGCTGTCGAGATTGGCGTAGCCGGCATAGACCTGCCAGTTGTGCGTGATATCGCCCTGCAGCCCGACTTCGACGCCCTGGGTCCGCTGCTGGCCGGTCAGGACCAGACCACCGGCGCCGTCGGAATTGCGCACGTTGTCGCGATCGAGGCGAAAGAGTGCCGTCGAGAGGGTCAGGTTGGCAGCCAGGTCCCAGCGCGCGCCGAGCTCATAGTTCCTCGCCTTTTCCGGACCCAGGCCGGCGGTATTCGCCGCCAGGTTCAGGACTTCTGCCGAGGGCAGGAAAGAATAGCTGTAGCTCGCGTAGTAGGTCGACACCGCGTTGGGCGACCAGATCAGGCCTGCACGCGGGCTGAACTCGTTGTCGGTGCGGGCGAGGTCAATCGCCGGCGTCGTCGTCCGCCGGTCGTCGAAGGTGGTCTTGAAATGGTCGTAGCGCAGGCCGGCGAGCAGCTTCCATTCCTTGGACAACGCGATCTGGTCCTGAAGGTACAGCGCGACAATGTCGGCCTTGACGTTGTTGTCGGCGTCGGTGCCGTTCGGGCGGAAACTGGTCGCCGTGGCGAAGGGTGCGCTGGTGGGCACGGTCGTCAAGGTCGATGCACCGAAGAAGCCGGTGTTACGCTTGTTGGTGCTGTCCTGGTGCCCCAGCTCGAGCCCGGCGAGCAGGATGTGTTCGAAGCCGCCGGCATTGAGCTTGGTCGTCAGGTCGGTCTGGTTGAAGATGTTGGTGCGCTGGTTGGCGTTGTTGTAGGCCGCCAGCTTGAGGTTGCTGGCGATGACCGAGCTGGTGTTGGCATTGTCGGCATAGACGTTCTGGTAGAACTTGTCGTAATGCGTGACGCGGAAGCTGTTTTTTAGCTGCACGCCGCCGAAATCGTGGTCGAGGATGGCGTAGAGACCATCTACCATCGATCGCGCATCGCTCTGGTCCGCGTTTCCGAAGAAGGTGCCAGGGTCGCCATTGATCGGCTTGCCGTTTTTGGACGGTACTCCGCGGTCTGCGGTGCGCTCGTCGCGCAGATGCTCGAAGCCGATGGTGAGCGAGGTCATGGCGCCGGGTACCAGGGTCACCGTCGGGTTTACGGCGTAGCGCTTCATGTCGAAGCCCTGGCGGAAGCTGTTGCCATTTTCGGCCATGGCATTCAGGCGCCAGGCGGCTGTATCGTTGATCTTGCCGCCGAGGTCGACCGTGCCGCGCAACTGGCTATGGCTGCCAAGGCTGACCGAGGCTTCGCCGACATGGCCGAAGACCGGCTTCTTGGTCACGCGATTGAGCACGCCGCCGGCGCCGCCGCGGCCGAAGATCATGCCGCCTGTGCCCTTGAGCACTTCGACGCGCTCGAGGTTGTAGAGGTCGCGAAATACCTGCGCGTCATCGCGAATGCCGTCGACGTAGAGATCAGCCGAGGTGCTGATGCCGCGCAGGATGAACTGGTCACGGTTGCCTTCGCCCTGGTGGGCGGTGGCCCCGGGGACGTAGCGGATGACGTCGGCCAGGTTCTGCATGGCCTGGTCCTTCATCAGTTCGGCGGGAACTACGCTGACCGAGGCAGGGACTTCCTTGAGTGGTGTGTCAGTCTTGGTGAAGGTGGCCGAGCGCGTGGCGCAGTAGCCGGCGACGGGACCGTCGGCGCGTTCAGTCTGGTCCTGGACGTTGACCTGCGGCAGGGTGGCGTCGGCGGCGTGGGTCAGGCCGGCGGCACCGAAGGTGGTGATGACGGCAATGGCGACGGGTTTGATGCGGGTGTGGAATGACATGCTTGCGACTCCTCTGAGGGTTGTGGCTGGCCGGGAGAAATCGCCTGGCTTGCCGGGGGGTGAAATTGTTTGCGGGTAGCGTTGTTGATTAATTGGTATTGCTTGGCTCGGTAACGAAGCCGATGCGGGTCAGCCCGGCGCGCGCCGAGGTTGACATAACGGCGGCGACTTTTTCATAGGGCGTGGTGCGTTCTGCTCGCAAATGCAATTCTGGTTGTGGCGTGAGCGTCGCGGCGGTCTGCAGTTTGCTGGTCAGTGCATCAACGGTGACTGCGTCACCGTTCCAATACACTTGCCCGGCGCTGTCAATGGCAACTTGGACATTATCGGGTTTGGTCAAAGTTGGAGCGGAGGATGCTCTAGGCAGGTCAATCTTGACCGAATGCGTCAACAGCGGTGCAGTGATGATAAAGATCACTAATAGCACCAGCATGATGTCGATTAGCGGAATCATGTTGATCTCGACGAGGGGTTCGTCGCCGTCGTTCTCGGAAAGGGAGCCGAAAGTCATATGTCTCTCCTTACGCGGCGGCGTGTGTGTGAGTCGCGTCAGTGTTGGCCACTACGCGAGCAATAATGCGTTCCGACATGGTTGCTACATCGCCGCTGTGGGGTGTAGTCTTGAGGCCGGTGACGAGGAATGTGAACAGGTCGTGGGCGAAGGAGTTGAGTTCGGCCAGCGTGTTGCGGTTGGCGCGGGCGAAGGCGTTGTAGGCAACGGCAGCGGGAATGGCGACGGCCAGGCCGATGGCGGTCATGATCAGCGCCTCGCCGACCGGACCGGCGACTTTATCAAGCGTTCCCTGACCACTCATGCCGATTGTCAGTAATGCATGATAAATACCCCAAACGGTGCCGAACAGGCCGACGAAGGGCGCCGAGGAGGCGACGGTGGCGATAAAAGTCTGGCCGTATTCCATATTCGCTTTGTTTTGCGCGATCCCGCGCTTGAGCGATCGGGTAAGAAACTCGTCGGGTGTACCGGCGTCGATTAATCCGCGGGTCTTTTGGCCGTCGCGTGCGCCCTTGTGTTGCTCGATGGCGGTGAAAGCGTGATGTACCAAGTGTGAAAATGGCTCGGTGACGCCAGTTTGGCGTAGCTGATGGGCGATGGTAGCGAGGCTATCTGTTTTCCAGAAGGACTTGAGAAAAGCATTGCTTTTGCGCTGGGTGATGATGAGGCGTACGCCTTTTGTGACAATCAGGTACCAGGTGCCCATTGACATGAGCGCCATTAGCACAAGGATGAATCGTGCAATACCATCGCTATTGACGAGAAAGTGGGCGAAGCCCAGTGAGTTTTCCATGGTTAGCCTTTCAGTGAAAAAACAATTGGAATAAGAACAGTGGCGGCAATGGCTTCGTTACCGCGCCGTGCCGGTACAAATTTCCAGTGCTGCACAGTTTCCAGTGCCGAGTTGTCGAGGCGTGCGAAGCCGCTACTGATGTGAAGTTGAACGTCGTTCGCCAAGCCGTCAGCACCGACCCGAACGCGCAACACGACGCGGCCCTGTTCGCCAACGCGACGGGAGAGCGGCGGATAGGTTGGCTTCGGGTTGTCAAGGTAGTCGGCATCGAAGCGCGGCTGAGTCGGCATCGATGCTGGTGGCGCATCAATCGGAGGAGTGGATGCCACAAAAGTCTGCGCTGGTGGAACGGCGACTGATGCTGCGACGGGCGCTTCGCTGGGGACTACGAGTTGGGCCGGTTGTTGTATCGGTACCTGCTTACGTGCCACGGGTTTTGGGTGCGGTGGCACGATCCCAGGTTCTGGCTTGGCCGCTTCGGCCGGTGACAGCAGGCTAACACTGAGTACAGCAGGTTCGGTCGGTAGGCTGACCGTTTTTATCCGCAACAAACCAAACACGACGAGCGCGTGCGTCGCGAGCACGACAATCATACCGAGACGAGAAATGTCCTGCGGCGATGACTCTGAAAAATGATTCAGGGACAGGGCTCGCATAGCTCAAACCAGAACGACGGTTGTGGCTAGAACCTGCCATGCTTTGGTTTCACTGAAGCAGGCTCGTGTCTTGCCGTGAGATCTTATTGGTTTCATCTGGTAATCTATCGCTTATAGAATAAGAATCATTCTCATTCTATAAGCGAATCATTCTCATATGCAAGATATTTTTACTTGCATTTCTTCCAGGTTCTCTAATCGCTTGTCAGCTAATTTGGATCAACACGCATTAACTCCGCGGGTATGTGGGGATTAATACGTGCTGGCCGACCAGTGGGTGGGAGTGATGCAGCAGGCTGTCAAGGATAGTCTGATCAGCGTGGAAAATTGATCAGACTACACAGCGCAGAGGAACTTCTGTTGGCGATGATGCCAACATCGACAAGGCCTAACACCATGGGAAACTAACATGGCACAACACTGTAGAAAATTCCTTTCCTCCGTATATGCCGTGGTGAATCAATGGAAGAACAAGACACGACACTAAAAATATTTTCTGGGGAACTGGCTATGACATGGTACAAGACTATCGACACCAGCCCATGATTTCTTGCTGTCAATCTGGAATGGCAGTTCCTTCGAGTGCTTTCGAGCACACCCTGAATGACTTGGTCGGTCACGGGATCGATTTGAAGGGATTTGGCGTCCATTAAAAGCTGAAACTCAATCCGGTTGGGGCTAGCTTGATCTACCGCAAAAAGAAGTATGAGATTGCATAATCTGTGCTTTACAGCATTGACGAGGTAGACCAGTTCGCTATGTCAGGACTAGGTCCAATAAAAGCCTTCCTTATTTGATAATGTATTACATTGACTTGAAATAGTTAGCTCTGTATACTGCGCGCCTCTTTGTTTTATCCATTTGGAGTCCATCATCATGTATGCGGTCATAAAAACCGGCGGCAAGCAGTATCGTGTCGTGTCCGGTGAAAAGATCAAAGTAGAACAGATACCGGCTGAGGTGGGCGCGGAAATTACTCTTGACCAAGTGCTCATGGTCGGTGAAGGCGAATCAGTGAAAATTGGTTCCCCTCTCGTGCCGGGCGCTACGGTTACAGCAAAAGTTATCGCGCAAGGCCGACATCCTAAAGTCAAAATTTTCAAGATGCGTCGGCGTAAGCACTACCAGAAACACCAGGGCCATCGCCAGAACTTTACGGAAATCGAGATCAGCGGCATCGCCGCCTGATTGAACTTACTGATTCAGGAGCTGAAACATGGCACATAAAAAAGCAGGTGGTAGTTCGCGTAACGGTCGTGACTCGGAATCGAAACGTCTGGGCGTCAAGCGCTACGGTGGACAGTTAATTTCAGCTGGTAACATTATCGTTCGCCAGCGTGGTACCGAATTTCATCCCGGTGATAATGTCGGTATGGGCAAGGATCACACGTTGTTTGCCAAGGTTGAAGGTACCGTTTTGTTTGCGGTTAAAGGCCTCAAAAAACGGCGCACCATCAGCATTATTCCTGCTGCTGTTTAATGCTTGTTGCGCAATGAACGCCCTGTCGTTGCACTAGGCAACGACAGGGCTTTTGGCTTTTTATCCCATGAAATTTTTTGACGAAGCACGAATTGATGTTTTTGCTGGCGACGGTGGCAACGGCGCGGCATCGTTTCGTCGCGAAAAATACATTCCGATGGGTGGCCCCGACGGGGGCGATGGTGGCCGCGGCGGTAGTGTCTGGGCGCTTGCCGATAGAAATCTGAATACCTTGATTGACTTTCGCTATACCCGGTCTTTTCACGCGCAAAAGGGTGAGAAGGGCCACGGTGCTGATCGTTATGGCAAAAGTGGTGAGGATATGGTGCTGTCCATGCCGGTGGGCACCATCATCACTGATCGTGTTACCGGAGAAGTTTTGGCCGATCTCGATGTGCATGACAAGCGGGTGCTGATCGCCAAGGGCGGCAATGGTGGCCTGGGCAATCTGCACTTTAAATCCAGTATTAATCGCGCTCCACGCCAATGTACCCCTGGTCAGCCGGGGGAGCAGCATGAACTGCAGTTAGAGCTCAAGGTGCTGGCTGATGTGGGTCTGCTGGGTTTGCCTAATGCGGGCAAGTCCACATTCATTCGCGCAGTATCTTCGGCCAAGCCGAAGGTGGCTGATTATCCATTTACGACGCTGTACCCTAACCTCGGTGTCGTGCGTGTGGACCACCGACGCAGCTTTGTGATCGCAGATATTCCTGGGTTGATTGAGGGCGCTGCTGAGGGGGCTGGTTTAGGACACCGTTTCCTTAAGCATTTGCAACGGACTCGCCTGCTATTACATTTGGTCGACCTTGCACCTTTTGATCCAGAGGCGGACCCGGCACACGATGCCCAAGCGATTCTCGAAGAGCTTCGACGGTACGACCAATCATTATTTGATAAGCCACGCTGGTTACTGATCAACAAGATAGATCTGGTGCCAGAAGATGAGCGTGAAGCGCGCATCAAAAAACTGGTCGATAGCTATCAACCGGCGCGCCATTTTGTGATTTCCGGCATTAGTGGCCTGGGTTGTAAAGAGGTGTGCTTTGCCGTCATGGACCATCTCGAAGGGCAGCGCTTACATGAGACAGCAGATAGCCAACTCGCATCGCCTGGTTGTTAAAGTCGGCAGCGCGCTGGTAACAAACAATGGCAAAGGCTTGTCGTCGGAGTTTATTAACGACTGCGCCCGCCAAATCGCCGTTTTGCGCGCAGCGGGACGCGAGGTTTTACTCGTATCTTCTGGTGCCATTGCGGCTGGCATGCAGCGTTTGGGTTGGGTCGTGCGTCCACATGCCATGCATGATTTGCAAGCCGCAGCAGCCGTTGGTCAGATGGGTTTGGCCCAAGCCTATGACAGCACGTTTGCGCAGCACGGACTACAGGTTGCGCAAATTTTGCTGACGCATGCCGACCTTGCAGATCGGGTGCGCTATCTCAACGCTCGATCAACACTGAATACACTGCTCGCCCTAGGCGCCATACCGATCATCAATGAAAACGATACAGTCGTTACAGACGAAATAAAGTTTGGCGACAATGACACGCTGGGTGCTCTGGTGGCGAATCTTGTCGAAGCGGATGCGTTGATCATTCTTACCGATCAAAATGGGCTCTACACGGCCGACCCACGGCGTGATGCGACTGCTACCTTGGTTAGCGATGGCCGGGCGGATGATCGTCGTTTTGAAGCCATGGCAGGTGGGGCGGGATCGTCTATCAGTCGAGGCGGCATGATTACCAAAGTGCGCGCTGCGCAACGTGCAGCCCGAAGTGGTGCCCATACACTGATAGTCAGTGGGCATGCGCCAGATGCTTTAATTTCCGCTAGCCGAGGTGAGGCGATTGGTACATTGCTTTATGCCACGGAATCTCCTTTGGCGGCGCGCAAACAATGGCTTGCTGATCATCTACAGCTGGCGGGTTCGCTTATTCTTGATGATGGTGCGATACAAGCACTGACGAGTGGACGGAGCCTCCTGCCCGTAGGCGTTACCTCGGTAGAGGGAGAGTTTGGACGCGGTGCTGTAGTTGCCTGCCGCTCGCACGAAGGCCGTGAAGTTGCCCGGGGCTTGGCCAATTATTCAAGCGTGGAAGCACGTCGTATTGCTGGTCGTGGCACGCAAGACATCGAAACGCTGCTTGGTTATATGGATAGTGCAGAGTTGATCCACCGCGATAATCTGATCTTGCTTTAAAAAAACCGGCCAAGCACGCGGGTGTTTTAGTGTTCTGCTTATAAGCATTTAAATTCAGACAGATCTGGCGCGCCGAATAAATAGCTAGCGACTAACAGCCTTAACTTTCACGTAAAGCTTTGGAAGCGTAACGGCTTCGGATATACTTCGTGGCCTTGCGTGGGATGATAAGTTTGTATGTCATCCTTCTGGAGACGTGGCCGAGTGGTCGAAGGCACGCCCCTGCTAAGGGCGCATCTGGGCAAAACCCGGATCCAGGGTTCGAATCCCTGCGTCTCCGCCAGTAAAAACGATGAAACCCGCATGGCTACTAGCTTTGCGGGTTTTTCATTTTCACCGGGGTTACCTTTGGGCTTACCCTTAGACATTGCTTGCCGTCCTGCCAGCGCCGACTTTCCAGTATCATCGAAAAAAATTCAATGCCTCAGCTTGTTCTTATACCGCCTCAGATTATCCAGTACGACACCCACTTGGCAAAAGCTGCCAAGCTTATTGTGGAACTAAAACAAATTATTCTACAAAGCAAAGAATATGGCTCAACAATGGAGGCTTAAATGAAGAAATTGATGTCTGCCCTTTTGACAACTCTTTTTCTTGCCTGTACTCAATCACAGGCTCTGGCAGATTCCACTAATCCTGTTAGGGAATGTGACGCCAGAATCAAATCTAAAGATGAGTTAAAGATTCTTAATGGAAAAATCGAACTAATTTTTTCAGGTAGTCCAACACTCGAAATGATGGCTAATTACAAGGTACCTAATCAAAAAGAAAAAGAGGCAATAGCTCTATGGATTGAGGAACAAAAAAAATGTAAGCAGCTGGGCGATGAATGGTTCACAAGCGCGCGGCCAGAATGGGTTGCTCTGATTGATAGAGCCTACTCAGATATGTTTTTCTTGGCCGCAGACCTTTATGGAGGAAAGATTAACTATGGCGCATTTGCAAAGGGTCAAGTAAAAATTAATGACGATCTCAAAATAAGCATGGCTTCTTTAAAACAACAGCTACGTCAGCAGGACGAAGCTAAGCAGGATGCGCACAGCCAACAGCAAGCCATGGAAGAGCGACGCCTCCAACAGGAGCGGGTTTATCAAGCGCAGCAACAGGCTATAAATAGGCAACAGACCGAAGCTGCAAAAAGCGCCGCGACCACTAATCTAGGGTTGGAACTTTTGAAGATGGGACAGCCACGCACACTCGGCAATCCATCTGTCAATTGCACCACTTATACTCGTGGGCCATATGGGACGATCAACTGTCAATAACTTCATTCAGATTCGCTTTAGCTGATTTCATTTAACGCTTCTGCCTGCTCCCGCAGTATCTGCCGTACCTCTTTCAGCACCGTCCGGTGTCCGCCCTTGAAGCCTCTCATTGCGGATCGCGCCTTACCCTCGGGGGACTTCGGCCCGGTTGATTTCTCCCAAGGTTTCCAGCGCCGGATTAACTCGGCTCTCAGCTTGCGATGTTCGGGTGTCCGGTAGTAGCTCATGGGTTCCCCCTGATAGTTGGGATTGCTCGCTTTCGATTTGCCGCGCTTGCGATGGTGTCGCCGTGCCGTTGTTGATCTGTTGCGGCCCGGTTGTCACATTCGCTTGCTTGGCATAGATAACGGGCGGGTTCTTGATCGCGGCCAGCGTTTCCAGCGTTGCCCGGCATTGCGATTGCGCCCGCAGCGCCATCCTCATGAAGCCCTCAAGGCTTGGCATATG
The DNA here is from genome assembly GCF_000934545.1 of Rugosibacter aromaticivorans. Classification (GTDB taxonomy): domain Bacteria; phylum Pseudomonadota; class Gammaproteobacteria; order Burkholderiales; family Rhodocyclaceae; genus Rugosibacter; species Rugosibacter aromaticivorans. The sequence goes on from NZ_CP010554.1 coordinate 1,075,784, forward strand.
GTTCTGCTCCATTGCCCGCTCGGAAAGCCGCACAAACAAGGCTTGCAGTGACGATGCCTGATTTATCAGCATCGCCTCGGCATGGGACAGATCACCGCTTTGTACCGCCGCCGCTTGGTCGCGCAAGGTCGCCAATAATGTAGGGGTGTCGATTTCATCCGCTAGATTCTTCGGTTGCATCATCCCTATGACGCGATACGCCGCCAGTTCCGCCGACGTGATTAGCTTTGCGTAGCTGCGCCCTTGTTCGTCGATACTCGCCCCGGACTGGCAGGTAATCATTTTTCGCGGGTATTTCTCGGCTTCTGGTGTCGCCGGTTTCTTCGCTTTAGTTGCCATCATTCACCCCCTTTCTGAATCAGTTCCACCGCCGCCCGCCCGGTGAAGTAGTCCCGCGCCTCTGCATCTTGCTGGCACTGGCCTATCACTTCGGCAATGGTCGCCGGGTCGGTTTCCTTAATCAGTGCCAGCCATGCACGGATTAGCTTTTCATCATCGCCCGTCATCGGTGCGGGTGTTCGTGGCGTTACCGGTTCCAGTAGTTCAGCCATTGCGCCCGGTCGGGTTTCCAGGATCTGTGTCAGCGTTGCAGACGGTGTGCAATGCACTTCAGCCGTGCGGCCGTCTGGATAGGTCACGCGCCAGATTGCCGCCGTATCGTCAGCGCCGACTTTTTCTTGCACGCTGATTTTTGCACTCGGGCTAGTTGCTACTTTTGCTACTTTGATACTTTTGGTGCGGTTTTGGCTAGGTTCAATTGAGAAAGTAGCAGAAGTAGCAAAAGTAGCAGGTAGTGGTTTTGCTGTTTTTATGAGTTGAGCCGGGTTAAACCACATAGTGAATCACCTCCCATGATGTTCGTGCACTGACGCCATCAATCACCGTGCCGGGGTCGTTTTCTGCCAAGTAGCCGCAATTCACCAGCTCCTTGATTGCTGATAGCAGCCGTTGTTTGTTACGCAACTGACTTGGCCCACTGGTAAGCACCTGCCTTGACCTAAACAGCCGCAGGCCTCTTTCCTGTAGCCACTTCGATAGCTGCTCGGCATCGCTCACAGACTGTGGGATAGCCGCCGCACCGCGTATGCGTAATGCTTCAGCGAGATACCACTGCACAAGAATCAGCGCACGCTCAAGCGCCTCAGACTCGATTACACGGGCAGACAAACCCTGTTTGATCACCGTGAGCACGCCAGCGATGCGGCACGCGTTTTCTAGCGCTTTGGATGTTCTATCCTTAAGCTCAGATAGATCAGCACCTTTCGCCATCAATGCCTCAAACTGGTTTTGTGCCAGCACGGCCAGCGCCTTGGCATCATCCGATAAGGGCAGCTCCACCGGGTCCAGCTCTTGAATTGAACCATCGGTGCGCGGCGCGACTTCAAATAGCTGCTTGAGTACAGCAAACAGGCGTTTGACTTCATGCCGATCACCCGCCCACTCGAAGCCGTCAATCATGCGCGTGCTGATTGTCGATTCAGGCCACGCCACCAAACACCGCGCAAGAAACCCCTGACCGTTCGCCATCCGGTCAGATAGCAGCGTAGTCATGACGTCCGGTTGCGCCAGTTGATGCAGCGCCATCCTTCTGCCGTACAGAATGCCCGCGCCGTCACCGGCCCTCACACGGTCAAACGGTGAGCCATCCCATAACTTGCACCAGCGCGCCATTGTTTTTAAGGCGTTATCGGAATTGAGCGCATGGCCACCGATCAACAAGCCGCCTTCATCACTGAATAAGGCGACGCTGGGTTGTCCGGTCACCAGCAATTTATAAAGGCCTTCCACCGTGGGATCAGTCACAAAGCGTAGCGGGGCTATGGGTGCGGTCGGCTTTTCACCGCATTGATCTACGGCGTTATGTATCTCTTGCGCAGTTGCCGTGCCTTTCTTGCCGCCTGTAGCTGCCTTGCGTGCTGATTCTGTTGCCTGCATCCATGCTGCCAGCGCCGCTTCGTAATCCTTTTGATCTTCGGCATAGGTTGCCATATCGGCACGCTCTTGCGCCTTGGCCGCGCCTAGCACCAGATCGTCAACCCCGCTTTTGCGTTCACCTGATTCCCCTACGGTGAGCAAGAATAACGACAAGGGCTTGCGCTCTCCCCATGGTAATTTAATGTCATAGTGTGCCTGCGCTGCCAGCGATGCAGCGGCTAATACGCTTTGACAGCACATAGCCAAAGGGGCTTTGACAACTTCGTGGATTACCTGCGCAGCGTTCCCTAATACATCGCCTAATGCAGCCACTGGATAGGGTTCACCCGGTGGCAAGGGTGCGCGCAGTGGTTCAGGTTCCGGCCTTTCAGCTTTTGGGGTGTCTGCTAATTTTGCTAATTTGCTAATTTCAGCGGCATCAATCGCCAGCCGCACCGCTTCCAGCCCGCGCAATCTGGCGTAATCATTCCAATCCGAAGGCGGTTTTTCAGCAGCCAATTCTTCCGCCGTGAATTGTGGAATCGCCACCAGACCGCCGATAGCTTGCGCGGCTTCGGTTGCTGCCTTTTGCCCGGTGCCGCTTTTATCCGTATCACCGCAGAGAATTAACCGCAGGTCAGGGAATTTCTCCCGCAGCGCCTTGGCCACTGGCAACAAGTTACCCGCATTAAAGGCCACTGCCACGGCGCGCCCGGTTGCCTCATGGATGCTTGCACCCGTGGCAAAGCCTTCGGCAATGCAGACAATGCCGTTAGGCTTGCCTATGCTGAAATACCCTCCCTTAATTTTACCGCCGGTCAAATATTTCTTGACGCCATCCGCCGCGATAAATTGCAGACTTTGCAAATGACCAGCGCCCCTAATCGGTAAAACGAGCGCGTCTCTATAAAGTCTTGCACCGTGGGCTTTGATGTCTTTGTCGACAAGATACGGATGATCGTCCGGTGCGGGCGTTGCCGCCTGCAGGATCGTTTCTGCTTTGGTTTTTGCTTTAGCCTGTTCGCGGGTTATCCGGGCTTCTTCCTTCGCTGTCCGTGCAGCCGCGCTACGCCGCCGCTCGGCCAACTCTTCGGGTGTCGGTTTTTGATAAGTGCCATCATCGCGCCAGCCGTGTGCCTTGGCTTCATGGAACAACGTTCCCGCCGTCACCTTGCCCGCACTGCGAATGCTCTTCCACACGTCCCGCGCATCGCTGGTATCGTAGGAATCCGCTTGCATGCTCCATGCGTCCCACACGTCAAAGCCCGCATCGCCAAGCTCGGACTTGATCGCCATGCCCATGCGTAGCCATGTTTCGCGGTCACTGGCCGGAACGAATTGAAGTGATTCGCGGATACGCTGAATATCGTTATGCATCTTTCAGCCCTCCGCGTTGGATTAGCCAGGTTGCAAGGCTAGGGTTGATCATCCCCCATACTGCGAGATACACAATCAGTGCTTTCAAGCGCGATGCAACGGGGTTAAAATACTTGTGAGTAGTAGTCTTATAGGTCGCACGGTTCCCGACGCTGCGGCCTTTTTGTTTATTGAACATATCCGCCCCCTTATGCCGAAGCAATCAGGGCGCGAATATCCTCCACTCGCCACGCGGTTACACGCGCACCGAGTTTTACCGGCTTTGGGAATCGGCCAGACTTGACGCCATCCCACCAGCAGGATTTTTTAACAGGGATTATTGGGACAATGCCGCGCTTGGCATCGCCAATAATTTGCGGCAATCGAAGAAAGCCGGTTTCAGGTAGTTGGTTCATTGTGGATTGCTCCTGTCTAATTAAGGCCGGTAATTGCCGACAGGCGCATCCTACGAATGGAATTTTCTTAGCCCGGCTAAGTTAACTTTCTGCGATGCTTGGACACGGCCGCCTTAAATGAGGTGAACTTGTAGCTGCTACGAACTTCCTCAACACCTTCATAACGTGAAATGAATTCCACAACGAGTCCATCCTTTTCGTGCCACGTTTCAATTGGTTCAGTCTCCTTATCAACAAGCAAATTGATTAGCTCACCCCATAATTCCTTTACTGGAATGTAATCGCCAAGCTGATCCGTTTTCTCAGCCAAGTCACGAACCAATTTAGCAATACTGAATTTTTCATAGTTTTCATAGCCCAGAAAAATAGTTGTCCTGTTACTCCGCGATTTGACTGTTTGCGCTTTGCGATATTTTTCGATATATCGCCACATCGTTATCGCACCCCCACTATGCCAAAAGGATAGGGTGGAATTTATCGACTGGTTTGCAGCGATAATCCAGTGAATCGCATCCGGCAATTTTCCCTCCGACAACGCCACCTCTGCCTTGTCCACCTTACGCTCTGCCCATTGCAGCTTGTCCATCGCACCCCGCAAGCTAACCTGGTGAGGCGTCAGGGTTCCGAATGCCCATTGATCGGGCAACCCATGAGGATTGCTGCCGGGTTTGACCTTTGGTAGTGGGTATATCTCGCCAACTTCCGACAATCGCTTTTGATTTTCGGAAACAGATTTTCGAGCAAGTGAAATTTGCCAACGCAGCATATTTTCTACGCTTGAATAAGGATCATCCACGACCACCCTCCTTTATGCCGCCGCCTGTTTAATCGGTGTCACCTTGCTTTCACTCTTCGCCATTTCGGCGGGCAGGTCTGCACATTGCTGCATCATGGCCCGCCGCTCTTCCATGTATTCGCCTTGGTTGTAGCTGGCCCGCACCTTGTTGCGTTCGGCACTGACTAGGGATTTTCCCACTCCATAGGCTCCCACGAATCGCTCTCGATCAGGGTCGTAATGTGCGCCCGGACTGCTGCCGGAACATATGCAGGAAAATCCATTATCGCGCCCTTTTGCATCGCCCTTGAATCGGAAACCGCACCAGCCGGGCAAGGGTTTCCCGGTGTTCGCCCTTGGGGATCAGCCTCAGGCTAGATGCGGTTAAACTTTACGCCGCCCCGACCACCTTTGATATTTATTGATTTTTTTTCAACAGCCTCAGGCTAGATGCGGTTAAACTTTACGCCGCCTCTAACGGCTTCACTTCCTGATTGATCCGTTGCCCTAGCTCGCTCTCTGCCTGTTTCAGGTCAAACGTGCCTTGCAGGTTCAGCCAGAATTGCCCCGTGGTGCCGAAGTATCTTGCCAGCCGCAAAGCGGTATCCGGGCTTATGGCACGGCGTTCGCGCACAATGTCATTGAGGCGTGTTGCGGGTACGCGCAGCTCAATCGCCAGCGCATGCGGACTCATGTTCAAGGGGGCGAGATATTCCTCGCGGATAATTTCGCCGGGATGTATTGCTCTCATCTTGTTCGTTGCCATAATTTTCCCTTTCAGTGGTAATCGACAATCTCGACATCCGCCGCACCGTTATCTGCCCACACAAAGCACACGCGCCATTGGTTATTGATGCGGATGCTATGTTGCCCCTGCCGGTTGCCGCCCAATGCTTCCAGCCGGTTGCCGGGTGGCGATGCCAAGTCTCGCAATTCAACAGCATCATCCAGCATTTGCAGCTTGCGTTCGGCAACGGCTTCGATATTACGAAAACGCTTCGGCTTGCGGCCTTCATAAAGCGCCAGTGTGTCGGCACATCGGAAAGAGCGGATAGTCATGGACGCATCATATAACGCATGACGTTAAACGTAAAGTGGTTTGCAGTGGGATTGCACGCAGTCGTAATCATGCCTTTTCCGCTTAGGCTGCCTTGCCCGTCGCCAGTTGCACGATATTGCTGGCATTGGCGCAATACCTGCCCCATGCGGCCATCAATTCCACCCGCCGCTCGAACAGATCACTACGCTGATAAGCGGCCTCTACCTTGTCTTTATTGACGTGCGCTAGGGCAAGTTCCAGTGTTGCACCGGGGAATGATGTTTGCTCAGCACCCCACTGGCGAAAAGCGGAACGGAACCCATGCACGGTTACATCTTTGGCGATACTGTGCAGCATCTTGTTGATCGCCACGTCTGACAGCAGGCCACCGCGTCCGCCGGGGAAAACCCGCTCAGCTTCATTCATGCGCCAGCTTTGCATCTTGGTGAGTATTTCCAGCGCTTCCGCGCACAATGGCACGCGATGTTCACGGCCTGCCTTCATCCTTGACGCTGGAATAACCCACACGGCGTTTTTTTGATCAATGTCCGCCCATAGCGCGCCGCGTGCTTCGCCGGAACGGGCAGCGGTCAGGATGGTGAACCTCAGGCAATAGGCGGACATTACGTCCTTTTGCCGCAATGCAGCCATGATGCCCGGAACGTCGGCATAAGGTGCAGCGGCAAAGTGTGTAACAGTTGCCACCTTGTTTGGTAACGGTAGCACCTTGTCTAAAACGCCACGCCAGCGCGCCGGGTTGTTGCGGCCGTGGTCATCATCATGCACGGCCGCATAATCCAGCACCGCCTCGATACGCTGCCGCACGCGGGTTGCGGTTTCGGTCTTGGTTGCCCATATCGGCAAGAGAATCGACTTCACGTCGGCTAGCGTGACCTCTTTGGGCAGCTTGTCGCCTATGACGGGATAGACGTACTGCATCAAAGTAGCTTCCCATTGCCCGGCATGCTTGGCATTGCGCCAGCCCGTCCGCTTGGACTCGATTAGCGCCAGCGCGCAATCCTTGAATGTCTTTCCTGCGGTGTCTTTCTTAATGCGCACCAGTAATGCCGGGTCTCTGCCGTCGGCAATCTCCGTGCGCATCTTGGCGGCTAATTCGCGCGCTTGTGCCAGTGAGCGGGCATTGGTTGCACCCAAGCCGATAACGATAGGTTTGCCAGCAGCCTTATATCTGAAAACCCACACCCGTGACCCTCCCCTGACGCGCAGGAAAAGGTTGCCGCCGTCTTTATGAACACCCTCTCCCAAGGTGTCCACTTGCCTTGCTGATAGCAGTTTGATGGTCGCCATATCGTCCTCTCAAGTTCGCTTCTGGGGTTACCTTTGGGCTTACCCTTAAACGCGGATTCAGGCGGATTATGGCGGAATAATATGGAATAGTCAATTCATAAGTAACTGTAAAACAAGGGTGTTTATGGAACAGCTTGGATTACCTCGGACTATGGCTTGTAGGACTGCGTCTCCGCCAGTAAAAACGATGAAACCCGCATGGCTACTAGCTTTGCGGGTTTTTTGTCAACTTTTTTGACGAACTTGACTTCATGTTTCTATTTTCATGGGGCGAAAAAATGGGGGCTTTAAGCCCCCAAGGCGATTGATCATTGAGCCTGATCAGTCAGGTTTCGTTTCTATCATCTGTAAAGGCTCGTCAACAATAATTTGAGCCGGCTTTGGCTTGCGGCCGAGTGGTTGAGATGGTATCAACGATGCAGATGGAGAGTGAGCGGTCTGCGACGTCTGGATCAAGATTAACCCCGCTTGCTGTAGCGTATCCGAAAAATCTGTCGTGGAGGCCGGCGCCTTCACCGCAGAAGGTGCTTCTTCGAGTGAGGCGGTAGGCTGCACGTCAATCACTACGTTTGGCGAATGCACAGGGGGGATAGCCGCAGCAGAAATTTCAGTCACGGGCGCGATGGCAGTTGGCAGAGGCTCTGCCACGGCAGGCTGTGATGTCGAATAGGCAATCGGCGTCGGCGCAAGCACTTGCACTTGCATTGGCGTGGTATCTACTGTGTTAGTCGCTGTACTGATGTTTTCCGTTTCATCGGTGTCATTGCTTGCGGTGTGATTGCTATCAATGGCGGCCGATAGTCCATCTTCGCTGCGGTTGCCACGGTCAGCGCGATCACTGCGTCCTCGGCTGCGGCCACGATTTCTGCGCCCGCTGCGTGCGGTGCCTTCTGCGGTGCTGGCTTCAGCTTCAGCAAAAGTCGGCGCTGGTGATACGGCGCTTTCGCTTGGTGACTCAGCCGATGTGTTGCGCGGAGGGCGTGGTTGCCGTGGTTCACGCGGCTCGCGTGCTTCTTTGGACTCCCGAGGCTCTCTCATTTCCTTAGGCACAGCGGGTTTATTGCGGTTGTTGCTTACATCCTGTGCGGGTGCTTCATCACGACGGCTTTGCGAGCCTTGTTGGCCTTGTGGGCGGGCTTTACGTTCGCCATTTGCCGGCTGACCTTCTGCGCGGGATGTGCGATCACGGTTTCCATCGCGATTCCGGTTGCGGTTGTTACTGCGTGAGCGTTGTGCATTGGCATCTTCTGATTTTGGCGCAGGTGTTACTACTTTTTTCTCACCAAAAAAGAAAGCCGCTATTTTGCTGAACAGGCTAGCCGAGGGGGTAGCCGCTTTTGCAGGGCGCGAAGAATCTACAATCGGCGCTGGTTGGCTGGGGGTAATCCCGCGAACAGCAGCCTCAATTTTGGCTGGCTTGACCTCAGCTTGGGCGGAAGGCGTTTGATAAGCTTCTTCGAGCGGGCGCGTAGCCATCTGATAGCTGGCCACATTGCCGGGGCCTTCGCTATTAAGTTGGTCATGCCGCACACGCACGATTTCGTGCGCAGGTGTTTCCAGGTGGCGATTGGGAACGATGACCAGATTGACGCGGTGACGGGATTCAATGTGCGAGATATCTATGCGTTTTTCATTCAGTAAAAAGGTGCCTACATCAACCGGAACCTGGCAGTGCAAGGCGCCGGTATTGTCTTTCATAGATTCTTCTTCAAGAATGCGCAAAATGTGGAGTGCGGCTGATTCAGTGCTACGAATATGGCCGGTGCCAGTGCAACGTGGGCAGGTGATATAGCTGGTTTCAGCCAAGGCTGGACGCAAGCGCTGACGAGAGAGTTCGAGCAAGCCAAAGCGGCTGATTTTGCCTGTTTGCACGCGGGCACGGTCGTGATGTAACGCATCACGCAGACGGTTTTCAACTTCGCGTTGGTTTTTCGCGGCTTCCATATCAATGAAGTCGATGACAATCAGCCCGCCTAAATCGCGCAAGCGAAGCTGACGTGCAATTTCGTCAGCGGCTTCGCAGTTGGTACGCAGTGCTGTTTCTTCGATATCACTACCCTTGGTGGAGCGGCCAGAGTTAACGTCAACGGACACCAGCGCTTCCGTGTGATCGATCACGATGGCACCGCCAGAAGGGAGCGTGACCTGACGCGAATAGGCTGATTCGATTTGATGCTCAATCTGGAACCGCGAAAACAGCGGTACGTCATCCTGGTAGCGTTTTACGCGGGAGACATTGCCTGGCATGACATGTGACATGAACTGTTGTGCTTGTTCAAACACATCGTCGGTATCGATGAGAATTTCGCCAATCTCGGCATGAAAATAATCGCGAATAGCACGAATGACGAGACTCGACTCTTGATAAATCAAGAAGACACCACTTTGTGCTTTAGCAGCACCATCAATCGCGTTCCAGAGTTGCAGCAGATAGTTCAAATCCCATTGCAGCTCTTCAAGAGAACGGCCGATGCCTGCGGTGCGGGCGATCAAGCTTGTCCCGCTGGGAACTTCCAGCTGATCCATGACGTCGCGGAGTTCTTGCCGATCTTCTCCCTCAATGCGGCGAGAAACACCGCCACCACGAGGATTGTTCGGCATCAAAACAAGATAACGACCGGCGAGCGAAATATACGTAGTGAGGGCGGCGCCTTTATTGCCACGTTCATCTTTTTCAACTTGAACAATGAGTTCTTGCCCAACGGAGAGAACGTCTTGGATGCGCGCTTTGCCGACATCGACCCCTGGCTTGAAGTAGCTGCGAGAAATCTCCTTGAACGGCAAAAAGCCATGCCGCTCTGCGCCATATTCAACAAAAGCGGCTTCAAGGCTAGGCTCGAGGCGCGTGATAACGGCCTTGTAGATGTTACTTTTGCGTTGTTCTTTCGAGGCTGATTCGATGTCCAGGTCAATGAGTTTTTGACCATCCACAATCGCGACGCGGAGTTCCTCAGCCTGCGTCGCATTAAAAAGCATGCGTTTCATATTTATATTTTCTCCCACGCGCTACACAGGCAGGAGGGCACAGCAAGTCTTTACTGTCGGTGTTAGAGCACCATCAGTGCGAGTCGGGTTTGCAATCGGGGTGGCAGAATCATCGTTCCTCGGTTGAATTTGGCAAATAGTTTGGCCAATAGTTTGGCAAACAAAATGTATGACTTCGTAAGACTTGTCTTTAAAAAGCGTCCGCTGATTACAATCAGCGTCCGGCAATCTGTGCCCATCTGTGCGTATGTGACGCGCAATCAAGTAGTATTCGCTCTTTGTGTCGGGTGAGCAAAACCCCCCGTGGTCGGCCGGGGCGATGCCGCTGCCGAAATAACATCGACGGCACTGCATGCTCATGTCACCGGCGCTATTTCACCGAATCATCGATTGCAGTGAATACGCCAAGAATGACCGCATCCAGAAACCGCGCCTCTAACGCCACTTCGGGTCGTTAGGCACGCCATTTCAGAATGGCTAACCAAGGATGAGTATATTGCAAATGAAGGACTTAAGCAAAGATTCAGTGACCTGGCTTGAGGTAGGAGATGAGGCAGAAGGCCAGCGCATTGACAACTTTCTCCTGCATATTGCTAAGGGAGTGCCCAAAAGCCACATTTATCGCATTTTGCGTAGTGGTGAGGTGCGGGTAAATAAAGGGCGGGTTGAGGTTGAGTATCGTCTTAAGGTGGGGGACGTGCTACGTGTCCCTCCGATTCGTGTGGCTAAGATGCCTGATCAGACGCAGGTTCCGGCGCGTGAATTTGATATTGTGTATGAAGACGAAGCGCTGATTATTGTGAATAAGCCCGCCGGGGTTGCCGTTCACGGAGGGAGTGGTGTCAGCTTCGGAGTGATTGAGCAGCTGCGGCGCGCTCGCCCGCAGGCAAAGCTTCTTGAATTGGCACATCGTCTGGATCGCGAGACGTCAGGTTTGCTAATCGTTGCCAAAAAACGTCAGGCGCTGACACGATTGCACGACCAATTCCGCGAAGGGGGGATTGCCAAGCGATATCTGGCGCTCGTCAACGGTGTCTGGCGCAATGAATTGCAGCATGTGCGCTTATCTTTGCTCAAATATTTGACGGCAGAAGGCGAGCGGCGTGTGAGTGTTGATCCGGCGGGTAAAGTGTCTCATTCGATTGTTCGCTTGCAGACGCAATGGGAAAACTTTAGCTTGGTCGAGGTGGAACTAAAGACAGGCCGTACCCACCAGATTCGCGTTCATTTGGCGCATTTGGGCTTTCCGATCGCGGGTGATGATAAGTACGGTGACTTTTCATTGAATCGTACTTTACAAAAAACGGGGCTTAAACGGATGTTTTTGCATGCTGCACGGTTAGATTTACTGCATCCCCTCAGTGGCGATCCGCTGGCGCTGACATTACCCCTGCCAACGGAGTTACAGAATTTTGTTGAGCAATTGACGCGTTATGAAAAACGAAACGAGGCAAAAAAGGCTTAAGCATGGCTAATTTTCAACTGATTGTGTTTGACTGGGATGGCACTTTGCTGGATTCGACGGGAATGATTGCTGCGTCTATCCAGGCAGCTGCGCGCGATCTTGGCATTGCTGAACCATCGGATGAACGTGCCCGTCATATTATCGGGCTTGGGTTGATTGATGCACTGCGCTATGCCATGCCGGGCTTGCCGCCTGAGCGTTATAACGAAGTTGCTGAACGTTATCGTTATCACTATTTGGCGCGGGATCATGAGTTGCTTCTTTTCCCCGGAGCTGCTGAACTGATCAAAGAGCTGTCAAACACAGGGTTTCAGTTAGCGGTGGCTACAGGTAAATCGCGCAACGGGTTGAATCGTGCGCTTGAAGTGAGTGGCCTGGGTAGGTATTTCCGCATCACACGCTGTGCCGATGAGTGCTATTCCAAGCCCCATCCACAAATGTTGGAGGAGCTAATCGAGGCTTTCGATGTTGCGCCTGCGACTACGCTCATGATTGGTGATACGACGCACGATTTGCAGATGGCGAAAAATGCCCGAACCCATGGCTTGGGGGTGACTTATGGTGCGCACCCACGGCCGATGTTGGAAGCCGAAGCACCGCTTTTCTGCGCTGATAATGTCTCGCAACTAGCCGCTTGGTTGCGTAGGCATGGGTGATGTTCAGTGGTTGATTTGTATTTTTACGTTCGATCGTCAGGATAATAATAAACAGCTCTGTTTTCTCTGGCAATTTTTATAGGAATATTTATGGCGCAGGATCAAAACGCACTTGTCTGGCTGGATATGGAAATGACCGGACTTAATCCGGACAGTGATCGGATCATCGAGTTAGCGATGGTCATTACCAACTCGAATCTGGAGGTCATTGCCGAGGCACCGACGTGGGTCGTGCATCAACCTGATGAGGTGCTCAATGGCATGGATGAGTGGAACCGCAATACCCATAGCCGATCAGGGCTGATGGATCGGGTCAAGGCATCGATCATGAACGATGCGGATGTCGAACAACAAGCCCTGGAGTTTGTCCGTCGTCATGTACCGATACGCACCTCGCCTATGTGCGGTAATTCAATTTGTCAGGATCGTCGCTTTATGGCGCGCTATATGCCCAAGCTGGAAGAGTGGTTTCACTATCGCAATCTTGATGTATCAACGCTTAAAGAGTTATGCAGGCGCTGGAAGCCGGCGTTGGCAAAGGGCCTGAAAAAGCACGGCCGCCACGAGGCGTTGGCGGATGTGCTTGAGTCGATTGATGAGCTCAAGTATTACCGTGAAAATTTTTTGAGACTTTAGTTGCGACGGTAGAGTCGCAACCGCTCGCTTTTATCGCCGGGGCGCGAGGTTTCCAGCAGTAGTTTCCAGTTAGGCAGCGATTTTTCCGCTTGTGGTGTGGCTTGGGTAATCAGGTAGCGGCAGTTTTTTGCATTGTCGCCACTAGTCGTGCGTATCCCGTTGAAATAATCCAGTGAGGCGCGTTGGGCTAACCCCAGGTTGCGCCGGGCAATGCAGCCTGGGTTTTTGCCAAGGCGCTGCGAAAAGTCGGCGCTGACAAGACGGTAACTTTTACCGTAATCGATCCATGGTAGCCACAGCGCGGTAATTAATAGCCAGACAGTTGCCCAGCCAATGCTCCAACGCGTGGCAGCGCGCCAAGGCGAGCGGCGCAGGCGTAGTGTGAATACGAGCCAGCCCAGAGTGACGAGAATCGCTAGCACAATTATTATGAGTGGGGTGTGTGCAATAAAGCCCGGCGCAGGTTTTGTGAAGTTTTTAGCAATTTTCGCCGGAGTGCCTGTCAATAAGGCGATGGCACCGAGCCAGATGAGGGTGTTCATCAGCGAAAAGGTGACCATGCCAAACCAGTCGAATGCATTGGCTGCGCCGCGTCGTAACCGACCAGCACCCATGGCGGCGAGCATGCCAAGAGGCACTAAAGCCGGTAGTAAGCTGGTTGGGCGGGGACTGCCAAGAAAAAATATCCATAAGGAAACAAGGCTTGCCATCAGCGGGAGTGCCATTTGTGGCAACCACAAACGGCGACGTTCCAGCCACACCTGCCATGCCGCCAACGGAAGCAACGGCCAGCTGGCCCACATCAGCAGCTTAAAGTGAGCATGGGTAAATCCAGCCTGTGGCACGATGCTGGACTTCTCGATCGCCCACCAGCGACCAAATAATACGGGAGCCCGTTCGTTAAGCAACCACGGCCATGGCAGTATCAAGACAAGTGCAACCGCTATCGCGGCGAGCACGGCGATAAGGCTGCCACGCTGACGCCATGCCGGATGCAAAAGCGTGAGGAGGCCAGCCACGATAGATAGGAGTGCAGCGTCAAGGCCTGTACCAAGAAAGCTGACACCCACGCCCGCACCAAAGAGTAGACCGCCACCCAGTGTCGTCTTTTGCCATTGAATAAGGCCAAGCAGCGCCAAGGAAAACCCGAAGACGCCGACCATTGCAGGCTGAGCATCGTGTATGGGTATCAGCAGGCCCAGCGTGCCAATGGCTAAAAGGGGGGCGATGAGGGCAGCGCTTAGGCCAGCCAAATGGCGAACGCTGGTTGATAGGGTGATAAGAAAGCCAGCGCCGAGTAGTGTTGTAGCGAGCCTTGCTGCATCATGCCAAGGTAGCAGCCATTGAAAAAGCTGGCCGCAAAGCGCCGCCAGCCAGTAATAAAGTGGTGGATTTGCTAGCCAGGGATCGCCGGCAACATGTGGAACCAGCCAGGTCTGCCAGCTCTTTCCCGCCATACTAAAGGCTGCTCCAAGATTAATTGCATCGTCGGGCTTCCATGGATCGTGCCCAAGGGCGCCGGCTAACAACCAAAGAGTGCACAGGACGATAACCCCCCATTTACTGATAGGCGGGGTTGTCGTGGGGTCAAGTGACGTGGTCAAGGGCATGCGATAAGCTTATCTGACAGAAAATAAAAAAGCAGCCAAGCGGCTGCTTTTATTCTAAACAAGCCAAGAAGCAGCGTAATCAGGCTGCTGTTCTAGCGTATTTCTGACGGAAGCGCTCCACACGGCCAGCGGTATCGACAATCTTCTGTTTGCCGGTATAGAACGGATGGCAGACCGAGCAGACTTCAATGTTCAGCGCTTTACCGCTGGTTGAGCGGGTGTTGAATTTGTTTCCACAACTACACGTGACTTCAATCTCGGTGTAGTTCGGGTGGATGCCTTCTTTCATTGCATAGTCCTTTCGTGCGTCTAACTGATTCGGTGCGGTTCGTGGATTTGGCGAACCGGCAAGGGCCCGTATTATCTGTTAATTTTCTGATGTGTGCAATCAGCTTCTGCGCATAGCGTCGAAAAATTCGCCGTTGTTTTTGGTGGCTTTGACCTTGTCAAGGAGAAACTCCATCGCTTCCATGTCGTCCATGTTGTAGAGAAGCTTGCGCAGAACCCACATTTTTTGCAGCACGTCAGGCTTCAGGAGCAGTTCTTCGCGGCGGGTGCCAGAGCGATTTACATTGATGGCTGGATAAACCCGTTTTTCGGCCATACGACGATCAAGGTGAATTTCCATATTGCCCGTACCCTTGAATTCTTCGTAAATCACATCATCCATGCGCGAGCCGGTTTCGATCAGCGCGGTGGCAATAATGGTAAGCGATCCACCTTCTTCGATATTGCGAGCGGCGCCAAAAAAACGTTTGGGCTTTTGCAGGGCATTAGCATCTACGCCACCTGTGAGCACCTTGCCTGAAGCGGGTTGTACGGTATTGTAGGCGCGCGCCAGACGGGTGATGGAGTCTAGCAGGATCACCACGTCCTTCTTGTGCTCAACCAGTCGCTTGGCTTTCTCGATGACCATTTCGGCGACTTGTACGTGTCTTGTGGCAGGCTCATCGAAGGTTGAGGCAATCACCTCGCCTTTGACGGTGCGAGTCATTTCGGTGACTTCTTCGGGACGCTCGTCGATCAGCAGAACAATGAGAGTCACGTCAGGATGATTGGCGGTAATCGCGCGAGCAATGTGTTGCATCATCACTGTTTTACCGCTTTTCGGACTGGCCACAAGCAGTCCGCGCTGACCTTTGCCGATGGGTGCAATCATGTCAATGACACGACTCGTAATATTCTCTTCAGTACGAATATCTCGCTCGAGGAGCATGTGTTCCGTAGGGTGAAGCGGGGTCAGGTTCTCGAACAGGATTTTGTGCTTACCTACCTCGGGGGACTCGCCATTAACGCGATCAACCTTAACCAAGGCAAAGTAGCGCTCACCTTCTTTGGGAGTTCGAATCTCACCTTCAATGGTGTCACCCGAATGCAAATTGAAGCGACGAACCTGACTGGGACTAATATAGATGTCGTCTGGTGTAGCAAGGTAGGATGATTCAGGCGACCGTAGAAAGCCAAACCCATCGGGCAGAATTTCTAACACGCCATCCCCGAAAATTGCTTCGCTTTTACCGGCCTGATTTTTTAGCAGGGCGTAGATCAGCTCCTGCTTGCGAAACCGATTGGCATTTTCAATGTGGTTGGCGTCAGCCATCTCAAGCAGTTGGCTGACATGAAGGGCTTTGAGTTCGGATAGGTGCATGGACTACCTGCGTAAAGTGCGTAAGGGTCGTAGCACTGGGCGCTGCGACATGGGGGAGAAATCGAGGAGGGGAGGTAAGTGCGTGGGGGGTGAGTGCGTTGATGCCCAGACGCCATTGGGGAAATGGCCGGGGTGCTACGCTAAGGTGCGGCCAAAAAACAAGCCGCAGGGCGCAATGTAGCGAGGTCAGAGATGGTTGTCAATAAATGCTGTCAGTTGAGATTTGGATAGGGCACCGACTTTTTGCGCTTCCATCGATCCCCCCTTGAACAACAACAGGGTAGGAATACCGCGAATTCCAAATTCTCCGGGTGTCTTGGGGTTATCGTCGATGTTGATCTTAGCGATGCGCAACTTGCCTGCATAGTCTTTTGCCGCATCTTCGAGAATAGGCGCAATCATTTTGCAGGGGCCGCACCACTCGGCCCAAAAATCAACCAGCGTTGGCACAGTGGAGTCCAGTACTTCGCTTTTAAAGGTACTATCGGTGACGTGAATGATGTGTTCGCTCATGGAAAATCCTCGGATATCTGATAATAATTTGGTGGTCTGCCCGCTGCAAATAAGCGAAAGGGTAAAATGAGCCCTGGCAGTTTGCAGGTAGGTTTTTTAAAACAAGCCGCGGTAGGAATGCGAGCCATAATGTTAACAGCAATGCCAGCAAAAAAACTGCCCTGAATAACTTTCTCTCTGTGCCAAAGATACCGCTCAGTGATACATTTATCACTTAGACTGGAGTGTTCATTATGACCTATGTAGTAACCGAAGCGTGTATCAAATGTAAATATACCGATTGCGTGGATGTTTGCCCGGTAGATTGCTTTCATGAAGGCCCCAACTTTCTGGTGATCGATCCAGATGAGTGCATCGATTGCACACTGTGTGTTGCTGAATGCCCTGCAGAAGCGATTTTCGCCGAAGATGATGTTCCTGCAGATCAGGTGAAATTGGTACAAATCAATGCAGAGCTGGCGAAAATATGGCCTGTTATCACGCAGCGCAAGGAGCCGCCAGCAGACGCGGATGAATGGTTGAAAGTGCCGGGCAAGCTTTCAAAGCTGGAGCGCTAACCTGGCGTGCATAAGCCGCGACTTAAAAAAGTAGTCTTCTGGAGGAGGGGTAAGCATGCAAGTTAAGGAAATTCTTGCGATTAAGGGCGCTGTGCTCTACACCATTTCGCCTGAGCGACCTCTGGTTGAGGCAATTGCCATCATGACCGAGCAGGATGTTGGTTCCCTGGTGTGTTTTGCACAGGGGAAAATGGCCGGCATGCTGACATTTCGCGAAGTACTGAATGCTGTGCATGCGCATGGTGGAGAGTGGCAGGATGTGGCCGTCGCCAAAGTGATGGTTGCCAAACCCTTTTGCGCCAGCCCTGAAATGGAAATGGACGAATTGCGCCGCGTGATGGTCGAGCATCATCAACGTTATCTGCCCGTCATGGAAGAGGATACGCTGATGGGTGTCGTCTCATTCCATGATGTGGCAAAAGCGGTGCTCGAAGAGCAAAGTTTCGAAAATAAAATGCTGAAAGCTTATATTCGTAACTGGCCCGAAGAAAAAACTGATTGACTTTGGCCTAGACTCTTTGCCCAAAAGGAGACGGCAATGGAGAGAATCTGGCTGAAAAGCTATCCCGCCGGGGTTCCTGCGGAAATTGATGCTAATGCCTACGCATCACTCATTGATGTTCTGGATGAAAGTGTGCGTCTATATGGCCAGCGTACAGCCTTTATCTGTATGGGTAAAGGCATTAGCTATACGCAGCTGGATCGCATGTCACGTGATTTTGCGGCTTACCTGCAAGGGGTTCTGGGGCTAAAAAAAGGCGATCGCGTTGTCCTGATGATGCCGAATGTTCTGCAATACCCCGTGTGTTTGTTCGGGGTGCTGCGAGCGGGGTGCGTTGTCGTTAATTGCAACCCGTTGTACACCGCCGCTGAGCTTGAACATCAGCTCAAGGATGCGGATGCCCAAACCATCGTTATTCTCGAAAATTTCGCCCATGTGCTGCAAGATGCTGTTGCCCGTACACCGGTCAAGCATATTCTGACGACGCAGTTGGGAGATCTGCTGGGCCCCATCAAGGGGTGGGCCATCAATTTTGCCGTCAAGCATATAAAGAAAATGGTTCCCGCATGGACGTTGCCGGGTGCTGTCAGTCTGCCTGCCGCGTTGCGCAAAGGGGCTGACGTTCAGCCAGCGCCAGTGCCTGTGCCGCTTGCGCATGGCGATATTGCCTTTCTTCAATATACGGGTGGCACCACGGGGGTTTCCAAAGGCGCGATGCTAACGCAGCGTAATTTGGTGGCGAATCTTCTGCAGGCAAAGGCTTGGATCAAGCCCTACCTTGGCGAAGGGCCACAGATTGTCATTACGGCTTTACCGCTGTATCACGTGTTCGCTTTAACGGCGAATTGCCTGACATTTGTGGCGCTGGGCGCGGCCAATGTGTTGATCACCAACCCGCGTGATATAGCGGGCTTTGTCGATACCTTGGCAAAATACAAATTCACTGCGTTAACTGGCGTCAATACGCTGTTCAACGCCTTGCTTGATTCCCCCAAATTTGCCCAACTCGATTTCAGTCACTTGCGCATAGCACTAGGCGGTGGCATGGCGGTACAAAAATCAGTCGCAGTGCGCTGGCAGGCGACGACCAGGGTTGCGTTGATTGAGGCCTACGGATTGACGGAAACCTCGCCCGCGGTAAGCATCAATCCGCTTAATCTTGCCGAGTTTAATGGCTCCATCGGTTTGCCATTGCCTTCAACCGATATTGCGATTCGCGACGATGCCGGAAATGATCTGCCATTAGGTGAGGCAGGTGAGCTTTGCGTCAGCGGTCCGCAAGTGATGGCAGGTTATTGGCGGCAACCGGAAGAAACTGCAAAAGTCATGATGCCCGATGGATTTTTACGGACCGGCGATATTGCGATGGTGGATGCCAAAGGTTTTGTGCGTATTGTGGATCGCAAAAAAGATTTGATTGTGGTCTCTGGTTTTAAGGTGTTTCCAAATGAAGTCGAGGATGTACTTGCCCTCCACCCCGGGGTGAGAGAAGTGGCTGTCATTGGTGTGCCGGATGGACATTCTGGCGAGGCTGTTAAAGCATTTGTGGTTAAACGTGACGCGGCGTTGACGGCTGAGGAGCTTATCAGTCATTGCCGCAAAACACTGGTGGCATACAAGGTGCCACATCAGATTGAGTTTCGGAGTGAATTACCAAAATCCAATGTGGGTAAGATTTTGCGCCGCGCACTCAAGGATCAGGGATAGCGAGTTTTAAAAGTCGGCGCTGGCAATACGGCGGCAGTGCGCATGGTAGACTTGGTCGCAATATTTCCCAGTCATTTGCGTGCTTTCAAGGCCATTTATAAATCATGTCCGGCAATAGTTTTGGTTCCCTTTTCTGCGTCACTTCTTTTGGTGAATCGCATGGCCCCGCGCTGGGTTGTGTGATCGACGGCTGCCCGCCAGGCCTTGAAATTACTGCGGCTGACATCCAGGTGGAGTTGGATCGTCGTAAGCCGGGGATGTCGCGCCACGTCACGCAACGTCGTGAATCGGATACGGTGGAGATACTGTCCGGTGTGTTCGAGGGGCGTACCACGGGAACGCCGATCGCCTTGTTGATTCGCAATGAAGATCAGCGCAGCAAGGATTACGGCAATATCGCTACAACCTTTCGCCCCGGCCATGCTGATTACACCTATTGGCAAAAATACGGTATTCGCGACTATCGTGGCGGCGGCCGTTCGTCGGCGCGCGAAACTGCGGTGCGGGTTGCTGCCGGGGCTGTTGCGCGTAAATGGTTGTTGCAGCGTTATGGTGTCAGTGTGCGCGGCTGGATGGCGCAATTAGGTGACATTGAAATTCCCTGGCAAGACGAAACAGCCATTGATGGCAATCCGTTTTTTGCGCCGAACGCGGCCATCGTGCCGCAATTGGAAAGTTACATGGACGCTTTACGCAAGTCGGGCGATTCGGTGGGTGCGAAAATCACCGTGATTGCACGTGGTGTGCCCGTGGGTTGGGGAGACCCTGTCTATGGTCGTCTGGACGCTGACATTGCGTATGCCATGATGGGCATCAATGCGGTGAAAGCCGTAGAGATCGGCGCAGGTTTTGACGTCGTGACGCAAAAGGGCAGCCAGCATGGGGACGAGCTAACGCCCGATGGCTTTCTCACCAATCATGCGGGCGGCGTTTTAGGCGGCATTTCGACCGGCCAGGATGTGCTTGTGAATATGGCGGTCAAACCAACTTCCAGCCTGCGTTTGCCCCGCCGATCAATTGACCTTGCAGGGCAACCCGTCATGGTTGAAACGCATGGTCGTCACGACCCGTGTGTGGGCATTCGCGCGACTCCCATTGCCGAAGCGATGCTCGCCCTCGTATTAATCAATGCCGCTTTGCATCACCGTGCGCAATGTGCGGATGTCAGTTGTCCGACGCCAAAAATTCCGGCGCAGGCTGGTCACAAATCAGCGTAAATTTGATCAAGCATCGCGGGCGAAAGGTCTGCGAGCGTGCCTATGAATCAAGCTCGCCGCCTGTCAGCATGGTACTTTTGGTACTTTGCCTTTGTTGGTGTCTTTCAGCCCTATTTCAGTCTGTATTTGCAGTCCCTCGCGATGTCTGCCGGGCGCATTGCGGTATTGATGTCTTTGGGTCAAATGATCCGTCTTGTGGCACCCCTGTTCTGGGGCTGGCTGGCAGACCATGCGGGGCAGCGGGTAAAAATAGTGGTCATGTCAACCGGGGCCGCGTTGGCCAGTTTTTCTGCGGTTTTTTTGACGCAGGATTTTCTTGGCTTATTGCTGAGTCTGACCGTACTACATTTTTTCTGGAGTGCATCCCTGCCGTTGGTTGAGGCACTGACGTTAGCGCATCTGACGGATCATCCGGAGCGTTATGGGCGCATCCGGCTATGGGGTTCAGTAGGATTCATTTTCGCTGTGCTGGGTATGGGGTGGCTGCTGGATATCCTGCCGATAACCCTGTTGCTGTGGGTTGGCTGGGCGTTGCTTTCAGGCACCGTCGTCAGCGCTTTATTGCTGAAAGAAGCGGTTCCTGGGGCAATCCACACAGCGTCTTCCCTGCGGATGGTGTTGAGTCAACCGAAGGTGGTGTTTTTGCTGGTCGCCGGATTATTCATGATTGCTGCACACGGTGTCTTGTATGTTTTTTATTCGATTCATCTGGTGGCACATGGCTATGGCAAAACGGTTGTGGGTTTGCTCTGGACGCTGGGTGTGCTAGCCGAAATTATTGTATTTCTGCTGATGCCGCGCATCGCGCAGCGGGTCTCGTTACGCCACCTGCTGCTGGCTTGTTTTGCTTTGGCTGTTCTGCGCTTTATGTTAATCGGCTGGCAGGTGGATAGTTTGAGTGTGCTATTTTTTGCACAATGTCTGCATGGCGCCACTTTTGGCGCGCACCACGTGGCGACCATGGCGGCGCTTAATCGTTGGTTTTCTTCGGGCCAGCAGGCCAGGGCGCAGGCGATTTATGGCAGTGTGGCTTATGGCATTGGTGGATTAACCGGCGGGTTGCTTGCTGGCGCGTTGTGGGAAAGCGCTGGCCCGGCAATGACATTTAGCGTGTCTGCCCTGTTGGCGCTCATCGGGTTTTGCCTGGTCTGGCATGGTGTTCCGGCTAGTTCAGGCAGGCCGGTTGTGCGATAATGACCTATTCTGAAAAGTGTCTCAAATCATGTCTAAAACGCTTTACGACAAACTCTGGGAAAGCCACGTGGTCCACGCGGAAGCGGATGGTACTGCACTGCTTTATATTGATCGCCATTTAGTTCATGAGGTCACGAGCCCGCAGGCGTTTGAAGGGTTGAAGCTCTCCGGCCGTAAGCCTTGGCGTGTTTCATCCATTGTTGCGACCGCAGATCACAACACGCCAACCGATCACTGGGAACAAGGCATTAAAGACCCGATTTCACGACAGCAGGTAGAAACGCTTGACGCCAACATTCATGAAGTGGGTGCATTGGCGTATTTTCCGTTCAAGGATAAACGCCAAGGCATTGTGCATGTCATTGGCCCGGAGCAAGGCGCCACGTTACCCGGCATGACGGTGGTATGCGGTGATTCGCATACCTCGACGCATGGTGCGTTTGCTTGCCTGGCGCACGGCATTGGCACATCAGAAGTCGAGCATGTTCTGGCAACGCAGTGCCTGCTGCAGAAAAAGTCCAAGTCGATGCTGGTTAAGATTGAAGGAAAAGTCGGCGCTGGTGTGACGGCAAAAGATATTGTCCTGGCTTTGATCGGCAAAATTGGTACGGCAGGGGGTACGGGTTATGCCATTGAATTTGGCGGCTCTGCGATACGTGCGCTGACAATGGAAGGGCGCATGACGGTTTGCAATATGGCCATTGAGGCGGGCGCACGGGTAGGTTTTGTCGCTGTGGATGAAACAACGATTGAATATCTTAAGGGGCGCACTTTTTCTCCCAAAGCAGCGGACTGGGATAAAGCGACCACTTACTGGCGCACGTTGGTTTCGGATGCAGATGCCCCATTTGATGCGGTGGTGGAATTAGATGCGAGCCACATTGCGCCCCAGGTGACCTGGGGAACTTCGCCTGAGATGGTGGCAAGCATTGAGGCGAACGTTCCTGCACCAGAAGACTTCAGCGATCCGGTGAAACGGGAAGGAGTTGCGCGCGCGCTTGAGTATATGGGGCTTGTGCCACGCACACCTATTAATCAGATCGCGATTGATAAGGTGTTCATTGGCTCGTGTACGAATTCACGCATTGAAGATTTACGTGCGGCGGCTGCCGTTGCCAAGGGTCGTCATGTGGCGGCTAATGTCAAATTAGCGCTGGTCGTGCCGGGTTCTGGGTTAGTTAAGCAACAGGCAGAAGCAGAGGGACTGGACAAGATTTTTGTGGCCGCTGGTTTTGAGTGGCGGCAACCTGGCTGCTCGATGTGCCTGGCCATGAATGATGACCGCCTGTTGCCTGGCGAACGCTGCGCTTCAACCTCGAATCGCAATTTTGAAGGGCGGCAGGGCAATGGTGGCCGTACGCATCTGCTGAGCCCGGCTATGGCCGTGGCTGCGGCGATTGCGGGACATTTTTCCGATGTTCGTGAATTAACGATTTAGTTTTTCAACCCGAGAATAAGGAGAAGTTTATGGTACGCATTTTGACAGCCTTTACTTTAATCACTCTGCTTGCTGCCTGTAATACCGTTCATGGCATTGGCAAAGATATCGAGAAGGGTGGCGAGGCGATTCAGAAATCAACCAATTAATGTAATGGAAAAATTTATTACTCATGAAGGTCTGGTTGTGCCCTTGGATCGTGCCAACGTCGATACCGATGCCATCATTCCCAAGCAGTTCCTCAAATCGATCAAGCGTTCAGGGTTTGGCCCGAATGCGTTCGATGAGTGGCGCTATCTGGATCACGGCGAGCCGGGGATGGATAACTCGAAGCGCATAAAAAATCCGGATTTCATCCTCAACCAGGAACGTTATCAGGGTGCGTCGATTCTGCTGGTACGGAGTAATTTTGGCTGTGGCTCTTCGCGTGAGCATGCGCCGTGGGCATTGCAGGATTTTGGTTTCCGCGCCATTCTGGGCGAATCGTTCGCCGACATTTTTTTCAACAATTGTTTTAAAAATGGGCTATTGCCCATTGTGTTGTCAAAAGCTGAAATTGATGCGCTCTTTACTTTAACGGAGAGCACGCCTGGGTTTCGCATAACGATTGATCTTGCTGCGCAGGTGGTCAGTCGTCCTGACGGCCATAAAATACCTTTTGCCCTGGATGCCTTTCGCAAGGAGTGCCTGCTGAATGGGTGGGACGATATTGGCCTGACTTTGCGGCATGCTGAAAAAATTCGCGCTTTTGAAGCGCAACGGCGCATTGAACAACCCTGGCTTTTTGCCTAGAGGAATAACGTAATGAAGATTTGTGTTCTCCCCGGTGACGGGATTGGCCCTGAAATCACGGCAGAAGCGTTGCGCGTATTGCGTGCACTTGATTTGTCCTTTGAAACAGAAGAAGCGCCTGTAGGCGGTGCAGGTTACCGGGCATCGGGGCATCCGCTACCCGAGGCAACACTTAAGCTGGCACAACAGTCAGACGCCATTCTGTTTGGTGCGGTGGGCGATTTTTCACTGGATACCTTGCCGCGCGAGTTGCGTCCTGAGCAGGCGATTCTTGGGTTACGCAAGGCATTCAATCTATTTGCCAATTTTCGTCCCGCACTGGTCTATCCTGAATTAGTGCATGCATCAACGCTGCGCCCAGAGGTTGTTGCCGGGTTGGATATTCTGATCATTCGTGAACTTACAGGTGACATTTATTTTGGCCAGCCGCGCGGTATTCGCACGCTGGAAAATGGTGTACGTGAAGGGTTTGACACGATGCGCTATTCTGAACCAGAGATTCAGCGTGTGGCACATGTCGCATTTCAGGCGGCAAGAAAGCGCAACAAGCGCTTGTGCTCGGTGGATAAAGCCAATGTGCTGGATACCATGCAGCTTTGGCGTGAAGTCGTTATTGCCGTTGGTGCGGAATACCCTGATGTCGAATTGAGCCACATCTACGTGGATAACGCGGCGATGCAATTGCTGAAAAACCCCAAGCAGTTTGATGTCATGGTGACGGGCAATATGTTTGGCGATATTCTTTCCGATGAGGCGTCTATGTTGACCGGCTCAATTGGGTTGTTGCCTTCCGCTTCGCTGAACGAAAATAATTTTGGTTTATATGAGCCTATTCACGGCTCAGCACCTGATATCGCTGGCAAAGGCGTGGCAAATCCGCTCGCAACCATTCTTTCTGCGGCCATGATGTTGCGCTTTAGTTTCGGGTTGAATGATGCCGCGCTGCGTATTGAATCTGCCGTGAAAAAAGTTCTGGCACAGGGCTATCGAACAGCTGACATCGCTGAGCCGGGCCTCAGTACAGTAGGTACCAGAGAAATGAGTGACGCCGTTGTGGCGGCGCTGTAATTTATAAGTGAGAAAAAGGCTATGAAGCGAGTAGGTCTCATTGGTTGGCGGGGAATGGTAGGTTCTGTGCTCATGCAGCGCATGCGCGAAGAGGGTGATTTTTCGCTGATTGAGCCAATATTTTTCACCACATCCAATTTGGGCGGCCAAGCGCCCGATGTGGGGCAGGGTACTTCGTTACTCAAAGACGCAAAAAATATCGCCGATCTAAAAGTGATGGATATCATCATCACCTGCCAGGGCGGTGATTACACGACAGAAATTTTCCCCCAACTGCGTGCGGCAGGTTGGTCTGGCCATTGGATTGATGCAGCATCGAGTTTGCGTATGCAAGACGATACGGTGATTATTCTTGATCCAGTGAATTGGGATGTGATCAAGCAAAGTTTGTCCTGCGGGGGGCGTAACTGGATTGGTGGTAACTGCACCGTGAGTTTGATGCTGATGGCTCTGGGTGGGCTGTTTAAAGCAGATTTGATCGAGTGGGTTACCGCTATGACGTATCAGGCGGCGTCAGGTGCTGGCGCACAGAATATGCGCGAATTGCTGGTGCAAATGGGAGAAGCCCATCGCGTCGCCAAGGGATTGCTGGAAGACCCCGCTTCGGCTATTTTGGACATTGATCGTGAAGTAGCTGGAATTCTCCGCGATGAGACTTTTCCTACCGATAACTTTGGCGTGCCATTGGCCGGATCATTGATCCCGTGGATTGACAAAGATTTAGGCAATGGTCAAAGCAGGGAAGAGTGGAAAGGGCAGGCGGAAACCAACAAAATTCTGGGGCATGTGGCAACCCCCGTTCCGGTCGATGGCTTGTGTGTACGCATTGGTGCCATGCGGTGCCATTCGCAAGCATTGACCATCAAGCTCAAGCAAGATGTACCGCTAGAGGATATTCATGGGCTATTGGCTGCACATAATGATTGGGTCAAAGTCGTCCCCAATCAGCGAGACATCACCGTGAAAGATTTGACTCCCGTTGCTGTTACAGGAACGCTGACCGTTCCGGTTGGTCGGTTACGGAAACTTGCCATGGGCCCAGAATATATATCGGCTTTTACCGTTGGTGATCAGCTCCTGTGGGGGGCGGCCGAGCCTTTACGCCGGATGTTGCGTATTTTACTTGAGGCTTAAGCGCTGAGCGTTTTGAGCGGCCGTTCAGAGTCAAGACTCTCCGTGGTCTTGCGCACTTAAGATCATGATGTTATGTTGATAAATCATCGAAAGTTTTGCAGGAGTGACTGTGCTTAAAACTGACAAAAAAACCAAGCTTCTCAAGGTGGCTGCTATTGCTATGGCAATGGCTTTCATCCCGTTTTTGGGACATGCTGCGGGGCTTGGAAAGATTGCCGTTTATTCCGCGCTTGGTCAGCCGCTCAAGGCCGAAATTGAAGTCACTGCCACCGCCGACGAGTTATCCTCACTGCAAGCAAAACTGGCCTCGGCCGATGCTTTTCGTCAGGCAGATGTTGAATATAACCCGGTTCTTTCCAGCTTGAAATTTTCGCGCGGCTTCACTGAGCGTAATGGGCATCGCTACATTCAGGTCACCACAGATAGACCTGTGAATGAGCCCTTTATCAATATGCTGGTTGAGATGAACTGGGCTTCAGGGCGTTTGGTTCGTGAGTACACATTTCTGTTGGACCCTCCTGATCTTGGCTCCGCAACGGCTAATGCGCCTGTTTCGCCACCGCCAGTACCTCTCGTTGCAGATAATGCGCAACCAGCAAAGAGTGACCGGGTTGATCCAATAAAAGAAAACGCACCCTCCGAAGTTTCGCGTCAAAGCACCAAGTTATCGCAGCCATCCCCTGCGATATCTGCCAAGACAAGCGCTGCTGCGAATGGAAAAAGTCATAAGGTGCGTACTGGCGATACCCTCGGGAAAATTGCTGCACAGACACGCCCTGAAGGTGTTAGTTTGGAGCAGGTGCTGGTGGCGTTGCTCCACTCTAATCAGGAAGCCTTTGACGGTGGCAACATGAATCGTCTCAAGGCAGGAAAAATTCTTGCGATTCCTGATGCGGAAGTCATGAATCAGATCTCAACCAGTGCGGCGAAAAAGGAAATTGTTGCACAGGCTGCGGATTTTAATGCTTACCGTAAAAGGCTGGCATCATCTGTCGGTGCGCAAGCGGGTGTTGATGACAAAAGCCAACAAGCGGCAAGTGGAAAAATAACACCCAAAGTAGAAGACAATTTTCCTGCACCCAATGGAAAAGACAAGTTGGATGTTTCACGAACAGAAAATGCAAAAGGGGGCGACAGTGATTCGAAGGCACGTGTTGCAGCACTGGAAGCTGATCTGCTGGCACGTGATAAGGCACTGAAAGAAGCCCAGAGCCGTACCGCCGAGCTTGAAAAGAGTTTGAGCAAGCTAAAGCAGCTTACTGAGCTGAAAAGTAAAGCAGGTGCTGACCTTCAGCAACAGGCACAAACAACAAAGCCAGCCTCGACCCCTGCAAATCCAGTGCTAGCGGTAGTTCCTCCATCAACCTCTGTAGCATCCCCTACTGTTGCGGCTGATAAAGCGCCCATGGTAGAACCCCTGGCACCATCGACTGAAACTGTAAAGTCCAAGGCTCCGGTTAGCCCGCCGTCGCCCAAGCCACAGACAGTCGTGGTGCCACCCTCTGTGCCTGAGCCAGAACCTGATTTCCTGGAAAAAAACAGCACACTGATACTTGGCGGCGGCGGAATCCTTGCTCTGCTGCTCGGCTGGCTGGGTCTCTCTGCTTGGAAAAAGAAAAAAGAGAAAGTTGCGCTGAGTGGAATGAGTGTTGCTAGCGACTTTTTATCGCAATCAACTTTTGGCCCATCGGTAGGTGCGGCAAGCGCTTCTTCCTTTTCCTCATCGGCGAGTGAACAGAACGCTAGCCAGTTTAGCGTGAGCACTCAAGGGGCAGTTGAGCCGTTTGTTGATGCGTTATCGCAAGCGGATACCTTTCTTGCATTTGGCCGTCATGAACAAGCAGAAGAAATTTTGCTTTCAGCACTAGAGACGCAACCTGAACGACATGCGCTTTATCTGAAATTGCTTGAAATTTACGCGGAGCAAGATAAACCTGCCGCGTTTGAAACCCTCGCAAAACGTTTTCATGATCAAACTGCAGGCGAAGGTCCGGACTGGGAGATGGCTCGGTCATTGGGGGTTTCGATTGATCCTGATAATGCGTTGTATCAGTTGCCGTCCAAATATAAATTATCCGAGGCAGTCACGGGTGATGCAGTACTGGCTGGAGCAGCAGTTGGAGCTGTTTTATCTCAGACACATTTAGGTGCTGATGTTCATGAAGCGTCTGGAGCTCTTCTGAAGGAGAGTCAGAAGATTCAAGATAATAAAACTCAAGATATAGCTTATGAGCAGGCGCAAGAGATTCAAGCAATCGATACGGAAACGCTCGATTTTGATCTAGACTTTGACTTGGATGATATTGCTGCGCCAGTTGCTGAAGCAAACCCTTCTATCCCAGCATTGGCAACTCGACCTGAAATGTCGACTTTGGATTTCAATCTCGATCTGGATTTGCCTGATGAACCCTCAGCAGTGGATGTTGAAACGTCTGTCGATTCTCGCATGGTTCTTGATGCGATGCCTGCAGCTGCACCACTGGAGCTACCGCTTGCTGAAGAAGCAGGCAACAGTATTGATTTTGACTTTGATCTACCCCTGGCTGATGTATCCTCAGCGTCCGCGACTTCGCCAAATCTGAAACTGGATACCATTGATCTTGATTTAGATGCCGACTTGTCAGCGCCGACTTTTGGTGAGGCAGCAGAAGAGGGTGCGGATAACCCTGAGGTATCTACCAAGCTTGAACTGGCAGCAGCCTATGAAGAGATGGGGGATAACGCAGGGGCAACGGAGCTTTATCAAGAGGCGCTGATCGAAGGCAGCAAGCCGCAACAAGAATTTGCTCGTGCCAAACTAGCTAGCCTTGCTTGATTGGTGATTACCTCCCGGCGTGACACAGTGCCGGGAATTGTTCCACTTTTTTCGCTATGCGTTTCCATCCGGCCAGTGTGCTCTTGCTTTGGGTTGCCTTTCTGGTGGCTTATTCGGTACGTGGTGGCGTGGTGCTGACAATCAGTTGTCTTGTCGTGATGGTGTGGGCTTTTTTGTATGCGGGTCTTCATTTGCGGCGCTTGTTACGCCGCAGCGGTTGGTTAATGTTGACGCTATTTGTAGTATTTTCCTGGATGACTCCCGGCATCCCATTGCCCTTCATGCCTTTTGTTACCGTAGAAGGTCTGCAGCTTGCTGTTGCGCAAAGTGCGCATGTGTTGTTTGCAATTGCATCGCTTGCACTTGTTCTGCAGTATTTATCACGCGCTGATCTAGTTGCAGGGATGTACTTTTTACTCTCGCCGTTGAGCCGCTTCGGCGTGCCGGCAAAGCGCTTGGCCGTGCGACTGATGCTGACGCTCGAAGAGGTCGAACGGGCTGCTATGCCAGATCATTTGATGAGCGAACACATAAAAGCGCAGTCCGCCGATACCCTGGCGTTACCCCAAAGGGTGTGGAGGCGCTTCGATGCTGGAATAGTCCTTGTGTCTATTTTGCTTATCTTTTCCATAGAGCTGCCATGAGAATTGCCTTGGGCGTTGAATACGAAGGGTCTACGTTCTGTGGCTGGCAGTCGCAGGCGGGTGGCGGGTCTGTGCAAGATGCGCTGGAGTCTGCACTATCCGCCATTGCAGATACATCGGTGCGCGTTATCTGCGCTGGCCGCACCGATGCGGGAGTGCATGCGTTAGAACAAGTAGTGCATTTTGATTCGCCCGTTGAGCGCCCGTTGACCGCCTGGGTACGAGGAGTGAACGCCCATTTGCCCCCCATGGTTGCCG
This sequence comes from Rugosibacter aromaticivorans, assembly GCF_000934545.1. Classification (GTDB taxonomy): domain Bacteria; phylum Pseudomonadota; class Gammaproteobacteria; order Burkholderiales; family Rhodocyclaceae; genus Rugosibacter; species Rugosibacter aromaticivorans. The sequence continues at coordinate 1,105,431 of NZ_CP010554.1, forward strand.
TGCGTTGGGCACAGCCAATGCCAGATGATTTTCATGCGCGCTTTTCAGCACAAGGCAGGCGTTATCGCTATGTGCTGCTTAACCGTGCGGAGCGTCCGGGTCTCATGGCGCGTCGCGTGGGTTGGTTTCATTTGCCGCTCGATTTGTCTGCCATGCAAGCGGCCAGTATTTTCTTGTTGGGTACGCATGACTTTTCAGCATTTCGTTCGGCCGAATGTCAGGCCAAGTCGCCTGTTAAAGAGCTACGTAAAATTTCCATAGCGCGTCAGGGCGACTTGATATTGTTTGATTTTGAGGCAGATGGATTTTTGCATCACATGGTGCGAAACCTGATTGGCGCATTAGTCTATATCGGTAAGGGGGCGTATCCTCCCGCCTGGCTTGCTGAATTGCTGGCCGCTAAAAACCGTGCGTTGGCAGCACCCACGTTTGCAGCCTGCGGGCTCTATTTTGCGGGTGTCGACTATGATGCCCGCTGGCAAATAAAAGTCGGCGCTGGTGATGCGGTGAGCGCGCCGATCATATTCGTTCCGCCGATCACTCCACCCATTCCGGCCTGAAATCATGCCCAGAACCCGTATCAAGATTTGCGGCATAACCCGCGCTGAAGACCGTGATGCGGCCATTGCAGCGGGTGTCGATGCGCTCGGGTTTGTGTTTTATCCACCAAGCCAAAGATATGTTGCCCCAGAAAAAGCGGCGCAACTTGTGTCGCCGATACCCGCATTTGTTACTCGCGTCGGGCTATTCGTTAACGCCGAGCCTGCCACTGTTCATTCTGTGTTGGCAGAGGTTGCGTTGAATGTGCTGCAATTTCATGGCGATGAAGATGCCGCTTATTGCCGCCAGTTTGGCAGGCCATGGATCAAGGCGGCACGTGTAAGACACGGGCTTGATTTGCTAGAATACGCGCGCGCTTTTGACGGGGCATGTGGTTTATTGCTGGACGCCTTTGTCGACGGTTATGGCGGCGGTGGTAAAGAATTTGACTGGTCGCTGATCCCCTCATCGTTACCCTTGCCTGTGATTCTTTCAGGCGGGTTGCAGGTTTCCAATATTCAACAAGCCGTGCGTGTCATCCGTCCCTGGGCGGTGGATGTCAGTAGTGGCGTCGAAGTGGCCAAGGGCATTAAAGACGCTGAAAAGATAGCCCAATTTATTGCCGGAGTGCGTAATGCAGATGCCTGATTTACCTTATAACTTGCCGGACGCGCGTGGCCATTTCGGTCCCTACGGCGGTGTTTTCGTTGGTGAAACGTTGATGCCGGCACTCACTGAACTGCGTGAGGCCTATGCCGCAGCGCAAGCTGACCCAGCGTTTCAGGCCGAGTTTGCTGACGACCTGAAACATTATGTAGGTCGCCCTAGCCCGATATACCACGCCAAGCGTTGGTCCAATTTATTGGGTGGCGCGCAGATTTTCCTCAAGCGTGAAGACTTGAATCACACCGGCGCGCACAAAATAAACAATTGTATCGGCCAGGCGTTGCTGGCGCGTCGCATGGGTAAGCCACGGGTCATCGCAGAGACAGGTGCCGGTCAGCATGGCGTGGCTACAGCCACAGTGGCGGCTCGCTATGGGATGGAGTGCGTGGTGTACATGGGGTCAGAAGACGTTAAACGGCAAGCCGCCAACGTCTACCGCATGAAGCTGCTTGGCGCAACGGTTGTGCCCGTTGAGTCCGGCTCGAAAACATTGAAGGATGCGCTCAACGAAGCCATGCGCGACTGGGTAACCAATGTTGCCAATACCTTTTACATCATCGGTACGGTGGCCGGCCCCCACCCTTACCCGATGATGGTGCGGGACTTTCAGCAAGTGATCGGTGAGGAATGCAAGGTGCAAATGCCTGAACTCATCGGCCGTCAGCCGGATGCTGTGATTGCTTGTGTCGGCGGAGGGTCTAATGCAATGGGCATTTTTTATCCCTACATTGCACATGCCGATGTCCAGTTGATCGGCGTGGAGGCGGAAGGTTTTGGGCTGGCTACCGGCAAACATTCGGCCTCATTGACCGCCGGCCGCCCGGGGGTGCTGCACGGTAACCGCACCTATCTGTTGCAAGATGAAAATGGCCAGGTGATTGAAACGCATTCAATTTCCGCCGGACTTGATTACCCAGGCGTGGGTCCGGAGCACGCGTGGTTGAAGGATACTGGCCGTGCAAGCTACGTCACCATCGATGATGCGGCTGCGTTAGCTGCGTTCCATGATCTATGTCACATTGAAGGCATTATCCCGGCGCTGGAATCCAGCCATGCATTAGCTTATGCGGCAAAGTTGGCGCCTACCCTGGGTAAAGACAAAATGCTCCTCGTTAATCTTTCTGGCCGCGGCGATAAAGATATGCACACTGTGGCTGAAAAATCCGGAATCCAGTTCTGATATGTCACGCATAGCCGCAACCTTTTCCCGTTTGAGTCAGGCACATCGCAAAGCGCTGATTCCCTTCATTACCGCGGGGGACCCGCATCCTGATTTAACCCCGCCGCTGATGTGTGCATTGGTTGAGGGCGGGGCTGACATCATTGAGCTGGGCGTGCCGTTTTCTGATCCAATGGCCGATGGCCCCACCGTGCAGCGCGCCTCTGAGCGGGCTTTAGCGCAAGGCATGACATTGCGCCGGGTACTGGCCTTGGTGAGCGAATTTCGCCAGTCAGATCAGGTGACGCCTATTGTGCTGATGGGTTATGCCAACCCGATTGAATCATATGGCATAGATGTCTTTGCCCGTGATGCCCATAGCGCCGGTGTGGATGGTGTGCTGGTGGTTGATTACCCGCCCGAAGAATGCGCTGAATTCGCTGCAGCGATGAAGCAGGTGCAGCTAGATCCGATATTTTTGCTAGCACCCACCTCGACCTCCCGGCGTTATGCCGAAGTAGCTGCGTTGGGTAGTGGCTATCTATACTACGTCTCGCTCAAAGGCGTTACGGGCGCAGGGCATCTCGATATGGAAGAAGTCGCGCGGCGTATCCCGGAGATTCGAGCACAGGTCGGCATGCCGGTCGGTGTGGGCTTTGGTATTCGCGATGCGGCAACCGCCGCACGTATTGCCGCTATGGCCGATGCTGTCGTCATCGGCAGCCGCATCATCGAAGAAATCGAAGGCGGGCCAGCAGCCGATGCACCGGCGCGTGTGAAAGCCTTGCTTGCCGGGTTTCGTCTTGCGATTGATCAGGAGCCTCATTCATGAGCTGGTTGCAGAAACTTCTTCCTCCCAAGATCAAGCGTTCGCCAGGTGGCCGCAAATCCATGCCAGAAGGCTTATGGTCAAAATGCCCGGCCTGCGAGGCGGTGCTGTATGCCTCAGACCTGGAAAATAATCAGCAGGTTTGCCCAAAATGTAGTCATCATCATCGTCTTCGTGCTCGTGCGCGGCTGAATTTGTTACTCGATGAGGAAGGGCGTTTTGAAATTGGCGCAGAAGTACTGCCGATGGATCCACTCAAATTCAAAGACGGCAAACGGTATACTGATCGTCTTGCTGCAGCCAATACGGAGACTGACGAGAGCGATGCGCTAGTGGTCATGCAGGGTGCCATCAAAACCGTGCCCGTCGTCGTTGCCTGTTTTGAATTCGATTTCATGGGCGGCTCGATGGGTTCTGTGGTGGGCGAGCGTTTTGTTCGTGGGGTGCAGGCTGCTCTAGAACTCAATGCGCCGTTTATTTGTATTACCGCTTCAGGCGGCGCGCGGATGCAAGAAGGATTGTTTTCGTTGATGCAGATGGCCAAGACCACGGCAGCCGTTGCCAAGTTGGCGAACCAGTCCCTCCCTTTCATGACCCTGCTCACAGACCCCACCATGGGCGGGGTATCGGCGTCTTTTGCCTTTGTGGGCGACATCGTGATTGCAGAGCCAGGTGCGCTCATCGGTTTTGCTGGCCCGCGCGTCATTGAGCAAACTGTACGACAAAAACTGCCGGAAGGCTTTCAGCGTGCCGAGTTTCTGCTTGAAAAAGGCGCTATAGACATGATTGTTGATCGGCGTGAGCTGCGTGACAAGCTGGCTTCACTCATCACACTCTTGATGCGCATGCCCGCACCTTGATGCCATCGGCATCGAACAGCCTGGCGGTCTGGCTTGATCACCTTGAAGCATTGCACCCGCGCGGTATTGCTGGCATTGAGCTTGGGCTTGAGCGTGTTGCGAGCGTTAAAGCCCGCTTGGGGCAAACCGAAAAATGCCCGGTGATTCTGGTCGCTGGTACGAATGGTAAAGGCTCTATTTGCGCCATGCTCGAGTGCATCCTGTTGCGCGCAGGTTATCGGGTGGGGCTGTATACGTCGCCTCATTTATTGCACTACAACGAACGGGTGCATGTGGACGGAGCAGCCGTGGATGATGCACGGTTAGTCGCTGCATTTGCCAAGGTTGAGGCAGCGCGTGGCGACGTTTCCCTGACCTATTTTGAATTTGGTACGCTGGCTGCCTGGGAAGTGTTTGCAGCAGAATCACTGGATGCGATTATTCTTGAAGTAGGGCTGGGTGGGCGGCTGGATGCCACGAACATATATGATCCTGCCTGCTCAATTGTCAGCACGATAGATATTGATCACACAGAATTCCTCGGTCCGGATCGTGAGGCGATAGGCTTTGAAAAAGCGGGTGTTTTTCGACGAGGTATCCCCGCTATTTGCGGTGATCCACAGCCGCCGGCCTCGTTGTTGTCACGGGCAGCCACCGTGGGCGCGCCCTTGCAAATCATGGGCCGCGATTTTGGTTTTTTAAAGCAGGATCAGCAATGGATGTATTGGGGCGTGCAAGGGCGACGGGGTGGTTTGGCGTATCCCAGCCTGCGCGGCGATAATCAACTACGCAATGCGGCCTGTGCTCTGGCTGTGTTGGATGCATTGCATGCGTCGTTGCCTGTCGCCATGAAAGATTTTCGCCAAGGCCTGTTAGAAGTTGAACTTCCCGGTCGTTTTCAGGTGCTGCCGGGGCGCCCCGTTATGGTGCTGGATGTGGCACATAACCCGCAGGCCGCGCGTGTTCTGGCAGACAATCTGGGTAATATGGCGTTTCACCCGCAAACGTTCGCCGTGTTTGGCATGATGAGCGATAAGGATATTGATGCGGTCATTGATGCCTTAAAGGAGCGCGTCACGCATTGGTTGCCCTGTACGCTGGAAGGCCGCCGTGCTGCCAGCGCCGACTTTTTGGCCGGCCGTTTGCGCGCCAAGGGTCTGACTGTTGTTGATGAGTTTTCTACCCCGCAAGCGGCATGGTACGCGGCACAGGATCAGGCGGGTGAAGGTGATAGAATCCTCGCTTTCGGATCCTTCCTGGTGGTTGCAGCGGCACTGCACGCACTTGGCCGGAAGGCCTGATTTTCAGCATAACGAGCAGAGTAAACAGGATGACGGAAAACGACATTTCAGCGGACCCCGAACTCCAACTGAAAAAACGCGCCAGACGCCGGCTCGTTGGTGCTGTGGCGCTGGCTTTGCTGGCAGTGATTATTCTGCCTATGGTCATGGATCATGACCCCCGCCCGCCGGTACAAGATATTCAAGTACAAATTCCGAGCCGGGAAACGGGTGGGCTGGCGGCAAAAATTCTATCGGATGGGGCTGTGGTGCGCCCCTTGCCTGCGGTGGAGCCTAAAGCCGCAGCTCCCTCTGTCGCTCCCGTAGAGCCGAAAGAAGAACCCCTGCCAGAAGTGCAGACAGAAAATAAAACCGCAGCCCAGCCCGCCATTGCCCCGAAAGCGGATGCTGCGGCGCCGGCGCCGCGTGAGGCATCCGCGACATCTTCAGATACTGACTCACAGCAGTGGGTTGTTCAATTGGGTGCTTACAAAGAAGCCGGTAACGTTAAGCAGCTACTTGCCAAGATAAAAGAGCTACGGTTGCCGGCTTATACCGAGAAACTTTCCTCTGACCAGGGTGTGCGCATTCGTGTGCGTGCAGGGCCATTTTCTAGCCGCGATGCAGCCGACAAGGCCGAAGCGAAAATTAAAAAAATTGGCGTTATTGGCAAAGTAACGGTGAAATAACACGATGACTCTTTTCGATTACGTCGTAATAATTTCAATCGCCATTTCAATACTGCTCGGTGCGTGGCGTGGCGTGGTCAGTGAGGTTTTGGCGCTTGCGGCGTGGGTGGTGGCATTTTTTGTGGCACGCGCCGAAGCGTCTCAGGTTGCGCAATGGTTAGTCGGCCAGATTGCCGAGCCCGGGATGCGCTTGGCGGCGGCTTACCTCATGATTTTCGTCGGCGTACTTCTTCTGTTTAGCATTGCACGCAAAGTCATATCGATGCTGCTAAGTGCCGTGGGGTTAGGCTTGTTAGACCGATTGCTGGGTGCATTTTTTGGAATTTTTCGCGGGGTGCTGGTGGTGATGGCAGGTGTCATGGTGGCAGGCATGACGCCGTTACCCAGATCAGCCTGGTGGCAAGAATCGGTGATGGCCCCCCCGCTGGAAACGGCTGTATTGGCAGCAAGACCGTGGTTACCGGCGGAAGCGGTAAAGCGTATTCGATTTCGATAAAGGAAGACCATGTGTGGAATTCTGGGGGTGGTGGCGACCACGCCAGTGAATCAGTTGTTGTACGATGGCCTGCAGGTGCTTCAGCACCGCGGGCAGGATGCAGCGGGGATAGCCACAGGAGAGGGTGGCCGTTTTCATATGCACAAAGGCTCAGGGCTAGTGCGTGATGTGTTTCGCACCCGCAACATGCGCAGTTTGGTCGGCAACTGGGGCATTGGCCATTGCCGCTACCCAACCGCTGGTTCTGCCGATAACGCGGCCGAAGCGCAGCCGTTTTACGTCAATTCGCCTTTTGGTCTGATGCTTGCCCACAATGGCAATCTGACCAATGCGGCGCAGCTCAAACAAGATATGTTTTTGCAAGATCTGCGTCACATGAACACCAATTCCGATTCGGAAGTGCTGTTGAATGTGTTTGCGCACGAGTTACAGGTGGCATCAAATACGCATCAAGTCAATGCGGAGACCATTTTCAAAGCGGTTGCTGGCGTCCATCGTCGTGTGCGCGGTGCGTATGCCGTGGTGGCGATGATTGCCGGTTATGGGCTGGTCGCATTTCGCGATCCCTTTGGTATTCGCCCGCTGGTGATAGGCCGCAACGATACTCCAGGAGGTGCCGAGTATCTCGTGGCCTCAGAGAGCGTGGCGATCGATACGTTGGGCTTCAAGCTGTTGCGGGACGTCGAGCCAGGCGAGGCTATCCTGATTGATATGCGCGGCAATTTTGTCAGTCGTCAGTGTGCGGAACGCACGGTGCATGCGCCCTGCATGTTCGAGTTTGTTTATTTGGCGCGCCCTGATTCAGTCATGGACGGTATTTCAGTCTACGAGACGCGGGCGCGCATGGGCGATTTTCTTGCCGACAAAATCCGCCGCACCATGCCTCATCTGGCCATTGATGCCGTGATTCCCATTCCGGACTCCAGTCGTCATTCGGCCATGGATCTGGCCGCAAGGCTCAACCTGCCGTATCGCGAGGGCTTTGTTAAAAACCGCTACATCGGCCGCACTTTTATCATGCCCGGCCAAGCGACGCGGCGTAAATCTGTACGCCAGAAGCTCAATGCCATTGCCCAGGAATTCAAGGGCCGCAATGTGCTGCTGGTGGATGATTCCATTGTGCGAGGCACCACCAGCCGCGAGATCATCATGATGGCGCGTGAAGCGGGCGCGAAGAAAGTTTATTTTGCCTCGGCCTCGCCCCCGGTGCGCTTTGCCAATGTGTATGGCATTGATATGCCCACGCGATCTGAGCTCATTGCCTCTTTTCGCTCGGACGAAGAAATTTGCCGTGAGATTGGCGCGGATGCGCTGATCTATCAGGATATTGATGACCTCAAAGCCGCTGTGCGGTCGATCAATCCAAGCATTACCCAGTTTGAGACATCCTGTTTTGATGGCCACTACATCACCGGTGATATTACCTCTGCGTATCTGCAGAAAATGGAACATGATCGTGACCAGCCCTTGATGCATGTAGCGGACGATGACGATAGCGATGGCGAGGGAAGTGATCGCTATGATCATAACGACAGTTCCCAGCTTGATCTGAACCTAGGGCGGGGCTGATTGATGAAGGATTCTTTCTCTGAGGTGCCTATGCCAGCGAACGATTGGTCGCTAGAAACGCTTGCGGTGCGCGCGGGGCAAATGCGTAGCCAGTTCAATGAGCATTCCGAAGCGCTCTATTTGACATCGAGTTTTGTGTTCCACAACGCAGCCCAGGCCGCCGCCCGGTTTTCCGGCGCGGAAGAGGGCATGGTGTATGCCCGCTTTACCAATCCCACCGTGACCATGATGCAATCGCGGCTGGCAGTGCTAGAGGAGGCAGAAGCCTGTGTAGCGACGGCTAGCGGCATGGCAGCGATTATGTCCACCGTGATGGCGCTGATGAAGTCCGGTGAGCACATTGTCTCTTCGCGCAGTATTTTTGGCGCGACTCAGCAGTTGTTTGGAACGATCCTGGCGCGCTTTGGCATTGAGACAACCTATATCGATTCAACCGATAGCGCAGCCTTTGCCGCAGCGCTACGCCCAAACACGCGGTTGCTGTTCATTGAAACACCCTCCAATCCGTTGACCGAGGTGCTCGATATTGCTGCGCTGGCAGCGGTGGCCCATACTGGCGGCGTGTTGCTGGTGGTTGATAATTGTTTTTGCAGCCCGGCGTTACAGCAACCGCTAAAGCTAGGGGCTGATCTGGTTATCCATTCCGCGACCAAATATCTTGATGGACAGGGGCGTGTGCTGGGCGGAGCAGTCTGCGGGCCAAAGACATTAACGGATGAAGTCTTCAAGTTTTTGCGCACAGCCGGGCCCGCTATTTCGCCCTTCAATGCCTGGATCATTCTCAAAGGCATGGAAACCTTGTTGTTGCGCATGAAGCAGCAATCCGCCAACGCGCTTGAGCTAGCGCAGTGGCTCGAGCAACAACCGCAAGTAGCCCGCGTTTACTATCCGGGTTTGTCTTCGCATCCGCAACATGCGCTGGCGATGAAACAACAATCCAGCGGTGGCGCGATTGTGGCGTTTGAGGTAAAAGGCGAGCGTGAAGCGGCGTGGCGAGTGGTCGATAACTGTCGGCTGTTGTCGATCACGGCCAATCTGGGTGACACTAAAACCACCATTACCCATCCCGCCTCGACCACGCATGGTCGCATTTCGCCGGAAGCGCGTGCCGCATCAGGCATCAAAGAGGGCTTGCTGCGCATTGCTGTCGGATTGGAGAGTCCGCGTGACCTTGAGATGGATATTGAACGCGGCCTAAAAGCTTGAGCGTAGCTCAACCTGATAGATCAATACGGCGAATGCTGCCCTCGGTGCTGACTTCGAGCGCATCGCCACGATGGCTATCCCAGTCAGAAAGCACCCAGCGTTCGGCTACGCCATCAGCCAGCATTATTTGCTCGCAGCCTGGGCGGTGGGTGTGACCGTGAATCAGCCGGTGGCAGCCTGAAGCGATGAGCGCTTGGCGAACCGCCTCGGCGTTGACATCCATGATGGTCTGCGATTTTGTCTTGGTCGCGGCCATGCTTTTTTGCCGTAATGCGGTGGCTTCCGCGCGGCGCTCGGCCAAGGGGCGGGCAAGAAAATCGGTTTGCCAGGCGGCCGTGCGCACCTGCTGGCGAAAGGCCTGGTAATCCGTATCATCGGTGCATAAGGTGTCGCCGTGCATGATCAATACCGCCGTGTCATCAGAGCCGACTTTTGCGCCGACTTTTGCGCCGACTTTTTCGCAGACTCTTTCCACTTCCCCCAGCCGTTGCAGACCTGCCGCTTGCGAAAACGTGTCGCCAATCAAAAAATCACGATTGCCGGCAATAAAGAATAGGTGCGTACCCTGGTCGGAAAGTTTTCGCAGCAGGCTACAAACTTCGGTATTAAAGGGCTGGGCAAGATCATCATCGCCTATCCATGCATCAAACAGATCGCCAAGAATAAACAGCGTGGTGATTTTCGATGCGGCCGTCTCCGCGAGAAAAGCGGCAAAGCGCGCGGTAAGATCAGGGCGCTCGGCACTCAGATGCAGATCAGAAACAAAACGGGTGATGCCGGTCTTATGCATGAGAGCACCGCCCATAGATGTTTTTAATTAACGTGGCAAGGCAATAAATTAGATTGCCTTGGATTACTTCAGACGACTTCGGTGCGTTCGATGATCACATCCTCTGAGGGCACATTTTGATGTCCGCTGACGGTGCGTGTAGGTACTGCCCTGATTTTATCCACCACCTCCTTGCCATCAACCACCTGACCGAAAACGCAGTAACCCCAGCCATCCTGGCAGGTGCCGTAGTTAAGAAAATCGTTATCGGCCACATTGATAAAAAACTGTGCCGTGGCTGAGTGCGGGTCGGATGTACGGGCCATGGCAACGGTGTAACAATCGTTTTTAAGTCCATTGTTAGCTTCATTGTCGATGGGTGCACCCACTGGTTTTTGCCGCATGCCCGGCTCAAAACCGCCGCCTTGCACCATGAAGCCAGGAATCACGCGGTGAAAAATCGTGTTATCGAATTGGCCGGCTTTGGCATAGTCGATAAAGTTGGCAACGGTCTTCGGTGCCTTCTCGGCATGCAGTTCAAGGGTAATGACGCCGTGATTGGTGGTGAGTTTGATCATGGGGTTGCTTTCTGGTGAGATTATTGTTTATCCGTCAATACTTTGACGGATTCGATGACGATAGGTGTCGTGGGAACATCCTGATAAAAGCCCGCATTGCCGGTGGCTGTTTTACCAATTTTTTGCACGACCTCGAACCCCTTGATGACTTTGCCAAATACCGCGTAGCCCCAGCCATCAGGTTTTGGATAATCCAGTGACGTATTATTTTTGAGATTAATAAAAAACTGGGCCGTTGCCGAATGCGGGTCGCCCGTGCGCGCCATGGCTAAAGTACCCATTTCGTTTTTCACGCCATTTTTGGCTTCATTCTGAATCGGGTCACGGGTGGGTTTCTCTTTCATCCCAGAAGTAAAGCCACCGCCTTGAATCATGAAGCCATCGATCACCCGGTGAAACAGGGTGCCTTTGTAAAAATCATCTTTCACATAGCGTAAAAAATTTTCAACAGATTGAGGTGCTTTGTCACGATAGAGCTCGATAATGATTGTCCCCTGCGATGTTTTCATTTCAACTTGCGGGTTGGCTGCAAAAGCGGTCAGACTAAAAAATAGTGTGGCAAATAAAATAATGAAACGTTGCATTTTTTAAGTTCCTGAAAGTGCGTTTTATGGCTGGGTGAGGTTGTTTAGCAAAGTGAGTTTACGTTGGGCGCTGGCATTGGCAGTATCGAGTTGCGTTGCCTGGCTATACGCCTGGTTTGCCAGACGCGCATAAATATCGCCCAGGTTCTCAAAGGCGGTGGCGTAGGAGGGATGCGTGCGAATCGCCATTTCCAGGGCACGGCGCGCATTCTCTAACTGGTTCTGTTTGGCATAGATAACCGCCAGATTATTGTATGGCTCTGGCAACTCAGGAAAGTCTTCCGTCAGACCGGTGAATACGGCAATGGCTGCGCTGGTTTGATTTAATTCGCCAAGCACCACGCCTTTGAGAAAACGGCCTTGTGCATCGGCGGGGTTCGCTGCGAGATAGGGTTCAAGCGCTGCCAGTGCGGGCGCGTACTGGCGCTGATTGATCAAAGCCGTGATGTCGGCCAACGAGGTGGCGTGCGTGGCAAAGGGCAATATGCACAAGACGAAAAATAAAGCGCTAGCGAGCGAGCGGAGGGGGTTAAGGCGGGTTTTGGTCATGATGTATACTTCTCGATGTGGTTGCCTGCAAACGCATTTTATGCGGCCAAACCATGCTGAATCCGGTGGTGAATTCTAACAATAAGCGGCACCATCTCACAACCAAACCACAGTACCCTATCCCTATTCTGATGCTGAAGCTATATAACACTCTCGCGCGCGAAAAGCAGACCTTTGTTCCCCTCCAGCCCGGCCACGCAAAAATGTATGTGTGCGGCATGACCGTGTACGATTATTGTCACCTGGGCCACGCTCGTGTGATGGTGGTATTTGATCTGGTCGCGCGCTGGTTGCGCGCCAGTGGTTATCAGCTCACCTATGTGCGCAACATCACCGATATTGACGACAAGATCATTCGTCGCGCGCAGGAAAATAACGAAACCATCCACCAACTGACCGATCGCTTTATCACGGCGATGCGCGAAGACGCCACGGCGCTTGGCGTATTGCCGCCCGATGCTGAACCGCGCGCAACGGATTATGTGGCGCAGATGAAAGACATGATCGCCACGTTGGAAAAAAACGGCTACGCCTACGTGGCGGCGAATCGTGATGTTTGCTACTCGGTGCGCAAGTTCGATGGTTACGGCAAACTTTCCGGTAAATCGCTGGAAGATTTGCGTGCCGGTGAGCGAGTGGATGTCATGGCCGGCAAGCAAGATCCGCTCGATTTCGTTCTCTGGAAACAAGCCAAGGAAGAAGAGCCGGTCGAGGCTAAATGGGAATCCCCCTGGGGTATCGGTCGTCCCGGATGGCATATCGAGTGCTCTGCCATGGCCTCTGAACTGCTTGGGGCACACTTTGATATTCACGGTGGTGGCCAGGATTTGCAGTTCCCGCATCACGAAAACGAAATCGCCCAGTCAGAAGGGGTATGTGCAGATCCGTCAGATCACGCAGATCAAGCGCATCGCCACTATGTGAATTACTGGATGCACAACGGGTTTGTGCGGGTGGATGACGCGAAAATGTCCAAGTCGCTGGGCAATTTTTTCACCATACGCGAAGTCTTGAAAAAGTACGATGCCGAAGTAGTGCGATTTTTTATTTTGCGTGCGCATTACCGCAGCCCGCTCAATTATTCTGACGTTCATCTGGATGATGCACGCCAGTCGCTCACGCGGCTTTACACCGCATTGAAGGGGCAGTCGGGTGCAGCCTCTGTTGATTGGAACGAGGTTCACGCGCAACGTTTCAAGGCAGCGTTGGATGATGACTTTGGTACACCAGAAGCCATGGCCGTGTTGTTTGATCTGGCGGCTGCCATCAATCGTGGCGAGGCCGCTTTGGCAGGCCAGCTTAAAGCGCTGGGTGGCATCATGGGGCTTTTGCAACGTGATGCGCAGGTTTTTTTGCAGGCAAGCCTGGCGGATGGGCTGAGTCACGAGATGATTGAAGCAAAAGTCGGCGCTCGCACCACGGCGAAAAAAGCCAAAAATTTTGCTGAAGCCGACCGTCTGCGCGAAGAACTCAAAGCCGCTGGCATTGTGCTCGAAGATGGCCCGCAAGGCACCACCTGGCGGCGTGCGTGAGACGAGTGAGGCGGTTACAGTAGGGTTGCTTGTAGTGATATCAAAAAAATAAAAAAATGAAATGAGGAAAATGAAAACACTGCCCCGTTGTTTTTTTGTAGTCACTGCGAGTAGCTTATTGGGTTTCGCCAGCTTGGCTCATGCGGCGACAGACGCCGATGTGCTGAAGAGTTTTTCGCCCTATAGCACTGGCATGCCTTCATTTGCCGGGTTGACTTCCGGTATGAAGATCAACAAGGATAATGTGGATCGCTTCAAGGAAGTTCTTGATGCCGGCACTTTCATGATGGTGAAAAATGGCTGGTATGAAATCAAGACAACACCCACGACGTCGTTTGATGTGGTGCCAAAATATGTTGAAGCCACGCGCGCTAATTTAAACAAGACACGGTTAGGCGAAAAACCGGGCGAAATCATCGCTTACGTGGGTGGCCGCCCATTTCCTGAAGAACCACAAGAGAGCGACCCGCGCGCAGGTGAGAAAATCGCGTGGAATTTTCGCTATGGTGTCGGCGAGACGTTCACTATCCGCCCGGTGCAATGGAAGTACCGTGATTTGATGTCGGGTAAGGTTGAGCGCTCGCTGCTGGTCAATGTGCATGCGCTCAAATTTAAATATCGGGTGGAAACGCCACCAACGCCGGAGATTCAGCCGAATCCTTCCAACCTGCTCAATGCCACGTACCTGATGGTCAATGAGCCCATGGATCTGAAAAATACCCAGTTGCTGATCCAACGCTACGACAACGATCTCAAGCTGGATGATGCCTATATGTACTTCGGCTTTCAGCGGCGCGTGCGGCGCTTGTCCACTGGCCAAACGACGGATGCTTTTCTTGGCTCCGACACCATGATCGAAGATTTTGGCGGCTACAACGCCCGCGTGTCGGAAACCAAATGGACGTTTAACGGCACACGCAACCTGCTGCTGCCTTTTTACAACCATAACGATCTGGCGTTATCGGATGAATATAAAGACCCCACGGGCTTTCGCTATGTCGCTTTTACCGGGCAGGGCGGTTGCTTTCCGGATGTGCGCTGGCAGTTGCGCAAGGTGTATGTAGTCACCGGTGTGCCACTGCTCCCGAGCCACCCGGTGAGCCGTCGCGTGTTTTTGTTCGACGCGCAAACCAACACCATTGCAGTGTCGCTCATTTACGATCGCAAAGGCGAGTTGTGGAAGGTCGGCCTCCTGGGTAAAACCCATCCGGACTTTCAAATGGCCAGCAACAAGGGCGCCGGTGTGCCGATTGATGATTCCGGCACCATGATCGATGTGCAAGCCAAGCGGTGTTCAACGGGGCAGTTCAAAAGTTTTATTGACCCTAAGCTTAACCCGCCGAGCTTTTTTCAAGTGCAGCAGTTACGTTCAGGAGATTAAGTCAGTCATGGGCGCAGCGCGCAGGAGAACGTCATGTCGAAAAGAGTTACCTGCAAATTTACCCGCGCTGGATGCGCGCTGACCCTGATTTTTGCTCTGCCCGCATGGGCTTTGCCGCGAGATGAAATCGTGAGCACAGCCGCTGATCAAGCGGGCATTGCGGTGACGATCTACAACGATAATCTGGCGCTGGTCAAAGATGCGCGGCGGGTAAAGCTGGCGCACAACTTAATTGGCCTGGCGCGAGGTGTCAGCCCAGATGCGACCCGAAACAGCGCAGCTGCGTAACCTCACGCAGCCCGCGGGGTTTCGTTTGCTCGAGCAAAACTTTGATTTTGATCTTTTGACGCCGCAAAAGTTACTGGAAAAATATGCCGGGCGTGAGGTTATCGTCGTCAAAACCAACCCGGCCACGGGCGCTGAAACCCGTGAACCGGCGACGGTATTGTCCACGCAAAGTGGGATAGTGCTCAAGTTTGCCGATCGCATTGAAACTGGCGCACCTGGCAGGCTGGCCTTTCCCGGTGTGCCTGATACCTTGCGTGACAAACCCACGCTGGTGGTCTCGTTGGTTAGCTCGGCGCAAGGCCAGCAAAATCTTGAGCTGTTTTACCTGACCGGCGGCCTGTCGTGGCGCGCCGCTGGCGTCGCGGAATGGCAGGTCAGTGTGCCTGCCGAGGGCCGCGCCACCCTCGATTACCGCGTGCGGGTGAAATACTGAACACTGAATTTATACACGCCAAGTCCGCTCCTGCACGCCCGGCACGCGCACTCTACAGTGAGCGTACCGGGCGTTTTTATTACTTCATGACGGCGCCAAAGACTTTCTTGAGCAAATCACTGCCCGATTGCAGGGGGTTGGCGCGTATAGCGCGTTCTTGCTCGCCCACCACCTTGTACAGCCGATCAAGCGACTGTTGAGTCACATAGTCTTCGACGGTGGCCTGGCCTTTTTTACTCACGCCAAATTTCGAGGCCATGCCGGCATAGCTGTTGTATTGCTGCGCCAGGCCTGATTTATCCGTGTTTGTTTTCACAATGGGTAAAAAGCGTTTGGTGAGCGCGGCTTCTGTCTTCTTGCGGAAAAAATCGGTTGCTGATGTTTTGCCACCGGTCAAAATACCTTTGGCATCTTCAACCGACATCTCTTTTACCGCAGTGACCAGCAGCTTTTTCGCTTCGGGAACGGCCGCTTCGGCAGCCCGATTCATCGACAACACCAAGTCATCCGCCTGTTTGCCCATGCCTACCGCGCGCATAATTTTCTCGCCCTTTTGCAAGGCCGGTGGCAGGGGAATTTTCAAGGACGGGTTGGCAAAAAATCCATCCTTCTTGCCAAGTTGCGCCACCGCAATTTCTGCCCCACGGCTAAGTGCCTCTTTCAGGCCGGAGGTCATTTCAGAGGATGTCAGGCTATCCACCCCCGCAGCAGTTGTCCCAACAGGTGCAGCCGCCGTGCTTTTATTCTTATCCAACACATTTTTGAGGGCACTGCCGTAGTCAAACGCCTGGGCAGACAGGCCGATCCCCAAAACACCCAAACCGACCACCCATCCTGAAAACCCTGGTTTCATGTGCTGCTCCTTTGGTGAACATAGCGAAACGACTGGTGAAAGAAGCCGCTCTGCGAGAGAGGCTGCCCCGTGTTTATGACCCTGTGATACGCACGCCAACAAAAAGTCGGCGCGGTGATACGGTAAAGGTTGCCTGGCAACCCTAGCGTGATCGTTTCGTCGAAGTGCTATTGCTGGCTGCATAGGGCCGGCGTAACTGCGTGATCACTGCCGCAGCGACGAGTAATATCACTTGGGCGGCAATCAGCAGTGGCGAGCGATCAGTGATCAAACCCGCAATAAAACCGATCGCGCAGCAGATAATGGCTTTTTGCTTGTAGATGACATCAGGTAAATGCATAGGTAGGTTCCTCTGGTTAATGGCAAATAGCTCATGAACAAATGAACCCTGGTGACAAGCGGCCTATCTTAATTACTTGCTTGTCATGGGTCAATTCAATGGCTTATTGATCGAGGAGGATACTCGTTGGTTGCATCGCTTGCATTGCCTGCTTCGCCCCCACGATTACCCGCCACGCTCGGAGCTTGTGCGCTAACGACATAGAAGCGTTCGCCGGACTTGTGGAAGGGAGCCGCAGGTAGCTGATAGGGCCCGTCTCGATCTCTCGCATTACATGCCGGTTGAAACAAGCCTCTGCTTTGGCGCCATTGAAAAACACATGCGTGATCTTCTTGTGCGTATGGAAGAACGTCCGGAAGTCGTTCGCAATCTCTGTATCGCGGTCTATCCTTGCGTCCAGGCTCCCTTGCCGCGTGCAGGACTGCAACACATCCCAGAGTGCAATTCGAGCCGACTTTAGCGCTGCAATCCTGGCCGGATACGGAGACGCATCATCGAACCCAAGCAGTTCCGAGACAATGCGCCAAAAAGCATTTTGCGTATGCGCGTAGTACTGGCCGGCCGCCAGCGATGCCCGTCCGGGCATGCTGCCAAGAATGAGTATCTCTGCGTTCTTGGTTTCGATCGGCTCGAAACTCTGGATGCGCGACATGCCTACCGGCCCCACGTAAACCGGGCTTCTGCGGTGTTCCGCTTGAACGCAAGGTTATCTGTTCGCATAGGCAATGATAATACGGACAGATAACTGTGGGTGTCTTTTCACCTTGGATGAAGCAAGGCCGGGATGCCGCGATGAAATAAAGTCGGCGCTAGCGACACGGCAACGTATTGTCGCAAATGATCCCATCCGCGAAGCGCTCAAAGTATTTCATGCCGTGCGGTGTGGCCAGAAGGATGATGAAAATAAGGGATAGCAGCCCCGGCAATCTTGCTTCATTTCTTACCTTGGAAAGCTACAATGCCTCTTGGTTGACACATCTTCTTGCGCGCAGTGCGAAGGAAGGTTGGCATCACTTTGCAAACAGATCATCTGCTAACCCATGGCGCTACATCCCGAATTCCCGAAATCCCCCTATGCCGAATTACTCCCGGAACAACGCTGGTTCCCGGCGGCCGAAGAGCTTAGAAAGTCCTATGCAAAGCTGCTGCCGCCGCTGGTCGCCACTATTCGCGGCGAGGTGTCGGCGTGGCGGAGCGCGGGTTATGCGGGTGCTTCGGAGACATCGCGCGCGCTGCTGAACTGGTGGTTCGAGACCGAGCATCTGGTCGAGCAGGCCGATGGCGCGCTGTCGCCGTTCCGCTATTACTTCGCGCAGCGCGAAGCAGTGGAAACGGTGATCTGGCTGCATGATGTGCGTAAGGTTCAGGATAAATTTGATCTGCTGCGATTTTCGTCTTTGAAAGAGATATCGCCGGGCGATTTCGACGAAGACTGGCCGCGCTATGTCGTGAAAATGGCTACCGGAGCGGGCAAGACCAAAGTGCTGTCGCTGCTCATTGCGTGGAGCTTTTTTCACAAGCGCTACGAACCGGATTCGACCCTGGCACGCAACTTCCTCTTGATTGCGCCCAACATCATTGTGCTGGATCGCCTGCGCGCGGACTTTGACGGTCTGCGTATTTTTTTCAACGACCCGATCCTGCCGGATAACGGCCACGCGGGCCGCAACTGGCGCGACGACTTCCAGCTCACGCTGCATATTCAGGATGACGTGCGCGTGGTGCGCGATACGGGCAACCTGTTTCTCACCAACATCCACCGCGTCTATCTCGGCGACGTGCGCGAGCCGTCTCTCGAAGATGACGATTTGCGCGACTACTTCCTTTCGCCCTTCGGCGCGAAGCCGGTCGGCAAAACCACCGACAGCAAAACCGATCTGGGCGAGATCGTCCGCGAGATCGACGAACTGGCCGTGTTCAACGATGAAGCGCACCATATCCACGACCCGCGCATGGCCTGGTTCAAAAGCATCCAGGACATTCATCACCGCATGCTGCAGAAAGACGGCCGTCTCGCCTTGCAGGTGGATGTGACCGCCACGCCACGGCACAACAACGGCGCGATCTTCGTGCAGACAGTTGCTGACTATCCGCTGGTCGAGGCCATCCATCAGGATGTCGTCAAACACCCGGTGTTGCCGGATGTTGCCAGCCGTACGCGATTGCAAGAGCACAAGAGCGCGATTTTCACCGAGCGTTACGCGGACTACCTGCAACTCGGCATCGAAGAATGGCGCAAAAGCTATGCCGAGCACCAGGCGCTGGGCAAGAAAGCGGTGCTGTTCGTGATGGTGGACGACACCCGCAACTGCGACGAGGTTGGCTCCCATCTGGAGAAAATTTGCCCCGAACTGGAAGGGGGTGTGCTCGTCATCCACACCAAAAACAACGGCGAGATTTCGGAAGCTGCCTCGGGCAAGAACAAGGATGAACTTGAAAAGCTGCGCAAGGAAGCCAACAGCATCGACACATGGGCCTCACCGCACAAGGCCATTGTCTCCGTCTTGATGCTCAAGGAAGGCTGGGACGTGCGCAATGTCACCACCATCGTCGGCCTGCGCGCTTACGCCGCGCAATCCAACATCCTTCCCGAACAAACGTTGGGGCGGGGTTTACGCCGCATGTACTTTGGTTCGGACATGCCCGAAACGGTCTCGGTCATGGGCACGCCCGCCTTCATGGAATTCGTCGAGTCCATCCAGAGCGAGGGCGTCACCTTCGAGCATGTGCCGATGGGGCCGGGCACCGGCCGCAAGGAGTCGCTCATTGTCGAGGTAGACGCGCAGGATGCCGACAAGGACATCGACGCGCTGGACATCGAGCTGCCCCGGCTCACACGGCGCTTCAATCGCGAATACAAAGACCTCGATGCGCTCGACCCGGCGAAACTTGGCAATGCCAAACTTCCGCTCAAGCCCTTCACGCCAGAGCAAACCCGCGAGATCGTCTTCAAGACCATGCTCGACGCCGAAGTGCATCACACCATCCAGCTCGACGGTGCCGGCCCCGCTGACTACCGCTCGGTGGTGGGATTTTTCGCGCGGCAACTACTCAAGGAGCTGCGCCTCGTCGGTGGCTACGACATCCTTTATCCCAAGGTGAAGGCATTCATGGCCGGGCATCTGTTCGCAACCTCGCCGGTCAATCTCGAAGACCCGGTGGTGCTGCGCAACCTCTCCGAACCCGAGGCCGGGAAGATTCTGTTCGACTCATTCAAGGCCGCCATCAACGCGCTCACCATCCAGGATACCGGCTCGGTGCGCATCGAAGACCGCATCCGTTTGCGCGACACGCGCCCCTTCCGCACCGAAAACCGGCCCTACCTCGCGCCGAAGAAATCGCTGTTCAGCAAGATTGTCGGCGAGCCGAACGCCGGCGGCTTCGAGCTGGCCTTCGCCGGCTTTCTCGACGCCGCACCGGATGTCGCATCGTTTGCCAAGAACTATCTCGCGGTCGGTTTCAAGATCGACTACGTCAAGGCCGATGGCGATCTTTCGAACTATGTGCCCGACTTCCTCATAAAAACGACCGACGGCACGGTCTGGATCGTCGAAACCAAAGGCCGCGAAGAACGCGATCTGCCCCAGAAAATGACCCGCCTGCGCCAGTGGTGTGAGGATGCCACAAGCGCCAGCCAGGCCGAGAGCGGGCCGGCTTACCGATTCGTGTATGTGGATCAAGCAGGCTACGAGCGCAACCCGCCGCAGACTTTTGCGGGACTCGCCGCGAGCTTTACCGAATATCCGAAGGGATGATGCCATGAGTAACATCAAGCTGTTCGAATCGAAACATATCCGTTCAATCTGGGACGACGGGGCGCAGCACTGGTTGTTCGCTGTCGTGGACGTTGTCGCGGCCTTGACGGACAGCCAGAATCCCCAAGTCTATTGGCGGGTGCTTAAAAAACGGCTGTTGGCCGAGGGCAATGAAACCGTTACAAACTGTAACGCTTTGAAAATGACTGCACCAGATGGCAAGCAACGGCTTACCGATGTGGCGGATACCGAACAATTACTCCGGCTCATCCAGTCCATTCCCTCGCCCAAGGCAGAACCCTTCAAGCGCTGGCTGGCCAAGGTGGGTTACGAACGACTCGAAGAAATCGAAAACCCGGAGTTGGCCGCCGCACGGATGCGCGAGCTTTATAAAGCCAAGGGTTACAGCGACGAATGGATCGAAAAGCGCGTGCGCGGCATCGCCATCCGCGACGAATTGACCAACGAATGGCAAAAACGCGGCGTGAAGGAACAGCGCGAATACGCCATTCTCACTTCTGAAATCAGCCGCGCCACTTTCGGCATGACGCCAGCGGAATACAAGGCATTCAAAAACCTGGACAAGCCGGCGGACAATCTGCGCGACCACATGAACGATCTGGAACTGATCTTCACCATGCTGGGTGAAGCTTCCACCACCGAGATTGCGCGCAATAAAGATGCGCAGGGCTATATCGAAAACCGCGATGCGGCCTCGAAAGGCGGCGCAGTAGCAGGGCGAGCACGGGGCGACCTGGAGAAAAAATCCGGCAAGCGTATTGCCAGCAAAGAAAACTACAAGCAACTCCCCGAAGCCGTCGCGCGCAAGAAACTGAAGTAAGAATTACGAATTATGAATAACGAAGTGGGGATGGTGAAAAGGGATTTGCCCGAACGGACGTTTGAATTTGCGCGGCGTGTGGTGAAGCTGTGCCAGGTGTTGGATCAGACACCGGGGGTGAGCCGGACAATGGCTAATCAACTCCTCCGGTCGGGCACGTCTATTGGCGCAAACGTTGAAGAGGGGCAGGCCGGCCAAAGCCGGGCAGATTTTGTGAGCAAGCTTTCCATCGCATGCAAAGAAGCGCGCGAAACGCACTACTGGCTGCGCCTGCTCTCGGCATCGGAAATAGTACCCGAACCCCGCTTGGCAGAATTGCTGGATGAAGCCAACCAACTCATCGCGATTCTCACAGCCATCACTAAAAACACGAGAAAGAATAGTGAAAAGTGAATTACGAATTTATTGAGGCTCAAAAATGACCATACATTTCACCATTCAAAATTCTAAATTCGGAATTCTTTTCCCTATTCGTAATTCAAAATTCACAATTCATTAAAGCTATGGCAAAAATTCCCAAAGAAGCCTACGAACTTTCAGACGCCGAAAAGCGCGACCTGACCCAGCTTATCCAGCAGGGCCGTCCGCTGCCGGAGAAATACCGCTTCATCCTGTTCGAGGACAAGCGCGAGGTGGAACTGGTGTGGAACGGCAAGACCCGCGACGTGTGCACCACCGTGCTGCCGTTTCAAAGCCTGGAGCACGTGGACGAGCCGCGCAAGGAAGCGCCGGAGATTCAGAGCGATTTGTTCGACACGCGCGGCCGCCAGCTCAAGGGCTGGACCAACAAGCTCATCTGGGGCGACAACAAGCTGATTCTCTCCAGCCTCAAGAGCGGCGCGCTGCGCCGCCAGATCGAGGATGCGGGCGGCCTCAAGCTCATCTACATCGACCCGCCGTTCGATGTCGGCGCGGATTTCTCGATGGATATCGAGATCGGCGGCGAGACCTTCCACAAGGAACCGAACCTGCTGGAGCAGATCGCCTACCGCGACACCTGGGGGCGCGGGGCGGATTCGTTCATCGCTATGATTTACGAGCGGCTGATTCTGATGCGGGATTTGCTGGCGGAGGATGGGAGCATTTATGTGCATGTGGACTCGCGCCTAAACAGCAGTGTTCGTCTTGTCATGGAGGAAGTATTCGGGAAGTCGAATTATCGGAATGAGATTACATGGGTGCGCGCAGCGTCACACAACGATGCGACAGATCAGTTCGGAAAGGTCAAAGACTGCATCATGTATTTCGCGCGCTCAGAGAAAGCTCATCTCAATATTCAATACGTGCCTTACTCGGCGGAGTACATTGATGCTGAGTGGCGCAAGCTACCGTCCGGTCGTTACTACAAAGCAGAAAACATGCTCGATCCTCGGGGATCGATGAAATTTTTTGATTTTCACGGCACTGTCGCACGCTGGCGGGCAACGCCAGAAAACATGGAGGCGCTGTGGAATGCACCGCAAACGGAAGTTCCTGATAGCCACGGGCGAATAAAGCTTGGAAAAGATGGGAACCCAATCAAACGATGCCGCATCATGTTCCTCGACGAGATGCTGGGTGTTCCCCTGAGTGACAATTGGAGCGATATTGCGTATTTGGCAGGTGGTTCTAAAGAAGCAGCTGGCTACAAAACTCAAAAACCCGAAGCCCTGCTCGAACGTATTATCAAAGCCAGCAGCAACGAAGGCGATCTCGTCGCCGATTTTTTTGTCGGCTCTGGCACCACGGCGGCGGTCGCGGAAAAGCTCGGTCGCAAGTGGATTTGCACCGACCTCGGCAAGTTCGCCATTCACACCACACGCAAGCGAATGATTCAGGTGCAGCGCGAGGCTAAAGACGCGGGCAAATCCTTCCGTGCTTTCGAGGTGCTGAACCTTGGCCGCTATGAGCGGCAGGCGTATCTGAATGTCGGCGGGCGGCTCAGCGGCAAACAGAAAGAACAAGCACTGGCGCAAAAGGAACGCGAGTTCCGCGACCTGATCCTGCGCGCGTATCGCGCCGAGCCGCTGGAAGGCGAGCCTTTCTTCCACGGCAAGAACGCCGGGCGGCTGGTGGTCATCGGCCCGATCAACCTGCCCGTGGGTCGGCTGTTCGTCGAAGAAGTCATCACCGAATGCCGCAAGCGCGGCGCTTCGCGCGTGGACATGCTCGCCTTTGAGTTCGAAATGGGACTATTCCCCGCAGTGCTCGACGAGGCCAGGCAAAAGGGCATCGACCTCACGCCGAAGCAGATTCCACCCGAAGTGTTCGACAAGCGCGCGGTAGAAAAAGGCCAGGTGGTGTTTTTCGACATCAGCTTCATCGAAGCCACCCCGCGCTACAACAAGAAGGACAAGTTCACCCTGCAAATCGAACTGACCGACTTCTCCGTTTATTACACCCAAGGCGCAGCAGAAGCCGCCGCCGCAAGCCTCAAAGACGGCAAAAGCCAGGTCGTGTGCGAACAGGGCCAACTCATCAAGGTGAGCAAAAACAAGGACGGCATCGTCACGCGCGAGACGCTAACGAAAAACTGGACCGACTGGGTGGACTACTGGGCGGTGGACTTCGACTACATGTCGCGCCGTGAAATCATCAAGGTAGCCAAGGACGCCGGGACGGAAAAACAGGCCGCCGATGCGCCCGAAGGAAGTGCAAAGCCGCCCGAAGGTTTGAACCCGCTTTCGGGAAGTGCAAAGCCGCCCGTCCCGACAGAATCCCCCACCGAATTCGAAGAACGCTGGACCGGCAGCTACATTTTCGAAAACGAATGGCAAAGCTTCCGCACCCGCAAGAACCGCGACCTGGAATTCATCTCCGCACCCCACACCTACACCCAGGCCGGCCGCTACACCGTCGCCGTGAAAGTCATCGACATCTTCGGCAACGACACGATGGTGCTGGTGCCGGTGAACGTGGGATGAGTGGTCAGGAGGTCGCTGGTTTCGGCGTGACGCCGCTTAGATCTCTTAGCTTGGACATCCCAATTCGGCCGAAGCAGACTGTGACAAGAAAACGCAGACAGTTGTCGATGTCTGCTTTCCGGAGCCATCACCCAACTGTAACTATCGGCCAGAACTGGACGTTCATACTTCTGTACGGTAGCGTCTCACTACTATGCCTTCTGAAGTTAAAGGCCTCGTGAGCCACCCAGACCGTTTCTGATCTGCAACAATCAATGGGCCCCCTATTTACATGAACAATCTCTTAGATGTACCAATCGCAGCGGTAACCGCGCTCACCCCCGAGCGCGCCGTGGTCGTGATGCGCGCCATTCTCCGATCTGAATGCGGCTACGCCAAGCTGAGGCCAACTGTATTGACGATCTCTAGTCGGCTCACGATCGCGGATGGCGGCATTGACGCGGAGGTCAATGTGCCCCCCGGACCCACGATTCCGACGGATTGCATTTTTCAGACCGGACTCACCGGATTCCAGATCAAGTCGGGAACGTCTTTCAAACCTTGGACGCCGAGTTCTATCCGTGGCGAACTGCTAGACAGTAGAGGGAAACTGTACTCCGAGGTTGAGCGCCTTATTCGCCGTGGTGGGCGCTATACGCTGCTTTGCACAGGCCATGACATGACCCCGGAACAGCGCAATGATTCGCGGCAACAGATTGCTGTGGTGCTGGCGGAGGTGGGATTCGGGGGGTACGAAGAGCTGATCGAAGTCCTTGGTGCGAGTCAGGTTTCGGATTTTTCTGAGCGCTATCCCGGGACTGCGTCCTTGCTTGCAGTCGACCCAATTCAGGAAGCCTGGATACTGGAAGAATGGCAGCGTGACGCACATATGGCGAATGTCTTTGAGGCATCTCCCGAACAGTCTCAAATGATTGCTCGGATTCGGGCGGGGCTGCAGGGCGAGACCAAACATATCCGTGTCCTTGGAGAGCCTGGCCTGGGGAAGACACGCATTGTCCTTGAGTCCGTTAAAGACGAGAACATCGCACCCTACGTGCTGTACATACAGCACGGCTCACAGTTTGGACAGACACGACTCTTCCGCCAGTTGCTGAAAACAGGCTATGACAAACCGCTCGTACTGATCATCGACGAGCTCCCAGAGTCCGAGCTGTCAGAAATTTGGAAGCACTTGAAGCCGCGTTGCGGCAGCCTGAAGATTGTGTCGCTGGATCACGGGAGAGACGAAACCCACGACGAGGAAATTGAACGACTCCACGCCCCGAGTCTGTCTGACGAAACCATCAAGAAGATACTTGTCAGCCGCGTCGGCGAATCACGCGAGCTTGATCGTTGGGTCGCAATCTGCGAAGGCTCTCCACGAGTTGCACAGGCGGTTGCGGACAACCTGCGGGCAAACCCAGACGACATCCTGAAACCACCATCCACAGTACCAATCTGGGCGAGATTTATTCATGGCTACAGTAGCCGAGACGAGAGTTCCGCAAGGCAGATTGACTGTGTGACCCAACACATGGCCTTGTTCAGCCGATTTGGCTATGAAACCCCAGTAGGAGATGAAGCTGCATACATCGCCAAACTGATTCAAAAAGTGGATCCGACGATTGGATGGGCTCGATTTCAAGAAATCGTTCAAGGCCTTCGTGCAAAAAAGGTACTCCAGGGAAGCAGGACGCTCTTCTTCGTGCCCAAAGCCCTCCACATCTACTTGTGGAAGCAGTTCTGGGAGCGCTATGGGCGCGGTTTTGACTTTACGCAGACCTTCAAGGACATGCCAGAGTCCTTGCACGCCTGGTTCATGAACATGTTCAAGTTTGCAGGAGACGCAACGGCTCACGTCATTGACGATATCCTTAGACCGGATGGTTTTTTCTCCGAGCGCGCAGCACTAACGTCGGCGAAAGGTTCTCGATTTCTTTCTATCCTGGCCGAAGCCAATCCGGCTGTTGTACTGAGGCTTCTGGAAGCTACGATTGGCAAGTGGACGGATCAAGAGCTCTTGGACTTGAAGCAGGATCGGCAGAGTCTTGTATGGGCGCTTGAAAAAATCGCGGTTTGGCCAACCCTTACGGTTAGGGCAATCCAGGTGCTAGTCCGATTCGCTACCAACGAAAATGCCAACTTCTCCAACAATTCCACGGGCACTTTGATTGGGTTGTTTCGAATTGGCCCTGAAGCAGCCGCAACGGAATCAACTCCTGAAGCCAGACTTCCGGCAATGCTAAGGCTGCTCCGTGCTTCCGGGGACGAGGAGCGCCGTCTTGGACTCAAGGCGATGGATGCCGCGTTAGACAGTCGTGGCATGGGATTTCGGATTGTCGGGGCTGAGTATCAAGGATTGAAGGAAAGAGCCAAGCTTTGGATTCCCGCGACTTACGGCGACTTGTGGCAAGCCAAGTTGATTTACTTTCAGGCCTTGGTCGATGAGACACAAACCTGGCCGCCCTCTTTGCGTGCTGAGGTCTGCCAGGCATTGCTGGAGGCCGTAGAGCAGCAGATCAGAACACCACCATGCACTGAGCTGGCATTCCAGGTACTGAGTGTCCTTGTGGACGACAGTACGATGCCGCCAGAAAAATTGAATCGCTTCTTCTGGCACTGGCAAAAGTATGAGGATGATGGCCAACATCCGGAAATCGTAAAGAGACTACAAAGCTTTGAGCGTCGCTATACAAGGCGTGACTTGGCGAGCCGGTTCCAGTGCTACGTAATTGATGTGGACTGGATGGAATGGGACGAGGACTTTCGCGAACGGCATAACAAGCCCAAGAATCGCGCCAAGATTCTTGTCAACGCTCTGGCGCGCCGCATAGCACAGCACCCCGAGAGGTTGAGCCAGATTCAGCATCTACTTTCGCCTGCAAAGAACGCTCCTACACTATGGCATTTCGGCGAGCAGATTGCGCTGAATGATGCGACGCGAGCGTTCCTGCAGCCCCTCACTCGTCTGACCTTGGAAACAAAACACCATGTGTGTCTGCATGGCTACCTATCAGCAGTACGGGCGAGCGATCCCGAGTTCTATCTTTCCACGGTCAGGGGTTTCATGGGTGTGCAGAGCACTGCTTGGCTGGGTGCAACTATCGCACTTCGCACCGACTATGACGATGAGCTGTTCGCGCAGTGCCTGGATGCACAAGAGAAGAAATGGATCGACCCACTACTGTTCACGGTGCTGCGGTTTGGGAGGGCTATCGAATCGGTTCCACCAGAAAGAACGGGGCGTCTGCTTCGCCAATTGAGTGAGGACGATGCTCAGGACTCGCTGGTTTTATTGGTCGAACTGCTGGACTCGATCCCGTTTAACGATTCCTCGCCGTTCAATTCAGGCTTCGTGTTCGATGTGGTGTCTAAATCCGTTCCGGATGAGGAAAACCGGGACGCGATGCGAGGCTACTACTGGAAGAATGTCTGTTCGAAACTGATCAAGTGGGACGCGAGTCGCACACTACCCCTGCTGGATGCTTTGCTTACCGAAATGGGCAAGGCCTACCGCTTGAGCTACGACTCCAACGTCGTGCCTCTTGCAAACGAGCTCGTATTAGCTGACCCAGCCGGGGCGTGGGATATTGTGGAAATGCACTTTGAAGAATCGCTTCCAAAATGGCGCGATGATCTTTTTCAGTGGCTCAAGGGTGGCCTATCCGGATTCGATGAAGAAGACCCGAGAGGAGCAATTGCTGATCTGCCGGTTCCCGAAATCCTCGAATGGATTGAAGAAGACCCCGAGCACAGAGCAGGGCTAATGGCTCATGCAGCACCCCGAACGCTTGATGACGAACATGGCGGCCGATTGACTCGAGAATTGTTGTACAGATACGGACAGTTCGACGGTGTGCGAAGTGGCATCAGTGCGACCTTTCACTCCGGAGGGTGGACTGGCCCAACAAGCGCCTACCTGAAGCGAAAGCGAGAGAAGTTTCGTCGATGGCTGGCGGGTGGTTTTGAGATCGAGATAACGCAGTGGATCGAGGCTGAGATTGAGTGCTTGGATCGGAATATAGAGCGCGAGGAAATCGACGAGGAACGTTCGCGATTCGATTGACCTGGTTGTAATGCCCTTCCGTTGGAGGTCAAATGGGAGTGTCCTTGTACGGCAAGTACAAAGGCCGTTCGATCAAGCGGTCAGCCCTTCGACCGCTCCTTGCGCAATGAGCTTGGCCTCGTAGCTATCCCGATCCAGCGGGCAATCGATCAGCAGGCCGAAATCTTTATTGCTTAGTTTGCATTGCCTGGCCATCTGCGAGAGCAGGTTGTCGTCAATCTCGCGCGCACCGTGACTGGTCTTGGTGAAGACGCGCGATTTTTTCCCCGCCTTGGAGTGATAGTGAAAAAAGTTGTGGTCGCCCTTGGCGCGTTGGAAGCCTTTTGCTTCAAGGCTTTTTTCCACATCGCTTTGCTTACGCGGCATGAACGGCCTCGGTGAATCGAGTCCGCAAGGCCTGCTTCAACAGGCGGGCAGGTGCATCCAACTCATCATCAGAAGCTTGGGCGTATTCCCGCCAGAGCATCGCCAGTTGCTCGTGCAGTTCGGCAAGCAAGGTTTCGCGGGTGGGGGCGTAAACGTCGATGCCCAGTTCGCCGTGTTCGATACACAAGAGTTGCTTGCTTT
This sequence comes from Rugosibacter aromaticivorans, assembly GCF_000934545.1. Lineage (GTDB taxonomy): Bacteria > Pseudomonadota > Gammaproteobacteria > Burkholderiales > Rhodocyclaceae > Rugosibacter > Rugosibacter aromaticivorans. Next base: position 1,134,122 of record NZ_CP010554.1, read on the forward strand.
CATCCAGCGTGGGTTCGAAGCTAAGAGTGGGCGCGGCCTTGAGGGTAAGGCCACTATGCCGGACGGTGTCGAGCGCCAGCGTGGAGAGGTCGAGATCGCGGATGTCGGTCACGTCGATGATCTGCTTGGGTGCGCCTTGGTCGTCCAGCAGCACACGGCCTGTGACCTGGATCAGGTCGCGCCGCTTTTCATAGAGCAGGTCTTCGACGGCTTCTTCGTAGATGCACGCCAACTCTTTGCTGGTGGGCGGGTAGATGATGGTGACCTTGCGTTCAGTGAAGTCGATGCTTTTCAATTCACCGGTGACGACGCGTGCCGCCTCGCGCTGTTCAACGGGAACCAGCGTTTCTTCCACGAATGGGATGGTCTCGACATCGAAGGTGGCGAAGGAAACGTCGCGGTCGTCGTGCAGGCTCAATTTCCATTTGGCGTCCGCCCGGGGGGCCATGCCTTTGACGGCTTCCAACACGCGGCGGCGAATGCGCTCATCGGGCAGGGCTGATGCCAAGCCCACCGTGCTCCGTGCGGACACGTGTTCCATAATCCCACGAAAGATGCCGAATGCTTTATCTGCCAAGTCTGCAACAACGAGTTCACCTGCTCCGCCGATTGTTACAGGCATGGCATAACTACCGGACTCGGGCAGTTGGCAAACGAGCTGGAACCGCTGGCTGGTGGCCGCAGAAACCCGCGCACGTTCCTTGATGCCGCGACCCTCAACATGTACCCCGATCAGTTCGAAGGCGCGCTGGGCATTCTCCAAAATCTGGACGAGTATCACCGCCGGTACGGCATGCTCATCAGGCGTGCCACCATCAATATGAAACGAGAAGGAGGGTTTATTTGAATCAGGCATGGTAGGGCAGCATTATGTCGCTAGAACCTTTTATATTCAATCATTTTGTGAAACAAAGGAAGTAAAGCGCCACACTGAATTACGATCAGTTGAGAAAATATAAAAGGAAGCGAAGATATGCCCGGTGCATTTATGCTCATATGGCGGCTGTTAGATAGCATTGCACTCCCTGGGCAATGGCGCAGGCCGCCGTCTCACCAGCGCCGACTTTTCGTCTGACGCGCTCACTCGCTAAAAACGCCTTCACCGCCACGCAGGTAACACCCGCAAAACTATTTATTGGTCAGTGCAGAGATGAGGCCAAGATGCTCGACGAAGGGATCAAAATCGCGGCCGCTGTAGAGCAGGCTGAAACCGCTTTCGATGCAGCGCGTGGCTATCACGGTATCGAGATGGCCTGGCCGATATCTCACAAGTTCGCTAGCAATGTTTTCTCACCCGGCGAGAGCGGTCTGTTGTTGATGAAGGGAGGGGGAGAATAGCTATTGATCGTGGTGGCTAAGTTCGACGCAAGCGAGATTCTGCTCTGTCAATGCATGCTCGATTTCTTTGTGGTGATCCAGCAGGATGTTGAGCACGACCGTTTTGGAGCGATTCGGGATTTTGAGCCAAACAACTTGGGGCGGGTGGCCCGCGACAAGTGAGCGTTCCTGAAAATCAGAATCACGGCTGACGATCACGAAGCTGTTGTCTTTCGCGTATTGCCAGATTTCAGAATCGTTTGCGCCTTCCAACCCAAGCAAGGCAACTTGTGAAGAGCCAGGGAAGGCGGTTTGCAGGAAGGGGACGATGCGCCTCGACAGATTTTCGTCGAGCAGCAGTTTCATCACACGGCCACGGTGTACAGGTTGTGTTCGCGGTCTGCGGCAAAGGCGAGGCAGGCGCGGATATCCGCAGGCTCAAGTTCAGGGAAGTCTTCGATGATGTCTGCTTCGTTCATGCCTTCGGCAAGCATCTCCAGCACGTCATAAACGCTGATGCGCAGATTGCGGATGCAGGGACGCCCGCCACGTTTGCTGGAATCAAGTGTGATACGAGAGTCAGTCATGTTTCACCACCTTGCCGGTCAGGTTGTTGAGCGCACTATAAGGGACATGGCGCGATTATTCAACCGCGTGACCAATGTGATGCGTCCGTATCTGGAGGCGGTGGCGTCACTGCGGGCTTGGTCGCGTCGATTCATGCCAGCTATTGAACCTGGCCAAGGCGCGCAGCTTTGGCAACAACCCGCTGCTTGATTATTTGCGGCCAAGAGCATAAAGTAAGGATTCCTTACTTTGGTGAATTGGAGGTTTGTCATGCTTGCCAAAATGACCTCGAAAAATCAGCTCACGCTGCCCAAGAGTGTGACCGCCGCCGTTGGCCCGGTGGAATACTTCGAGGTGGAAGCCCGCAACGGCCAGATCGTGCTGACTCCGGTGCGCATTCAGCGCGGCGGTGCCGTGCGCGCCAAACTGGCCGAACTGGACTTGAGCGAGCAGGACATCGCCGATGCGGTCGCGTGGGTGCGAAAATCGCCTGCCACTAAAAAGCCGCGCAAGTAATGCCCCGTTCACCCCGGATACCGCGCGTCGTGATCGACACGAATCTGGTGTTGTCTGCGTTGGTGTTTGCCCAGGGGAGGTTGGCCCCACTGCGCCATGCATGGCAAGGCGCTCGCTGTCAGCCGCTGGTTTCAAGCGTCACCGCCGCCGAGCTTATACGCGTACTCGCGTATCCAAAATTCAAGCTCTCTGCCGAAGATCGGCAAGAGCTGCTGGCCGACTATCTACCCTGCTGCATCACGGTGCGCATGCCCGCCAAGCTACCTGCAACACCTGTCTGCCGAGACCCGTTCGACTTGCCTTTTCTGCAACTCGCCATCGCGGGCAAGGCGGAATACCTGGTTACCGGTGACCAGGATTTGCCGAGCCTCACCGGCCGATTTATCTGTCCCATCATCGCTGCCGATCAATTCGTCAACACGCTAAATCCGTAAGGGCAGCAAAGATACCAAAAGTACGTGATTCCCCAATATGGCGTAGCGATGCTGGAGCCCAAGTCGGCCTTGACAGGATGGCGGCGCATTTCCCTGGGTGAGGGCACAGACCGCCGTCCGACCGTCCAGGGACGGCGCTGCACAAAAGAGTCCGAAAGCGGATTCCAATGTTCCAACATTCCCTGCGGTCAGATTCAAAGATACCGCTTCGCATAACTTTTCGTCCGGCGCTGCCCTGGGTGTGCGAGCGCATGCCCTTGCAGTATGGTGATTTACTACAGACGCCGCATTGACTGGCGAGGCAGTTGTACGCAGCAATAGATGAAATGTTGCGATTGCAATAAAAGTCGGCGCTGGTGATACGGCGAAGAAAGTAAGAATATCGCCGTAAACCGTCGCATTCACGCAGGAAGCGCTCAACGCCGACCGTTTGTTTGAACCCGGCTCCGCACAGATGGACCGTGCCTTGCCTTGCTCGCACAAATACACAGGTACTATTGCTATAGTTGCAGTTACATCACAACAACATCCCGAGGAGATATTTACATGAACACTGTTGATGCCATGGCGCAGCTGCTGCGCGAAACTGGCGTAACGCGCTTTGTCTGCTTTCCGACCAGTCCGGTGATCGAGGCCATGGCCAACGCTGGCATGCGGCCCATCATCTGCCGCCAGGAACGGGTCGGCGTCGGTATTGCCGACGGCATTGCCCGCGCCAGCGCCGGCGCCGAGACGGCGGTGTTCGCCATGCAGTTCGGGCCGGGCGTCGAGAATGCCTTCGCCGGCATCACCACCGCTTACTCGGATAGCTCGCCGGTGCTGCTGCTGCCGCTTGGCCATCCGCGCCCGAAACAGGGCGTGCCGGGTTATTTCGACCCCGCCCTCAGCCTGCCGTCGGTAACCAAGCTGTACGAAACCCTCAACGTGCCGGAACGGCTGAGTGACAGCCTGCGCCGGGCGTTCGTCGCGCTGCGCCAGGGGCGTCGCGGGCCGGCGCTGGTGGAAGTGCCATGGGACGTCGCGACGCAGGAGCTGAGCGAGCCGCCGGCGCCGCTCAACCTGCTGCCGCCAGTGCGCAGCCGCGGTCACAGCGCTGACATCGAGCGTGTCGCCAAACGCCTGCTGGCGGCCAAGCGGCCGGTGGTGCTGGCCGGTCAGGGCGTGCACTACGCCGGCGCCACGGCGCAGCTGGTGGCGCTGGCCGAATGGCTGGACCTGCCAGTGGCCACCACGCTGCTGGGCAAGGGCACCTTTCCGGAAGACCATGCGCTGGCGCTCGGCACCGGCGGTGTCGGCCTGCCCGGCGTGCTGGTGGACACATTGAAGGAGGCCGACCTGGTGCTTGGCGTGGGCAGCAGCCTGTCGCGCCACTACATGACGGTGAAGATTCCGGCCGGCATACCGGTGCTGCAGATCACCAACGCCCACGACGACATCGCCCGCGAGTACGCGGTGGAAGAAGCCGTGGTCGGCGATGCCGCGCTGGTACTGGACGACCTGCTGGCCTGCTTGCGCGACCTCACCGGCGGCAAGCCGCGGCCGCGCGAGGGGCTGCGCGCGACGCTCGCCAGGCGGCGGGCCGACTGGCTGGCAGCCTGGGCGCACAAGCTGGAGAACAACGAGAAACCCATGACGCCGTACCGGGTGATCGCCGAGTGCATGAAGGCGATTCCGCCGCGCGATGCCATTGTCACTCATGACGCCGGTAGCCCGCGCGACCAGCTGACGCCGTTCTACCGGGCGGCGCCCGGCGGCTACCTGTCGTGGGGCAAATCGCACGCGCTGGGCAGCGGCCTCGGTCTCATCATGGGCGCCAAGCTGGTGCATCCCGAGAAGGTTTGCATGAACTTCATGGGTGACGCCGCCTTCGGCATGGTCGGCCTCGACATCGAGACCGCCGTGCGCTGCAGCATCCCGACCATCACCGTGGTGCTGAAGAACTCGACCATGGCGGTGGAGACGCAATCGATGGCCCGCTCGCACGAGCTCTACCGCACACGTGATCTGGGCGGCGACTACGCCGGAGTGTCGCGGGAACTGGGTGCCCATGCCGAGACCATCGAGGATCCTGCCGAGATCGGCGCCGCTTTCAAGCGAGCACGCGAGGTGACCGAGACACGCGGCCAGCCGGTGGTGCTGCAGTTCCTGACCAGCTCCGAGACGGCGGTTTCCGAGCGGGCCGCCTTCGGCATGTTCTAGCCGGCCGCTGCGGCACGGCGTTCAACGCCGTGCCGCAGCCCATATCAGGCCTCACCGTCAGCGCCAGTTTTTCGTCCGGCGCCATCAGGTGCATCAGTCGCTAAAAAACTCCTTCACCCGCTCCAGCCAGCTCTGGGCTTTGGGGTTGTTGCGGCCGGCGTCGCCCTGGCTGATTTCCTCGAATTCACGCAGCAGTTCTTTTTGCCGTTCGGTGAGGTTCACGGGGGTCTCAATCACGACATGGCAGAGCAAGTCGCCCTGGGTGTGCGAGCGCACGCCCTTGACGCCTTTGCCGCGCAGGCGAAAGGCTTTGCCGGTTTGACTGCCGGCGGGAATTTTCAGATGGGCTGCGCCATCCAGCGTGGGCACTTTGATTTCGCCGCCGAGTGCTGCGGTGGTGAAGCTCACCGGCATTTCACAGTGCAGGTCGTCGTGCTCACGCTGAAAGACGGCGTGCGGCTTGAGGTGAATCTGCACGTAAAGGTCGCCCGCCGGGCCGCCATTAACGCCAGCTTCGCCTTCGCCGGAGAGCCGGATACGATCGCCTTCATCAACACCGGCGGGAATTTTGACGGAGAGCGTTTTGTGCTGCTTGATGCGGCCAGCGCCATGGCACGTGGTGCACGGTTCGGGGATATAGCGGCCGGTGCCGTGGCATTTGGGGCAGGTTTGCTGCACCGAGAAAAAACCTTGTTGCATGCGTACCTGGCCGTGTCCCGCGCAAGTGGGGCAGGTTTTTGGCTGCGTGCCTTTTTTAGCGCCACTGCCTTCGCACACTTCGCATTCGGCCATGGTGGGAATGCGGATGCGGGTCTCGCTTCCGTGGGCGGCGTCTTCCAGTGAGATTTCCAGGTTATAGCGCAGGTCGGCACCACGATAGACGCTGGAACGACTGCCCCCACCCCCACCGAAAATGTCGCCAAAGATGTCCGAAAAGGCATCGCCAAATCCGCCACCGCCGCTACGGGCTTGCGGGTCAACGCCCGCGTGGCCGTATTGATCGTAAGCCGCGCGTTTTTGTTCGTCGGAAAGAATCTCGTAGGCTTCCTTGGCTTCCTTGAAGAGTCCTTCCGCTTTGGGATTATCCGGATTGCGGTCCGGGTGGTGTTTCATGGCCAGCTTGCGGTAGGCCTTTTTGATGTCTTCATTGGAAGCGTCGCGATTGACGCCAAGAATTTCGTAAAAGTCGCGTTTTGCCATGATTGTTCAGAGTTGTCAGAGCCAAGCAGAACGGGCCGCAGCCAAAATGGCAAGCGGCCCGAGGGGATTATTTAATTTTCTGCCGAGGTTTTACTTCTTATCCTTTACTTCGGTGAATTCAGCATCGACCACGTCGCCTTCGTCCGCCTTGGCTTGGCCAGCGCCTGCATCGGCGGCGCCTCCGGCACCGGCAGCACCAGCTGCCGCCTGGGATTCAGCGTAAACTTTTTCGCCGAGTTTCATTGATGCATCGGTCAGGGCTTTCGTCTTGGCTTCGATGGCTGCTTTGTCGGTGCCTTGCAGCGCGGTTTCGGCCTCACTTATGGCGGCTTCAATCGCAGCTTTTTCTTCCGCACTCAGTTTGTCGCCATGCTCGGCGAGAGACTTCTTGATGGAATGCACCATGGCATCGCACTGATTACGGGCGTCGACCATTTCGCGGGCCTTGTGGTCTTCTTCGGCGTGGGCTTCTGCGTCTTTTACCATGCGCTGAATTTCTTCTTCAGACAAGCCCGAGTTCGCCTTGATGGTGATCTTGTTTTCCTTGCCAGTACCTTTGTCCTTGGCCGATACATGCAAAATGCCGTTGGCGTCGATGTCAAAAGTGACTTCGATCTGCGGCATGCCGCGCGGTGCGGGCGGGATGTCGGACAGGTTGAACTGGCCGAGGCTCTTGTTACCTGCAGACATTTCACGTTCACCTTGCAGCACATGGATGGTCACGGCATTCTGGTTGTCGTCAGCGGTCGAAAATATCTGGCTGGCCTTGGTTGGGATGGTGGTGTTTTTGGTGATGAGCTTGGTCATCACGCCGCCCATGGTTTCAATGCCGAGCGAGAGCGGAGTCACGTCGAGCAGCAGCACGTCTTTGACTTCGCCTTGCAGCACTCCCCCTTGAATGGCAGCGCCAACGGCCACGGCTTCATCGGGGTTCACGTCACGGCGCGGCTCTTTGCCGAAGAATTCCTTGACCTTGTCCTGCACCTTGGGCATGCGCGTCATGCCGCCGACGAGAATGACGTCGGTGATATCACTCATGCTGACGCCAGCGTCTTTGACGGCAAGGCGGCAGGGGGCGATGCTGCGTTCGATCAGGTCTTCGACCAGCGATTCAAATTTTGCGCGGGTGATTTTCAGTGCCAGATGTTTCGGCCCCGAAGCGTCTGCCGTGATGTAAGGCAGGTTGATTTCAGTCTGCTGGCTGGAGGAAAGCTCGATCTTGGCTTTTTCGGCGGCATCTTTCAGACGCTGCAGTGCGAGCACGTCGTTCTTCAAATCGACGCCTTGTTCTTTCTTGAATTCGGTGACCACGTAATCAATCAGGCGCTGGTCGAAATCTTCACCGCCGAGGAAGGTGTCGCCATTGGTGGAGAGCACTTCAAACTGGTGCTCGCCATCGAGTGCGGCAATTTCGATGATGGAGATGTCGAAGGTACCGCCGCCCAGGTCATACACGGCAATCTTGCGGTCGCCTTCCTGCTTGTCCATGCCGAAGGCCAGCGCAGCAGCAGTCGGTTCGTTGATGATGCGTTTAACGTCCAGGCCAGCGATGCGGCCGGCATCTTTCGTGGCCTGGCGCTGGCTGTCGTTGAAATAAGCGGGCACGGTGATGACGGCTTCGGTGACTTCTTCGCCGAGATAATCTTCAGCGGTTTTCTTCATCTTGCGCAACACTTCGGCGGATACCTGTTGCGGTGCCATTTTGTTGCCACGCACTTCTACCCAGGCGTCGCCATTGTCGGCCTTGACAATCTTGAAGGGCATCATGTCGATATCTTTTTGTACTTCTTTCTCTTCGAAACGGCGTCCGATCAATCGTTTGACGGCGTACAGCGTGTTCTTGGCGTTGGTTACCGCCTGGCGTTTGGCAGCGGCACCGCAGAGAATTTCGCCGTCATCGGCATAGGCCACGATGGACGGGGTGGTGCGCGCACCCTCGGCGTTTTCGATGACTTTAGGCTTGCCGCCTTCCATGATCGCGACGCAAGAGTTGGTAGTGCCAAGGTCGATACCGATAATTTTTCCCATGATTTTTCCTTTATTAAAAATGTGAAAGCTTAAAAAATTGCTCTTGTTTTGTTATGGGGATGTCAGGCTTGAATTCAAGCCGCTGCATGATTGTTTTGAGCTATTTCACTGAGTTATTTGGCTTTGGAAACGATGACCAGTGCCGGACGAATTACGCGATCATGCAGGGTGTAGCCTTTTTGCAAGACGGAGAGCACCTGATTGGGCTCGCCTTCGGCCTCGGTTTGGCTGATGGCCTGGTGTTTATGTGGGTCAAATTTTTCGCCGAGTGGCGAAATTTCAACCAGATGGGATTTTTCAAACGCAGCGGAGAGTTGCTTTAACGTGAGCTCAACCCCGGCCTTGAGGTTTTCTGCATTTTGGTTTTCATTGGCCAGCGCCGCTTCCAGGCTGTCTTTGACGGCGAGCAATTCGGTGGCGAATTTTTCCACAGCAAACTTGCCGGCGCGGGCAACGTCTTCCAGCGCGCGGCGGCGTACATTTTCGGTTTCCGCCTTGGCGCGCAGCCATGCGTCATGGTGTTCGGCGGACGTGAGCTCAGCCTGACGCAGTAGTTCTTCCAGGCTGGGCATAGTGTCTATTGAGGATGTTTCGGTGTTGTGCGCTTCATCGTGAAAAGTTCCCGAAGGGACGCAACGCGCTGGTGCTGGTGATACGGCGCTTGCATCGATTTTCTCGAGAGGCTCGTTTGAGTTGTTCGTTTGTGAGTTTGGCGTGTCTTGCATGAAGGGTCTCCTGACTAAACTTTGGCTACGTGGGGCTGAATAATGATGTTTCAAGCCCCATCCGCACTTTCTCATGCGGGGAAAGCAGCCTATTTTAGCGGGTTGGTCAGGGCTTTCATACGGTCCGACCCGTTTTTTGAGTAAAGTGCATTCAATTGAGGCTTTGATTCTGCTAAAGTCAAAAAAACATTTGTAAAAAATGAGGAGAGAGGCATGAATGATCGTCACGATAGGAATACAGCATTCCGCACTTCAGGCGCACCGCCACAAGCAAAATCATCCGCAGGTCTGTCGGTGCAAGATATTGCCGCACGCATTGTTGATGTGCCGGGTGAGACCTTCAAGGTGCATCGCTCGGTCTATACCGATCCGGAACTGTTTGAACTGGAACTCAAACATGTGTGGGAGGCGACATGGATCTATATCGGCCATGAGAGCCAGATACCCAACCCGAATGATTTTGTGACGACGGTGATTGGGCGCCAGCCGGTCATTATCAGCCGTGGCGCAGATGGCCAATTGCGTGGTTTTATCAATGCGTGCTCGCATCGCGGTGCCATGGTGTGCCGCAAAGACAAGGGCAGCGCCAAAGGCTGGGTTTGCTCTTATCACGGCTGGGTTTACAACAACCAGGGTGAGTTACTGAACGTGAAAGATGAAGCCTCAGGAGCTTATCCTGACCACTGGCAAAAGCAGGATCACAGCTTAACGCCTGTGCCGCATGTGGCCAGTTATCACGGCTTTATTTTTGCGAGTCTTAACCCGGATGTGCCGGACATCAAAACCCACCTGGCCGGTGCTGCGCCGTTTCTGGAACTTTTTGCGAATCAGTCAGCGGAAGGCCTTGAAGTGCTCCGCGGTCATTCGGTGTATACCCACCGCGGCAACTGGAAAATGCAGGCAGAAAACGGGGTGGATGGCTATCACGTGGATATTGTCCATGCGTCTTATTTCCGCTTGGCAAAGTTGCGTGCTCAGCAGGCTGCTGCGGCCAGTGGCGAAGACAAGGTCAAGGCGATTCAGGTGAGCCTGGGTGACATCGGCAATGGCAATTACGATCTGGGTAATGGCCATGTCATGATCTGGATTGATGTCCCTAATTTTCGCGATCGTGCACTGGGGATGGATTACGATGCCCTGGAAGAGCGTGTCGGGCCACTGCAGGCCACCTGGATGGCCAAACGCCTGCGCCAGGTGCTGATCTATCCCAATGTAATTTTGTTCGATGGTATTTCCACCCAGCTGCGCTCCTGGCGGCCGATTGCGACTGACCAGACAGAAGTGCATGCCTACTGTGTTGCCCCGAAGGGTGAATCGGCCAAGGCGCGCGAGCGGCGCGTGCGGCAATATGAAGATTTTTATGGTGCCAGCGGCATTGCGACACCGGATGATTTGACTGAATTCGATGCGTGTCAAAATGGCTATGCCGCAGTGCGCAGTGCGCCATGGCAGGATTTTGATCGGGGCATGAAGCGGCGCGTCATGGGGGCGGATGCTCTGGCGCAAGAACTCGGGTTTGCGCCGGATGTCAGTGCCCCGAATGTGGCGGATGAGACGCTGTATCACGGCGAATATCGCCAGTGGTTGAAGTTGCTCAGTGAAGGGATGCGTCGCGAGGAGGGTGTTGCAAATGCAGGTTGAACGGGTTGAACGTAGTTTGAGTGAAGCAATCAACGAGTTATTGCTGGAGGAGGCGGATTGTCTGGATGAGCGGCGCTGGCAGGATTGGCTGGCCCTGTATGAAGAAGATGCCGTCTATTGGGCGCCTTCATGGGATGATGATCACGTGCTGATTGATGATCCGCAGAGTGAAATCTCGCTGATTTATTGTGGCCATCGCGACCGCATGGCAGATCGTGTGTGGCGTATCGAATCAGGTTTATCGTCATCCCTGCTGCGTCTGCCACGGACGCGCCATTTGGTGACGAACGTGCGGGTACGCTCTGTTGCTGCGACCGAGGTGATTGTCACCGCGAATTTCCAGGTCAACACCTACAAGCACGAGGAAAAGCGCACGGATATGTTTTTTGGCCATTACCGTTACCGCTTGGCGCGCAAGGGCGAGGCGTTGAGCATCCGTGAAAAATATATCGTCGTGTGCAACGACGTGATTCCACGGCAAATGGATATTTTTAACGTTTGAGGGCGCCTGGCAAGTACCCTCGTGGTGTGCTTGCCTACTCGCGAACTTTTACGGCATTAAGCCATTCATGCGTCGCCAGGCTTTAAGGCTTTTTGCTCAATTTCATCCACCTTCCAAGAAGCGTGGCTATCTAAGCCCAGAGTTTGCGCCAGATAGGGCAGCGTGGCTTTGAGCTCTGCTGCGAGCGTCCATGGCGGATTGATGATGAACATGCCGCTACCGTGCATGCCCCGCCCCTGTGTGGATGTGGCGCATACGCTCAATGTGGCGTGCACCCAGTGCGTGGCACCCGATTTTTTGAGTTTATCGGGTAGTTGATTCGCTTCAATCAGTGGCATCAGCGGGTGCCACACCAGCAGGGTGCCGGTGGCAAAGCGTTTTAATCCATCCTTGGTCGCGGCGACTACTTTCAGATAATCGCTCTTGATTTCATAGGAGGGATCAATCAGCACCAGAGCGCGCCGCGAAGGCGGGGGCAGGCTGGCCTTGAGCACCTCAAACCCATCGGCCTGTGCAACCATTACCCGGCGGCCCGCTTCTTTGTATTGTCGGCGCAGCAAGGCAAAATCGGTCGGGTGCAGCTCACAAAACCGCAGCCGGTCAATGGGCCGCGCAAGGTGATCAATCAGCCAGGGCGAGCCGGGGTAGCGGCGCAACTGGCCACTTTGATTGAGTGCCTTGATGCTTGTCATGAATTGCGCCAGCGGCGCGGGTAAATCGGTGCGCGGCCATAACCGGCCAATGCCGTTGATAAATTCACCCGTGCGCTTGGCCTGCTCGCTATCCAGCACGTAAAGCCCTGCACCGGCATGCGTGTCGATCACCGTGTAGGGCTTGTCTTTACTGTTCATGTGCTGCATGCACAGCATGAGTACCAGATGTTTTAAAACATCGGCGTGACTGCCGGCGTGATAGGCGTGGCGATAACTGAGCATGGCGGCAGGATAGAATGAGCAACCATGAATGATACGCAAGGTAGCCGCATTTCCAAACTAATGGCCGAGCGCAGCTTGTGTTCGCGGCGCGAGGCGGACGCTTACATTGAGCGTGGGCTGGTGTTTGTGAATGGCGAGCGGATAACGCAACTTGGCACGCGCGCCATGCCGGACGCAGTAATTACCCTTGCGGCAGAAGCGCGCGCCACGCAAGCGCGACAGGTCACGATTCTGCTGCACAAGCCGATGAGTTATGTTTCAGGGCAGGCCGAAGACGGCCATCAGCCGGCTTCCTCGCTGATTTCAGCCAAGACGCAGGCGGCGGGCAGCACGCAGCGCTTTCAGCTAGCGCACATGAAAGGCCTCGCTCCGGCGGGCCGGCTGGATATTGATTCCACCGGGTTGCTGGTGCTCACGCAGGATGGCCGTGTGGCGCGCCAACTCATTGGCGATGATTCCACCGTGGAAAAAGAATATCTGGTGCGTGTGGAAGGTCCGCTCGATAGCCATGATCTGGCACTGCTCAATCACGGCCTGGAACTGGACGGTAAACAATTGCGCCCGGCACAGGTGCGCTGGGCCAATGAGGATCAACTGTGTTTTGTTCTCAAAGAAGGCCGCAAGCGACAGATTCGCCGCATGTGCGAGCTGGTGGGGCTGCGTGTCACCGGCTTAAAACGTGTGCGTATCGGCCGTGTGCGTCTGGGCGATTTGTCGCTGGGGCAGTGGCGCTTTTTGCGCGAGAATGAACGTTTTTAAGAAAAGCTCCTGAAGGCGACCCGAAGGTAGTGCAGAGCAAGCAACGCGCTGGCGCCGTATCACCAGCGCCGACTTTTTGCTGTAACAACTGTAATCCATAGTCCTAAAAGTAGATTAGCCAGGTGTTGCCAACTTGAGGCCGATGATGCCGAGCATGATCAAACCAAGGCTTCCCAGCCTGCCCATGTTCGCGGATTCGTCAAAAAGAAAGATGCCAAAGATGGCTGTGCCCAGTGCGCCGACACCAACCCATACAGCATAGGCCGTGCCGACAGGCAGAGTCTTCATTGCCAGACCCAGAAGGCCAATGCTTGCAATCATGGCAGCGAGCGTGCCAATGCTTGGCCACAGGCGGGTAAAGCCCTCTGTGTATTTCAGGCCGATGGCCCAGGCTACCTCGAACAGACCCGCTAAAAAAAGCCCAAACCAAGCCATGTTCACCTCGGCAAGAAAAAATTTCTGCTGCGACTGCCAATCGATTTTAGCGCACTATGGGCGCAAGCGAGTTTTCGGTCATTTCACCGTTAAAGCGCACCGACCGCCGTGAAGTACAGCGGAATAATTTTTCGATGTGGCGCTTTATTGAACGATCTATTGCCCATGGTCAAGACAGATGCCCCATCTTGCCGCTTTGGTAATCCGCCATTGCCTGATGAATTTCCTCGCGCGTGTTCATGACAAATGGCCCGCTGCCCATGATGGGTTCGTTAATCGGCTCGCCACAGAGCAGGAGTACGGTCGCGTTCTTTGCGCTGTCAATGCAAATAGTTTCCCCGGCGCGGTCAAACAAGCCAACTTCCGCCACTGCGATCGCTTCGGAGCCATTCACCTGCACAGTGCCTTTGAGTACCACCAGCGCCGTTGTGTAACCATCGGGCACGGCAAGGTTGATCGGCTGATCGCACGTCAGGCGTAAATCCCAAACATGGATGGGCGTGCAGGTTTTGGCTGGCCCCTGCGCACCGGCGAATTCGCCGGCAATAACGCGCACGATTCCCTGGTCATCCGGCAGGTTCACCGCAGGAATCTGGCTGTTCAAAATGTTCTGGTAGCGCGGTGGTGCCCTTTTGTCCTTGGCGGGCAGATTCACCCACAGCTGCACCATCTCGAACAGCCCGCCACGCTGCGCGAAATTACGCCCGTGAAACTCTTCATGTACAAGGCCGGATGCCGCAGTCATCCATTGCACGTCGCCGGGACCGATGCTGCCACCGCCACCTGAGGAGTCGCGATGTTCGACTTCACCGGCGTAGACAATGGTCACCGTCTCGAACCCGCGATGCGGATGCTCGCCCACGCCGAGGCGCTCTTGCGTTGGCGGGAACTCCATCGGCCCGGCGTAATCGAGCAGCAAGAACGGGCTAAGCACCGGCCCAAGATTCGGGTAGGCAAACAGCGTACGCACGGGAAACCCGTTGCCAACCCAATGACTCCCTGCGCTACGCTGGATACAACGCAGCTTCTTCACGGTTTTCTCTTTGTTGATGGTTGACATGAGTTTTACTCCTGATGAGGTTTGATGTATTTGCGGCGATACATTGATGGATCCCGTTCAACCATTGCGTGCTCAATACGACGGTCAGGCCAGAACAGCAAGTGCAGGTTGGCCCGCAAAACCCCGCCGCTCACCTGCCGCGCGACATGCAGCAGGTGGTGAGGGTTGTTCCAGTAAATGCCAATGTAGACAAAGCTCAGAAACTCAAGAATACCGGCAGCAGTGACTGGAGCTGCATCAGGCTGTCACCCATGCGGCGCCTTCAGTTCCAGAACCATGATGGTGATAATGATGGCCAATACTCCATCGCTGAATGCTTCCACTCGTGTCTTACTCATACACTGCTCCCCTGTGCATCAACGTGTTAACAGCCCAGCCTACAAGACAAATCATTCATGCCGTGGCGCGTGGACAAGCGAGTACAAGCGTGTGCAACGTCGACCCGCAACGAAGCGTGAGCGTCATATCAGCGCCCGGTTGGCCAGCCTTTCCAGCACGCGCAACGGTGAAAGAGACTGATTCTGCATGCAGGCAACGGGCAAGTAAAAGGTTTGCTCAAACGCATGCTGCCCCGCCATGGCGGCATGCGATGCCTGGTCGGTGAATACCATCCACGTGCTGCCCGCAGGAAAGTCGAACGCAGTTTGAGCCGCTGTCGACTGGTAATCCATATTTGCCTTCATCCGGTCGTGCAGCTGCAACATGAAATGATCATAAGCGCTACGCCGGCTCTTGGTAATCCCGGTTAATTTGAGCAACTGGCTTGAGCCCCACACAGGGCGGGGCAAGGCAGGCAGGTAGCGGCGGGCGACGTTTTCGAACGGCTCACCCAGCCGCCACGAGCGGCTTTGCCCCTGCGGATTGACATTGCTGAACACACGCAGGATTCGTTTGCCCTGTACGGGTGACGAGGGGAAGCTATCGACGTGCAATCGCGTATCGTCTTTACGCCACGAGGCCGCTCGCCGGGCAATTTCCACCGGCCGAAAACTGGTGCGCCCTTGCACTAAACCTGCTGTGTAGTGCGGCAACAAATTGTGCAGCAAGGCGACAGTCGATGTGGCAAAGCGCTGCATCATGCGCTGCAATAGCCGCTGTTCCGTTTTGTCAGCACTGCTGCCCTTGAGTATTCCGCGGGAACAATCCAGGCTGACATTCTTGCTCTTCGCCGCGATGGTTGGCGACAGAAACCGGCTCTCCTCCTCTGCTACTAAAAAGCGAAGCTGCGGGAAGAACAAGACGTCTCCTTGTTCGAGTGCCCGGAGTGCGTTTTCTTGATCTGCCGCTGAGCATGGCTGATCCCAGAACGTGTTTGGAAGGGTGACGATAGGGGTCATGTTGTTTGTTTCCAGTGTGAAGCAATGTGAAGCTTACCGTAATGGCTGTCTGAGAAAACCCGATGGCGGTGAGAGAAAATAGCATGCTGAGCGCACGGCGTCAAAATGCCTGATCGAAAAATCGGCGCTGGTGACACGGTGAATAAGACGCCATTGACGCCATTGATCGACACCGCCGCTTGCTGGACACGGGACGCTGATCTTCGCCGACGAAGCATGCGCTACTGATTTCTCAATTGCGCTTTCATGACTGAGACATCCAACGTGAATGCAAGCGACGCTGTGCGGCTTTAGGAGTAGCGTCTGGCCTGGCCGTAGTGTTAGTTTTTTCTGTAAATCAATCGAGTCTGCTGACCCTGTTGACCTTATTTCGTATTGCCGGTGTGAACAACGGTCAAATCACCCGTCGCAGTGGCGTTTGCGCAAGCTGGTGTTCGCTGCATGTATACCCAACGTAGAGTGGACACCCTGAACCGAGCCAAAAAAAGCGCCGTCGAGGTGTTGAAGCTCGAGTTGTATTTATAATTCATTGAAATTCTGTAGATAAATATTTAGTGACACCTCAAAACTCTCGACCAACCCACGATGCCTGCTTCTCCAAAATTACTTGATCAGGTGTGTGAGACGCTGCGGATACCGCATGGCAGCACCCGCACTGAGCGAGCCGCTCTGGATTGGATTAAACGATTTATCCTGCATTGCGACAAGTGCCATTCCGCCGAGATGGGCACAGAGGTGTTTGGGAGCCTTCCGTGAGTGCTGATCTTTTCGCGGGGGAGCCGCCTGCTGCGCCGTTGGCGGAACGCTTGCGGCCGCAAACACTGGATGAGGTGATCGGGCAGTCGCATCTGGTGGGGCCAGGCAAGCCTTTGCATCTGGCATTTTCTTCCGGCGTGCCGCATTCGATGATTCTGTGGGGGCCGCCGGGGGTGGGCAAGACAACGCTGGCGCGGTTGATGGCGGATGCGTTCGATGCCGAGTTTGTGGCGTTATCCGCCGTGTTTTCCGGGGTCAAGGATATCCGCGAGGCGATGCAGCAGGCGGAGAGCCAGCGTGTCCTCGGGCGGCGCACGATTTTGTTTGTCGATGAGGTACATCGTTTCAACAAGGCGCAGCAGGATGCGTTTTTGCCTTATGTTGAAAATGGCACAGTGACATTTATCGGTGCGACGACGGAGAACCCGTCGTTCGAGGTGAATTCTGCGCTGCTCTCGCGCGCTGCTGTGTATGTGCTGCATAGTTTGACGGAGAAAGAGCTGGGCGCGCTGTTTGATCGGGCGCGGGGGCAGGCCTTTCCCGAGCTGGATTTTGAACCGGCAGCGCGCGAGCGGCTGCTGGGCTATGCCGATGGCGATGCGCGGCGTTTGCTCAACGTGCTGGAGCAGGTAAAAACAGCGACGCAGGCAGACCAACAGGCAGACCCGCGCCGTATGGTCAGCGCCGACTTTCTGGATTCGATTCTGGCGGCCGATCTGCGACGGTTTGATAAAGGGGGCGACGCGTTTTACGATCAGATTTCGGCGCTGCATAAATCCGTGCGTGGGTCGAACCCCGATGCGGCGTTGTACTGGCTGGTGCGCATGTTGGATGGCGGGGCTGACCCGTTGTACATGGGGCGGCGCATCGTGCGCATGGCGATTGAAGATGTCGGCCTGGCGGACCCGCGCGCGCATGAAGTGGCGTTGAATGCCTGCATCACTTATGAGCGGCTGGGTAGCCCGGAAGGCGAGCTGGCGCTGGCCAATGCGGTGCTGTATCTGGCGGTGGCGCCGAAATCGAACGCGGCTTACCTCGCCTATAATGCGGCGCGCGCGTTTGTGGCCAAAGACAAAAGCCGTGGCGTGCCGGAACACTTGCGCAACGCGCCAACCAAGCTGATGAAAGACCTGGGCTACGGGGCCGATTACCGTTATGCGCATGACGAGGCCGAGGGTTTTGCTGCTGGTGAAACGTATTTCCCCGAAGGCATGCAAGAGGTCACCTGGTATCAGCCAGTGGCGCGTGGGCTGGAACAAAAAATAGCCGAGAAGCTGGCGCATTTGCGCGAGCTTGATGAACAAGCCAAACAACAGGCAAAAAAATCCCGCTAAGTCTAAGTTATTGATAGGAAACTTCATGCTCGATATTCAACTTCTTCGTAGCCATCTTCCCTTTGTTGCTGAACGTCTTGCCACGCGCGGGGTCACGCTGGATACCGCGACGTTTGAAGCGCTGGAGGCAGAAAGAAAACAGCTGCAAACGCAAACCCAGGATTTGCAGGCCAAACGCAATGCGCTCTCCAGGCAGATCGGCATATTGAAGGGCAAAGGCGAAGATGCCTCCGCCGTGCTGGCCGAGGTGGCCGGTCTTGGCGATGCGCTCAAAGCGGGCGAGGTGGCGTTGGCGGAATTGATGCCGCGCTTCGATTATTTTTTGGCAGGCATTCCCAATCTGCCGCATGAGAGCGTGCCCACAGGCAAGGATGAAAGCGGCAACGTAGAGGTTTTGCGCTGGGGCACGCCCAAAGTGATTGCCGCACCCCAGGACGCACTACAGGATCACGTTGATTTAGGCGTGGCGCTTGATGGGCTGGATTTTGAAACGGCAGTCAAGATTTCCGGCAGCCGTTTTGCCGTGATGAAAGGCCCGATTGCGCGCCTGCATCGTGCGTTAGCGCAGTTCATGCTCGATTTGCACACGGGTGAGCATGGCTACACCGAGGTGTATGTGCCATATCTGGTAAATAAAGACAGCATGTTTGGCACAGGTCAGTTGCCAAAATTTGAAGAGGATCTGTTTCGCGTGCCGCATGGCGAAGACGGCTATTTGTATTTGATTCCTACCGCCGAAGTGCCGGTAACCAACATCGTGCGTGGCGAAATCCTCGAGGCGGCTGCGCTGCCGTTGAAGTTTGTCGCACATACGCCGTGCTTTCGTTCCGAAGCGGGCAGCTACGGGCGCGATACGCGCGGCATGATTCGTCAGCATCAATTCGATAAAGTGGAATTGGTGCAAATAGTGCACCCAGAAAAATCCTGGCAGGCGTTGGAAGAGCTCACAGGTCATGCCGAGGCCGTGTTGCAAGCGCTTGAGCTGCCCTACCGCAAGATGGCACTGTGCAGTGGCGACATGGGGTTTTCTGCTGCTAAAACTTACGATTTGGAAGTGTGGCTGCCCGCGCAAAATGCCTACCGCGAGATTTCCTCCTGCTCTAATTTCGAGGCGTTCCAGGCGCGGCGCATGCAGGCGCGGTTCCGCAACGACGCAGCTGACAAACGCGGTAAAACAGAACTGCTGCACACCATCAATGGCTCGGGTCTCGCCGTTGGCCGCACGCTGGTTGCCGTGCTGGAAAATTACCAGAACGCCGATGGCAGCATTACCGTACCCGTTGCGTTGCGTCCGTGGATGGGCGGCCTTACGAAAATCACCGCAGCCTGACTTGTCCGGCGGCCTGTGGCTCAGTGGTTGCGAAGGGTGTGACATACATGGGCTCAAAGCGTGTCAGGATGTTGTAGTAGGTGCGTATGTTCTCCACCAGAATCACCGCTTCGCCACCGCGCGCAGGGCCTGACTTTAGATGGTCATACACTTCTGGCCGTGACAGTAGCGGTAATACTTTCTTCATTTCATACCAGTTGTTGGGGTCGCGATGCATGTCTTTGGCAATCGCCAGCGCGCCGCGTAAATGGCCCATGCCGAGGTTATAAGCGGCCAGCGCTAGCCAGAGGCGATCTGGCGGTTTGACGCTATCGGGTAGCTGGTCATTGAGTTCAGCCAGGTAGCGCGCGCCTGCGCGAATGCTGCTCGCGGGGTTGAGACGGTTGTCTACCCCCAGATGATCGGCGGTTTCTTCGGTCAGCATCATGATGCCACGCACGTTGGTGGGAGAGGTCGCGAGCGGATCCCAGTGGGATTCGTGGTAAGCGAGCGCAGCCAGCAGGCGCCAGTCGATCCCGGTTAAATCCTGAGCGGCGTAGAAATGACGCCGCAAGTCGGGCAACAGCGAATGAATGTCTTTAATGAACTGCGTGATGCCGATGGAATTGATCCGCTTGATATGTCCAAAATAGCGGTCATTGAGCCGGGCCAGTGTGCCGTCCGCACGGGCATGCGCAATAAATGCATCAGCCCGGGCACGCAATGACGCATTGCCCGGATTCTTGGTTTGATTGCTCGTTTGTTTGACAGCAGGATTTGTCTCGTCATTGGGGAAAGCCCAACACAGATCGGTCTTTCCTGGCAAGCGCACACGGGCGTTGAGTTCAGGGTAAAAATTACTGGCCAGATCGAAGTTAATGTCATGCACTGCCGCCAGCGGAATTTTTTGCGCAGCAACCTGCGCAAGCAAGGTGATTTCGTCTATGCCTGATATTTCGATCACGGTGGGCCTGGATTTTTCATCCAGTGTGCGCAGGGTTTCTGCCAGCGGAGACCCGGCAATGATTGCTACTGTTTGGCCAGACAATGCGGATAGATCATCAGGCCCAAGCGCGTCATCATGGCTAACAATCCATTGCCCCACGCTGCGTATGGGCTGGGAAAATTGAAAATCTGCGCGGTTTGCCGGTAACGAGGCGGCCACGTGTACTTTATGCGTAGCTAGCAGGGTGCTGAGCTGGTTAAAGTCTTTGGCGATGATAAAGCGTGCCTTAACGCCAAGGCTGGCTGCGAACAGGTTGGCCAAGTCATACTCAAACCCGCTTGTCGTTGCGCCATCACGCTGAAAAAACCCTGGTGCTTCACGCACAGCGACCACTAACTCACCCATTGTTTCGGGTGGGGGTAATGGTTTCTGTGATTCAAACCGTATACAGCTGGCAAGAATAAAAAAGATGAGGCAATACAGCAGGTGGGGCAATTTTTGCAATCTGAGTCTTCCCTTTTTTCTCTCAGGCTCTTCGCTTCACGGGAGTGTCCTGAATTTTGTGTGCAAGGCGGTTGATGTTTCATTGATTGCTGCCTGATTTTACGCGACACGTTTCGTAAAGCGATCCCCGAACTGGATGGCGAATTGCACCATCGCGGCTTTCCAGTGAAACACCGGCATTGCCCATTCCTTGGTGATGTTTCTCAGCGCCAGCCAGATCAGCTTGGTCGCCGCCTCGTCGTTGGGGAAATGCCCGCGTGTCTTGATCGCCTTGCGGATGCGCGCGTTGACCGATTCGATGGCATTGGTGGTGTAAATCACCCGCCGAATCTCGGGCGGGAACGCAAAGAATGGCGTCACGTAGTCCCATGCACGCCGCCAGGCCGCAGCGACATGCGGCAGTTTCGTTCCCCATTCGGATTGCGCGAACGCCGTCAGCGCGACTTCTGCGGCGTCTGCGCTCGTCGCGGTGTAGATCGGACGCAGCGCCGCTGCGACGGCTTTGCGATCCTTCCAACTGGCATAGTCCAGGCTGTTGCGGATCAAGTGCACGATGCAGGTTTGCAGGACGGCTTCCGGATACGCCGCAGCAAGCGCCTCTGGAATCCCTTTCAGACCATCGGAAACGGCGATCAGCACGTCCTCCACGCCGCGCGTCTTCAAGTCGTTGAAGACCTTGAGCCAGAACTTGGCCCCTTCGGTGTGTTCGATCCACAGCCCGAGAATGTCGCGGCTGCCGTCGGGCAGGATGCCCAGCGCAAGATAGACCGCCTTGTTCCTGACCAGGCCGTCGTCGCGGATCTTGACCCGCAACGCGTCGAAGAAGATCACGGGGTACATCGGCTCCAGCGGTCGGGCCTGCCAGGCAGAGACTTCGGCCATGACTTCATCGGTCACGGTGCTGATGAAATCCGGCGACACCTCGACGTGATACATCTCGGTCAGGTGCGCGCGGATGTCGCGCGTGCTCATGCCGCGTGCATACATCGACAGGATCAAGTCATCAAAGCCTTCGTAGCGGCGGCCATGCTTGGGGACGATCAGGGGTTCGAACGCGCCGCTGCGGTCGCGCGGGATGTCGATCCTGAGCGGGCCGGTGTCGGTGAGGAGCGTCTTGCCGCTGCTGCCGTTGCGATGGTTGGCAACGCCTGCGGGCTTGTCTTCGCCGGGTGCGTAGCCCAGATGCAGGCTCATCTCAGCAGCCAGCGCGCGCTCGATGATCGCGCGTTTCAGGCGTGCGGTGAGGTCGTTGACCTCGCTGCCGGTCATCGGTGCGCTGACCAGTGTGTCCAGCTGTGCCTGCATCTCGGGCGTAAACGCAGGCGCGTTGCGCGCATCCTCAATGGATTGCTGAACCATGCTCAGCTTCTTGGGTTTCGTTTGTTGCTCGGGCATATCTCGTTCCTTTCTCGAACTGATGAATATGCCTTACACACAAAAATTCGGATAGGCTCCGCTTCACGGTTATAATCCCGCGTTGCGGAGAGGTGGCAGAGTGGTCGAATGTACCTGACTCGAAATCAGGCGTAGGTGTGAGCCTACCGTGGGTTCGAATCCCACCCTCTCCGCCACTCATTTGTCAAAAAAGGCGTCCATTCCTTGCGTTTTTTTTCATCTGTCTCTGTGACTAATTGCGATGCCACTATCACATTGAGTGGGTCAGCATTTATCAAGTGAGCTAATCTCACACAAGCCAGTAGCGGCAGTCCTCTCCTTCCTGCTTTCGCATCTGCTAGATGTGTTCTGTTGACTCCGATATTTTCAGCAACAGCCTTTACGCTTCCTGTTTTCTCAATTCCTGTTGTTATATATCCGAACAGTTTCATAAAAATACCTCTTGACGTCTTGCTTTTGGGATTGTCCCAAAAAAGAATCATCGCCACTTTGCCTTACCCGGCAAAATCAGTCAAGGAGAAACAAAAACGATGTTTGACCTTCCCGGTTCTCGTATCCAGTTCGGCCCCAAGCCTGCCAAGCCGAAGCGTGGCCGTCCTTCTAACCAATCTAGGTTTCTCGAAAATCAAAAAGACCTTTTTCCTGTCGATTTGTATATTGTGAAGTTGTCTGTATCAACAAAAGTTATTACGGATTCAGATAGTTTTGAGGCCGTCGCCGAAGGGCGGCGGAGCCGCCCCGGCGATGCCTCGAAGCTTTACGTGCCAGTTACACGTAAAGTTAGTCTCAAACCAATACAAAAATGAGCCTTATTCCGGTCTTTGTCGATTGGCTCACGATTCGTCAGGATCACGGAGATGGTTGTTCTCCTCGTATCAATGGCGGCAGGTTCATGTCCATTGATGCCGATGGCTCAGTGGAGTACCTCATTGATAAAAGGGCAGGTCTGGAAGGCTCTTTCAATTCCAGATTCGAGTTACGTTCTGACGGCTCTACCGTTGAGTTTTCCGGAAACATTGCCCGTTTTAATCGCCGCGACAATCTCTTTGGCTATGACTGGTCGGAAACGATACGGCGCATTAATGCCTTGTTGAATCTGTACTCAATACCTCCATTCACGGCGGGTAAGCTCTATCGTTTCTCCTGTCGGCGCTGACCCGCCGACAGGAGAGCCGCCAGATTATCAATCAAAGAGTCCACAGAAAACTGAAAAGCCTGGGGTTGTCGTTACTGATGTATCGGGCCAGATGCGTTCCTAGGTTTTAATATCGTTTTCTGACTCAAGAAAAAACCCGCCGAAGCAGGTTTTTTCTTTAGTAGAAGGTGTAGATAACTAAGCTGGCGTCAATTCTAGTCGCTTCTCGATGCGTTCGATTCGATCACCTTGTTTATCTAGGCGCAATTGAATCATGGCCATATCCCCATGAATGTTGGCGATACCTTTCTCGGCAAGGGTTAAGCGTTCGTCGATGGACGTAATTCGCATTTTTATTTCGCTGATATCGTCTTTGATCTGCGCGGTGTCCGAGCGTATGGCACGCAGGTGCTCAAGAATCAGGTTTTCTGCTTTTTCCGTCATGGTTTTGTACTCCTTGTGGTTAAGTGTATCTTAAAAGCCGTTTTCCCACATCTGGCCTGGATTCCGAACCCTCTTCGTTTGGGTTTTCGGGTTTCGCCGGTTTGACCCCACGGCAGGGCTGCGGAATCTGCGCCGGTGGAGGGCAAGGCTTAGCCCCGCGGGTCTGCAAGATGCTCAGAACGACGAAAGCCATGATAGATTGCCCTTTTTCGGTTGGTTGCTTGGTCACCAGAGCCGGCACAAGAGTTCTGAGATTTTGGTTTTCATCGAAGCGCATAGAATTTAATCAACTCCGATTGGAGCTTGATCCACCCAAGAAAAAGCCCTCCGAAGAGGGCTTTTTTCCACGGAAATAGTAGATAACTTAAAGTAGCTTGACTATGGTGGCCACAATGCCAATTGCGGCTGCGATCAATGTGCCAAGCTTCAGTGTAAGCCTGTACTCTAATTCTCTTAAGTCGTGTTTGGTAGCAACTTCTGCGACCGTCAACGCGTCTTTTAATGCCTCGTTGATGCCTTCGGCTTGATCCTGAGTGAATCCACGCTTTTCCAGCGTTTTCACAAATTGATGAGTATCAAAGCTTAAAGTCGCCATGGTGCTATTCTCCTTTTGATAAGTGTAGCTTAAAAGCGGTTTTCCCACATCTGGCCTGGATTCCGAACCCCCTTCGTTTGGGTTTTCGGGTTTCGCCGGTTTGACCCCACGGCAGGGCTGCGGAATCTGCGCCGGTGGAGGGCAAGGCTTACCGGCGGAACCTGAAAACCTTTAGGGCGAAACCCTCTAATTTGCTTTTAAGCAGCTTCAATCTTTAATTGCAGCGGTACTTTTGCCTGATGCCGTTTGATAGCGCGCTTGATGCTCGATATGTACGCGGCATACTGCCTGGCTAGCGCCGTTTTAGTGTATTTTTCGCTGTGTCACTGGCGTAGCATCTTCGGATGCCCGGATTCTGGAAAACCGTATGGACGCCCAAATTCTGCGCCGCGCTCGAGGGCTGCTTCCATTCCAGCTCGAGTTATTTCGCGGATCAGCTCGCGTTCGAACGCTGCGAAGGCGTCGATGATTTGCATCATCATGCGGCCCACTGGTGACTTTGTATCTATAACTTCTGTCAGCCTCAGGAAGGCAGCGCCTACGTTTTCTATTCTGTCGAGGATCTCTAAAAGATGACTAAAGGTGACTCGGTGATCGAGCTACTCTGTTAAGGTTGAACACTACGAACGTATCGCCTTTTTGTAATTCGGATAACACTTCTTCCAGTACTGGTCGCTTTCTGTCTCCGCCAGAGCGTTTTTCTTCATATATTTTTCAACACCTGCGCTTGAGTGCATCATCCAGCATGGGGATGCTGGTGGCGTACCGCCGAATTATTTTTTTGCTGTTCCATGCCATGACTCCTTTAGTGTCACTATGCGATTGAATATCGGTGTGCCGGATGTCGAATCGACATGATCCGCAATGAAGTAGCCATGGCGTTCGAATTGAAAGCGTTCTTCAGCGGCTGCATTTTTTAGTGTCGGCTCGAGTTGTGCCTTGACTGTAATGCGCGAATTCTGGTTGAGATCGCTGATGAAATCACCACCATCGGCACCCGGTGCTTCAACGGCAAACAAGCGGTCATAGAGGCGTACTTCAGCAGCATAGGCGTGAGCTGCGGACACCCAATGGATGTTGCCCTTGACTTTGTAAGTGTCTGATCCCGGCGTGCCGGATTTTGAATCGGGCAGGTATTCGCAATGTACCGCAGTGATCTTGCCGCTGGCATCTTTATCGCAGCCGATGCATTTAATGACAAAGCCATAACGCAGGCGCACAGTGTTGCCGGGGAAGAGGCGGAAGTAGCCTTTGATGGGCGTTTCCATAAAGTCTTCGCGCTCTATCCACAATTCTTTTGAGAAAGGAATCGGGCGTTTGCCCCACTCGGGTTTTTGCGGGTGGTTGGGTGCTTCACACATTTCTTCTTGCTTGTCCGGGTAGTTGTCGATGATGAGCTTGACCGGGTCAAGCACGGCGATGCGGCGCGGGGCGATGTCGTTTAGATGCTGGCGCTGGCATTCTTCGAACACGCTGAAGTCGATCCATGAATCGGATTTGCTGACGCCTATCATCTCGGCAAAGTGGCGAAACCCTTCGGGCGTGTAGCCACGCCGGCGCGCACCCACGAGCGTGGGCAGGCGCGGGTCGTCCCAGCCGCTGACATGTTTTTCTTCAACGAGTTGAATCAGCTTGCGCTTGGAGAGCACGACATAGGAGAGGTTAAGCCGCGAGAATTCAATCTGCTGCGGCAACGGCGTATTCACGCAGCCCAGCTCGGCCAGCCGGGTCAAAAGCCAGTCGTAGAATGGGCGCTGGTCTTCAAACTCCAGCGTGCAGATCGAATGCGTAATGTTTTCCAGCGCGTCCTCAATCGGGTGAGCGAAGGTGTACATCGGATAGATGCACCAGGTGTCCCCCGTGTTGTGGTGCGTGGCGTGGCGGATGCGATAAATGGTGGGGTCGCGCAGGTTGATGTTGCTTGATGCCATGTTGATCTTGGCGCGCAGCACGTGTGTGCCATCAGCGAATTCGCCGGCTTTCATGCGGGCAAATAGCTCGCGATTTTCAGCGGCTGTACGTGTGCGAAAAGGCGAATCTTTACCCGCTTCGGTCAGCGTGCCGCGCCGCGCGCGCATCTCTTCGGGGGTTTGCGAATCGACATAGGCGTGGCCTGCGTCGATCAATTTTTCAGCGAACGCAAGCATCCAGGGAAAGTAGTCCGAGGCGTGGTAGAGATTGTTCTCTGCGCCAAAGTGCCAGTCAAATCCCAGCCAGCGCACTGCGTCGATAATCGAATCGGCATACTCCTGTTCTTCTTTCTCCGGATTGGTGTCATCAAAACGCAGGTGACACGCGCCGTCGTAGTCACGTGCCAAACCAAAATTCAGGCAAATCGACTTGGCGTGGCCAAAGTGCAGATAGCCATTCGGCTCCGGCGGAAAGCGGGTGCGGATCTTTGCCGTATCACCAGCGCCGAGTTTTTGTTGTGCGGCCGGACCGGGCTTGCCGCTCCAAGCGCGTGCAGCATATTTTCCGGCGGCAAGATCGGCCTCGATGATATGCCGAATGAAGTTAGAGGTTTTTTCGGTGTCAGACATGAGTGCGCCAAACGAATACAAAGATGTAATTCTACTGGCAGGCGTAAAAGGCAGGCGTAAAATAGCTGCGATGAATTGGATAAGTCTTTTTGCAATTGGACTCGGTGCCATGCTGGGCGCATGGTTACGCTGGGGGCTGGGGCTATGGCTGAACCCGCTGTTTCCCACAGTGCCGCTGGGCACGCTGGCGGCGAATCTGCTCGGCGGTTATCTGGTAGGCGCTGCCGTTACGGTGTTTCACCTGAATGTCGATCTTTCACCTGAATTGCGCTTGTTCTTCATTACCGGCGTGCTAGGTGCGCTGACGACGTTTTCCACCTTTTCAGCAGAAGTTGTAGCGCTGATTCAACGCGCCGAGTATGGCTGGGCGGTGGGTGCGGCCTCAATCCATTTGTTTGGTTCGCTGCTGATGACCGGCCTGGGCATTTTGACCATACAAAAATTAGCGCAATGAGGCGGGTGCAATGAGGTTCGATGTCGAGGCGCGCAGCGCTGCACGGCCAGCGATTGTCTATGACGAAGCGCTGCCGGTTACCTTGCGGCGAGAGGAAATTGCCGCGACCATTGCCCAGCATCAGGTCGTCGTGATCTGCGGCGAAACCGGCTCGGGCAAGACCACGCAACTGCCAAAAATCTGTTTGGAGATCGGGCGTGGCTTGAATGGACTCATTGGCCACACGCAGCCGCGCCGGATTGCCGCGCGTGCCACAGCGACGCGCATTGCGCAGGAACTGAAGTCCGAGCTGGGCCGCTATGTCGGCTTCAAGATACGTTTTACCGATCGGGTTTCGCCGGAGACCTACATCAAGCTGATGACGGACGGTATTTTGCTGGCCGAGACACAAACTGATCCGCTGCTGCGCCAGTACGACACGCTCATTATCGACGAGGCGCACGAGCGCAGCCTGAACATTGATTTCATGCTTGGCTATCTGAAGCAGTTGTTGCCCAAACGCCCCGATCTGAAAGTTATCGTGACCTCCGCCACGCTGGATGCCGAGCGCTTCAGCCAACATTTTTCCATCAACAAAAAAGCGGCGCCGGTGATCGAAGTTTCGGGGCGTTTGTATCCCATAGAAACGCGATATCGACCGTGGGCTGAGACGCCTGCCCCCAATTCGCCTTCCGGTGCGAAGGGCATGGCGGATCGGGACATCAACGAGGCCATTGTCGATGCGGTGAGCGAGGCACATCGCGCCGGGTCAGGTGACGTGCTGGTGTTTCTGCCGGGTGAGCGCGAGATTCGCGAGGCGGCAGAAGCGTTACGCAAACATTCGTTTTCTGGCGGGGCGGCAGGTCTTGGGGCCAGCCTTGAAATTCTGCCGCTGTTTGCCCGCCAGTCGGCGCCCGAACAGGCGCGCGTGTTTTCATCGCATCAAGGTCGCCGCGTGGTGTTGGCGACCAATGTCGCTGAAACATCGCTCACCGTGCCGGGTATTCGGTATGTGATTGATACGGGGCTGGCGCGCGTCAAGCGTTACTCGTATCGCAACAAGATTGAGCAGTTGCAGGTTGAACCTATCGCCCGCGCGGCGGCCAATCAGCGCGCCGGACGCTGCGGCCGTGTGTCGGCCGGCATTTGCTTCCGGCTGTACGCTGAGGATGATTTCAACAAGCGTGCCGCTTATACCGAGTCGGAAATTCTGCGCTCCAGCCTGGCCGGAGTGATTCTGCGCATGAAGTCGCTACATTTGGGCGATGTGGAAAATTTCCCCTTCATCGAGCCACCTGCGCCGCGCATGATTGCCGACGGCTATCAATTGCTCGCCGAGTTGGGGGCTGTGACAACACCCCCTCCCGACCTCCCCCGCCTGGCGGGGGAGGTGACTAGTCACCCCCTTCCTCGGGGCGAAGGCGGGGTTTCGCGGAGCATTGCTCCGCGCTGCCGCAGCCGGCTGGCTGTGCAAAGCCAGCCGTGGAACGGAGGGGCGGGGAGATGGTGCTTGACTTCGACGGGAGTCGAGCTTGCTCGACTCCCGCTCGACCCGAAGATCGGCCGCATGATTCTCGCTGCGCGCGACTATGGTTGCCTTAGCGAAATGCTGATTATCGCTGCCGCACTGTCGGTACAGGACCCGCGTGAGCGGCCTCAGGAGCAAGCCGGTTCGGCCGATCAGGCGCATGCGAAATGGAAAGATGAAAAATCTGAATTTCTCTCCTATCTCAAACTCTGGCACGCAGCGGATAGCATCTGGAAACATGAAACGTCGAACAAGCAGCGTCAGTGGTGCCGGCAGAATTTTCTTTCCTGGTTGCGCGTGCGCGAGTGGCGCGATGTGCATGCCCAGTTGCTGACGCTGTGCCATGAACATGGCTGGAAAATTTCCAGTGCTTATCCGGTCGCGGCCACCCCGTCGAGAAAAGTGGCGACTGCGCAAGAAGTCTTGAGTCCGTCTCTGGACGGCGCTGGTGATACGGCACAAAGTAGTTCTCCCCCTGTTTTGCAACGACCCGATAGCGTCGCCGCTTACGCTGCTATCCACAAGGCATTGCTCACCGGTTTACTCGGCCATATTGGTTTGAAGAGCGAAGAAGAAGCCTACTACCTTGGCGCGCGCGGTATCAAGTTTTTTATTCATCCGGGTTCCAGCCTGATCAAGAAAGCCGGGCGCTGGATTGTGGCGGCCGAGCTTGTTGAAACCTCGCGTTTGTTCGCGCGGTGCGTGGCGCGAATCGAGCCGGAATGGCTGGAGCAGGTGGGTGGCCATTTACTGCGCAGCCATATCTATGATCCGCACTGGGAGAAAGGGCCGGGTCAAGTGGTTGCGTGGGAGCGCGTAACGCTGCATGGTTTGCTGCTGCATGCCAAGCGGCGTGTGCATTACGGGCCGCTGGACGAAAAATTATCGCGCGAGATATTGATTCGATCGGCCCTCGTGGAAGGCGAAGTGGGCGAGGACTGGGTCAAGAAGTGGCGCTTCTTTCAGCATAACGCCAAGCTCATGCGGGAGATTGAAGCGCTTGAACACAAATCGCGGCGGCCGGATGTGCTGGTGGATGATGAGCTGATTTATGCTTTTTATGATGCCACGGTTGCTGCGGGAATCACCACCTTAGCGGCGTTTGATCGCTGGCGGCGTGAGGCCGAAGTCGTCAACCCGAAACTGTTGTTTCTGGAAAAAGCACAGTTGATGCGGCATGAGGCAGCGGGCATTACCACGGCGGCTTTTCCCCCGTACCTAGAGCAACATGGGCAAAAGTTCACGCTGCATTATCACCACCATCCGGGTGCGCCAGACGATGGGGTGACGCTTGATCTGCCGCTGGTGGCGTTGAATCAGTTATCTGCCCAGCGGTGTGAGTGGCTGGTGCCCGGTCTGCTCAAAGAAAAAGTGATCGCTCTTTTAAAAACCTTGCCGCAGAAATATCGGCATCGCTTGCAGCCGCTGGATGCCTTCGCGGATGATTTTTGCACCAGCGCGATGCCCGCAGATGAGCCCCTGATGCGCACATTAACCCAGGCAGTGGAAGAAAAACTGGCCATGAAGCTGCCACTGGATGCTTTTCGTCTGGGTGAGTTGCGGCCGCATTTATTCATGAATTTTCGGCTATTGAGTGAGCATGGCGGCACCTTGGCTATCTCGCGTCATCTGACCGAGTTGCGCACTGAATATCGCGAACGTGTGGCTCAAATTTGGCAAAACGGGGTGGCTGGGGTTGTGGCGGCAGTCAAGGTTGCCGCGGTTGCCAACATGGATGACACCAGCATTGAAGCGGCCAGCTCTGACATGGATGTCCCGCCGGTGGCGCAGCCTGTGGATGATACGGTGCTGTATGTCGATTGGCTTTTTGGGCCGTTGCCTGAGTTGCTCGAGATTAACGTCAAAGACCGGCAAGTCATAGGTTTTCCTGCACTGGTGGATGAAGGTGATGGCGTGCGCTTGACCGTTTTTGACACGCAAGCGCAGGCGCTGGCTGAACATCGTCGCGGCTTGATGCGACTGTTTTCGCTTCAGTTGGCAACGCAAGTGAAAGCCATCGAAAAGTTGTTTTGTCTGCGCGAGATGGCATTGCAGTTCATTCCCTTGGGAACAGAAAAAGAGCTCAAGACGCAACTGGTTGCCGCGACGCTTGAGCGCACCTGCTTGATGGCGCCTTTGCCTCTCGAAAAGTCGGCGTTCGTGACACGGTGCGATGCGGCGCGTGGGCGCATTTTGCTCGTCGCCCAAGAGATTGCGCGGTTAATTGCCGCCGTCATCGGCGAATACGCGGCGTTGCAAAAGAAGATCGTCGCGGCGCAAAAAACCTTCGTTGCCACCTGCGTTGATATCAACGCGCAATTGGCGGCGTTACTACACAAGAATTTTATTGTTGGGGTGCCCTATGAGCGGTTGCAGCACTATCCGCGCTATCTCAAAGCGGCCACCTTGCGGCTGGATAAAGCGCGTAGTGACCCCACGCGCGAGGCGCGTTTATTGGCAGAATGGCAAGCGCTTGGCAAACCCTGGGAACGTGAGCGCCATGCCTTGCAGAAATCGGGTCAAACGGGTTATCACAAAGACCATCTGGATGATCCCTTTATGGAAGAATTCCGCTGGTTGCTCGAAGAGTTGCGCGTTGCTCTTTTTGCGCAAGAATTACGCACCCCCACGCCGGTGTCCATCAAGCGGCTGCAAAAGATGTGGGATGCGAGAATGCGATGATGAACATCAACGTAAACACAATCACAAGGAGCCACCATGCATGAACTATTGGCGGCGTTTGGTAAAGCAACACGCGATCTGACGCGCGGGGACATTCTGTGGCATGTGCTGTGGCCACCAGTGGTCGCGGCTGCCTTCTGGGGGATTTTGGGTTTTTTTATCTGGGCACATGGCCTCATGTTGATGACGCAGATTGTGCCGCAGTTGCCATGGTCAGGCTGGGAATGGGTCGCTCACTGGGCGGCGGTTTTTCTTTTGCTGGCCGCATTTGCCTCGCTGATTTACCTGACGGCGTTGTTCTTGGTGGCCGTCGTTGTGTTGCCTTATTTGATCATCTATGTGGCGGCCCGCGATTACCCTGATCTGGTACGTCATGGTGAAAATGCTTTTTGGCGGAGCCTGATTAATACGTTGGTGGCAGGGTGTGTGTTCTTGTTCGGTGGGCTGCTCTCTTTGCCTTTGCTGCTCATCCCCGGTGTGGTGCTGGTGCTGCCTTTGTTCTGGACAGCCTGGTTGAATCAGCGCACTTTCCGTGTGGATGCTTTGGCTGAACATGCTACTGCGGCAGAATTAACGCAACTGGTGAATGATAAAAAATCCACGTTTTATCTCGCGGGTACGGGCTGCGCCTTGCTCGCGCATGTACCGCTGATTCAGCTGGTGGTACCTGTATTGACGGCGCTGGTGTTTGTACATCTGGGTCTGGCGGCTTTGCGGCAACAACGACAATTACGGGGAGTGCAACTATGAGTGATGCAATGAGTGATGCAGTGCGTGGTGCCATGAGCGGTGCTATGAGGCCGTCAAAAAGCCCGGCAAAAGCCATCGGTGCGATTATTATCGGTGACGAAATCACGCGGGGCAAACGTGAAGATGGTCATTTTGCGCGTCTGCTAAAAATACTCGCCGCGCGTAATATGCATCTGGCGTGGGCGATGTATATCGGGGATGATCGGCAGCGATTGATCGATACCTTTCGCCGTACGCTGGCAACGGACGATATCGTGTTTAGTTTTGGTGGTATCGGTAATACGCCCGATGATCACACGCGCCAGGCGGTGGCGGCGGCGGCAGGCGTTGACTTGTTTTTGCACCCCGAGGCGGAGCACGAAATCCGTTCCCGCTTCATCGAGATGGGGCGGGAAATGACAATCGAATCGTTGGATATGGGGCGCTTTCCTGTGGGCAGCCAGATTGTTCCCAATCCGTTTAATCGCATTGCCGGTTTTTCGCTGGGTGAGCACTACTTTGTGCCGGGCTTTCCGCAGATGGCTTGGCCTATGGTGGAATGGGTGCTGGATACAAAGTATCGTCACCTGTTTAACGCCACCCCTACGGCAGATGCGGCCATTTTGGTTTGGCGCGGCATTGAAAGTATGTTGATCCCGGTAATGCAGGAAGTAGAAAGCCGTTATCCTGGGATAAAGGCGTTTAGCTTGCCCTTTTTGGGCTCAGAGACCGTGCGCTCGCATGTCGAGCTCGGCGTGCGAGGCGAGCCCGCAGCAGTGGCGCCCGCGATGAGCTTGCTGCGCGAAGGTGTGCTGGCATTGGGTTACACCTTTGATGAAAAACCAGCACAAGAATAATCTGCGGGTCGATCAAGCGTGTTCTGATGGGTGATGGCATCCTTCACACGTAAAGGTCGCGGCGCAGGCCATAATCCGGATAACCGCTACGCCAGTTGGCAACGCGTAGCGGCTGATGACGGCTGGTGGCTGGACCCCGAGGCGCAAGAAGCGCCGGTTTCTACCGAGCTGATCATTGACACCGCCAAAACAGTGATCAGCTACAACCAGTCGCCAGATATTCCGTTCGACCGTTCAATCAACCCCTATCGCGGCTGTGAGCATGGTTGCAGCTATTGTTTTGCGCGGCCCAGTCATGCGTATCTGGGTTTATCGCCAGGGCTGGATTTCGAGACCAAGCTAGCCTATAAGCCCGATGCGATTGAGGTGTTGCGCAGGGAGCTCGCCCATCCAAAATATGTGTGCAAACCCTTGGCACTGGGCATCAATACCGATGGCTGGCAGCCCGTAGAGCGGCGTCTGGGCTTGACGCGCGGGATACTGGAAACGCTGGCTGCCTGTCGTCATCCGGTGAGCATCGTGACCAAATCCGCGTTGATTCTGCGCGATCTGGATATTCTCGTAGAGATGGCACAACAGCATCTGGTGCGCGTTGCCGTGTCGATTACCACGCTGAATGCTGATCTGGCGCGGCGTATGGAGCCGCGGGCGGCGTCTAGCCAGCGCCGACTTTCTGTGCTGGAGGCGCTGTCTTCTGCGGGCATACCGACAGCGGTTTTAGTGGCGCCATTGGTACCGGCCCTGACAGATCACGAGCTGGAAGACATTCTGCAAGCGGCAGCTGACGCCGGCACCCGCACGGCGGGGTATGTGCTGTTACGCCTGCCGCATGAGGTCAAGCCGCTATTTCGTGATTGGCTGGAACGTGAAGAACCGGGTCGCGCCGAACACGTTTTCAGCTTGCTGCGTCAAATGCATGGTGGCAAGGAATATGACAGTTGTTTTGGCCACCGTCATCGCGGAGACGGGCCGTTAGCAGAGATGATTCAACAGCGTTTTAAAATTGCGACTCGCCGCTTGGGATTTAATCAGCCCTTGCCCGCATTTGATTGCACCTTGTTTCAACCGCCGAGTGTGGAAACTCCGAATGTGGAAACCGATGCAGCGCAGCGTTCCTTGTTTTGAGTCAGCGCAATCACTGCGATTTATTTTCTGCGCAGAAAATCTCTGCTGAGTCGTTTGATGGTGTGCAGGATGTTTGCTGCATGCTTGCGAATGAAGCGCAGGAGAGTGCTTGCATTACAACATTCTGTGACTTTGATGCAATCGTTCGGGGGAGCGATAGGGATCGAGAAAGGCCCGCTCATAGCGTTGATTCAGCCGTGCCATAGGTAGCAGAAAGAGTAGGTCGGCCGTATTGAAGTCGGTATCCCATGCGGGTTCTCCACATACCCGCCCGCCGGCACGCAAGTAACCCTTAAGTAGAGGGGGAATCACTGCAGGTTTTCCATTGGCTAACTGTTTAAAGGGCAACGGGTGAAACGGATTAACCCGACATTCCGGCGGGGCTTTTTGCGCTTCACTTAATTGTTGGTAGAGATTCGCGGCATTGTGGCCGCCATCAGCCATGCTGATGGAGGCGGAACCGATTAAATACTCATGGTCGCGACGAGCGATGTACTGACCCAAACCCGACCAGAGTAAGGCTATCACGGAGCCGCTACGGTAATCGGGATGAATGCAGAATCGACCAATTTCTATCATGCGTGGGCGAAGGTGCTGCAGGCGCGTCAGCGAGAATTCGCCCTCTGCGTAATAGCTTCCCGCGGATTTGGCTGCTTCTGGAGAGATGATGCGATAAGTACCGATCACTTTGCCAGTGTTATGGCTGCGTACCAGCAAATGGTCACAATGAGGGTCAAACAAATCCGTATCGTGGCCTGGTATCTGTTCGAATAAACGAGCACCTAATTCCTCACCAAATACTTTGTAGCGCAGGCGCTGTGCTTCACGCATTTCATCTTCATTTTTCGCCAGACTAAGGTGCAGGCGAGGATGCGGGCGTGTCGCTTGGCATATATGCGAGGCTCGAACGGATTGAATATGCATTGTCTGTTGGGGTGGAGAGCTGTTTGGCTGAGGGTAGTCTAGTCGAAGCCTTGTCCATTCATGGCAAGCGTACCCAAGCCCGATTGAGTGGATGGATCAAATGCGTAATTTGACAAAGAGCTTAAGCAAAGACCAAGCCAAATAATTTTTATTATTATTTTCAGTTGATTACAGAATACAGCAAAAGGGTTGGACAGATTCTTTGTCGTCCAATTGCGACAAAGGGACGCATGAATTTTGCAACCCGATGAAGTTGGGTATTTTTTTTCGTCGCTATTTTGCGACAATTCTTGCGTATTTGAGCGGTGGGAACTACCGCTTCGGTATCGGCTTTCGCAGGTGTGGTGTGATTTTCTTCACGCCGTACCGCCCACCGTTAGCCCATCAATCCGTAAAGTCGGCTGACCGACGCCTACCGGCACGCTTTGGCCGTCTTTGCCGCAGGTGCCAACGCCTGGATCTAGCGCCATGTCGTTACCTATCATCGAGACGCGCGTCATGGCGTCCGGCCCGTTACCGATGAGCGTTGCGCCTTTCACTGGCGTGGTGATTTTTCCGTCTTCGATCAGGTAAGCCTCGGCGGTGGAAAAGACAAACTTGCCGCTAGTGATATCGACTTGACCGCCACCAAAGTTGGCTGCGTAGAGGCCCTTTTTTACGGACTTGATGATTTCCTGCGGATCATGCGCACCGTTCATCATCATGGTATTGGTCATCCGTGGCAGGGGCAGGTGGGCGAAGGATTCGCGGCGGCCGTTGCCGGTGGGCGCCATGTCCATCAAGCGCGCGTTCAGGCTGTCCTGCAGATAGCCGACGAGGATGCCGTCTTCGATCAGTACAGTGCGCTGTGTCGGGTTGCCTTCGTCATCCACCGTGAGCGAGCCACGTCGATCAGCCAGCGTGCCATCATCGATTACCGTGACGCCTTTGGCGGCGACGCGCTGCCCGAGTCGACCGGAAAAATTTGAGCTGCCTTTGCGGTTAAAGTCGCCTTCCAGCCCGTGACCTACGGCTTCATGCAGCAGAATGCCGGGCCAGCCGGGGCCGAGAACAACGGTCATTTCGCCCGCAGGCGCAGGCTTTGCAGCCAGGTTGACGCTGGCTTGATGGACCGCACAACGGGCATATTCGCGCAGCATATCATCGGTAAAGTAGGCGTAATCAAAGCGTCCGCCGCCACCCGAAGAACCTTGTTCCCGTCGTCCATTTTCTTCCATGATGACTGAGAGAGAAACCCTCACCAGCGGGCGAACATCGGCCGCCATATGGCCGTCGGATCTCGCCACGAGTACCACTTCCCAGGTGCCCGCAATATGAGCCATGACTTCTTTGACACGTGGGTCGGCGGCATGCGCCATGGCTTCCAGGCGTTCAAGTAGCGATACTTTTTCGGCATCTTTCAGCGAACTGATCGGGTCACCTGCGGCATACAGTGCAGGGGAGGCTCGGCGATGGCGTAACGCGGGGGCTAAGCGATGAGCGCCAGCGGCAGCAATGGCGCGAGTGGTGCCAGCGGCGGTTTGCAACGCGCTAAGACTGATGTCGTCCGAATAAGCGAAGGCAGTTTTTTCGCCGGAAATGGCACGCACGCCAACACCTTGCTCAATGTTGAAACTGCCCGATTTGACAATGCCTTCTTCCAGGCTCCAGGCTTCGGAGCGTGCATATTGAAAATACAGATCAGCAAACTCGACATGGTGACTCATGAGTTGGCCGAAGATGCGCTCCAGCTTGTGCGGAGCGAGATCATAGGGCGCTAAAAGCGTTTCTTCGGCGATTTGAAAGTGGTTTGTGTTCATGATTTTCCTTGGAGAGTCCGGTGCTGCAGCGCAGGCAATCGTGTGCGGATGCTGGCTAGTCGCCGGGGATCAAAGTCAGCAGTAACCACGCCCTCACCCTTGTCAATGCGGGCGAGTATTTCGCCCCACGGGTCGATGATCATGCTGTTGCCGTGAGTCATGCGGCCATTGGGGTGACGACCTCCTTGCGCTGCAGCAACAACATAACACTGATTTTCAATGGCGCGGGCACGCAGCAGGATTTCCCAGTGCGCGCGACCGGTGGTTTCGGTGAAGGCGGCGGGTACAACGATCAGATTGACTTCACCCATGCGGCGGTAAAGTTCGGCAAAGCGCAGGTCATAGCAGATGGATAAACCCATCCGGCCACAGGGCGTGTTGCAGGTGACGACTTCATCGCCGGCCTCAATGGTAGCGGCTTCGTCGTAGTGTTCATCTTCCTTGTGAAAACCAAACAGATGAATCTTGTCGTAGCGCGCGACACGCTCGCCTTGCGGATCGAAAACCAGGCAGGTGTTGCGCATTTTGTCGGGGTTGTTAGACACCAGGGGCAGCGAGCCACCGACCAGCCAGAGACCCTGTTGGCGCGCCATCGTGGATAAAAAATCCTGAATCGGCCCATGGCCGATCATTTCGCGTGCGGCGAGACGCTCTGCGTCGCTTGCGCCAATCAGTGGAAAGTATTCGGGCAAGACAATCAGCTGTGCCCCGGCGGTTGCTGCTTCGTTGATCAGCCGCGCCGCGGTGTCAAGATTGGGGCCGACAGCTGGGCCTGAAATCATCTGTAGGGCAGCTAGTTTCATGGGGCGCCTTCTGCTGCGGGTAGTGGCGTTTGGCTTGTTTTTTCAATTTTAGGGTCAGCCCAGGGACCGGTAATCTGATATTCAAATGTGAATATCTGGCCAAAAGGATCTTGCAGCACTTTCTGGGCAGCCCAGACGGCGGCACCGGCAATCGGATTGGCCAGCATAGTGCCGACAGCCACACTCTCGCCAAGGGCAGGTTGAACGCGTGCTTGCATATTTTGGGTTTCATTGATCAGGTTAATGGTTCCTTTGAGGGAAATCTTGGCCGAAGGCGCCCGAATTTTTAGGTCAGTGGTGTCCATGATGCCATTAATGAAGTCGAACTCGCCTCTGATGCTATCGAAAGCAAAGCCTTCACCAAAAATGTCGCGAAAGTCGAGTGTGACGCGACGTATCAGTGTTTGCAAGCTGAAAATGCCCAGCAAACGGCCTACGCCGGGTTCCAGTTTTTTGATTTGCCCCTTTCCAGTGTCAATTTTCAGTTTGCCGTTGAGGCTGGGGTAATCAATTGTCAGCGGAGCGCCGTGCCATGTAAGGCGGCCTGTAAGGCCGATACGGTCACTACGAATAGATTCCGGGTAGCCCAGACGGAACAAGGTCTTTTCAATATTGTTTGATGTTAAATCGAAATCAATCTGTGTTTCAGATTGTCCCGGCGGCGGGCGCCAGCGGCCTTTGATCAGCAGGCTGTCATCGTCATTTTTGACGTTGATTACCGTATGCCATGCGGCATCACGGTTTTCGGCGGTGACATGTACGCTTCCCAGCGGACGATTTTTCAGCGACAGTTCGCCAATGCTGATATCCAGCGCTGGCAAATCGTTAATGACGTCGTTGGCCTGCGCTTGCAGGTCGGCCGGCGTGACACTGGTTTCTGGTATGGAGAATTTATCCAGGCGGGCGATGAGTTTTCCCTTGCCTGGGCTTTGCCACTCCAGATTGCCTGAAAGCTCACGACTTTTTAATTCGCCCTTTGTCACAGTCGCATCCGCTTGATTACCTGTGGCGCGAACGTCGTGAAGATTTTTATCAAAAAATTTGAGGTTGGCCACGCGGAGATCGAATTGCACCGGGGGCAAGGGTGTTGCAGCTTTTTGATTACCTCCTGTATTCACCAGCAAGAGACGACGCCATGCATCGGCATCGAGCTTAGGTAGGTTCACCGCTACTAACAATTGCCGCTCAGGCAAGGCGGGGCTGACATCTCCTAACGTTAGCAGACCCTGGGTGATGACGAATGGCGAGACATCCCGACGGCGAACCAGCTGCAGCCGCGCGGTGGACCCCACGCGAATATCCAGCAGATCGCGCGAGGTTGGTGTCAGTAGAGGTGCTACAGGGGACGAGTGCCTTGGCGCAGGCGAGGGTTTTGTCGCTGCCCCGGAGGGCGACTTGCTCTGTGTCGCACCCCAAGGGTACTTTCCAGAGGTGGATTCAAAGCTTTGTGGCGTATCAGCAGCGCCGACTTTTTGCGTAGTCTCGGCGCGAATTCTGGTCAAGGTGTGACGTTCAAAGCTTGCAGCTAAAGCTTCTTTAGCGGATTTGTTAAATGGTTCAGGCAAGCTTGATGAAAGACCGACAAGATTGGAAGTGATTTTGACGTCGGCAGATTTGTTCTTCACTCGTATATCGCCATTCCATTTTGCGCCGCCGGAAAGATGATCGAACATCGGATGAGAAAACTGGCGGCGCAATGCGGCGACAGTAAATTCGCCAGCGGCACTGACCTGAACACCACTATCGCTAGTGGTGATGTTCGCTGCCATTGGCATCCCCAGCAGCGTGCCGCGAATATCACGGGCTTCAAGATGATCGGCGGAAAATTGCAACTGCCCGCGCACGTCGGCCAGTGGCGGTAGGTCGGCATCCACGGTTAGCCGA
This sequence comes from Rugosibacter aromaticivorans, assembly GCF_000934545.1. Taxonomy (GTDB): domain Bacteria; phylum Pseudomonadota; class Gammaproteobacteria; order Burkholderiales; family Rhodocyclaceae; genus Rugosibacter; species Rugosibacter aromaticivorans. The sequence goes on from NZ_CP010554.1 coordinate 1,173,499, forward strand.
TTGCCATCAAAGCGGTACTTGCCCGCAAGCTTTGTGGTGTCCAGGCGGCGCAGCGGTAGATCAAGTGTGAGATCCAGCTCACCCTTGCCATCGGCTTGCATGTTCTCGGTGAAGTGATCGATGCGATTTCCCACCGGGCTGGCTTCGATGTAGCGTAGGAAGTCTGTGGTGGGGCCAGCCGCTTTGCCGGTGACAGTGAGCAGTTCTTCTGGCGATTCAAGATCGACAATTTCTGCATGCACATCGCGTAGATCGACGCCGAAGATGCGGCCGGTTTTCCCCGTGATCAGCATGCGTTCCCCGGCGAACAGAAGTTCGCCATCGATGCCGGTGATATCAGGCCAGCCGGTGGCATAGTTCAGCGTAACCCCGCTGAATTTGCCGCGTACCTCAAAGAGGCCGCCTTGGTTTTTGCTCGGCCCACCGCGAAAGGGAAAGTGGCGTAAATCACCCTTGAGCGTGAGGCTCGCTTCGCTTGCTGTGCCTGCGAGAATGCTACTACGGAGCCAGTCACGTGTGGTCTGGCCGACAGCAAGCGGTATATAGCGCCAGACGGCATTGCCCTTGCCGCGCGTAAGACGGGCGAAGAGATTGATCTCGCCTGGTCCGGTGGTCAAGGCATGCCAGGTGCCACTGACCTCCCCAGCAGCATCGGAGTTACTGAAGGTGGTTTTTATCAATTGAACGCTTAAATCATTGCCAGTATTTTTCCATTTGGCTTGCGTGGTGAAGGTTTCTAACGCAAGGTTTGGCTCGGCAAAGATCGTGGGAAGCACAATCTCGCTGTTCTTCCCATCCAGCTCAACGGTGCCATCCTGATCCGTTCCAGAGATATGGCCGTTGATGCCGGAAATGCGGGCGATAGGACCGAGGCTGCTCAAGCCAAGGTTTTTTATGTGACTGTTGATTGACCAGTGTTGCAGATGATCAATGGGGCCCTGCCAGTTGAGACTTAGATCAGTCAGCTTTCCTTGGGGTGAGTAACGGTTCAGTTGCGCACGAGCCGCTTCATCCAGCGGGAGAAAACCGGCTAGCTTTGATAGGGTGTCTAGGTCAAGCTGATTGGCAGTGAAGCTGCCGCTGGGCTCATTTTGCTCATTTTGTTTCCTCCGCTTGCTCAGACGCAATAAACTTATTTCGGCTAGCGTTGTTTGTTGCGGTGTTTTATTTTGCCAGCGCACCGTGATGTCTGTCGGTGGCAGGGTCAGCCCGTTGCGGGTGGTCAGTGTCAAGCGTTTGCTGGACCCGGAAAACCCGCCGTCAAGACGTTCTGCGGCGAGTTTGCCATCCAGCCTTAATAAATCCAGCTCGGGAAGATCCGGGCGCAGTTGCAGACGCACGTCTGCCAGGCGTACATCGGCGGTAACGGCTGTGAGTTGGGCGTTTGCAAAATTGAGCCACAGCCGCAAGGCACCGCTGCCTTGAGGTATCGATACGGGATAATCAACCCAGGCGCGCCACCCGGCAAGATCAGCGTAATCAATTTCAGCATACGTTTCACCTGACCATGTTGCCAGTTGATTCAGGTTGCGGCTTTGCAGGTTGCCGCGAATATCCAGCCGTGCCGCCAAGGCGCGGGGCGGTTCGGCGGTGAGGCCAAAACGGTGTGATGGTTTGCTGTTGTCGAGCTGAAAATTCAGCTGTTTGAGCTCCAGTGGCGGGGCGTTGCGCAAGGTGTCCTGCCAGGTGATGGCGGCGTCACGAATGACAATCTGATGTTGTGCAAATAGCCAACGGGAAAAGTCTCCCTGATTATTTTGTTGCGGCGTGATTTCCAGCCCGGCCGCAAAGAAACGGCCTGCTTTGTCGCGGCTTAGCACGATGTGTGGTGCGAGCAACTCCAGGCGTGCCAGACGTAATTCACCATGCCAGAGTGAATCCCAGGCCGGCTCGGCGGCGACGTGTTCAAGGTTGAGTAACGGGTGGCCGGATGTGTCGCGAATCTCGACACCCTGCAAATTGAGGACAGGTCTTAACCCCGCCCAGTGCGCTTCAATGGCGCGAATGCGTACCGGTTGCTTGATTGCCGTGCTGATGGCTTGTTCTATATCGCCGCGATAATTTTCAATCTGTGGCAAAACGCCATAGCGCAGAGTAAGGACGAGAAATGCCACTGCAAAATAGAGCAGGGCGGCGCCCCAGAACAATATGCGCAAAATACGTAGAAACCCACGTGACCGAGGCAGACCTCGCAATAAGCGATTATTGATTACTGAAGGCAAAGAGGGAATTCTAGGCATGTAAAAAGGGCACGGAGATCATGCTATTGGACACACTGAAGTCAGCAGAAAGCGGCGAGAATAGCGACAACAGAACTCGAATTCTAACCGATGCCCTATATGGCCAACGTGCTTGCCCACTCTATTGCCGATGGTATTTCTGCCTCCCGTTATCTGGAAAGGCTGCTAACAACTAAGCCAGCACTTGCCGCTGAGGTCGCCGCATCGCTCAAAACGCCTGTGACGAGGACTGAGCTTTCCGGTTGGCTTGGCGCCAGGCAAGCGGCGATCCCCAGCAATGAAGAAGAGCGCTTGAAGCCGTTATTGCGACAGTTCAAGCAATGGGCTTATGCGCGTATTGCTACGCGTGATCTGGCGAATCTCGCGCCTTTGGCCGAGGTGATGGAAACCATGACATGCATTGCCGAATTGGCAATCAACCAGGCGGTCAGCGTGTTGATGAGCGGGCTGGTTGCGCGGTATGGTGTGCCGCGTAATGCGGATGGGCTTGAGCAATCGCTCGTCGTGATCGGCATGGGCAAGCTGGGTGGGCGCGAGTTAAATGTATCTTCGGACATTGATTTAATTTTTGCCTATCCCGATGATGGGGACACTGACGCGGCGAGTCCAGGATTGCGCAGTATTTCCAATAGCGAGTTTTTCACTCGACTGGGGCGCGGGTTAATCAATGCCATGGCCGACATCACATCGGATGGCCAAGTGTTTCGTGTGGATATGCGTTTGCGTCCCAACGGGGATTCTGGCCCGCTGGTGTGTTCTTTCAATATGCTGGAAAACTACTTCATTACCCAAGGCCGCGAGTGGGAACGCTATGCCTGGATCAAGGCGCGGCCGCTGACGGGGGATCGCCATGATGAGTTAGAGCATATTCGCCGTCCGTTTGTTTTTCGCAAGTATCTGGATTTTGGCGCGATTAATGCCATGCGTGATCTGCACGCGCAGATTCGTCATGAAGTGATGAAAAAAGATCAGGCGGATAATGTCAAACTTGGCCCGGGGGGCATCCGCGAGATCGAATTTATTGCGCAGGTTTTCCAACTGATTCGGGGTGGTCGCGATACGACTTTGCAAGTGCAGCCAACCCTCGCTGTGCTACAACTGCTGTCAGACAACCGTACCCTGCCGCCTGAAGTCGCCATGGCTTTAGCATCCGCTTATGATTTTCTGCGTCGCGTTGAACACCGCCTGCAATATCTGGATGATGCGCAAACGCACACGCTGCCGACGTTGCCCGATGACCAACAACGCATTGCACAGTCAATGAATTTTGTCGATTTTGTCGCATTGACTGCAACGCTGAATGCACACCGTGCGGTCGTTTCCGGCCATTTTGAGCAGGTTTTTGCGAGCCCGGATGCTGACCAGCATCCACTGGACTTGCTGTGGCACAAGGCCACGAGCGAAGTGACCGAGGATTTTGAACGACTGGGCTTTCACAATCCGACGGCAGCAGCCATGCAGGTTGCGGCGCTGCGTGTTGCTCCGCGATATCAGCAAATGCCGGATGAGATTCGTCGCCGTTTTGATGTCCTGGTTCCACGGCTGATCGAGGCGGCATCGCAAGAGCGTAATCCGGATGAAACGCTCTTGCGTGGGTTAAGTTTTCTCGATGTCATTTCACGTCGTGGGGCTTACCTTGCGCTGCTTCAGCAATACCCGATCGCGTTGCAGAAAGTGGTCAATCTGCTCGGCAGTTCACGCTGGGCTGCGAGCTATCTTGAGCAACACCCGATTTTGCTGGACGAGCTGCTAGATCAGCGCCTGCTTGAAGTCGCGCCGGACTGGTCCGCGTTTCGTCGTCAGCTGCAGCAGGCGCTATTAGCGCTAGAACCGGATACCGAACGCCAGATGGATGTGTTGCGGGAGCAGCACCACGCGCAGGTTTTTCGCGTGTTAATGCAAGATATGGCGGGTCTGCTGACGGTAGAAAAATTGTCTGATCATCTCTCTGATCTGGCAGATAGCCTGCTCGAGGCTGCGCTTGCATGTGCCTGGAAAAAGCTGCCGAAACGTCACCGTGAATCACCCCGCTTTGCGGTGATTAGCTACGGTAAATTGGGTGGCAAAGAGCTCGGTTATGCCTCCGATCTTGATCTGGTTTTTCTTTACGATGATACCGATCCTGACGCAGGAGAAATTTACTCCCGGCTGGGCACGCGCCTGAATACCTGGCTGTCAGCACAGACTTCCGCCGGACAGTTATTCGAGACGGATTTACGTCTGCGGCCGAATGGTGAGGCGGGTTTGGTGGTTAGTTCGATTGCGGCCTTTCGTGCTTATCAGCTCGAATCCGCCTGGGTGTGGGAGCATCAGGCGCTCACCCGCGCGCGCTATTCGGCGGGTGATGTGACGGTGGGTGCTGCATTCGAAGACATTCGCCGTGACGTGTTATGCCAGGCGCGTGATCTGGCCAAACTCAAAGAAGATGTGCTTGCCATGCGGCAAAAAATACTTGACGCCCATGCGACGCGGGGCGATAAGCGTGCGCAGATTTTCAACTTGAAGCACGATCCGGGCGGGCTGATTGATGTGGAATTTATCGTGCAATATCTGGTGCTGGGTTATGCCCATAAACATACGGCGTTAACCGGTAATTTGGGTAACATTGCGCTATTAAAAATTGCAGCGGATTTGTCATTGATTCCCGCTGAGCTAGCCAATGCAGCGCGCAATGCGTATCGTGATTTTCGTCATCGGCAACATGGTCTGCGGTTGAATTTTGCACAGGCAAATGTATCGCCAGACGAGATAGAGCCGCAGATAAACGCTGTGCGTGCGCTGTGGCACGTGGTTTTTGAATCATAAAAGGAGCAAAAGGAGCAGTATGCCTGTTAATTACACAACCCCTGATGCCTCTGCCTTATTGCCTGTGGCAGGTGTTCGGCTGGGCACGGCGCAAGCTGGAATTCGCAAGAAAAATCGGCCTGATCTGACGTTGATTGCTTTAACGCCGGGCAGTCATGTGGCAGGGGTTTTTACGCAAAATCGTTTTTGTGCCGCGCCAGTCATCGTGTGTCGCGAGCACCTGGCAGAAACAGCGGGCATGCGTGGGTTGGTGATCAATACGGGCATCGCCAATGCGGGCACGGGCGAGCAGGGCCTGGCTGCGGCACATGCTACCTGTGCTGCGGTGGCGCAACTACTGGGGTGTGCTCACGGTGATATTTTACCGTTCTCTACGGGCGTGATTCTGGAACATTTGCCGACAGAGCGTCTAGTGGCCGCACTACCGGCGGCGCATGCTGATTTATCCGAAAACAATTGGCATGCTGCTGCGCATGCCATCATGACGACTGACACGGTGGCCAAGGCGGCTTCGCGCCGTATCGCCAGCGCCGACTTTTCGCTGACGGTGACGGGCATGTCCAAAGGCGCCGGCATGATACGGCCGAATATGGCGACCATGTTCGGATTTGTGGCGACAGATGCGGGCGTGGCACCAGGCTTGTTGCAGCAGCTCGCAAAAGAAGCCGCGGATGTGTCATTCAATTGCATTACCGTGGATGGCGATACATCAACCAACGATTCCTTCATTCTCATGGCCACAGGTGCCAGTGGTTTGCTGATCGAAAACGAATACTCACCCCATTGGCCTGCGGTACGTGAGGCGGTGATTGGCGTAGCACAAGAGTTGGCGCAAGCCATTGTGCGCGATGGCGAAGGGGCGACAAAATTCATTACGGTAGCGGTCAGCGGGGGTAAAACGCCTGCGGAATGTCGTCAGGTGGGTTATGCCATTGCGCATTCACCGCTCATCAAAACGGCATTTTTTGCTTCAGACCCGAATCTCGGCCGTATTCTTGCTGCAATTGGTTATGCGGGCGTTGATGATCTGGCGGTATCAGGTGTGCGTGTTTGGCTGGGCAGCGGCGGAGAGCTGATACTGGTTTCTGCCCAAGGCGGACGCGCTGAGAGTTATCGCGAAGAAGATGGCGCGCGCATTATGCAGGCCGCTGAAATTAAGGTGCAGGTCGATTTGGGACGCGGCGCAGCTAATGCGCAGGTATGGACCTGCGATCTTTCGTATGACTATGTCAAAATTAACGCGGATTATCGCTCATGACTAGAGAACTAAAAATGCCCATGAATGCGCATCATGATGATATGACTTCGTCGCTGAAAGCTAATGTGACCAATGGCAATGGTATTGAAGATGTGGCGTGTTTTACGCGAGCGATGGCGCTGTTTGATGCAGCGAATCGTGAAGACCCGAACCAGGAGGCGGGCCAGCCTAAGGAGTTGCTGTATAGCCAGCGTATGAGCGACATGCTCCACCGCTATGCGCCCGAGGCGGACGAGGCGGTGCAGCTCGCGGTGCGTGCGCAACATATTCGCCGCTGGAGCGTGCCACGCGGTGACTATCCGATGACTAAAGAAGGCTATTTTCAGTGGCGCACGGGCTTGTATCGCATGCATGCCGAGATCGCCGGGGCTTTGATGAGGCAGGCAGGATATGGCGAGGCCACAATAGGTCGCGCGCAAGCGGCCATTGCAAAACGGCGCCTGAAAAGCAATCCGGATAGCCAATTACTGGAAGATGTTGCTGGTCTGGTTTTTATCGAGCATTATTTGTGCAGTTTTGTGGTCAGCAAACCGGATTACGATGAAGAAAAATGGATCGACATTATTCGTAAAACATGGCAAAAAATGTCTGATAAGGCGCATCAATTCGCGCTATCGGGCGCGCTTCGTTTGCCTGAGCAATACATACCGCTGATTACTCGGGCCATTGGTTGATGGAGGTTGCACAATGAACATTGGTTTTATTGGTCTGGGTTTGATGGGGCGGCCGATGGCGCACCATCTGGCACAGGCGGGCCATATACTGCATTTGTGGGCACGGCGCGAAGCTTCTTTGCAGCCGTTTGCTACGACGTCGGCCGTAATCCATGACTGTCCTGCGGGCGTTGCACAGCATGCCGATGTGGTCATTACCATGGTGTCTGATAGCCCGGATGTCGAGGCTGTCTGCTTGGGTGAGCATGGTGTCATTGCGGGCGCAAAGGCGGGTTCGTGCGTGATTGACATGAGTACGATTGCCCCCGATGCCGCACGCCAGATTGGTATTCGTTTGGCCGAGCAAGGTATCCGCTTCCTTGATGCACCCGTTTCAGGGGGAGAAATCGGCGCGATCAATGCAACGTTAACGATCATGGTGGGCGGCGCTTATGAGGTGTTCGAGCAAGTTAAACCCGTTCTTTCATGTATGGGGAAAACGATTACCTGGATTGGCGAGTGCGGTGCTGGCCAGGTGGCGAAAGCATGTAATCAGATTTTGGGCGGTGTGACAGTCGTCGCAGTGGCTGAGGCGCTAAATTTTGCGCGGCAAAGCGGTGTCGATCCCGCGCGCGTGCGGGAGGCTTTATTAGGAGGGGCCGCTTACTCAAGGATTCTGGAAAATCATGGCCAGCGCATGCTGGAGCGAAATTTTTCTCCGGGGTTTAAGGCCTGGATGCAACAGAAGGATTTGCGCATCGTGATGAATGAAGCGCATCGCCTGGGTCTGATGCTCCCCGCTACTGCGGCAGCAGCGCAGGTATTTAATGCTCTGGTGGGTGTTGGGTTGGGCGAGGCTGATACGGTTGCTATATTGCAGCTCCTCGAACAAATCGGCTCAGGAGACCCCAGAAAAAACAACCGGGCTGCGAAAGAAATCTAATGGCTGTCATAAAAACCTCCATGCCGCCGCTAGCATACCGCGCCATGACTGCGCAGCTGGGGCTGGATGCAATCATGAAAAATGCGCCCATAGGCATCTTGTTTACCCGGCAGAGTCTACTGGTGCAAGCCAACGAGCAATGTGCGGCGATTTTTGGTTACACGGTTGAAGAGCTCGTCGGGCGGAAGGCTGTGATGTTATACCCAAGTGAAGTTGATTATGAGTTGTTGGGCAAGCAGGCCGGCAGGCTGCTTGCGGCGGGTGAATTATTTCAGACAGACTATGAAATGCAGCGCAAAGATGGTCGCCGTGTGTGGTGTCGTTTACGCGGGCGGGCGCTTAATCCGCAACGCGTGGTCGATGGCACACTGTGGACCATCGAAGATATTAGTGAAGAACGTCTGATTAATCAGTCTCTGGAGAATCGAACACATGAGCTGACGGCGATTTTTGAATCGCAAGCCATGGGTGTCGCCATTATTCGGGAAAGCCGGATTGTCCGAAGTAATCAGCGCTGGGAAGATATTCGGAGCATGGTTGCTGCGTTCTCTATTGATCAGTCGAAGGAACTATTTTTTCCTGACGATGAGACGTATGAACGTCTCCAGCAATTCGCATGGACGAAGTTCCAACTAGGGCAAATTTTTAGTACGGAGCAAAAGTACCTGCATGACGACGGGCGCCCACCATTATGGTTGCGTATGGTGGGAACAGCTTTTGATGCCACTCATCCTGAGGCTGGGGCAGTATGGATGCTCGAAGACATTACTGATCGTCGATTGGCAGAAGAAACCCTGCGAGATGCCCATGACGTGCTTGAAAGTCGCGTTCTGGAGCGCACTAGAGAACTTGAATCCGTTGTGATTCAGCTGCAACAGGAAATATCAGAGCGCATACGCGCTGAACGGAATGTGTGGGAAATTGCGCATCATGATAGCTTGACCGGATTGCCCAATCGGGTGCTGCTCCATGATCGTCTGGAACAAGTACTTGCCAGTGGGCAGCGCAATCGTCATCAAGCGGCTGTGATGTTTCTTGATCTGGATCGCTTCAAGAAAATCAACGATACTTTAGGACACGCGATTGGTGACGAGTTGCTTAAACATGTGGCTCAACGGTTGACCGGTATAGTGCGTGCTGTCGATACCGTGTCGCGTATTGGCGGCGATGAATTTGTCATTCTCTTGCATGAAATTTCTTCTGTTGGCGATGCGTTGCTGGTGGCTGAAAAGATTTTGGCGGTTCTGGAGCCCGTGATCATGATCGAGGGACATGCGTTGCAGGCTACGCCGTCGATAGGCATCAGTATTTATCCGGATGATGCAAGCGACGCTGTATTGTTAATGAAAAATGCCGATGCGGCGATGTATCACGCCAAAGATGCGGGGCGTAATACCTTTCGTCTGTATTCATCCAAAATGGACGAACAGGCTTCACGGTTTTTCGCGATCGAACAGCGTTTGCAACAAGCGATTAAAGTGGGGCAAATGGTGTTGCATTATCAACCGCTAATAGACTGGAGCAGCCATACTGTTTGTGGCATGGAGGCATTAGTTCGATGGAACGATCCTGTTCATGGGGTCATCATGCCCAGCGACTTTATCCCGATAGCCGAGGAGACGGGGTTGATCGTGCCTTTGGGTGAATGGGTTCTGGTAGAAGCATTGCGTCAAAATTGCCTGTGGCAAGAGGCCGGCAGACCTGCGATGCCGATCTCTATAAACTTGTCGCCGCGACAGTTCCGCCAGCCGAGGCTGGCTGATACCGTACGCCGAATCCTTTTGGAAACCGGCCAGCCAGCAAGCTTTCTTGAATTGGAAATTACAGAATCCAGCTTGATGCATGATGCCGTCGAAACGATCGCGATACTTGATGAACTGGCGGCGCTCGGGGTGAGAATCACCGTTGATGATTTTGGTACGGGCTATTCAAGTTTGAGCTATCTCAAACGTTTTCAGGTGCACAAGCTCAAAATCGATCAGAGTTTTGTACGCGACGTGACAGCTGATAGGGATGATGTGGCCATCGTCACGGCAGTTGTCGGCTTGGCGAAAAGTATGGGGCTGGACACTATTGCCGAAGGCGTTGAACGGCTGGATCAGCTCAATGTACTTATCGGTCTGGGTTGTCACAAATTTCAGGGATATTTCTTTTCGTGTCCCTTGCCAGCGCAAGCAGCGGATAGTATCTTCGGCCCGGCTATGCCGAAGGGTATGCAGCAGCAAATTTTCTTTTAATTAAATTAACTTACCGGAGCCAAGAAAAATGAATCAAACAACGACTGCCAGTGGCTTGAAGATTGAAGACGTCATTGAAGGCAGTGGCGAACAAGCGTGTGCCGGGCAAACCGTCACGGTGCATTACACGGGCTGGCTCACGGATGGGCGCAAGTTTGATTCAAGTAAAGACCGCAATGAGCCTTTCGAGTTTTTACTGGGCGGGCGTCGAGTCATTGCAGGTTGGGATGAAGGTGTAGTCGGCATGAAAATTGGGGGCACACGTACGTTGACTATTCCTGCTGATCTCGGCTACGGCGCACGGGGTGCCGGCGGGGTTATTCCACCGAATGCAACCTTGGTGTTCGAGGTGGAACTGCTCGGGTTATCCTGATTCTCACGAAGGTATCCCTTGGCACCCCGTCAAGCGGCGGGGATTACATCGCGCCGTATCGCCAGCGCCGACTTTCTAAAAAAGAATAAAAAAAACCCGATACCGAGGTATCGGGTTTAAACCAGTCCTTTGCGGACTGGAGGAGGAGACGAGACGGTAAAACTAAATGAACAAGAAAAAACTATTTCGTAGCTAAAAAGTAATTAAGCCGATCTTTTGCTTTTTGCAGCTGAGCTGCCGGAACCTACTGCATGGATGGTTGCCGTTGTCGCAGCAGCGACGTTGGCTTCAGCCATTTCGGTTACTTGTTTGGCAGCCTTGGTCATATTGTCATACGCCGAATTAGCCGCAGCGATGGCCGATTTCACAGCAGCCACAGCAACCTCAGAACCTGCTGGCGCATTCTTGAGCGATTGATCCAGGGCGTTGGCCATAGCAGATTTCATTTCAGCCATTTGTGCCTCAGAAACCTTGGCCAATTCGCCTTGGGTTTGCGTAGCGATTTCATAAATGCTGCGTGAGTATGCAACGGCTTTTTCGAGTGAAGGCTGGGCCAATGTTGCCTGCATGCTGGCCAGCTCTTGAACATCTTTTGCAGAAAGCAACGCCTTGGTGTTAGCAACGCTGTCTTCAAGCATTGCACGGGCGGTGTTCAGGTTAAGTGCAGCCAAGCGCTCAGCGCTGGCAAAAACGGTATTGGCAATGGTCAGCAGTGCTTCGACGCCGGCTTTGTTGGCTTCGGCAAATTGAGCAGGTAATTTGTTCATGATCAGTTCCCTAAAAGGTAATTAAAAAAGTTGAGTAGCGGTAGCTGCAGGTCAGTTCTAAATAAAACCAGTTTGAAACTTCAGTTAAGAGACAAAAAACCTAAACTTTAGTTACAACCTTTAACTCTGAGCACCGATGTCTTCACTCCAGATACTTTTTAGAGAGATGGTGCGTTGCAACATGATTCGAATTATAGGGAGATAAATTCGAATGTCAAGCTATTTTTGTTGCAAAGCACAAATATTTATTTAATTTAATTTTAAATTAAAACAGTTACTTGAGTATTTATGAAAAAAAATAATTGAAAATTTAATGCGGAACAGCAAAAAATATCAGAGTGATTTTGCGTCACTCTTTCTATACCGAGGCTTATCCCGGAAATTTTACCGGTTTTTAAAAACTGGCTTTCGTTTTTGCAGAAAGGCAGCCATCCCTTCTTTGCGGTCATCCATGGCAAAGGCGGCATGAATAGTGCGGCGTTCGAACAGCAAACCCTCATGCAGGCTGGATTCCCAGGCACGGTTGACGCTCTCTTTGATCATCATCAGCATGGGCAATGAAAAATTAGCGATGGTCGCGGCGGCGGCTAGCGTTTCTTCCAGCAGTTTGGCAGCGGGAATAATGCGCGCAACGAGGCCGCAGCGTTCCGCTTCTTCAGCGTCCATGAGGCGCGCACTAAGGCAGAGATCCATGGCTTTGGCTTTACCTACGGCGCGTGGCAGGCGTTGTGTACCCCCCGCACCAGGGAGAATGCCGAGTTTTACTTCAGGTTGGCCAAATTTAGCGGTGTCGGCCGCATAAATCATATCGCAGGTCATGGCGAGCTCGCACCCGCCGCCCAACGCGAAGCCAGCGACTGCAGCAATGACGGGTTTCCGGCATTGGGCAATGCAGTCCCAATTGCGGGTGATGAAATTGGTTTTATAGACCTCCATGTAGTCCCAATTCACCATCGCGGCAATATCAGCACCGGCGGCAAAGGCTTTTTCTGAGCCGGTGACCACAATGCAGCCGATGTTTTCATCGGCTTCAAAGAGACGCAAAGCAGCACCCAGGTCATCAATCAGTCCATCATTCAGGGCATTGAGCACTTCGGGACGGTGCAGGGTAATAAGCCCGACTTTGCCATGAGTTGCGACGATAATGTTTTCGTAGTTCATTCTGAAGTCTCCTTACGCGGGGGGCTAAGTGTTGTGGCCTCTTTTAAAGAAAGGCCGCCTGATCGTGCTGGTTGAGGTGGTGCCGGAGTCGTAGATGGCGAGGGTGTGGTGTTGCGCGGCTGGATGACTGCGCGAACACGCTCGCTGCTGCCAGGCTTGGCGCGGGTGCCGTTTGGTCCACTGGTAACAACGTAGTTTTCTGTTTTCCCGTCGTAGGAGATGAACTGACCGCGCACTTCATCCATCCCGCTTTTGACCCAGGCACGGTTGTAAAAATCCGTTTTTTCGGTTTTCGCATCGTACTCAATTCGCTCGGCCTCACCCTCAATGTACTCATCGCGTCCTTCGCGTTTTTGACGAAAGCGGGGTAGCGCGTTTGTACCGGTAGAGACGCTACGCTGAAAGCCGTTTTCGTCTTGCGTTACTACAATGCGATCGGCACGAAAAATTAAGGTGCCTTTGGTCAATTGCACATTGCCTTCAAAAATCTGTATTTTTTTCTTGTCATCGACGGTGACAGTATCCGCCTCGATATTGGTGGGTTTGTCGCGATCTGCTTTTTCAGCCTGGGCGGCAGGAGACCCGCTCATCAGCACTGCAAGGGCGATACAGGTCAATAAGTTGTGAGAAGCGTAGCGGAAAGATTTCATGGCGAGGTGGCCTGGTTGCGGTAAAGGGTGCCGGTCACACGGCCATGTAGCACCGAAATACCGGATTTGTTGTCGAGCTCGAGACGGCTGCCGTTGATGATGCTCTTGCCCTGGGTAATAATGACTGGCGTTAAGGTGTAGCCAGCTTCATCATCGGGAAAAATCTTGAGCAGGCGGGTTTCCATTATGGTGGGAAGTGCCTGTGTATCTATTCCCTGACGCACCACGCGAACGTCATTGATAAAGTCGACTTCTTTCGAGTCTTTGCTGACAAGCGCTTGCTGCGCAAAAATCTCGGTTTGCGGATGTCGATGGTTGATGAGATGAGGGCTGATCACAAGTGTCGTGTCGTCATCAGGATAATGCGTCATTTTTTCGGCAATTAGCGTGTGCTGTAGCATGCCATTGACATCAAATCGCCGCACCTTGAAGTGCGAGATGATGTAATCCGGATCATGTCGCAGCGGCCGGGATGTGGCCTCTCCTTCCATGATATGACTGATCCAGTAGGTAATGCCAACCAAGAGCATCATTAGCACAAGCGGTACGATCATCGAAGAGCGATCTTTCATGCCAGATAGTCAGCCATGAGCGAATCCCAATGGCCTTGCGCACGGAGAATCAAATCACAGACCTCACGAACCGCGCCTTTGCCCCCACCTTTACTGGCAACGTAGTCAACGCGACTAATGACTTCAGCATGAGCATCCGCCACGGTGGCTGAAAAGCCGCAAGCACGAAGGACAGGCAGATCAACCACATCGTCGCCCATGTACCCCGCGCGCGTAAAGTCGAGCCCACGTTGCTCGATGAGTTTTTTCATCACGCCGCGTTTATCATCAATGTCCATATGCAGCGATTCGATGCCAAGGTTTTGGGCTCGAAGTTCGAGTGCGCGAGAGCGGCGGCCACTAATAATGACCACCTCGATACCGACGCGCTGGAGCAGTCGAAGGCCGTGGCCATCAAGGCTGGAGAAGGCTTTCATTTCATCGCCTGCCGAGGTGAAATATAGCGTGCCATTAGTGAGCACGCCGTCGACATCGAACCCCATGAGGGCAATGTTGGCGGCTTTGTCTTGGGGAGTATTCATCAGACCACTTTGGCGCGAAACAAATCGTGCATATTCAGTGCGCCGCAAAGTCTGCCTTGGTCATCGACAACAAGTAGCTGGTTTACCTTGTGCATTTCCATCATCTCCACCGCTTCTACCGCTAACCGGCGAGCCTCGATGCTGCGGGGGTTGGGCGTCATGACGTCGCTTACTGCAATAGTGCGTAAATCGCCCAGGCGCGCCATCGCGCGGCGTAAGTCGCCGTCGGTAAAAATACCCACGGGCGCGGCGTTGGCGTTAGTGCCAGTGCTGGCAGCATCCGCATACACCACGACCATGCCCATTCCCCCCTGAGTCATGGCGGAAAGTGCGATGGGTACAGGTTGCGCCATGATCACGCTGGGGACATTGGTTTGCATGACATCGCTCACATGGGTGAGCAGCTTGCGTCCCAGGGCACCGCCAGGGTGCGAGCGGGCAAAGTCTTCTTCGCCAAAACCGCGTGCATCTAACAGCGCGACCGCCAGCGCATCCCCCAGCGCCAGCGCAGCGGTTGTGCTGGCTGTGGGGGCTAGATTCAACGGGCAGGCTTCTTGGTCGACGCGGGCATCGAGGTGCACATCCGCCGCTTGGGCGAGTGAGGAGGCTGCATTGCCTGTGATGGCGATAAGCCGCCCGCCAAGCCGCTTAACCAGTGGCACGATGGTGAGTAGTTCGTCATTCTCACCTGAGTTGGATAAAGCAACGAGCACATCACCATGGGTGATCATGCCCAGATCACCATGCACGGCTTCAGCGGCGTGCACAAAATAAGCTGGTGTGCCGGTACTGGCAAGCGTGGCGGCAATTTTGCGCGCCACGTGACCCGATTTACCTAGCCCACTGACAATCACTCGGCCATGGGTTTCGAGTATCAACGCAACTGCCGCCTTGAATTCATCACCCAAGCGAAGCGCCAGCGCCGCTACGGCGGCGGCTTCGATTTCCAGAACGCGGCGGCCCATGGCAAGGGCATGATTATTCCGGTCAGTGGCTGAGAGAGTTTGGTTCATGGGCGGGTGGCGTTTATGATAGTGGCAAATTATAACCACCACCCACCGACATTTTTCCCAGTGATGACCGATACCTTGCCCCTTGTTTTATTGTTACTGGCTGCGGCGGTTGCGGTCGTTGCGCTCTTTCGTACGCTGGGCTTGCCGCCCATCATGGGTTATCTGCTCGTGGGCACAGTCATGGGGCCGCATGCGTTGGGGTGGGTGCCTGACACCTCGCAAACACGCCATCTGGCCGAGTTTGGCGTGGTGTTTCTGATGTTTTCCATTGGCTTGGAATTTTCGCTAGCGCGTTTGTATCGCATGAAGCGCATCGTTTTTGGCTTGGGTGCTGCCCAGGTTGTGGTGTCCACGCTAGTGGCCATGTTGCTGGCTCGGCTGCTGGGTGTACCGTGGCTCGCAGGGATTGCCTTGGGTGGCGCTTTGGCGATGTCATCCACGGCGATTTTGTCCAAACTGCTGGCAGATCGTGGTGAGCTGGATGCACCGCATGGTCGCGAAGTGATCGGCGTTTTACTGTTTCAGGATATCGCCGTGGTGCCTTTACTGGTGTTGATTCCCGCGTTGATGCAACCGGTGGAGGCCATGGCCCAAGCCCTGTTGCTGGCTGGCTTAAAAGCCGCCTTGCTGCTTGGCTTGGTGTTGTTTGTCGGGCAACGTGTGCTCTCCGCCTGGTTTTATCGCGTTGCACGCACCAAATCCAGCGAGTTATTCATGCTGAATGTGTTGCTGATTACCTTGGGCATGGCCTGGTTGACAGAGCAGGCAGGTTTATCCTTGGCCCTAGGGGCGTTTACCGCCGGTATGCTCATTGGCGAGACTGATTATCGCATTCAGGTCGCCGAAGACATCAAGCCATTTCGCGACGTGTTGTTAGGTTTGTTTTTTGTTTCTATCGGCATGCGCCTCGACTTGACGCAGCTCGCCAGTGAATGGCCCAAGGTGATCGGCCTTTTGGTCGCTTTGCTCGGTTTGAAGCTGGCGATTGTCGGCGGATTTTCGCGCTGGCTGGGTAGCTTGCCGGGCACGGCATTGCGTAGTGGATTGTGGTTATGTGCCGGTGGCGAGTTTGGTTTTGTCGTGCTCGCACGCAGTGGCGAAGTGGGTTTGCTCACGCCACTGCAATGGCAGCCTGTGCTGGCGGCGCTGGTGCTCTCCTTGTTGCTGGGGCCGTTGGTGGTGCAGTTTTCTGACCGTTTGGTGTTTCGTTTTGTGGCCTCTGAATGGCTGATGCGCTCGATGCAGCTCACCCAGATTGCCGCGCAATCGCTGACCACGGATAAGCATGCAATTCTTTGTGGGTTTGGACGCACTGGCCAGCATCTGGCACGCTTTCTTGAAGTGGAAGGCATTTCGTTCATGGCGCTGGACCCCGACCCTGAACGAGTCCGTGCGGCAACCGCAGCAGGTGAAGCGGTGTCATGGGGCGATGGAACGCGCAAAGAGATGTTGCTCGCAGCAGGGTTGGCGCGGGCCAGTGTGGTCATCATCACCTTTGCCGATGTTGCCGCCGCGTTGCGTGTGATACATCGGGTGCGTGAATTGCGGCCAGAGGTGCCCATTGTCTCGCGTGCCCGCAACGAAGAGGACATGGAAAAACTCTACGCGGCAGGCGCGGCAGAAGTGGTGCCTGAGGCGTTAGAGTCCAGCGTCATGTTGGCCACCCATGCGCTGGCGCTTTCGGGCATTCCGATGCACAAAGTGATCAAGCGTCTGCGTGAAATGCGCGAACAGCACTATGCGCTGTTACGCGGTTTTTTTCATGGCGCGACGGATGTCAGTGATCAACTGACGGATGCCGATCAGCCGCGTCTGCATGCCGTGACCTTGACGCCTGGCGCATGGATCATTGGTCATTGCGTGGCTGATCTTGATCTCGAAAAAGTCGGCGTTGGTATTACGGCGATTCGACGCCGCTCTCAGCGTGGTTTGAAACCACAACCGTCGCTAGAGTTGATCGAAGGCGATGTGGTGGTGCTGCTGGGAACGGCGGCAGCGGTTGTGGCGGGCGAGGATGCCCTGCTGCGTGGCAAGCTGAAATGAAAAGCCCGCCAAGGCGGGCTTTTTTAAAACCATGAGGCGTGCTTGTCAGAAGGCCTGGCAAACAGTGTACGAGTCGGCATCAGTGATTACATCCGAACATCCGGCAGGCGTTGTTCCATCGGCATTCTTGACGCAAGACGCTGTTTGTCCATTTGCCGTAGGCTTACCCTTGGCTACCCGAACCGATCCGGTAAATGGCTGTCCATCATCGAGATTAACGTCCAGTTGCTTGGCAAATTTTCCGAGGATTCCCGAAGAGCAAAAAACGTAACTGCCGGTCATCCCCGTGATGTAGGCCGGACTGGCGGACTGGATACCCATCAATCCGCCATCCGCGTTTCTAGGAATATAAAGGGGATCAGTTGTGTTGGCAGGTCCTGCTGCGAGATTGGCTATGCGAACCTGCCGCCAAAACATGAAAGTTTCCGATGTGGGGGCGGGAGTACCGTCGTGGCCATCCCACCAGTTGCCGGTGAGAGTCCCATTATTCAAACCGGAGGTACCAGCGGGCACCTGGCAGGTTGTTGTGGCGCAGTCTCCGCCAATGTGAGCATCGGCACCGCCATCATCTCCCGGCAACGCCTTGAATTTGTCCTGGTAGCCATAAATGTAAAGGGGCACATTTCTAAAATCTGTGGCGAAATTTTTCACTTTTGCGCTGTTGATCAGTTCCTGCCCCTTGAGCACGCCGCCGAGTAGCAGGCCGATGATGACCAGCACGATGGCGATTTCGACCAGGGTAAAGCCGGATTGTTTGCTACGCATAGATTTTCCTTTGAGGTTAAGAAAAGTGGCACAAAATATAAAGCACGTAGCATGC
The DNA here is from genome assembly GCF_000934545.1 of Rugosibacter aromaticivorans. Taxonomy (GTDB): domain Bacteria; phylum Pseudomonadota; class Gammaproteobacteria; order Burkholderiales; family Rhodocyclaceae; genus Rugosibacter; species Rugosibacter aromaticivorans. The sequence goes on from NZ_CP010554.1 coordinate 1,191,555, forward strand.
CAGAAATTAAATATTATTTATATCAAATAGTTGTAAAATACTTCTCAATAGAACAGTTACCATTATGTTGAGTAATGAACACATCTGTCAATTTATTTAACACGCATACCCGGTTGCGCGCCGCTGTCGGGAGAAAGCAGAAAGAGTCCGGGTGACTTTTCATCGGCGTCCGAGGCGGCCAGCACCATGCCTTCAGAGAGGCCGAATTTCATTTTGCGCGGTGCGAGGTTGGCCACCATGACGGTGAGCCGGCCTATAAGCTGTGTCGGGTCGTAAGCCGCCTTGATCCCGGCGAAGACGTTGCGCCTTTGTGCCGGGTTGCCGCCAAGATCCAGTGTCAGGCGAATGAGTTTGTCAGCACCTTCGACCGGCTGCGCATCAGTGATGCGGGCGATGCGCAGGTCAATCTTGCTGAAATCATCAATGGTTATGGTTGGGGCAAACTCAGGGGTGGAGAGCGCCGTGCCGATGGGCGGTGTCGCTGTCGGTAGTTCGGGCGTTGTCATGGTTTCACGATTAACGGCGAGGAGTGCTTCAATCTGTTTTGGTTCGATACGCTGCATGAGGTGTTCATACGGGTTGATGAGATGCGATGGCGGCAGCAGGTGGTCGGCGTCGCTCCAGTGAAGCGGTGCAATGTTGAGAAATTCTTCGGCACGTTGCGCGAGTTTGGGGAGTATGGGTTTGAGATACAGCGTGAGCAGGCGGAAGGCGTTGATCAGGGTTGTACACACCACGTGTAATTCGCGTTCTTTCCCCCCGTGTTTGGCTAATTTCCAGGGTTGATGATGATCAACATACTGGTTCACCTGATCGGCCAAGGCCATGATGCGGCGGGTGGCGCGGGCAAAATCGCGGGTTTCGTAATAGTGGGCAATGTCGTCGGCTGCAAGCGCGACATCAGGCAGGTAGGTGCGAAGACGTTCATGAAAATCTTCATCCAGCAATTTGCCGGCAAAATGTTTCTCGATAAAACCAGCCGCGCGACTGGCGATGTTGATGTATTTGCCGATGAGATCGGAATTCACGCGGCTGACAAAATCATCCAGGTTCAGGTCAATGTCTTCCATCGAGCCATTGAGTTTGGCGGCAAAGTAGTAGCGCAGCCATTCCGGGTTGAGGCCTTGCGTCAGATAGGATTCGGCGGTGATAAAGGTGCCGCGCGATTTGCTCATCTTGGCGCCATCAACGGTGAGAAAACCGTGGGCAAACACTTGCGTGGGCGTGCGATAACCCGCGAATTCAAGTTCGGCGGGCCAGAACAAGGCGTGAAAATAAAGAATGTCTTTGCCGATGAAATGGTAGAGCTCGGCGGTTGATTCCCTGCCCCAGAATTCGTCGAAATCGAGTCCTTTTTTAGCACACAGATTACGGAATGAACCCATGTAGCCGATGGGCGCGTCGAGCCAGACGTAAAAATATTTGCCGGGCGCATCGGGAATCTCGAAGCCGAAATACGGTGCGTCGCGCGAGATGTCCCAGTCGGTGAGTTTGTTTTCTCCCGGGTGGCCCAGCCATTCTTGGAGCTTGTTGGTGGCCTCGATTTGCAACCGGCCTGTTTCGCTTGTCCAGCGGCGCAAAAAATCTTGGCAGCGCGGGTCGGAAAGTTTGAAAAAATAATGTTCGGATGAGCGTAATTCCGGCTTGGCGCCCGATATGGCCGAATACGGGTCTTTCAGCTCAGTGGGTGCGTAGGCTGCGCCGCACACTTCGCAGGAATCGCCATATTGGTCTTTCGCGCCGCATTTTGGACACTCGCCCTTGATGAAGCGGTCGGGCAGAAACATCTGTTTGACCGGGTCGTAATGTTGCTCGATGGAGCGCACATCAATCAGGTCGGCGGTTTTGAGTTTCGCGTAGATTTCTTCCGCATAGAGGCGTGTCTCGTCCGAGTGCGTGCTGTAGTAATTATCAAACGCTACATGAAAGCCAGCAAAATCGCGGCTGTGTTCAGTATGCATACGGGCAATCAACTGTTCTGGCGTGATGCCCTCTTTTTCGGCGCGTAACATGATGGGCGTGCCGTGCGTGTCGTCAGCGCAGACATACCAGCATTCGCGGCCGCGCAGTTTTTGCAGACGTACCCAGATATCGGTTTGCATATAGCCAACCAGATGGCCAAGGTGAATTGCACCGTTGGCGTAAGGCAGGGCGCTGGTGACGAGAATTTTGCGAGCCATGGCGTTATGTGAGTAAGGTGAGTAAGGTTCAGTTAGCCGCCGAGTTTAGCAAAGGCTTGGCTGCTCTTGGAAACAGTGCAGGCTTCACTCGGTATAATGTGTCAGCATTAAATCAGTGAATAATTATCGAATCGCCAGAATCCATTGAACTTTACTTGGACTTACCCTCGCCTCTGCTGCTATGACAATTTCCGCACAAATAACAGAACAAACGATTCAGGATGCATTAAGGATTGTGATTGACCCCAACACCGGCCGGGATTTTGTATCGAGCCGGTGTGTTAAAAATATTCGCGTCTCAGGCCCCGATGTCGCGCTGGATGTGGCGCTGGGTTACCCGGCTAAACGTCAGCTGGAATCCTTGCGTGCGCTAGTGGTTGCTGGCTTGCAAGGTATTCCTGGTATTGGCGAGATCACAGCCAATGCTTATTCAACCGTCGTTGCGCATGCGGTGCAGCGTGGTGTGAAATTGATACCCGGTGTAAAAAATATCATCGCCGTGGCCAGCGGCAAAGGCGGGGTGGGTAAGTCGACCACGGCTGTGAACCTTGCGCTGGCACTGATGATGGAAGGCGCGACGGTAGGCATTCTGGATGCCGATATTTATGGGCCGTCGCTGCCGCAAATGCTCGGCATTCATGGCCAACCCGATGCCGTTGAAGGCCAGGGCATTTCGCCCATGATGGCGCATGGCATACAAGCCATGTCGATTGGTTTACTGATTGACCCCGAGCAGCCGATGGTATGGCGCGGCCCGATGGTGACTCAGGCACTCATGCAGCTACTCAATGAGACGCGCTGGCAGGAGGTGGATTATCTGATTATCGATATGCCCCCAGGCACTGGAGATATTCAACTGACACTGGCGCAACAGGTGCCGGTGACAGGGGCCGTTATTGTGACGACACCGCAGGATATTGCCCTGTTGGATGCCCGCAAAGGGCTTAAAATGTTTCAGAAGGTCGGCGTGCCGATCTTGGGCGTCGTCGAAAACATGAGCATCCATATTTGTTCGCAGTGCGGTCACGAAGAGCCTGTTTTTGGCATGGGTGGTGGCGACCGCATGGCAAAGGATTATGATATTGAACTGCTTGGCGCGTTACCACTGGATATCGCGATTCGCGAACAGACGGACTCTGGCAGGCCGACCGTTGTTGCTGAACCTGATGGTCGTATCGCGGCGATTTATGCCACCATTGCCCGCCGGCTTGCGATAAAAATGGCTGAGCAAGCGCAAGATCAGACGAGTAAGTTTCCGAAAATCGTCATTCAGAACACATAAAAAAAGTCGGCGCTGGTGATACGGCGCGGTTCGGCTGGATTGGTGTCAAACCCGTGCAAAGTGCGCAGCAAAAGGAGTGCTTATGACAGTATGTAATTTATTTCAGGCGATAATGTCCCCATGATGAATGAACAATCTATCCCGGAACAGCCTGTGGAACTCACTGAAAACGCAGTTGAAAAATTAGCTGAATCGGTGGTTGAAAGCCCAGTTGAAATTCCGGTTAAAAGGTCGGTTAGAAAGCCGGTTGAAAAATCGGTTGCCCCCCCGATTGAAGCATCAATGGAAGAAGCCTCGCTTGAAACCTCGATTGAAATGCCGATTGAAAAACTGGCTGATTCCCCGTTGTCTGAGGCAAGTGCTGCTGAACCCGCGCCTTTCGCACCAGTGCTTTCCATACCGGACCCAGTGCCCGTTGCGCCTATTGCGCCTGTTGCACGGGCTATTCAGCCAGCAGAATTTAAGCCTGCTGTGCCGCCTATGCCGGATCCACGCCGCCGCTTACGCGAACTGCTAGCGATTCCTGATCGTGATCGCACCGATGCATTGTGGGATGAGTTAATTGAACTTGAGATCCAGCTTGCACCAGGGAACCGAGTTCAATCGCCGAATGCTGATGCTAATGTAGGGCGCTATCAAAAGCCGAGTCGTTTTGCAGATACCGGGCGGCGCCCTGCGTCGTCACCCAATGTAGGACGACATCACAGACCCAATGGAGCACATGGTGCCCACGGCGCACATGGTTCAGCAACAAACTCTGGCACTGGTGGTCCAGGCGTTCCCGGCGCAGTGGCACCCCATGGCGCAGGCGGTGCCGATGTGCCACGGCCTGCCAAGCGTTTCTTCAAAAAGCCCCGCCGGGGGCCGCGTTCACCTGATAAGGTTTAATTGCTTCATCGCTATCGTTAGCGTTTGTTACGCCGTTTTTACGCATAGCGAACTAAAAGCTGACTCATAATTAACCCCGACTACTTAATCCATGGATCAGCTGAAAACACTGGAACCCCTGGGGTTCACGCTGCCTGGCCCGGCCTATATTTTCGGGGCAGTCCTGTTTAGTTTGATCGGCTGGGCTGCCTACCGCTATGGCAAAAAATCCTCTTTGACGCCATTCAAAGGGCTAGGCATCGCGCTAATGCTTTACCCCTATGCGATAACAGATACGCTTATGCTCTATGGCGTCGGTGTTGCGCTATGTTTTGGTCTGTATTGGTATCGTAAATAAACGAGTCAAGGCAAGCTTGTGCTTATTTTCACGTTTGTCGTTTAGTTGTCACCAGCGTACTCACTCACCACGCGAACGACTGCGTTAGTGAGCATGCGCAGATCTTCTTGGGAAATGATAAAAGGTGGCATGAGATAAATCACGTTGCCAAAGGGCCGCACCCAGACCCCAAGTTCTGCAAAGCGTGTACGGTAAGCGGTGAGATTGATCTCTCCTCGCATCTCAACAACGCCAATGGCGCCCTTGACGCGCACATCACTGACATTCGTAAATTGGCGGCAGGGCGCGAGTTCGTCTTTTAGTTGGAGCTCTATGGCCGCAACCTGCGCCAGTCGTGGCTCCTGCGTGAACAGGTCGAGCGAGGCATGCGCTGCGGCACACGCCAGCGGATTCGCCATAAATGTCGGGCCATGCATTAAAGCAGCAGCAGGGTCGTCGCTGAGAAATGCCGCAAAAATATGTCGCCGTGCCACAGTGGCTGCCAGCGCCAGTGTGCCGCCGGTGAGCGCTTTGGAAAGACAAATGATGTCAGGTGTTATTTCCGCTTCTTCGCAGGCGAACAGGCGTCCAGTGCGCCCAAAGCCGGTCATGATTTCGTCCGCAATCAGCAACACGTTGTGGCGTGCGCAACTGGCGGCTACCCTGGTCAGTGTTTGTGCATCATGCATTTTCATGCCGCCTGCGCCTTGCACCAGCGGTTCGATAATCACGGCTGCGACTTCATGGGCATGCAGCGCAAGGCATTGGTCAAAAGCGGCGTGGCTGGTCTCGGTCGTGGGTAATTCAGCCATGATTTCTTTGGGCATGGCATCCGCAAACCGTGTATGCATACCCTCTTCAGGATCGCAGATCGCCATGGTGGCAAACGTATCGCCATGGTAACTGTGGCGAAAATGAATGATGCGCTGGCGTTTGGGTTGGCCACCATTGATCCAGTACTGGCGCGCCATTTTGAGCGCAACTTCAACCGCGACCGAGCCGGAATCGGTGAAGAAGACGCGCTCCAGATCGCCCGGCAAGAGCGCGGCCAAGCGTGAGGCAAGCCTTAAGGCGGGTTCATGCACCAGGCCGCCAAACATGACGTGCGGCATGACCTCAAGCTGGTGGCTTACCGCTTCGCGAATGTGTGGATGGTTGTAGCCATGGCAGGCTGTCCACCAGGAAGAGGTGCCATCAATCAGCTCACGTCCGTCAGCAAGGCTGATGCGCACGCCTTGGGTTGCTACAGCCATCTGAGGTGGTGGCGTGTTGGCCATTTGGGTATAGGGCAGCCAAATGGAGTCAAGCGTGGAATCAAGCGCGGCAATGGATTTTTTAGTGGGCATGCTGGTAATCAATAAAGATGTATCGCCATGTCAGTGTACCAGCGGGTATTGATGTCTTGTACGCAGGGAGGGCGAGGCATGCGAACAAGCAGGGGTTGCGCGCTTGTGTTGTGATAGATTTGTACCGTCAGCAAGGTAGATGGATTCACCTGTTATTTTTTTAACGCATCAACGCCGCTAATTAATCAATTTACCAACGAAAAAAGGGACGCACATGAAGCAAGTGCTACATCTGCCAGTGTCAAACGCACACCTGAGTCAGGTTAAAAAACCGAACGTGGAGAAATAGTTTATTTCACTACCTCGAGTTTTATGGCATGGCTTGCTGGCTGTTTGCCTGATCTGTCTGCCATGGGCCAGAGCAGAGTCTTCTGCCCTGGTTGTCACCGGCGGTGTGTTCGACTATAGCGCACAAGCTGGTGACTCCCTGATCAAGATTGGTGCGCGCTTTGGGGCCGCACCAGAAGTTCTGGCGCGTGAAAATGCCTTGCAGGCCAGTGTTCATCTTGTGCCTAGCCAAAAGATAACGATCGACAACCGGCACATTGTGCCTGCTGTGCTAGAGAATGGGTTGCTCATCAATTTGCCGCAGCGTATGCTTTATCTTTTTCGTGAGACGCAGCTTGTGGCGGCCTATCCGGTCGGGTTGGGTAAGCCGAGTTGGCCGACACCGATGGGTGAATTTAGTGTCATCCATAAGTCGGCCAATAAAACGTGGATTGTGCCGTTATCGATACAGGCAGAGATGCGGCGGATGGGACAAAAAGTTAAAACGATGGTGCCTCCGGGGCCTGATAATCCGCTTGGCAAATATTGGTTGGGGCTTAGTCTTGATTCCATCGGCATTCATGGCACCATTGCGCCAACGAGTATTTATCATTTTCAAAGCCATGGCTGTATTCGGCTCCACCCTGAGGATATCGAGGCGCTCTTTGAACAAATACCCCGTGGGGCAACAGGCCATATTATTTATAGCCCGTTGCTCATGACAGAATCCTCAGGGCGTATTTTTCTTGAGGTTCATCGGGATAGTTATAACCGTGGCGGTGTTTCAATGGCTGCACTAGAGCAGTTGGCCCGCCAGGAATCGTTGACGGATCGTATCGACTGGGCGCATGCTGCGGAGGTGTTGAAGCTGAAAGATGGCATTGCCCGCGATGTCACGCTTTCTTCCGGATTGCATTGATAGGAGGGTGGCAAAACATGAGTCAGCGAGTGTGTAAGATGCGACGTGGATGGCTTAAGGCAGGCGCGGCATTTGCGCTCACAGGATTGCGTGGCTGGCCAGCTTTGGCCGCTGTCGATCAGAAAAAAAATGGTGTGCGCGAACTCGCTTTTTACAACCAGCATACCGGCGAAAGTCTTAAGGCCAGTTATTGGGCTGATGGCAACTATCTGCCCGATGCGCTAACAGAAATCAACCATATTTTGCGGGATCATCGGACCAATGACGTGCTTCCGATGGGGCTTCCCCTGCTTGATCTGCTGTACACCCTGCATGGCGTGCTAGCAACCCCACGGCCATTTCAGATTATTTCAGGCTACCGTTCACCGCAAACCAATGCTTTTTTGGCCGCGCATTCAGATGGTGTAGCCAAAGGCAGTTTGCATATGCAGGGCAAGGCCATCGATCTTTATGTGGAAGGTGTGCCGCTGGATCAGCTGTGCCGTGCGGCAATGGATTTGCATGCTGGGGGTGTGGGCTATTACCCGAGTTCAAATTTTGTGCATGTCGATATCGGGCGCGTAAGGGCTTGGTAACACCGTCTTCGTTAGTGCCGTTGAGTGAGCCTGGCTCCTTTTTTATCACCGGTACCGGAACCGACGTTGGCAAAACCTGGCTGACATGCGCCCTGTTACGCCATTGGCGTGCGCAAGGCCTTGCCCCACGGGCATTTAAGCCGGTGCTCTCTGGTTTTAATCCAGCAGAGGCTGCGGCTAGTGACGCCGGGCAGTTGCTTGCCGCTTTGGGTCGAAGCATTGATGCGACAGCATGGGATGACATTGCGCCCTGGCGCTTTAGCGCGCCGCTTTCGCCCGACATGGCCGCCGCGCGCGAGGGGCGGCGCATTGATTTTGATGCACTGGTCGGCTTTACCCGCCGTATTGCCAGCGCCGTCTCCATGGATACCGATTCGCATAACTTTTTAACGGTGATCGAAGGCGTTGGTGGTGTTATGGTGCCGCTGGACGAGCAACACACCGTACGCGACTGGATTGCCGCCAGCGGCCTGCCGTGCATTCTGGTAGCTGGCAGTTATCTGGGGAGTTTGAGCCACACGCTGACGGCACTCGAGTCGCTACGAAAAGTCGGCGCTGGTGTGGCGGCGATTGTGGTCAATGAGTCGCCCGAATCGTCAGTTAGTCTCGCCGACACTATCGCCACGCTACATCACCATGTCGGTGGTGTGAATCTTGTGACTATCTCGCGTGCCGCACCTCAAATCGGCGTTACAGAGCTGGCTTTTTTGCTTGGCTAAAAGCCGTATACTGCGCGCCTTTGTTCCCTGCTTTTTGTTCCTTACCTTTCCCCGGATGAATCATGAGCATCAAACCTGATAAGTGGATACGCCGCATGGCCGAGCAGCACGGCATGATCGAACCTTTCGAGCCTAGCCTGGTGCGCGAGGTCGATGGTCAGAAGATCGTTTCTTACGGTACCTCAAGCTATGGTTACGATATCCGCTGCTCGCGTGAATTTCGGGTGTTTACCAATATCTATTCGACCGTCGTTGATCCGAAGAATTTCGACTCGAATTCGTTCGTCGAAATGGATGGCGATTATTGCGTCATCCCGCCCAACTCGTTTGCTCTGGCGCGTACGGTTGAATACTTTCGCATCCCGCGCAATGTGCTGACGGTGTGCCTGGGCAAGAGCACGTATGCGCGGTGCGGCATCATCGTCAATGTCACCCCCTTTGAGCCGGAATGGGAAGGTTATGTGACGCTGGAGTTTTCCAATACCACACCGCTGCCGGCAAAGATTTACGCCGGCGAAGGCTGCGCGCAAGTGCTGTTTTTTGAATCCGACGAAGTGTGCGAAACATCGTACAAGGATCGCGGTGGCAAATACCAGGGGCAGGTCGGTGTGACCTTGCCGAAGATCTAGCCATGCAACAACGGCGGTCATCGCACGAGGCCCTGCCGCCGGGCCCCCCAAGGCGGGGTCAGCCAACAACACGGAGGCCGCGTAGTTTGCGGTCGAATCATCGTTACCTCCTTCCTCGGGAAGAGGGGTAGGGGGCAGGTCAATCATGCGTTTTCACTTTCCCATCATCATCATCGACGAGGATTTCCGCTCGGAAAATGCGTCGGGCCTTGGCATTCGTGCGCTGGCTGAGGCCATCGAGAAAGAAGGCATCGACGTGCTGGGTGTCACCAGTTATGGCGATCTGTCATCGTTTGCTCAGCAGCAGAGCCGGGCGTCGGCCTTTATTCTGTCGGTCGATGATGAGGAACTCGCCAACGAAGGCGAGGAGACCATCGCCGAGCTGCGCGCCTTTGTCGAGGAGATTCGCTACAAGAACGCCGAGATTCCGATTTTTCTCCACGGCGAGACGCGCACCAGCCGGCATATTCCGAACGACATCCTGCGCGAGCTGCATGGTTTCATCCACATGTATGAAGACACGCCGGAATTCATCGCCCGGCATGTGGTGCGCGAAGCCAGGACTTATCTGGACTCGTTACCGCCTCCGTTTTTTCGCGCGTTGGTTCACTATGCCGGTGATGGTTCGTATAGTTGGCATTGCCCCGGCCATTCGGGCGGCGTTGCCTTCCTGAAAAGCCCGGTGGGGCAGATGTTCCATCAATTCTTCGGCGAGAACATGTTGCGTGCCGATGTCTGCAATGCCGTCGAGGAGCTCGGCCAACTGCTTGACCACACTGGCCCGGTAGCGGCGTCCGAGCGCAATGCGGCGCGGATTTTCAATGCCGATCATTTGTTCTTTGTCACCAATGGCACCTCGACCTCGAACAAGATCGTCTGGCATTCCACCGTGGCGCCGGGCGACGTGGTAGTGGTGGATCGTAACTGCCACAAGTCCATTTTGCATGCCATCATGATGACGGGTGCGATCCCTGTATTCTTGATGCCGACGCGTAATAACTACGGCATCATCGGGCCGATTCCGCGTGAGGAATTTCTCTGGGAGAACATCCAGAAGAAGATTGATGCCAACCCGTTCATCATCGACAAGAAGGCCAAGCCGCGCGTGCTGACCATTACGCAAAGTACTTATGATGGCGTGCTCTACAACGTCGAGGATATCAAGGAAATGCTCGATGGCCGGATTGACACGCTGCATTTTGATGAGGCCTGGCTACCACACGCTGCGTTCCACGATTTTTATGGCGACTATCACGCCATCGGTGCCGACCGCCCGCGCTGTAAGGAGTCGATGATTTTTTCCACGCAGTCGACGCACAAGTTGCTGGCCGGTCTTTCGCAGGCGTCGCAAATCCTTGTGCAGGATGCGCAGCAGAACAAGCTTGACCGCGATGTATTCAATGAGGCCTATCTGATGCATACCTCAACGTCGCCGCAGTATTCGATCATCGCCTCGTGCGATGTGGCGGCAGCAATGATGGAAGAGCCGGGGGGTACGGCGCTGGTCGAAGAATCGATTGCCGAGGCGCTGGATTTTCGCCGCGCCATGCGCAAGGTGGATGAGGAGTGGGGCGCCGACTGGTGGTTCAAGGTCTGGGGTCCGGACGATCTTTCTGAAGAAGGCATTGAGGAACGTGAAGCATGGATGCTCAAAGCGGGCGAACGCTGGCATGGTTTCGGCAATCTGGCCGAGGGCTTCAATCTGCTCGACCCGATCAAGGCTACTGTTATCACGCCGGGGCTGGATGTTGGTGGCGATTTTTCTGACGACATTGGCATGCCGGCGGCCATCGTGACCAAATATCTCGCCGAGCATGGCGTGATTGTCGAGAAATGCGGGTTGTATTCCTTTTTCATCATGTTCACCATCGGTATTACCAAGGGCCGCTGGAATACGCTGGTCACTGCGCTGCAACAATTCAAGGATGACTACGATCGCAATCATCCGCTGTGGAAGGTGCTGCCTGAGTTTGTCGCCAAGCACCCGCGTTACGAGCGTGTTGGACTCAAAGATTTATGCACGCAGATTCACGCAGTGTACAAGGCGAATGATATCGCGCGGCTGACAACCGAGATGTATTTGTCGGCTATGGTGCCCGCCATGCGTCCGGCCGATGCCTTTGCCAAAATGGCGCATCGTGAAATCGACCGCGTCAGTATTGATGATCTGGAAAATCGGGTGACGGCGGTGCTGCTCACGCCTTATCCGCCAGGCATTCCACTGCTGATTCCGGGTGAGCAGTTCAATGCGACCATCGTGAGCTATCTCAAGTTTGCCCGCGAATTTAATGAGAAATTCCCTGGTTTCGAGACCGACATTCACGGCCTGGTAAAGGATGCCAGCAACGGCAGCGTGCGTTACTACGTCGACTGCGTCAGCCAGTAGGCGCTACGGCAGCGTATAAAAGTCGGCGCTGGTGATGCGCCGCAAAGCAACTACCCTTGGGGGACGGCGAGTGGTTTCCGATACTCTTGCTTAGAGTGATCGAGGAATTCTTTTTATGATGCTTCAGACTCAGTGCGCTGATAGCTGACGAAATCGTATGCCAATCCCGCCGGGTTTACATGCGACTCGCGCACCAGCTCGTGCCATGCGTTGCGGTTGAAATCGGGAAAGCAGGCATCGCCGATTACCTCGGCGTGTATTTCGGTGAGCTCCATGCGCTGCGCCAGCGCCAGGGTCTGGGCGTAAATTTCTGCGCCGCCAATCACGAAGGCGGTTTCTTCGTTCGCGCAGGCGGCGATCGCGGCTGCGACCGAAGCGACCACGGTCGCACCCTGCGCGCAGTAGCCAGGGTTGCGCGTGATGACGATGTTATGCCGTCCAGGTAGCGCCCGACCGAGCGATTCCCATGTCTTGCGTCCCATGATGATGGGATGCCCCAGGGTCAGCACCTTGAAGCGTTTCAGATCATCGGCAATGCGCCAGGGCAGTGTATTGGCGACACCAATGACGCCATTGGCGGCGACAGCGGCAATGAGAATAATGCAGGGTGAAGGTGCGTTGGTGTTGGTCATGAGGTCAGGGTTTTTGCATGAGTGTTTGATAAAGAGCGGTATAGTGCCGCGTCGGCGAGTTCCAGCCAAAGTCGGCGTTCATGCCATGGCGCTGGAGCGTTTTCCAGCGTGGGGTATTGTGCCAGAGCGTCACGGCGCGGCGGATCGTCGCCAGCAATGCGGCGGGCGTGGCTTGCGTGAACACAAAGCCGTTGCCATGTCTGGTGTCGGCGGCATCGATCACCGTGTCAGCCAGCCCGCCGGTGGCGCGCACGATGGGCGGCGTGCCGTAACGCAGGCTGTACATCTGGTTCAGGCCACAGGGTTCAAAGCGCGAGGGCATCAGAAACAGGTCGGCCCCGGCCTCGATGCGGTGGGCGAGTCCTTCGTCGAAACCGATACGCACGGCGAATTGCCCCGGCCATTGCGCCGCGATGGTGCGAAAGGCCGCTTCCATCTCATGCTCACCGTTACCCAGCACGGCCAGTTGCACCGGCAACGCCGCGAGCTCAGTGGCAATGTCGATCACCAGGTCCAGGCCCTTCTGCTCGGTGAAGCGGCTGACAATGCCGACCAACGGCATTTTGGTTGTCGCCGCCAGACCCATTTCGGCGCGCAGCGCGGCCGTGTTGGCGGCTTTGCCGCCAAGCCGGTCAACATCATAGGCAGCAGCCAGATAGGGGTCAGTCGCCGGGTTCCATTGCCTGGTGTCGATGCCATTCAGAATACCGGTCAGCTGGCCAACGCGATAGCGCAGCAGGCCGTCCAGACCCATGCCTGCCGCGGCCGTCTGAATTTCCTGCGCGTAAGTTTGACTGACGGTGGTGATCGCATCGGCAAACTGCAAACCAGCCTTGAGGAAGGAGAGTTGGCCGTAATATTCCACACCATCCATGGCCCAGGCACGCTCGGGCAGGTCCAGCGCGGACAGCAGCGCGCGTCCGAACAATCCCTGAAAGGCGAGGTTATGGATGGTTATCACTGTTGCGGCCGTTTTCGTGCTTCCTGCCTGCTGCGGCAGGTAATGCAGATAGGCTGGTGCGAGCGCGGTCTGCCAGTCGTTGCAGTGCAGGATGTCCGGCCGCCAGTCGAGTGGGCTGGCTCCTCCGGCGAGCAGTGCTGCAACACGCGCGAGCAAGCCAAAGCGCAAGGCATTGTCGGGCCAGTCACGACCGTCGGACCCCAGATAGGGGTTGCCGGGGCGCTCGAAGCAGGCGTCACATGTGAGGAGATATAGCGGCATGCCCTGTGGCGTATGGGCTGCGCGCAGCGTCGCGCCGGGGAGCCGGCCGCCGGCTGGCGGAATCGTCGCCCGCCCGGGCGCATCGGGGAAGGCGGCCTGCATCATTGGATAGTCCGGCACTAATATTCGGACATCGATTCCAGCCGACCGCAGAGCCTCGGGCAGGGCGGCAGCGACATCGCCCAGGCCGCCGGTCTTGACCCAGGGCGCCATTTCGGAGACAGCAAAAAGAACTTTCATTTCCAAAGTCGAAATTCAGGCCACAGAGGGTATAGAGAAAACGAGAAAACGCCGAGTTTGCGATTCAGCAGCAGCCTGCGAGCAGGCGACACGAAGTGTACGCCACCTCAAGTTTTTCTCTGTGTCCTCTGCATCCTCTGTGACCAACGACTGAATTCAGCAAACAACAAAAAGTATCACTTCTTGGCGATGCGCTGGAATGATTTGTCGGGTGGCGGTGGGTGGCATCGAAACACATCTGTCTCTTGCGAATGATCTTTGGCCTATAGCTTAAGCCACTGCTGCAGGAACGCGCCATTTGATCATCGCCACCTTCACGGCGTCGTTTACGACCAGGCATGACACCATCGCATAAGCGAAAATCGCGAGCGTCTGCCACCAGGGTAATGGCATGAGTCCCGGGAGGCCCACGGACGTCAGGACGGTACCCGTGAATGCAACCGCAACAATGGCCAGCACGAGGGTCTTGCTGGGCATTGTTGTCCAGAACCAGCGTCGCTCCCGCGCGGACACGATGGAAAATACCGCCATGTAGAGCAGCGTCAGAAAGCTGAAGGTGTAGAGGGCATTGTCATTAGTCGCCAGACCAAAATGCGACCAGCCTATCCACAAGAGGAGCAGTGCCTCCGCGACCATCGCGACGCCCAGCACCACGGACACCGCGATGAAGCCCCCGATGTTCCACGTCTCCGGTTGATTGGAGGGTCGAACGTGGTCGGTGGCGAGGGCGATCTTCGCGAAGTCCGTCATGAAGACCAGCAGCAGCATTGCAAAAGCGGAAACGACGAACTTGCCGGTCACCACGAACGCGATGGCCACGAAGGCGGCCTTCAAAATCGTCCGGCTGATCTTGTTGATGATCCAGGTCAGGATGCGCTGGTAGATCGTCCGCCCCTGCTCGATCAATGCCACGATGTTCGTCAGTCCCGGTTCGGTCAGCACCACACTTGCGGCACCCTTGGCGACGTCGGTCGCCGTGCTGACGGCGATGCCCACTTCGGCCTGACGCAGCGCGGGTGCGTCGTTGACGCCATCTCCCGTCATGCCGGTCACATGCCCTGCGGCTTGCAGGTGCTGTACCACGATGTATTTGTCCTCCGGATACACTTCAGCAAAACCACCGGCGCCCGCCAACAAGTCAATCGTCTCGTTGCCGGCCTGCGCGCTCGCGGCCTTCAGGTCCGACACGCGCTGGATGTTGGTCAATCCCACGCCGTGTGCGATTTCACTCGCAATCGCCAGCGCATCACCGGTGAGCATCTTCACCGAAACGCCGAGACCGTGAAGTTCGGCGATGAGTTGCCTGGCATCCGGCCGAGGTGGGTCAAACAAGGTCACCAATCCAAGCAATGCGGGTGTACCCGCCTCGGAACCACGCGCTACCGCCAGTGTCCGATATCCCTTCAGTGCCGATTCGCCGGCCCGTGCCTCCAACGCGTCTATCTCATCGGACTGCAGCCCGCAGGCTTCAGCGACTGTACGAACAGCGCCTTTCATCACGCGCAGACGTTGGCCGTTCTGTTCAACCACGGCTTCAGTCCGCCGGTTTGTTGCGTCAAATGGTGCAAAAGAGATTGGCGTGACCGCCGCTGCGCCATTAAAGACCTGCCGCTCTTTTGCCGCGGCAAGGAAGGCCAGGTCAATCGGATCCTGGTTGGACTCTTGAGATGCGAGTGCGGCGGCAAACAACACGTCGGATTCTGTCGCGTGCTCCAGGGGAATCACGCTGGTGACGACGAGTTGGTTCATCGTGATCGTGCCTGTCTTATCCACGCAGAGCACGTCCATCGTCGCAGCATCTTCTGTGGCGCTGAGGCGTGTGACCAGCACGCCGCGCTTTGCCAGCTCTTTCGCCCCGACAGCCATGCTGACCGTAAACATCACCGGGAGGGCGACCGGCACTGCGCTCATCAACAGGACAAGCATGAGCGGAATCATCTCACGCAGCGCCGTGTGCCGGATCAGCGACAGCACGATCACCACGCCGAGCAGCGCGCCGACGATGACGAACAGCCAGCGCACCACCTTGGCCACCACCGCTTCGATGTGGAGTTTCGGGCGCGCTTCCTGCACGAGTTGCGTGGTGCGGCCAAAGTAGGTCTTTGCCCCGGTCAGGATGACCACACCATTGCCTTCGCCGCGGCGAACGACGGACCCCGACGCAAGTACTCTGCCGGCGGCCTTGTCGGTATCCTGTGACTCGCCCGTGAGGGCAGACTGGTCAATGCTCAGCGCGCCAGTGAGGAGTTTCACATCCGCCGGGATGATGTCGCCGGGGCGCACGCGGATGATGTCGCCGGGGACCAACTCTCGTGCGGGAACGACCTGCCAGACCGACTCGCGCAGCACGCGTGCACTGACCTGCAACCGTCGCCGCAACGTTGCGACGACACCGGCGGCCCGGCGCTCCTGCATAAAGCTCAACACGGCATTGACAATCAGCAGCGCGCTCACCACAGCCAAGTCCGAGTATTTCCCGAGGAGGGCCGACAAAACCATGATCAGTTCCAGCATCCAAGCCGACACGCCCCAGAACTTGCCGATAAACATGAGGATTGGGTGGTCTTTATGTTCGGCGACTTCGTTGTAGCCATGCGCCTTCCGGCGGGTGTCCACCTCGGCGTGCGTGAGACCTGTTTCCGGGTTCACATCAAGCGCAGCGAGCGTGGCGGGAACGGACGCGGAGGTGATGTCAGAGGTCTTGATCGTTGCTGGCATCACTCGCAGGGGCTCAGTTTTGGGTTTCTTTGTAGTCGTTTGCATAGTATGCAGCACCTACAATACTCATTCCGCCAATGTCGGGTACAACCTCACTGCGACGAATAGAAGTACAGCGAATACTGCGAACATGACTGAAAAATCAACTCCGTAACCATGAACATTTTCCCCTCCGGTGATCATGAGTCCGCGCAACGCGTCGATCAGATAAGTGAGTGGATTGATCTGCGCGATGACGCGCAGCCAGCTTGGCATGATGTCCAGCGGATAAATCGCGTTGCTTGCGAAAAACATGGGCATTGTGAGGAGTTGCCCAATGCCCATGAAACGCTCACGCGTTTTTACAATGCACGCAATGATCAGCGAGAAGGTGGCAAATATCCCCGATCCCAGCATCACACTGGCCAGCACAGCGAAGATCGCCAGCGGATCCAGCCTGAGTGAAACATGCATGACGAGTGCGATGAGATAAATGACCACGGCTTGCACGAGGCCGCGGAATCCGGCGGCAACCGCTTTACCAAAAACCAGGGAGCTGCGACGAGCGGGACTCGCCAGGAGTTTATGCACCACGCCAAGGTCACGCTCCCAGATGACGGCGATGCCATAAAAGATCGCGCTGAACAGAACGCTCTGCGCGAGAATTCCCGGCGTGATGAACGCAAGATAGCTTAACTGCCCGGTGTGGATGCCACGAACCTGGGCGAGAACCTGTCCGAACACTACCAGCCACAGCACGGGTTGCACTGCACGGGAAACGAGTTCGGTCGGATCACGAATGAGCTTGATCAGCTCGACTTCTACAATCGCGGCGCTCTCGCGGATGAATCGTTTCATGTGTTCGCGCTCAGCCGAGGCGGTGAGCCGTCCTGCGGGTCTGGGCGACCTCGCGGAAAGTCCCGCCTTCGTGTATCAAGCCCCCCGCATAGTGTGCGAATACATCGTCCATGGTCGCGCTCGCTCCGAGTTCCCTACGCAATTCGGCTGGTTTTCCAACCACGCTTACTCGCCCCACATGCAAAATCGCCAATCTGTCACAAAGCGTCTCGGCTTCTTCCATATCGTGTGTCGTGATGAGAACCGTCATGCCATGGTCGCGTCTGAGATCCAGCAGGCGATCCCACACCATGTGACGCGCAACCGGATCGAGTCCGATGGTCGGCTCATCCAGGAACAGGAGCGCGGGACGGTGCAGCATGGCCTGGGCAAGCTCAAGCCTGCGGATCATTCCGCCTGAGTAGGTTTTTACCAGCTTGTGCGCCGAATCGGTAAGCCCCATGAAGTCCAGCGCATCGGTGATGCGCTGGCCGCTCTCTGCCCTGGGCAGGCCATAGAGTTTGGCCGATAGGCGCAGATTCTCGTAGCCGGTCAGGGCACCGTCGGCCGACAAAAGTTGCGAGACGTAGCCGATACGCCGCCTGACATCTCCCGGAGATTTGATGATGTCGAATCCTCCGGCTGTGGCTGACCCGGATGTGGGCGATAGCAGTGTCGTGAGCATCTTGATGACGGTACTCTTCCCGGCGCCGTTTGCACCGAGCAAGCCGAAAATCTCTCCATAGGGAACGCGCAGTTCGATGTGATCCACCGCAGTCAAATGCCCGAACTGGCGTGTCAGTTCAGATGTCTTGATGGCAAGTCTGTCAAATGCGGCGGTGTCCATAGGAGAGCCTCTAAAAATTCAGAACGAGCCCAACGGTTTTTGTCATGGCTTATGGCAGGCAGCAACCAGTCCCGCCGTCGAGCTATCCAGCCCCGTTGCTGCTGTGCGCCCCTCGATCATCGGCAGTAGACGGCTGGCGAGTTGCTTGCCGTATTCCACGCCCCACTGGTCGAAGGAGTCCAGATTCCACAGCACGCCCAGACTGAAGACCTTGTGCTCGTAAAGTGCAATCAACTGGCCCAGTGTGTAGGGGTTCAGACGCGGCAGCAATAGCGTGGTTGAGGGCTGATTGCCGGGGAATACTTTGTAGGGGGCAAGCTGCAAGGACGCCGACGGAACGGCGGCGGCAAAAGTCTTGAGTCCGTCACTGGTCGGCGCTGGTGACACGGCGGTAGCGAGCTCTGCAGTCGCTTCGACAAGCGTTTTGCCACGCATCAGCGCCTCGCTCTGGGCGAAGCAATGCGCGAGCAGTTTGGTGTGATGGCCGGGTAGCGTAAAGTCAGGTTCGACGAGGGCGATGAATTCGCAGGGAACCAGCCGCCCGCCCTGATGCAGGAGTTGGTAGAAGGCGTGCTGGCCGTTGGTGCCGGCTTCACCCCAGAGTATCGGCGCGGTGGCATAAGCGACAGTCTTGCCATCACGGTCGACCTGCTTGCCGTTGGATTCCATTTCCAGTTGCTGCAAATAGCTTGGCAAGAGTTCCAGCGACTGGCTGTAGGGCAGCAGGGCGCGTGTTTCGGCGCCAAGGAAATTGGTATTCCAGATATCAAGCAGGGCCAGCGTGACAGGCAGATTGCACTCGGCCGGCGCACTGAAAAAGTGAGCATCCATCGCCGCGCCACCCGCCAAAAACTGACGGAAGTTGTCCATGCCAATAGACAGCGCCAGCGGTAGACCAATGGCCGACCAGAGCGAGAAGCGGCCGCCGACCCAATCCCAGAACTCGAAGGCATTCGCCGGGTCGATGCCGAACGCAGCCACTGCGGGGAGATTGGTCGATACGGCAACGAAATGGCGTGCCACGGCCGCTTCGCCCAGCGCGGCAGCCAGCCAGACGCGGGCAGAGATGGCATTCTGCATCGTCTCCTGTGTGGTGAATGTTTTACTGGCGATGATGAACAGACTGCGCGCCGGATCAATTTTGGCGAGGACGGTGACCAGATGCGCGGCATCAAGGTTGGAGACGTAATGCACAGTGATGCCCGGCATGTGCTGTGCCGCCAGCGCGCGGCTTGCCATCTTGGGGCCGAGATCGGAGCCGCCGATGCCGATATTGATGACATCGCGGATACGTTCGCCGGTCGCGCCACGCCAGTGACCCTGGTGAATGTCGTTGCAGAAGCGAGCCATCTTGTCCAGCACGCCGCGCACATCGGGCATGACATCGTGACCCGTATTGCAGCCCGCATCGCAGATCGGCTCGCTACCGTTATAACGTAGTGCCGTGTGCAGCACGGCGCGGCCTTCGGTGTGGTTGATGGCGTCCCCTGCGCGCATGCGCGCAATCCATTGGGCGCCGTCGGCGATTTGCCACAGCGCATGCAGTGACGCCATGATTTCTGTTGTGACGCGTTGCTTTGAATAGTCGAGCAGGAATCCTTCTTCGCGTAGTGAAAAGCGCGTGAAGCGTTCGGCATCGGCAGCAAACAGATCGCGCAGATGAACGCTACGCGCCGTTTCTGCAAGGCGTGCCAGCGTGATCCAAGCGGGTGTGGTGGTTAGGCTCACAGGCGAGGTCACAGCCAGAGCATCATGCCCATCTCGAAGGGATGGGTCAGTAAGGCGTGGCTCGGATAGGCGCGCACGCGGTACTCCATCTTACCGCACTGCTCGGGCGTCAGTTCGCAACTGAAAAGATGTCCACCGCCTTCCAGTGGCTGTTCGTGGCACAGTACGTGATGCCATACCTTGGTCGAGGCGACTTTACGGGGACGGGTGAATACCAGTTCGACCGTCAGGTCTTCCGGCATCAGTCCGTTGAGTTGGACGGCAATCTCGAAGCGCAGCGTTTCGCCAAAGCGGATGCGGCTGATGGCCTGATCGAGACGCCGCAGATGTACCCCCGGCCAGGCGCTGCGGACACGGGTTTTCCACTCGGCGACCTGGCGCGCGCCGGCGAAATTTTCTCCGGCGTACTTGCGCCACTGCGCGGCAGCGGGCGCGTAGAACTTCTCGGTGTACTCGGTGACCATGCGCCGCATGTTGAAGCGCGGCATGATCGAGGCGATGGAGTGTTTGGCCATGGCCACCCATTCCGGCGAATAACCGAGTGCGGTATTGCGGTAGTACATCGGGATCACGCTGTCCTGCAACAGTTCGTAGAGTGTGCGCGCCTCTTCGGCGTCACGCTGGGCGGAATCTAGCCCCTCCGCCGCCGGCCTGATTGCCCAGCCGTTCTTGCCGTCGTAGCCCTCGCCCCACCAGCCATCGAGTACGGACAGGTTGAGCGTGCCGTTGATGGCGGCTTTCATGCCCGAAGTGCCGGAGGCTTCGAGCGGATAGATCGGGTTATTGAGCCAGACATCGACCCCGGCGACCAGGCGGCGGGCCAGGTGCAGGTCATAGTCTTCGAGTAGCAGAATGCGGCCCTCGAACTCGCGTTGCCGGGAGAGTTCGGTGATCTGGCGGATGAGCTGCTGGCCCGGCTCGTCGGCCGGGTGGGCTTTGCCGGCGAAGAGAAAGAGTACCGGATGTTGTGTATCGAAGAGGATTTCGTGCAGCCAGTCAAGGTTGTTGAACAGCAGTGTGGCGCGCTTGTACGTGGCAAAGCGGCGGGCGAAGCCGATGGTCAGCACCGTCGGGTTGGCGGGGTCGGCAAAGCGCAGGAGGCGATCCAGGTGCGCTTCCGAACCCTGATTGCGTCTTTGCTGCTGACGTACCCGGTTGCATACCAGATGCAGGAGCTGGGCCTTGAGCGACTGGCGGATGCTCCAGAAAATCTGGTCAGGAATGTGCTGTATATCCGACCAGCAGGCCTCATCCGTATGGCGGTGCTGCCAGCCGAGGCCGAGGTAGCGATCGAAGGTTTCGTACCAGTCCGTGGCGAGAAAGCTGGGCACGTGCACCGCGTTGGTAATATAGTCCATCGGGTTTTCGGCAGCCTCGACCTGTGGCCACAGGTCGCTGCAGATGCGCGCCGATACTTCACTGTGGATGCGCGAGACGCCGTTATGAAAGCGCGAACCGCGCAGCGCCAGCGCAGTCATGTTGAAGTCGTTGCTGCCGCCAGTGTGGCCCATGCTCAGCAGGGTCGTGCGATCAAGGCCGGTGGTCTTGCAGAAACTGTCAAAATAATGCATCACCAGGTCATCGGCGAAATGGTCATGGCCCGCAGGTACGGCGGTGTGGGTGGTGAATACGGTGTTGGCGGCGGCGGCTTCGAGCGCGGTGGCAAAGCTTTGGCCTTGATCCATGAGATCGCGAATACGTTCCAGAATGAAGAAAGCGGCGTGCCCCTCGTTGATGTGCCAGACCGTGGGATGCAAACCGAGCGCGTGCAGGGCGCGTACTCCCCCCACGCCAAGCAGGATTTCCTGTTCGATGCGCGTATGGCGGTCACCGCCATACAGTTGATGAGCAATGTCACGGTCAGCTAGATTGTTTTTCTCGATATCGGTATCGAGCAGATAGAGCCGGGTGTTGCCGACGCGGGCCTGCCAGACCTTGGCCCAGACTGTGCGGCCGGGAAAGTCGATCCCAATGAGGACATCGCGGCCGTCTGCACCGTGCACCGGCTCGATCGGCATGTCATCAAAATCATTGTCTGCGAAGTGTGCATGCTGTTTGCCATCGCGGTCAATGGTTTGCTGGAAGTAGCCCTGGCGGTAGAGCAGGCCGACGGCGACAAACGGCAGGCGCAGGTCGGAGGCACCCTTGCAGTGGTCGCCGGAAAGAATGCCCAGTCCGCCGGAATAAATCGGCAGACTTTCATGAAAGCCGAATTCGGCGCAGAAATAGGCAATCAGATCGGTCGATTCCAGCGGCGGCTTGCCAGGCAGTTCCTGGGTGGCCGGTGTCGCATGGTAGGCATCGTAGGCCATTAGCACGCGATTCATGGTATCGAGAAAAATCGGGTCGTCAGCGACCTCCTTGAGCCGGTATTGATCGACGCGCTTGAGCATGGCCTTGGGACTGTGGTTGGTTGCTCGCCATAAGCGTAAATTCAGGCGCGCGAACAGCGAACGTGTCGGACGGTCCCAGCTGTACCAGAGGTTGCTGGC
Organism: Rugosibacter aromaticivorans; assembly: GCF_000934545.1. Lineage (GTDB taxonomy): Bacteria > Pseudomonadota > Gammaproteobacteria > Burkholderiales > Rhodocyclaceae > Rugosibacter > Rugosibacter aromaticivorans. The sequence goes on from NZ_CP010554.1 coordinate 1,213,757, forward strand.
AAGTTCCTCAAGCCGCGCGAGACGCGGCGGAATTTCGGGATTGACTTCGAGCGGATAGCGGGTGCCGGGCATAATGGTCGGTGAAGAAGGTTGAGGTAAGCTGAACTGGCAAGTTGAATTCTATGCTGTGGAAGTTACCTTGAGGGTGATGCGTTGCCAACCGCCGGTTGCGACCCGCCAGCGGAGCGTGAGGCAGATGGCCTGCATGATTTTTTCGAAACCGGCTTCGGATTGCGATACGGTATGGTGTGGTTGCGCTGTGAAAGTCGGTGCTGGTGAGACGCCGCGAAGCTTTGAATCTTTGTTTGAACCCGTTTCTGGGAATCCGTCTCTGTCTCTGGATGTCTCTGGAAAGTACCCTTGAGGGACGGCGACAAGCTGCAATGCACCGTGCCGGTAGGCGGGTAGCGTACCGGGTTGGTTGCTGAACTGGTTGCCAAGTTCGGCGTCTTCAAGAGTGATGTGGTGCAAGGCGGAAAGTTCCAGTGTCTGGCCAAAGCCGCCGGGAATACTGCCGTCGGCCAGCACGTAACGACCGCCGTAACCATCGCAACTGGGCATGGCGAGATTGATTTGCGTCTCTAGCTGCTCAGCGGGGAAATCAAGCGTACTCACCCCGCCACTTCCATCGGTGATGCGGTAGGCAATTTCCAGCGTATCCCCCTGTAGCGCGTAGCGTTTTTCCACGCGCCAGCCGTCGCCGGCGGCAGCAAAGTGGCCGGGCGTGGTGTCACGGCAATAGGTGTCCAGGGCATGGCGTGTGCCATCGGCGGCTACCCAACTATCGATGCAGATGCCGCGTGGACGGACGTCTGGTTCGGCATCCGCCGGAACAATGGCTTGCAGGAATGCGATGCGGTCATGGGCTGAGGCGATGCGACTTTTTTCCGCTGTGGGCGCCGTTGCACCAGCGTCCAGAGACGGATTCTTGAGTCCTCCTTCGGACAAACCGATTTTTGCGTGATAGGTCTCTGCATGGCGGCGCAGCGTATCACCGAAGTTGTGCGCCAACGGCAGGCTGGAGAACTCCACCAGCGCCGCATCGCCGTCTTCGCGGATGACGGCCAGCAGTTCGCCGCTGCGCAGCAGCAGCTCGTCGTGGCCGTCATTGTCGAGGTCGCGGCGCTCCAGCGCGGCGGCAGGCGCCAGCGGGTCGAGCGCGGCCTCCAGCGCCAGCAGGTTGTGCCACACCGCGCGGCGCAGATGCGGCAGGTAGAGGCCGCCGAACAGTCCGTGCCAGTAGGCGTCGTTGGCCTGGGCGCGATGCAGGTGCTCCTGCATGCCCGCCGTGCGTTGCGCTGCCGGTAGCCGGGCCAGCCGCTGCGAAATATCCAGCATGCGCTTGTGCATCCAGTTGGCTTCCGGGTAGCGCGACATGAAATTGCGCCAGATGCCGCCGCGCAAAAAAGGTTTGTGCGCCTCGAAGCGGCCCGCTGCCTTTTCCGTGTCGACCAGTGCGCGATACACGCTGGCGCGCGGTGCGGGCAGCGTCCATTCGTTCATTTCGATGTAGGAGGTGGTCGGCAGATAGACGATGCCGCGTGTTTTCTCGCGCGCGTGATAGTCGGCATAGGTGGCGGTACGGATCAGGGGCGAAGCCAGCACGCCTTCGACAAACTGCGTCAGCCAGCCTTTTTCATATACCCATTCATGGGTCTCGGGCCAGATGCCGAATTTCTCGATGTCGTCGAAATAGATCGCGGCACGGCGTCCCTGCCGCGCCAGGTCTTCGAGCCAGGCGACGGCGTCAAGCGCGGGCGAGAAGGGCAGCCGGTAGCGTGCCGCTTCGGCGATGGGAAACAGGTCGAGGCGCTGACCATCGTCTTCGGTGGTGTAGAAGCTGTCGAGCTGCCTGCCTGCCATCCCGGCACAAAGAAAGTGGTAGTCGTCGACAGCGACGTAGCGAATGCCGGTCTCGGCTAGTGCGGGCACCACGGAGGATTCCCAGACCCGTTCGGTGAGCCAGGCGCCGGCAGGGCGCACGCCGAAATGCCGCTCGATCTTGTCTGATAGGGTGGTGATTTGCGTTACCCGGTCGCGGTGCGGAATGGCCGCCAGCACCGGTTCGCAGTCGCCGGAGCCGAACCATTCGACCTGCCCGCGCCGGGTCATGACCGCCAGCCGCGCCATATCGGCGGGATAATGCGCCAGCAGGTAGTCGAGCAGCCAGCCCGAAAAATGCACACTGAAGCGGAACGCCGGGTAGCATTCCATGACGCGCAGGAACATGCCGTAGCTGCGCAGGTGAGCGTCATTGATGACCGCCGGAAAATTGCCGACTGGCTGATGGGCATGAACGCCGAACAGAAGGGTGATGGGCATGGCGGACTTTTAGGCGGACGATTCGGTTGCGCGCCGCATCGAGCCGCCGGTGGCTGCGCTTGATCCGGCAGAAATCGGTATCTCGAGCTGGGCGGGGGGCTCCAGTTGCAGCAGGTGGTAAAGGTGGACGAGATTGTGGCGGAACAGTTGATCGAAACTGGCAACGTTGGCCGCCGGGTTGTAGTCGCCGAACCACCAGAACCAGTCCGAGCTTTCGCAGATGGCCAGTTGCCGTGTCGCCAGCGCCGACTTTTCCGCCGACAGCCGGCCGCTGGCCAGCACCAGGTCATAACTTTGCTTGGCGGCGCAGAGCAGATCCCAGGCGTGGTTTTTCTGCTGGTTGCCGATCCAGGTCGACAGCGTGCCATACACCCAGCTCCCTGCAACCAGCTGTGGCAGCGGGGATGCCACGACAGGCCGGGCTTGCGCCAGCAATCTGGCATAGGTGGTGGTGGTGATGCGCGGGTGTTGCTTGAGCAGGCTGTACAGATCGTCAAAGAAATAGTAGCCGTTGTAGGGATAGTGCTCCCAGGCATTTTCGCCATCGAGAATGATGCTGACTACAGGCGCTTCGTCCGTCGGCGCGGCGTCGAGAATGGCGTCGAGTTGTGCGACCAGATGTCTTGCCGCATCGCGTCCGTGCCATTTGGCATAATCAAAGCCGATCAAGTCGGACAGCCGGTCATCGCGGAAAAACAAGGTTAGCTCTGGTGCGCCCTCCAGCTGCCACGGACGATAGGCGGCGTGCATGGTGGTGTGGATGCCGCTGGCGGCCAGGCTATGCTTGAGCACACCTTCGCCGCTGGCGATCCAGCGGCAGCCGGCGTTGGCCAGAAGCTGGACAAATGGCGCAGAGATGGCGCCTTCGGCAGGCCACATACCGGCCGGCGGTGCGCCGAAGCGGGTGGCATGGCTGGCGCGTCCACTGCCAATCTGGGTCATGACGCGGCTGCGCCCGCCCGGGTAGGTGGTGCTGACAGGCAGTTGAGCATCAGGCAGGCTTTCGCGCGCGGCGTGGAAGTCAAGCAGCAGCGGGGCCAGCGGATGGGTTTGCGGCGTCGCCGAAAGCTCGACCTGGCCCCGCGCCGCCAGCGCCCGCCAGCGCGGGATGAGGCCGGTGATCAGTTCGCCGATGCTGGCTAGCAGGTGCTGCCGGTCGGCGGCGTCATAACCTTCGCCCTTGCTGATCAGGGTCGCGAGCAGCGGATTGCGGCGACGCTCGGTTTCGCCCGTCCAGGCCAGGTGGTACCAGGTGATGAGGTCTGAAAAATAGGCGCCGGAAAGATAGGCGAGCATCGCGTCACCCTCGCGGGAGAGGCTCAGATAGAGGTCGTGCAGATACTGGTAACGGGGAAAGGGCGCCAGCATGGTGACGTGATTGCTGCGAAAGCAGGTATTCAGCAGCAAGTGGCGATCGACTTCCGGGATATGGTTGAGATCAGGTGTGGCGAGCATGCGCAGCAGCGGATCGCGGAACTTCCGGCTCGCGAATTGCTGTACGTAATCCTCGATCTGTTCCAGCAGCACCGGCACAAAATTCACCACGCAGCGGATCTCCGGGTAACGCTCCAGATGTGCTGCCATGTCGACGTAGTCTTTCATGGCGTGCAGGTACACCCAGGGCAGCGTGAATTCTCCGGCAGCATTGTCTGTCGCCGTTTGACCAGCGCCGACTTTTGAAACACCCAGGTTGTTGCCGTGATCCCGATAGTCGGGTTGGTGCATGTGCCAGAGGAAAACGAGGTTGAGTTGTTTCATGGGGCGAGAGTCGTCAGGAATCAGCGGATGATGTGATGTGCCTGTTGACCGAGCATTTCCGGTGTGACCAGAGTGATGCCATGCTCACTGACGTGAAAGCGTCGGCGGTCGGTTTCGGCATCATAGCCTATTGTCATATTTTCTGGGATGTGGCAGTGCTTGTCCAGGACTACTCGCCGCAGCTTCGCATGGCGGCCGATGTCGACATCAGGGAGGATCACCGAATCCTCGATCTGCGCGTAGCTATGTACGCGCACACGCGAAAACAGCAGGGAGCGGTGTACCGTGGCGCCGCTGATAATGGTGCCGCCCGAAACCAGTGAATCGACCGCCATGCCGCGCCGGCCGTCATCGTCAAAGACGAACTTGGCCGGCGGCAGTTGCTCCTGATGCGTCCAGATGGGCCAGACTTCGTCATAGAGATTGAGTTCGGGCGTGACCTTGGTCAACTCCATGTTGGCTTCCCAATAGGCGTCGATGGTGCCGACGTCGCGCCAGTAGGAAATGCCGCAACTATCCATGCCGACACAGGAGTCGGCGAAGCTGTGGGCGAACACGCGATGATGCCGTACGCAATGCGGAATCACGTTCCTGCCGAAATCATGCGCCGAATCCGGATCGTCCTTGTCGCGGATCAGCTGCTCGTAGAGGAAGTCGGCGTTGAATACATACACGCCCATGTTGGCCAGCGCGCGGTCGGGGCGATGCGGCAGCGGCGACGGATGGACCGGTTTTTCGATAAAGGCTGAAACACGTTTGTCATGGCCGATATCCATGATGCCGAAGGCGCTGGCCTCCGTCAGGGGCACATCCATGCAGGCGACAGTCAGATCAGCCTGGGTCTGCACATGGTCAAGCAGGATGCGGCCGTAGTCCATCTTGTAGACGTGGTCGCCGGAGAGTACCAGCACGTATTTGGGGCGGTTGCGACGGATCAGGCCGAGGTTTTGATATGCCGCATCGGCGGTGCCCCGATACCAGTCCTCGCTGACCTGTTGTTGCGCCGGCAGAATGTCAATGAATTCGTGAAAGCGCCCATCGAGAAAGCTCCAGCCGCGTTGCAGATGTTGGATCAGGCTTTGCGCCTTGTACTGCGTGGCGACACCGATGCGGCGCACGCCTGAATTGACGCAATTGGAGAGCGTGAAGTCGATAATGCGGAATTTTCCGCCAAAAGGCACGGCAGGTTTTGCCCGCCAGTCGGTGAGCTGCATCAGACGACTGCCGCGGCCACCGGCCAGCACGATGCCAAAAGTGGCGCGTGTCAGATGCCTGGCACTCATGCGTATCCTTTCCCGCCGGATATTTGCGGCAGGTGATTGGCACCATCGCTGATTTTATTCAGCTGCATAGAGTTTCCTCCGTTGTGGCCAGAGTCGATACGATAACAAAGAACCCCCCTAAACCCCTAAACCCCTAAACCCCTAAACCCCTAAACCCCTAAAAAATCACCTGAAGTGAAACGGGCTGAAAAACGGATGCTCTGACTGGAAGTTGGAACTCGACGAGCAATGCGGTGAGGAGCGTTTGTCAGTCAATCTTCGGGCTTTGCAACAGTCCTGCTGATTCTCTGCCCCGAGCATTGTTCAGGCCAAGGTAATATCGCGTGACAGATACACATCCTGAATCGCATTGAGCAGTTGCACGCCTTCCGCCATTGGCCGCTGGAAGGCCTTGCGGCCGGAAATCAGACCCATGCCGCCGGCCCGCTTGTTGATCACGGCCGTGCGCACTGCCTGGGCCAGGTCGTTCTCGCCCGACGCGCCACCGGAATTGATCATGCCGGCGCGGCCCATGAAGCAATTGGCCACCTGGTAGCGCACCAGGTCGATGGGGTGGTCCGAAGTCAACGCGGAATAGACCTTGGGGTGAGTCTTGCCGAAACCGATGGCGGTAAAGCCGCCGTTGTTGGTGGCCTGTTTCTGCTTGACGATGTCCGCCTCGATGGTGGCCGCCAGATGATTCGCCTGGCCGGTCAAGTCGGCAGCTTCGTGGTAGTCGACGCCATCCTTCTTGAAGCCGGGATTGCGCAAATAGGCCCACAGGAAGGTAACCATGCCAAGCCGGTGAGCGTGGGCGAAGGCCTCGGATACTTCCAGAATCTGCCGCCGGGATTCCGGCGAGCCGTAATATACCGTCGCCCCCACTGCCACCGCACCCAGGTCGAAGGCCTTTTGCACGCTGGTGAACAAGGTCTGATCGTGCATGGTCGGGTAGGTGAGCATCTCGTTGTGGTTCAGCTTCACCAGAAAGGGAATCCTGTGTGCGTACTTGCGGGACACCGCGCCCAGCACGCCGAGGGTGGACGCCACCGCGTTGCACCCGCCCTCGATGGCCAGCTTGACGATGTTCTCCGGATCGAAATAGCCGGGGTTGGGCGCAAAAGAAGCGCCGCCCGAATGCTCCACACCCTGGTCCACTGGAAGGATCGACAGGTAGCCTGTCCCTGCCAGCCGCCCGGTGTTGAATATCTGCTGGAAGTTGCGCAGAGTGCCGGGGGTACGGTCGCTGTTCGCTACCACCCGGTCGATGAAATCCGGGCCCGGCAGGTGCAGGGTTGTCTTGGGGAAGGTGTTGCAAGCATGATTAAGAAGGTAGTCGGCTTCATTGCCGAGGAGTGCGGGGATATTCGTCATGTTGCCCCTGTATGGTGATGTGGATGGCCCCTGGTTGCGGGATGAGGGATGAATATGGTTTGCTTTGTGTGCAGCCGATAAGCATGTGGACGGGCTGACGTCTCCGTATATTAAGTCCGCAGTTGGTCGGTTTCTGGATCGAATCGCGGAATCTGGCCTAGAATAAACCGGCTGCGTAAGTTGATGGAGGTCGTCATGAGGCAACTCCGAAAAAATTATGAGTGTAATAGAAGCCATTAACGGGCGTAGTTCGGTGCGTGTCTATACACCCGGGAAGCTTGATCAGGCCAAGGTCAACAGTTTGTTAGCGGCAGCTGTCCGAGCGCCGACAGCAGTGCATGAGGAGTCATGGGTCTTCGTTATCGTGCAGGATGCGGAGATATTGAAGTGTCTCTCCGTTCGCGCCAAAGCGCTCTTTATTCGGGAGGCGCATAGCGCCAGGCTGCAGGCAGGAAGTCATGTGTTTGATCCCCTCGCCAGTCCGGATTTCACGTCTTCTACAACGCCAGTCCGCGCATTGTTGTTTGTGCCGACGCCACGGGACCCCATTTTTTGCCGATTGCCGCAGACGGCTCGCTGGCTGCGGAGAATCTGATGCTTGCCGCCTACTCCATGGGGCTGGGCACCGGTGTCATTGGTTCTGCGGTCTCCGCCCCCAATGCCCCCGAACTGAAGACCGAACTCGGGATACCAGCAACGGCTGCAGCCGTCGTCCCGATCATCGTTGGTGGCCCACCGCCGAGACGCCACAAACCTCCCGCAAAGGACGGCGGATTCTGGTCTGGAAGTAAGTGTCGTTGATACATCACCTCTTTCGCACACCGTATTCATTGAGAACCTCGGAAGTTGTCCATGGGTGAATTGGCAAACTGGACTGAATACAGTCGTTTCCTGCTGTCTTTGTTGGCGGTTCTGGATCCTTTCATGGCAATACCGATCTTCCTCAGCATATGCGCGAGCCGCTCAGACGCTGATCGCCGCCGCTTCGCCAAGGTCACCAGTCTGACTGTTTTTGGAGTCCTGATAGGCGCTGCGCTCACTGGGGAAGCCGTGTTGCGCGCCATGGGCACGAGCCTCGCTTCCTTCCGCATTGGCGGCGGTCTGGTCCTCCTGCTAATGGCTTTTGCCATGCTTCAGGCTAAACCAGGGGACGTGCGCCAGACGGCGGAGGAGGCCGATGCACTCGATGGCACAGAAACGCTGGGAGTGGTACCCCTGGCAGTGCCGCTCCTGGCTGGGCCGGGGGCAATCAGCACAGTGATGATTGCCGTACAACAGGGCGGGCTGTTCCACGATGCCTTGGTGATTGCCATTATCGGGACAGTCTGCATCGTGGTCTGGCTGATGCTCCGCATGGCAGCGCCCGTCGGCCGTCTGATGGGGACGGCCGGACTCAATGTGGCCAACCGTCTGCTGGGGCTCTTGTTGGCAGCGATCGCGGTGGAATCGATGGCCATAGGCATCAAGGAACTGTTCCCGGTTCTGGCAGGTGGATAATCCTGAGATCGATGAGCGGATTGTGCAGAGAAATGGCAGGAACCCATTTCCCTTGCCCAAGATTCATCATCTGCTTGAGCACGGGCCGGTTATTGCCTGTTTCTTTCAGTTCAGTTATCCACCGCTGTTTCGATCAGTGGAGGGCAGGCCCCCGACCAGCGTGGTCATACAGGTCGCGCCGTGTCAGCGGCAAGGGAAGCGTCACCGCGCCGCGCCGCGATGCCAGAATCTGATAAATCCCCGTACCCCCGGCCTCGAATTCCAGTGCACAGGCCGCCATGTAGAGCCGCCAGACACGATAGGCCGTTTCGCTGACATGCTGCAAGGCCTCATCGTGAGCCGCTTCCAGCCGTTGCACCCAGTGCCTGAGGGTCAATGCGTAGTGTGGTCGCAAGCCCTCAACATCGTGAATCTCAAAACCGGCGAGCTCCATGCCGCGCTGAATATTGCTCACCGTATCCAGCTCGCCGTCAGGAAACACATAGCGGTTGATGAATTCCGTATTGACATTTTGCCGCCAGCCCTCTTCATCGTGGGTAATGCCGTGGTTCAAAAACAAACCGCCCGGCCGCAATATCCGGTGAACGGTGGCGATATAAGCGGGAAGGTTCGCCAGGCCGACATGCTCGAACATGCCGACACTGGCAACTTTATCGTACGCCGCCTCACCTTGCAGATCGCGATAGTCGCGCAGTTCCACGGTAACAAGATCATGCAACCCTTCGGCGGCAATACGCTGTTGCGCATGTTCGTATTGCCGCTGGCTGAGCGTGATGCCATAGGCCTGGACACCATAATGCCGCGCCGCCCAGCACACCAGCGCACCCCAGCCACAGCCGATATCGAGGAAACGCTCACCCGGCGTGAGACGCAATTTGCGGCAGATGTGATCGAGCTTGTTGCGTTGCGCCTGCGCCAGTGTGTCGTCGGGTGTCTCGAAGTAGGCGCACGAATACACCATTTGCTCATCCAGCCACAATTTGTAAAACTGGTTGGATACATCGTAGTGGAACGAGATGGCGGCGCGGTCGCTTTGCCTGGAATGACCGTGGGAAAACCTGTCTTCATTGGGCAAGGCGGCGGCAGGAGATGCAGGCGGCATTGCCGTCAGAGGCTTTCCCGGCAGCCGCAGGGCGTCAAGCAACAAAGCGCTGCGCTCGCGTAGAGGAAGAACCAGCGTCTGGAAGTATTCTTTCAGGCGCAGTACCGAATACAAGTCGCCTTCAAAATCGAGAAGCCCACGGAAATAAGCATCTGCGAGTACCAGCGCGCTGCGTTGCAGCACCAGTTTGCGCAGCACGGAGGGATCCCGTACGATCAAGGTAAAAGCGGGCGCGGTGTGTCCACTGTGTCCAATGTGGTGGGTCGCATCATTCCACAGGCGCAGCACAGCAGCACTGCGAAAATTGCGCAGCAGGCGTTTGAGGATGCGTATCGCCGCAGCGGTATGGGTGGACTTTCCCTGTACTGGTGGCATAAAACCTGTTGTGAAACTCATAGTTTTCTCCCGGGTTTTGTGTATTGTGTCAATGGGGTTTCAGATAGCGGATTGGCGTCCACTCTTCGCACATTATGGTAAACCGGTTGAGAGTGGCTTTCCAGTTTTGCAGGAGCATCGTCCATTTCTGGCTGATGTTCATCAGCGTCAGGTAGAACAATTTGCAGCGCGCCAGATGCACGATGCAAAGCTATATGTTTTCAAGCGGTCGGTACCACAGGCTTTTTGCTTTTTTGGAATCCGTGTATTGTTCTAACTCCGTTGCGGCTACCCTGGACAGGATGCCAATGAGCTTCCGTAAAACATGACCTCTCCCTCTTGTGCCGCATTACTGGCGGCACGTGAATATGATCCTTTTACTGTGCTCGGCCTGCAGGTCGAGGGGACGGTGTGGTGCCTGCGTGTCTTCCGTCCGGCTGCGGAATCTGTCGCAGTGGCAGATGCCGATGGTGAATGGCTTCCGCTTGACCGCATCGCCGGTACCGATTTATTCGAGTGGCGCGGTGCCATCTCTTTGCCACGGCCATGGCGTCTGCACATCGACGGTGTGGTGCAGTATGACGCCTACGCCTTCCCGCCGCAGCCACCGACGGCTGATCTTTTTCTGTTCAATGCAGGCCGTCTGCAACAGGCCTGGCGTATGCTCGGCGCCAATCCAGCTACGCGCGACGGCGTGACTGGTATCTGCTTCCGCGTCTGGGCGCCGAATGCCGAGCGAGTTTCCGTCATCGGCGATTTCAATCGCTGGGATGGACGGATCCATCCGATGGCCTCGCTGGGTAGCTCCGGTGTTTGGGAGTTGTTCCTTCCCGGGCTGGCCGAAGGCATGCTCTACCGCTTTGAAATCCGTGTGCGCGGCAGCGGTGCACTGCGTATCAAATCCGATCCCTACGCCCGCGCCTTTGAATATCGACCGGCTACTGCCTGTCGTGTCGATCCGGCTACGGCGCACGTCTGGGGCGATGCTGACTGGCTTGCTGCGCGTGCGGCGCGCGACTGGCTGCACGCGCCGATGAATGTGTATGAGATGCATGCCGGGAGCTGGATGCGGCATCTCCCTGATGGCCGTTTCTACAGCTATCGTGAACTGGCAAGCCGTCTGGTTCCCTATATGCAGGAGATGGGCTTCACGCATGTCGAATTCATGCCGCTGATGGAGCATCCTCTCGATGAATCCTGGGGCTATCAATGCACCGGCTTTTTCGCACCGACTTCGCGTTTCGGTAGCGCCGACGATCTGCGTTTTCTCATCGACGCCCTGCATCAGGCGAATATTGGCGTGATTCTCGACTGGGTGCCCGGCCATTTCCCGGCGGATGACTGGGCGCTCGCTCATTTCGACGGCACTTCGCTCTACGAGCACGAAGACCCGCGCCAGAAAGTGCATCCCGATTGGGGCACCCACGTCTTCAACTATGGCCGCAACGAGGTCAGGAGCTTCCTGCTTTCTTCGGCGCATTACTGGTTGTCCGAGTTTCATGTCGATGGCTTGCGCGTGGATGCCGTGGCCTCGATGATCTACCTCGACTACTCGCGCCAGCCCGGCGAGTGGACACCGAATGTTCATGGCGGGCACGAAAATCTCGCAGCCATCGCCTTTTTGCGTGAGCTGAATGAAATGGTGCATGGCCAGTTCGCTGGTGCGCTGACTATCGCCGAGGAATCCACTGCCTGGCCCATGGTGTCGCGCCCGACCTGGCTGGGTGGCCTGGGCTTCTCGATGAAATGGAACATGGGCTGGATGAACGACACACTGGACTACCTGCGCCACGATCCCGTGCATCGGCGCTTTCACCACGAACGGCTGACCTTTGGCCAGCTTTATGCCTACAGCGAAAATTTTGTCCTGCCGCTGTCGCATGATGAAGTAGTGCACGGCAAGCGTTCGTTGCTGGGGAAAATGCCGGGCGATGAATGGCAGCGTTTCGCCAATCTGCGCCTGCTGCTGGCCTATCAGATGATGGCACCGGGCAAGAAGCTGTTATTCATGGGTGCGGAACTCGGCCAGCCGTGGGAATGGCGCACCGGTGAAGAGCTGCCATGGCATCTGCTGCAATATCCTTTGCATGCCGGTGTGCAGCGTTTGGCGCGTGACCTCAATCATCTTTATCTGAAGGCGCCAGCCCTGCATGAGCTGGACTTCTCCAGCGAGGGTTTTCAGTGGATCGACTGCCACGATGCCGACCAGTCGGTGGTCAGCTGGCTGCGCCGCGCACGCGACGGCAGTTATGCCATTGTAGTAGTCAACTTCACGCCGGTACCGCGCTATGGCTACCGGCTGGGCGTGCCGCAAGCCATCGATTACGTTGAACGGACGAACAGCGATTCCGCGCTTTATGGCGGCAGCGATCTGGGCAACGGCGGTCGCGTGCGCGCCGACCAGCGGCCCTGGATGGCACAGCCCGCATCATTAGAGCTGGTTTTGCCGCCGCTGGCGGTACTGGTGCTGATGCCTGCCTGAGCCGCCGGCGGCGAACCTGTCAGCTGTTCATCTGTCCCATGTGTTTTGCGGCCAGCAAACAATCAATTTCCGCTTCACCCTGCACCCAGTCTTCCAGCGGATCGCCCGGCGCGAAACCGCGCCGCTCGGCAATGTAATAAGCGGCGACTGCAATATCGCGCAAGCGCTGTTCCGGCGTGATGCCGGTTATTTCCCTGGCACGCGGACGCTGCGCTATGCGCTTGGGCGCTGCGACCTTGGCGACCGGTTTTTTTATCCTTGCCGTCGTTTTTGCCGCGACGGCTGCTGCGCTGGTGGAGGACTTGACTGGCTTTTTGTGGGATGAATTGCTCGTACTGCTCTTGACTGTCGTCATCGCTGTCTCCTTATCACTCAAAAGATTTGGAAGCACAATTGTCGATGATGTGCTCTTTTTTATTACAACATGTTGACGCTGATCAATCAGGACTTATTCTGAGCGGTGCGCAAAGCGCCGCTTAGCCCAAGTGCGGGGTCGGTAATGACGTGAATCGGCATGCGTGCCGCAATGGCAGCATGGTCATCCTTGGCGTTGAAAGCCGTTAGAAAGCAGCTGTGTGACAGAAGTGGCAGCAGCTTGGCGGCGATTCCTCCGGTGAAAAAAACGCCGCCGCGCGCCAGGCAGGCTAGCGCCATATCGCCGGCGAAGGCACCGTAGGCGGCAAGAAATATCTCCAGCGAGTGGCGGGCGTCAGTGACGGATGCCAGCGCGCGGTTGGAGATGGTTTCCGGCGGCAGTATTGCTCCCGTCATGCACTCGTGGATCGCAGTGATCCCCGGCCCCGAGACCACCCGTTCCCATGTCACCCTGCCGTGGCGCGCATGCAGGAATTGCCATAGTCTGAGTTGTTCTTCATCGGCGGGTGCGAAGGCAACATGACCGCCCTCGCCAGGCACGATGCGCCAGCTTTTCGCTTGTGGCAGAACGAGCGCCATGCCCAGTCCGGTACCTGCACCGACGACAAGGCGCGGTGCGTCGGGCAGGGGTTGTCCTTCCTGCAGCGTCACCCGCTGGTCAATGGCAGCTGTGACCGCGCCCAGCGCAGCAGCGGCGAAGTCGTTGACCAGCTGCAATGCAGGCAGGCCGAAGCGGTGCGACAGTTCTCCGCTGTCGATGATCCAGGGCAGATTGGTCAGCCGGGCTGACTGGCCGTCATCGGCAATGGGGCCGGCGACAGCCAGACAACCGCCATGCACCTGGGTCGGATTGATCTGCGTATCGGTAAAAAAGCTGGCGAGCAGGTGGGTGAAATTCGAAAAGTCGGCGCTGGCATAACGGCGCTCGGCAATCAGCGTGCCATTTTCCATCAGGCCAAGCAGTACCTTGGTGCCGCCGATGTCGCCGCCGAGAATCATGAGGGCATCATGGGCTACACAGTGGGTTATACGGCCACCGGTGCGGCGATGTGCGGATGCGGATCGTAACCTTCCAGCGTGAAATCCTCGAAACGGAAGGCGAAGATATCTTGCACATCCGGGTTGATGCGCATGCGTGGCAGGGGGCGCGGTTTGCGTGACAATTGCAACCTGGTTTGCTCCAAGTGATTGCTGTACAGATGGCAGTCACCACCTGTCCATACAAACTCGCCTGGTTGCAGTTGGCACACCTGCGCCACCATGAGCGTCAGCAAGGCATACGAGGCAATGTTGAATGGCACGCCCAGAAAAATGTCGGCGCTGCGCTGGTAGAGCTGACAGGAAAGTTTTTTATCCACCACATAAAACTGGAATAAAGCATGGCAGGGCGGCAGTTTCATTTGCGGGATGTCCGCCGGGTTCCATGCAGAGACAATATGGCGGCGCGAGTCCGGGTTGTTTTTCAGACCGTCGATCAACTGGGTGATCTGGTCAATCTCCCCATCGGGGTTTTCTGCCGAACGGTTGGGCCAATGCCGCCACTGGTGGCCATACACAGGGCCAAGATTGCCATTCTTGTCAGCCCAGTCATCCCAGATAGAGACACCATTTTCCTTGAGATAACGGACATTCGTTTCGCCTTTAAGAAACCATAGCAGCTCATGAATGATCGAGCGTAAGTGTAGTTTTTTAGTTGTCAGCACAGGGAAGCCAGCGGCGAGATCAAAGCGCATCTGATAGCCAAAGACCGAGCGCGTGCCCGTTCCGGTACGGTCGGATTTTTCCGTTCCGTGATCAAGCACATGGCTCATCAGGTCAAGGTATTGGCGCATGGTGGGTCACTGGTGAGCATATAATCAAACGCGTATTTTAACCGGAAGCATGCCATGTCTTTGCCCAGAATTGCCACTCATCCTGCAGTTGAATTTTCTTTACTGAATACCATCAGCCATGTATTGATTTTGATTCCCCTAGCGACCAGCTTGCCCGCTGATTTACCCGCACGCGATCAATGGCTGGCCGTTTTGAAACGTAAAGATCTGACACTGCCCAGGCTGGCCAAGACCCCGCTGGCTATTGATCTTCCTGATGGTCGTCGTGTTGCGCTACTGATGAGCGATGCAACGCTTTCTCGCTTCGAGCAGCTTACCCGGTTGCGTAAAGCGGTGATGCTGTTGCTAGAGGAATCACCAAAAACGCTGGCCCTGTGGGCAACTGATGCTGATGTTTCGCGTGATCTTTTGTTTACGGCACTGGTGAATAGCTTCCCTTTGCCAGTACGCAAGAAAAAATCCGCCACAGCGCTGGCAAAGATCGACTTATTCAGCCCACTTGACTCGGCTGATCTTAGCCCGGTCATTGCCCTGGCAAAGGCGAATAATCTCGCACGCGAATTGACTGCCCTTGCACCGAATGAGCTGACGCCTGCGACCTATCGCCAACGTATTCGGCGCCTGGTAAAAGAGCACGGCCTGGGCATTGAGGAATATGGTTTAAAGCAGTTGAAAAAAATGGGTGCTGGTGCTTTTTGTGCCGTAGCCCAGGGTTCGCATGACGATGATGCGGCAATTGTGCATCTGACTTATCGGCCATCGGTTCCGGCGAATAAAACACGAAAGAAATTAAAAAACGTGGCACTCGTGGGCAAAGGCATCTGCTTTGATACGGGTGGCCATAATCTCAAACCTGCGCGCTCTATGGCAGGCATGCACGAAGATATGAATGGATCAGCCGTTGCACTGGCGATCACGTTGGCTGCCGCTGAAATGCAGTTGCCGGTGGCTATTGACTGCTGGCTGGCGATTGCCCATAACCATATTTCAGCCACAGCGTATAAACAGAATGACATCATCACCGCGCTTGATGGCACGACCATCGAAGTTGTACATACCGATGCCGAAGGCCGCATGGTGCTGGCCGACACGCTGACGCTGGCGACACGCAACAAACCTGATCTCGTGGTCGACTTCGCAACCCTCACCGGATCAATGCATACCGCCGTGGGGACGAGGCATTCCGGCATTTTTGCCAGCGCAGCGCCCCTGGCTGATTTGGCCGTAGCGGCAGGCGTGACCAGCGGCGAACGGGTCTGCGTATTTCCTCTGGCGGAAGATTATGCTGTTGCGCTTGAATCCAAAGTAGCGGATGTCAAGCAATGTACGCTGGATGGCGAGGCGGATCACATTTTGGCAGCACTGTTTCTTCAGCGCTTTACCAGCAAGCGCGCCTGGTTGCATGTTGATCTGTCCGCCGCCAGCTGTACCGGTGGCTTGGGTGCTGTGGCCAGTGATCTCACGGGTTTTGGGGTGGCCTGGGGTGTTACCTTGCTTGCCCAGGACTGAATTCAGGGTAGAGACGACGGCATGGTGAGCAATGCTATACTCTATTCCCCCAAAAATTCGGTTAATACCATGATATTTAGCGCATTGAGTGTTAAGTCCATCATGGAACAGCCAAATGAGAATAGCCAATAATTGCTGGAATTTTATTTGTATCGTTGCCGAAGTATTACTCATTGCTTTCGTTGCGTATCGCGAGTCAGCCACCTATTACTCGTTTGACGTGTTCTATTGCGTACCTATCATTCATGCGGCACGTTTGAGCTCGGTTCGAGCGCTGCGTCGTTCAGATACGCATGTACCGACAATCGTTGGTATTTTTGTCGGTATTATCTGGACCACAGGCGAGTTTATTGCGGTTTATCCGGATTACCCATGGAGTGCGTTGCTACTGAACGCGTTCGCGCGCAGCGTTACCTTTACCGTCATTGGTCGCGTGATGGCCAAAGTGTGGCGCGAAAGAGAGTTTTCGCGCAAGGATGTGCTGACTGATCTGGCCAACCGTCTCGAATTCACTGATCGGTTTGCCACTGAGCAATCGCGGAGCGAACGTTCGGGCAAGCCTTATTCACTGCTCTTCATCGATATCGATCAATTCAAACTGCTGAATGATGAGCAAGGCCATAACGTAGGAGATGAAGCGCTCAAAGTCTTGTCTGTGATTCTCACCAATAACTCCAGAGCAGGCGATGTGGTTTCCCGTTTTGGTGGGGATGAGTTTGCTTTGTTGTTTCCGGAAACAGACGATGCTTCTTGTGAGATTTTAGCCAACCGAATTCTTGAGATAGCAAAGGCAGAGTTTAAAAATAAAGATTGGCCTATTGCTTTGTCAGTAGGCTGGGTTACCGGGACGGGCGCAAGCAAAAATGTTGATGAGCTGTTGCGGATTGCTGATGAGAAAATGTATCTAATGAAAAAAAATGCTCGAATTCACTCCCGGGGTGATTTGGTGATGAAAGAAATTCATGTGGGTGATGTAAGTAAGCTGTAAGCGAGCTTTACGTAACAGTTGATTGAAGTATCGAGCTACGCAACATCGTACGCAAAATCGCGCTATCTATGAATGAATCTTCCCAAATGGTTGAAATTGAAGTCGGCAACTCAGTTGGCAAATCGCCTGATGCGGCAGTCATCTGGATGCATGGATTGGGTGCGGATGGGCATGATTTCGAACCCATTGTGCCGGCACTCAACTTGCCACCCCGGCTTGCTGTTCGCTTTGTGTTTCCGCATGCGCCGGTACGCCCCGTGACGATCAACAATGGCATGCCTATGCGCGCCTGGTATGACATCTTCTCGATGGGTGGCCTGCGTGAAGATGAAGCCGGTCTGCGTGTAACGCAACAACATATCGAATCACTGATTGCACGCGAACGTGCGCGTGGTATTGCTGCTCTCCGCATTGTGCTGGCAGGGTTTTCGCAAGGTGGTGCCGTAGCCTTGATGACGGCGTTACGGCATTCTGAACGGCTCGCTGGTGTGATGGCCTTGTCAACTTATCTGCCACTGGCCGGAAAACTTGCCGCTGAGCGCCAATTAGTGAATGCTGATTTGCCCGTGTTCATGGCGCATGGAACGCAAGACGAGATCATCAGCATTGATCGGGCGACAAGCTCACGTGATGCACTGATCGCACTAGGCTATCCGGTGGCGTGGACAAGCTATGCAATGGGGCACGCCGTTTGCCCGCAAGAGGTGGTGGACATCAGCGCTTGGCTAGGCCGTGCTCTGAGCTAGTCTCTCCGCGCTGGTTTTATTACTGCGCCCCGGTCTTTGGCCTGATTGCTGATTTCGGCCGAAAGGCCTTGATCACCGCCTCATTGGTTTCGATGTATGGTCCGCCGATCAGATCTATACAGTAAGGCACCGCAGCAAAGATGCCCGGAACTCGCTGGTTGCCTTCTGCGTCTCTCACTCCTTCCAGGGTCTCTTTGATTGACTTGGGCTGGCCGGGCAAATTTAGAATGAGCGATTGGCCCCGTATGACACCGACTTGCCGCGAGAGTAGGGCGGTAGGAACAAATTGCAGCGATATTTGCCGCATTTGTTCGCCAAAGCCCGGCATGATCTTGTGCGCCACTGCCAGCGTTGCCTCAGGAGTGACATCGCGAATCGCGGGGCCCGTGCCGCCGGTAGTCAGCACCAGATGACAGCCTGCGGTGTCACATAATTCAATCAGCGTTTGTTCAATCAAGGCTTGCTCATCGGCAATTAATCGCGTCACCATCCGCCAGGGTGAAACGAGCGCGTCGGTAAACCAGGCCTCCAAGGCAGGCAGGCCTTGGTCAGCATACATGCCGCTGGAGGCGCGATCAGAAATAGACACAAGGCCAATACAAAGTTCGTTATTCATAGTGTTGGTGCAGGTAGATAGTAAAAAAATGAATGATTGGCATGTGTTATCCAGACATGGATTCAAATCAGCGCCGACTTTTTACACGTATGGGATGATCCCATTTTAATGTGATCACAGACGCGGTATGATCAAGGCCGGTTTGATTGGGTGTTGATGCGCGAAGCGCTTAATGCAGTAACCAGACAGCGGTGGCGAAAGGTAATAACGATGGTAGATGACGTAGATACACGAGAAGAATCATCGCCCATTATGGACGAGGCAATTAAAGATCGCACTGTCACGCGGATTGCGACGATCACCATTATTGCGGTGGGCCTGCTTGGCCTCTGGGTTATTGGGGGTGCGCTGCGCTCCAGCGGCTTACCGTGGGTTTCGCAGGGCGCTTCGCTACAGCTACCATCGACATCTCCGTCGTTGCCAACATCGCCCCCGCTACCTTTACCCGCCACGCCAGCTGGTCAGTCGCCACCCCCGATCGCTCCGCCTGTAACAGGTGCCGGAGATGTTACCCAGCAGCAAGCCGGTATTGTTCATATTACCGGAGCACAGCCTGCTGCGGCTGCCCACGCAACGCCGCCCGCAATGACAATGGCTGACTCCACAGAAGTATTTGTTTCTCAGCCACTCATCCCGGCGAAAAAAACCTCGGGAACGCAACATTTCGGCGTGCAGTTGGGTGTATTCAATACCGTTGCCAATGCGGAAAAGCTACGCCAGAAAATGCAGGCGCAAGGAGTACCTGTTGTGGTTGAAGCCCGAGTGCATGTGGGCCCTTTTGCCACACGTGCAGAGGCGGAGGAGGCACGTGCCAAGCTCAAGGCGCTGGGCATTGAAGAGAGTGTGTTGGTGATGCTGAAGTAATTATTTTGTCCTTATTTATTAACTTTTCCGAGAATTCATCGATGAGTCGAAAAATCATTGCAACGCCCGCTGCTCCTGCCGCGATTGGCCCCTATTCACAAGCCGTGCAAGCGGGTAATACGGTATATTTGTCGGGCCAGATTGGCCTTGATCCAGCCACCATGCAAATGGTTGAGGGGATCGATGCACAGATTGTGCGCGTCTTTGAAAACCTGAAAGCTGTCAGCGAAGCGGCCGGTGCGACGCTCAATGACGCCGTGCGCGTGACAATTTATCTCACGGATCTTGCTCACTTTGCCAGAGTGAATGACGTCATGGCGCGGTATTTCAGTGCGCCCTATCCAGCGCGGGCTGCGGTGGGTGTTAAAGCGCTACCACGTGATGCACTGGTCGAGGCCGATGCGGTTCTGGTGATTGGCTGAACGTCGCGAAAAAAAAGCAGCGGGGTCGGCTGGCAACACGCTGGCAGGCCGCTTGGCGCGGCTGGGTTTGCGCCGTGATGTCGATTTTGTGCTGCATCTGCCACTGCGCTACGAGGACGAAACCCGCATCACTGTCGTGAGTGATGCTCTCCCTGGGGTGGCCGCGCAGTTTGAGGTCGTGGTGGTCAGCTGTGACATTGTATTTCGCCCGCGACGCCAATTAGTGGTGCGTGCTCGGGATGACAGCGGCATGCTTACACTGCGGTTTCTGAACTTTTATCCGAGCCAGCAAAAAGCGCTGCAGCCTGGCGCGCGGTTACGGGTATTTGGCGAATTGCGCGACAGTTTTCCGGGCGGTGAAATTATCCACCCTCGGTTCCATGTTGTGGCAAATTCAGACGCAGACTCTGCGGCACTGCCCACGAGTCTAACGCCGGTTTATCCTACCACTGCCGGATTGGGGCAGGCTACCTTGCGTCGATTGATCGACCGCGCTCTGGCACGGGGCGATCTCACCGACACCTTGCCCGCTGATGCGCTGGCCAAGCTCGGATTGCCGGCTTTTTCCGATGCGGTGCGTCTGTTGCACGCGCCACCTCCCGCGTGTGTACTTGAGCAACTTGAATCGCGCCATCACCCAGCCTGGCGACGCGTGCAGTTTGATGAGCTTTTGGCTCAGCAACTATCCTTGCGCCGAGCTTATACGGCGCGCCGTGCCCGCGGCGCGCCGCAGCTTGTGGCCAACGGCACGCTCACGCAGCAGCTGCTCGCCGCGTTGCCGTTCCGGTTAACCGGTGCGCAGCAACGCGCATGGCATGAGATCGCTTGCGACCTGGCTCAGCCACACCCGATGCAACGCTTGCTGCAGGGCGACGTGGGTAGCGGTAAAACCATCGTCGCCGCGTTGGCCATGCTGCATGCCGTCGAGGCAGGCTATCAGGCAGCGCTTATGGCGCCGACTGAAATTCTTGCTGAACAGCATTACCGTAAACTCTCCGTCTGGTTGGCGCCCTTGGGGATTGAGGTGGCCTGGCTGACGGGTAGCCTGAAAAGGCGGGACAAGGCCGTCGTGCTCGAAAAAGTCGGCGCTGGTGATACGGTGTTGATGATAGGCACCCATGCGCTCATTGAAGAAGGCGTGATGTTCCATCGCCTGGGGCTGGCGATCGTGGATGAACAACATCGCTTCGGTGTTCGCCAACGGTTAGCATTGAAAGAAAAAGGTCGCTTTGCGCATCAGCTCACCATGTCGGCAACACCCATTCCGCGCACGCTGGCGATGAGCTACTACGCAGATCTCGATGTCTCCGTCCTTGACGAGCTGCCGCCGGGCAGAACCCCGGTGAGCACGCGGCTGGTGTCGGTAACACGACGTGACGAGATCATCGCCCGCGTACGCGATGCTTGTCGCGCAGGTGGTCAAGCCTATTGGGTGTGCCCGCTGATTACCGATAGCGAAACCCTGCAACTGCAAACCGCTGAAGACACTTTCGCGCAGCTTTTGGCTGACCTACCCGATCTGCGCATCGGGCTGGTGCATGGTCGGTTGAAAGGCGAAGAAAAAGCCGCTGTCATGGCGGCCTTCGCCGCGAATCAGATTCATGTGCTGGTCGCAACGACCGTGATTGAAGTCGGCGTCGATGTGCCCAATGCCAGCTTGATGATCATTGAACACGCTGAGCGCTTTGGTCTGTCGCAGTTGCATCAGTTACGCGGCCGCGTCGGGCGCGGGGCGGCGCAGTCCGTATGCATTCTGCTTTACGCCCAGCCGTTGGGGCAGACAGCGCGTGCGCGGCTCAAAGTGATTTTTCAAAGCACGGATGGCTTCGAGATCGCAAGGGAAGATTTACGTCTGCGTGGGCCAGGCGAATTTATCGGCGCACGGCAAAGTGGTTTACCCCTGTTGCGCTATGCGGATCTGGAAGACGCCGCGTTGGTTGAACAGGCGCGGCAACTGGCGGATACCTTGCTGACGGATGCCCCCGCGATTGCCCAGGCGCATCTCGACCGCTGGCTGGGTGGGCGAGAGGAGTTCTTAAAAGCATGAGCGATTCTTCCCGCCCGCCTAGTCCACTTAATCTTTTGCGCCAGCGGCGGTTTTTGCCTCTGTTCATCACCCAGTTTTTAGGGGCCTTGAATGATAACGTCATCAAAAATGCGATGATCGTGCTGCTCACTTTTCAGGCCGCCCGCTGGACCGTGCTCTCGCCAGGCGTGCTGGCGAATCTTGCCGCAGGCATTTTCATTTTGCCGTTTTTCCTGTTTTCTGCCAGTGCCGGACAGCTTGCCGACAAATACGACAAAGCCTGGCTCACGCGGTGGGTGAAGCTCTTTGAGCTGATCATTGTGCTCATCGCCGGTGCGGGCTTTTTAATGCAACAACTGCCGGTTTTATTGCTTGCGCTCTTTTTACTCGGGCTACATTCGACGGTGTTTGGACCGATCAAATACGCCATTTTGCCGCAGCATCTTGACGCGGCAGAGCTCATGGGGGGCAATGCGCTGATTGAAACGGGCACCTTTATCGCCATCCTGTCGGGCACTTTGCTGGGTGGATTTTTGGCCAGCATGGCGGCATTCACCGTGTGGATTCCCGCGGTCGGTGGAGTCATTGCCCTGGGTGGTTATTTTGCTGCCCGCGCTATTCCTGTCGCCGTGCCACCAGCGCCGACTTTACGCGTGAGTCGTCATCCGTTTGCCGAGACTCTGCGCAATCTGGCTTACGCGCGGCAGAATCGTCCCGCCTTTGGCGCGCTGCTGGGCATTTCATGGTTCTGGTTGTATGGCGCGATTTTCCTCGTGCAAATTCCGGCCTATGCCAAAGATATTTTGCGCGGGAATGAGACCAGCGTTACGTTACTCTTGGCCGCTTTCATTGTGGGCATCGGTGCGGGGGCATTCCTCTGCGAATGGCTCACGCGTCAGCGGCGGACTCGTACCCGGCTGCTGGTTTTGGCTGGAGGTTTGGGTTTGAGCCTGTTTGCCCTGGATCTTTATTTTGCTTCGCAGGCTATTGGCCTTGGTGTGCCACCATTAGCCACAGGCGCTTTATTGAGCGCAACTGCTCTGTTGCATCAACCCACTATTTTTCGCGTATTAGCTGATCTCGCGGGGCTGGGTGTCTGTGGCGGTTTATTTACCGTGCCGCTTTACACCTTGCTGCAGCAGGCCAGTGCGCCCGCGTATCGTGCCCGCATGATTGCTGCCAACAACATTATTAACGCTTTGTTTATGGTGGTGGGGGCACTCGGTGCAGCAGCCATGCTCGCCACAGGTGTTTCGATTCCTGCGCTGTTCGCCCTGATCGCTTTGGCGAATGTGGCGGCGGTGAGTGGGCTGTATTGGGCGTTGCCGAAGATGTAAGAACGAGTCTTGCGACCATCGATGGTTAATCGGGGAGTGCAATTTCGTTGTTAATGCTGAATTGATAGTCGTGAAAAACCTGCTCGGCGGTGAGCAATTGATAGTCGCCGTTTGCGGTGCGGCGGGTGGTGTCTTTGAGTCGATAGGTTTTCTGGCCGCAGGTCCAGCAATCAAAGTTGCGCATTTGCGTGCATAAGCAGGTTTTGTCCCAGACCCTGATTTTTTTGGCGTCGGGATGTGCAGCAATTTCCCGGTTGTAGGCATCGATGTATTGGCAATTACCCGAGGCATCGAGCAAGTAGCCATAGGCTTCGCAATTGGGGCGAATGCCATCGCCAATGGCGGGGCTGCTTTTCAGCATGCGCATGGGGTAGCCGGTGGGCGAAATGGTATTGACCACGATATCTTCTTCGCTGGCTTTGAAGTATTCCTGTTTGACGTGATCGGGCAAGCCACATTCGTGTGTCACGGTGAAGCGTGTCGCCACCTGCACGCCGGCGGCGCCCTGGCTCAGAAAGTCTGCGGCGTCAGAACCAGTAAAAATACCGCCTGCCGGTATCAGGGGAATGGTGAGGTGCTGCTCGGCTAACCAGTCACGGATTTCGACAAAAATAGTGGCGAGATCATACTGAGCCCAATCCATGCCAAAGCCCAGATGCCCACCCGCGAGGGGGCCTTCGATCACGATGTAATCCGGCAACCGATTGGTGCGAGCCACTTTTCTGAGGAAGAGTTGCAAGGCGCGTAGCGAAGAAACAATGATGCCCAGCTTGACGTCGTGAAACCGCGGGTGGTTTTCAATCAGGGCAAAGGTACCCAAATGCAGGCCGGCCGATAAGGTAATGCCATCAATACCGGCGTCCATCGCAGCACTCATGCGCACGCGCAGCGTTTCTTTTGGCGCGTTCATAGTCAGCTTTTCCATGCAATTGACGAAGATCAGCCCGGTGCCTTGTTTAGCATCCATGGCGTGCCGTACGTGCAGGGCGGTAGCTTCAGCCAGAATGCCGAGGTCAAACTTGACGCTGGATTTGTCAGAGTTTGCAACGTTGAGTTTGTATTGCTGAAGTTTGTCTTTGACGAATTTGGTGTTGAACCGACGATCAGACACCGTGGGTACCATGGCGTCCGAAATATGGCCCACCCCACCCAGGCGCGCGACTTCAAGGGCGAGCGCGACGGTTGAAATATCCACGCCCATGCCGCCTACCATGATGGGCACTAATTCATGTGAGCCTAGTTGCAGACGAAAATCATCGACACGTTTCATTCAGTTTCTTTCTTGAGGGTCGGGCTAAGCAATTCAGATCGCACAGGGCACAAAATCGCATACTGGCTGCGAGGCTGCGCGCTGGCCTCATGTGCGTATTATCCCCCGGCTAGCTAGTCTGCGCTTACAGCGCGGGGGAAAAATTCTTTATCAATACCCTGAGCAGGGCTTCTCCATAGCGGTCGGCCTTGGCCTGGCCAATACCAGGTATATCAAGCAGCTCATCAGTCGAGTGCGGACGTCGCGCGGCGAGTTCGTGCAGGGTGCGATCATGCAAAATCACATAGGCCGGCACGCCTTGTTCGCGCGCACGCTCTGAGCGCCAGGCGCGCAAGGCATCGATGATCGGCGAATGGGTTGCATGGACTGAACTGGTCGCATTGATCGATGTCGAGTGAATGGCAGGCGTCGATGATGGGCGCACTTGCCGTATCGCCTGCGCCAGCGCTGTGCGTCCCTGCGGGAACTTTTTGCGTGTGCGCGCTGCTGCCCGGCGCAGCGATAGTGTGCATTCGCCGCGCAGCAAGGGGCGGGCGGATTCGGTGAGTTGTAATGCGCCATAGGCCTGAGCGTCAGCGTGCAGTAGACCCGTGGCAAGTAGCTGGCGAAATACCGCACGCCAGCCATGATCGTCCAGATCAGCACCCACGCCGAAAGTGGGTAGCTCTTGATGTCCGAATTGTTGAACCTTGTCTGTGGTTTTGCCACGCAATACATCGATTAAATGCCCCGCGCCAAATCGCTGGCCGGTGCGTAATGCTGCCGATAGGGCTTTGCGCGCCGCTTCGGTGCCGTCCCAGATTTCCGGCGGATTCAGACAGGTATCGCAGTTATTGCACGGTGCCGCCGCTTCGCTGAAGTAGTTGAGCAAAAACACGCGCCGACAATCAGTGGTTTCGCACCAGGCCAACAGGGCGTCGAGTTTGCCGCGTTCAACGCGTTTTTGTTCCTCGCCTGCGACGGATTCATCAATGCGCTGGCGATGAATCACGACGTCGTTTAAGCCATAAGCCATCCAGGCTTCGGCGGGTTCGCCATCGCGCCCGGCGCGGCCGGTTTCCTGATAGTAGGCCTCAAGGCTTTTGGGCAGGTCGAGATGCGCGACAAAGCGCACATCGGGCTTGTCGATGCCCATGCCAAAGGCAATGGTGGCGACCATGACGACGGGCTCATCGCGTAAAAACTGTTGTTGATTTTTTTGTCGGGTCGCCGCATCTAACCCGGCGTGGTAAGGCAAAGCGGTGAAGCCTTGAGTACCCAGCCAGGCCGCGGTTTCATCGACTTTCTTGCGCGACAGGCAATACACAATGCCTGCTTCGTTTTGATGGTTAGCCAGAAACTCCAGGAGTTGTTGGCGCGGATTGTCGCGTTCTACCACCAGGTAGCGAATGTTTGGCCGATCAAAACTGGAAATGAAAATACGTGCGCTATCCAGTCCCAGGCGAGTGATGATTTCCTGACGCGTGAGCGCGTCAGCCGTGGCGGTGAGCGCAATGCGCGGAATGTTGGGGTAACGCTGGTGCAGAGCCGAGAGCTGGATGTATTCCGGACGGAAATCATGCCCCCATTGTGAAACGCAATGCGCTTCGTCAATGGCAAACAGCGCGAGCTGTCCCTGCGTATCCAGGTGATCAAGCAGGGAAAGAAAGCGGTCCGTGAGCAGGCGTTCCGGGGCGACATAGATCAAATCCAGCTCGCCACGCAGCAGCCGCTGTTCAGTGGCGCTGGCAGTAGTGTAATCGAGCGATGAGTTCAGGTAAGCCGCTCGCACCCCGGCTTGCAATAAGGCATCCACCTGGTTTTGCATGAGTGCGATGAGCGGAGAGACGACCACTGCCGTGCCCGTGCGCAAAAGGGCGGGGATTTGATAGCACAGTGATTTTCCGCCGCCCGTTGGCATCAAAACCAGGGCGTCACCGCCCGCAATCAGGTGATCAATAATTTCAGCTTGCGGGCCACGAAATGAGGAATAGCCGAAGATGCGGTGCAGTGTTTCGAGTGCGGGGGACATGAGAGGGTTGTACAGCGTTCAGCCAGTCAAAAAAGGGTTTTTCACATTATGCTGTTTATCCTTGGTTCTGAATGAGAAAGAGTGGGGGTAAAGATGCATCGTCTTTCACGGATGGTTTTAGTGGCTTCTTGGGCTTTTTTATTTGTGGCCGGTTTTTGGGTTTCGGTGGGGGGTATGGCTGTGCTGCCTGCCGAGGCTGCGGCGACTGCAGCGGAAGAAACGTTTCCCGTGCCATCGATCGACGCAGCAAAGAAAACAGAGATGTTGCTAGCCAAGGTATGGCAGCATGGCCGCGACCCGGCAGCGTTTTGGGTGAGTGAAAAACTGGATGGTGTACGTGCGATATGGGATGGTCATCAGTTGCGCTTTCGCAGCGGGCGCATCGTGCCTGCACCCGACTGGTTTACTGCCGTTTTGCCCGCACAGCCACTGGATGGCGAGCTTTGGCTGGGGCGTGGCGCATTCGATGCGCTCTCGGCCATCGTGCGTAAAACTCCCCCGGTGGATGCCGAATGGCGTCAGGTGCGTTACATGATTTTCGAGCTGCCTGAGCTGTCGGGAGTGCCGGGTGCCTCGGGGAGTTTTACCCAGCGCGTTGAGCAGATGCGGGTGGTAGTCGACCAAGCGAAAATTCCCTGGTTGCAGGGGGTGCCGCAGTTTCGGGTGGCGAATGCTGCGCAACTCATGGCGCGCTATCGCGAAGTGATAGCCGGTGGCGGGGAAGGCCTCATGCTGCATCGTGCCGATGCGCTGTATCACACGGGGCGCAGCGATGATCTGCTGAAACTCAAACCGGCAGAAGACGCTGAGGCGGTGGTCATTGGCTATCTCCCCGGTAAAGGGCGTTACACAGGCATGGTGGGCGCGCTTCTGGTTGAAAATGCAGAAGGAAAACGCTTCCGCATTGGCAGCGGGCTGGATGAGGCAACGAGGCGCCATCCCCCCGCCGTGGGCGCTACCATTACCTATCGCTATCAGCAGTTGAGCGTCAATGGCATCCCTCGTTTTCCGCGGTACTGGCGGGTGCGCGATGCACTATGAAAAGCAGCACACCGTGAAAAGTCGGCGCTGGCGGGACGGCGATATTGTCTTTCCAGCTGCTTCAGCTGCAAGTGAAAGCATCGTGAATTCTTAGCGCTTTGTTGTTTTTTCCAAAAGGCTTTTGCTATTATTATGGTTAGTGATCTAACTATTAGCCTACTTATCTATTGTGAGTACCCTCGAAGAACGCTTCTCCCGCGCCCTGCACAGCACAGCGCGTGCCTGGCGGTTGGCATTGGATCGCCGACTCAAGTATCTCGGCGTCAGTCAGGCGAGCTGGATGACCATCGCTGTTGCGGCCAGAGCAGATCAGCCGTTGTCGCAAACCGAATTGGCGCAGCGTCTGGCGGTGGAGGGCGCGACGATGGTGGCGATGGTCGACCGGCTGGCAGAGGCCGGTCTGCTGGTGCGCGAGCCTTCAGAGACGGATCGGCGCGTGAACCTGGTAGTTCTGACCAAAGCTGGCAACCAGCTCTATGGCAAGGTAAAAGCTGAAGCAGATGCTTTTAGCAAAGAGCTGCTGGCCACTGTCGATAAAGACAAACTGACAATAGCCATTGAATTGCTGGAGCGATTGCAAATCGCGGTGGAATCCGCACCATGAACAGTGCTACCACCGCCGGCGCTGCGGTGCGTCCCCTCAACCGGGGGATGATTACGCTATCGCTCATGCTGGCCACGGTCATGCAAACGCTTGACAGCACCATTGCCAATGTCGCCTTGCCACATATTCAGGGCAGTCTGTCGGCGTCGCAGGATCAGATCACCTGGGTGCTGACGTCATATATTGTCGCTACGGCGATTGCGACGCCACTGGCTGGCTGGTTGTCTGACAGGTTTGGTCAGAAATATGTCCTGATAAGCTCGGTGGCTGGTTTTGTGCTCTCTTCCATGATGTGTGGCTTATCCACCTCACTGACGCAACTTGTGTTTGCCCGTTTGTTGCAGGGGGCATTCGGTGCCACGCTTATTCCTCTGTCACAAGTCATCCTGATGGAGATCAATCCGAAGGAAAAACAGGGAGCGGCGATGGCGATGTGGGGTATGGGTGTGATGATCGGGCCGATTCTGGGGCCGACGCTGGGCGGTTGGCTGACTGAGAATTATGACTGGCGCTGGGTTTTCTTTGTCAATATTCCGATTGGAGTTGTCGCCCTTTATGGCATGTGGCGTTATATCCGGCATGTGCCGGGTATACGGCGCACACGTTTCGACATGTTCGGTTTTGCTACCTTGAGTATCGCACTTGGCGCGTTACAAATGCTGCTTGATCGCGGCGAGCAGAATGACTGGTTTGCTTCGTTAGAAACCTGGATCGAGGCAATTTTGTTTGCACTGATGTCCGTCTATTTCATCGTGCATACGTTACTGCGGCCGGCAGGCAAATCATTCTTTGATTACCGATTACTGAAGAACCGCAATTATTTCAGCGGATTGGTATTCATTTTCATTGTCGGCATTGTGCTCCTTACGCCGCGTGCCCTGATTCCCAGTTTTTTGCAAAATATGCTGAATTACGAAGTGATGACCGCAGGCTTTCTAACGGCGCCTACCGGTTTTGGCACGATGATATCGATGGTTATTGTCGGTCGACTGGTCGGTCGGGTCGATGTTCGTTTCCTGCTGCTCAGTGGATTCAGCATCACGGCTTTCTCTCTCTGGCAGATGAGTCGCTACACCCTGGTGGTTTCGCAAAGCGATATCGTTTGGCCAGGGGTGATACAAGGCATAGGTATCGGGCTGACTTTCGTGCCCTTGAGTGTGGCTACCTTCGCTACGCTTGCTCCGGAAATGCGTGCCGAAGGCACAGCCATATACAGTCTAATGCGCAATATCGGCAATAGCATCGGCATATCCCTGATGCAAACTCTGCTCGTGCGTAACACACAAATCATGCATGCCTCCTTGGCAGGGAGCGTGAACTACGCTAATCCTGTCTTCCATGATCCTGCCATCGCCACGTTCTATAACCCCGCGACGCCAGCAGGGCTGCTGGCATTGAATGCCGAGATTACCCGGCAAGCCGCGATGATTGCCTATATCAATGATTTCTGGCTGATGTGTCTGATGGCCTTGCTGGTCATTCCATTTCTATTTCTGCTGCGCCCAATGTCAAAGCATGCGCCGGCGAACGTTGAACACGTGGTAATGGAGTAAGTTCATGCAAAAAAATATACGAATGTCATTTTTCTCATTCTCTACCATGCGCTCATTGAACTTTTCTCTTCCGCAAATAATTTGTCTAGGTAGTCTGCTGCTGGCGATCAGCGGTTGCGCCATGATTCCCCCCGATCATGACGTGTTGCCACGGCAGGATTTGGCGAGTGCCCAGCTTGCCGCAGATATCAAGCTGACACATGATAACTGGCCACAAGCGCAATGGTGGACAGGTTACGGCGATGTGCAGTTGGATCGCCTGATGGCACAGGCTTTACAGAATAGTCCTTCGCTGCAAATGACTGCCGCACGGATTGGTGCGGCGCGGGCAGCACTCAATCTGGACTCTGCCGACGAAGGCGTGGATGTCAGCCTCAAGGCAGAGACCAACCGCCAGCGCTATTCGGCGAACGGTTTTTTCCCTGCGCCCATAGGCGGGAGTTATTACACTGAATCGACACTGAAAGTTCTGGCCGGCCATGATTTTGACTGGTGGGGCAAGCGCCGGGCACAGATTGCTGCGGCTTTGGGCGAAGTCAATGCCCGCCATGCTGAGCATGCCCAGGCCGAGCAAACCCTGGCGGCTGCCGTGGCCCAGAGTTACTTCAATTTGCAGGCGCAATGGGCGCGGCTGGATAAGCTGCAACAACGACGCGTCAAGCAAGAAGAGCTGGTAGCTGACAAGGTAAAGCGCATTGCGCACGGCATTGCTTCAATTGATGAGCAGCGGACAGCCGAAGCCGAATTAAACCGTTTGCATAGCGAACAGGCGGCGCTCGATGCGCAACTTGGGCGCGAGCGTGAAGCTTTGCGCGCCTTGCTGGGTGCCGATAGCCGGGCGCTGACCGACCTGACGCCGCAGCCTCTACCTGATATTCCGCATGCACTGCCATCTTCGCTGGGTATTGAACTGCTGGCTCGGCGTCCCGATCTGCAAGCCGCGCGCTGGCGGGTCGAAGCCTCATTGAGCCGTATTGAGGCGGATCAGGCGGGGTTTTATCCAGAGATCAACCTGACCGGTTTCATTGGCCTTGACAGTGTGTCAATGAGTGATCTGTTCAAGGCATCCAGCCGCACGCTGTTCATCGGGCCAGCTCTGAGCCTGCCCTTGTTTGACAGTCGCCGCCTGCAAGCGCGTCTTGGTGTGGCGCGCACCCAACGCAATGAGCTGATCGCCGATTACAACCAGTTGGTTTTCAATGCCGTGCGCGACGTGGCACAGGAAGGCCTGACCTTGCGGGGATTGGAAGTGCGAATTCGCGAACAGACGGCGGCCGCCAATGCGACAGATGCCTTGCTGCGTAGCGCCCGCGCGCGCTTCACGCAAGGATTGGCTGATCGCAGCACGCTGTTGAGTGCAGAACTGGCGGCGCTAAAGGAGCAGGACATCAGCCTGCAAGTGAAAAACCAGCAATTGTTGAGTGAAGTGGCGCTGATCAAGGCATTGGGTGGCGGTTACAGAGCAGAACCCCAAATGGGCAATAAGGTTGAAAACAAGACAGAAAAAAATCCGGCAGATATCGCCTTCAGGAAATGATAGAAATCATGACAACAGAAAACGAAACCTATACGAATGGCAACAAGCGCAAGCGGATGTTGATCGGCGTAACGCTGACTTTTATTCTTGCCATAATCCTTTACGGTCTGTATTACATACGGGTGTTGACGCAGCGGGAAGAGACCGATAACGCGTATGTTGGCGGCAATCTGGTGGTGCTGACATCGCAGATTGCCGGCAGCGTGAGGGAGATTCATGCCGACGAAACAGAACGGGTCGAAGCCGGTGCGGAGATCGTTAAGCTGGATACCATTGATTCCGAGGTGGCATTGCGTGAAGCGGAAGCGCAACTTGGTGCCACAGTAAGGCAATTGCGCGGACAATACGCGGGTATCGCGCAATATGAAGCGCAGGTTCAGCAGCGCAAACTGAGCCTGCAAAAAGCCGAGGAAGATCTCGCCCGCCGCGTGCCATTAGCGGCTGACCATACGCTGTCAGCCGAAGAAGTCACACATGCCCGGCAGACCGTTGCCGATGCTCGCGCCGCGCTTGATATCGCCAGCAAACAGGCAGCAGCGGCACGCGCCGGACTGGCGGGTGTCGATCTGAGCAGGCATCCTAGCGTGCTTGCTGCCAAAGCTGCCTGGGTGCAGGCCTGGATCGCCCTGCGGCGCACCTCGATTCGCGCACCGGTCACCGGCTACATCGCCAAACGCAGCGCGCAAGTGGGTGTCCATGTGGAGCCCGGCACGCCATTGCTGTCCATCGTCCCGCTGAATCAATTGTGGGTGGATGCCAACTTCAAGGAACTTGAGTTGCGCAATATCCGCATTGGTCAGCCAGTCATTATCGAAGCCGATATCTATGGCGGCAAGGTGGAATACCACGGCAAGGTCGCCGGCCTGGCTGCCGGTACCGGGAGTGCCTTTTCCCTGTTGCCGGCGCAAAATGCCACTGGCAACTGGGTCAAGGTGGTGCAGCGTTTGCCAGTGCGCATTACGCTGGATGCACAAGAGTTGGCCAAACACCCCTTGCGTATCGGCCTGTCTACCTTGGTGACGGTTGATACCCATCAGCGTGACGGCAGCATGTTGGGCACGCCGATGCCGGCTGCTCCGGCGTATACCTCGCAGGTACCGGTGCATCCAGTGGCGGAGGGGGAAGCGATTGCCGATAAAATCATCGCTAAAAATCTTGTCGAATAATTTTGTGGCATGAAAGGGTAAGCATGTACCGCAAGATACTGTTGGCTTATGACGGATCCACGTTCAGTACCGCTGCCCTGAAGCAAAGCGCAGAACTGGCTGAGGTATGCAAGGCGGAACTGCACCTGCTAAGTATTGCCGTCACCAGCGGCGGCATGGCGATTGCCGAGGCGGCTGGCGCACAAGACGTATGTGGGCAGGGTGAGAAGGAACTGGAACGCCTCGTGGCGAGCGCCGTGGAAGAACTTCGCGGCCAGCGCCTGACCGTGATTACCTGTATCCGTTACGGCGATCCGGCAGGTGAAATTGCCGCCTATGCCAATCAGATAAAGGCGGACCTGGTCGTGCTCGGCTACGCGCACCGTGGCATTCTGGCGCGCTGGTTCCAGGGCTCGGTCAGTGCCAAGCTGCTGGATCACCTGCCATGCAGCTTGCTGGTGGCAACAGGCACGGACTGAGAATGCGCTCAACTGAAAGTCAACGCCCCAAGGGTGTTTTCCGGCAAGGGGATTGGCTTCGCGGCACCGAGGGGCGCGCTGACGATACGGCGGCGACAAGGGTTTTGCGGTGTTTGAGGTCATTGCCCTACGACCCCAAGCAGGGTTAACACCAGTGGAGCGGTGATTGCGGCAAGTGCTGTGGAAATAACCAGTGAGGCGGCCACGGGGCCTTCCAGTGTTTTGAATTGACGCGACATCAGGTAGACATTCGCTCCCACGGGCAAACTGGCCATGAGCACCACAACGTGTGTTTCCATCGTGGGAATACCCAATGCGATGGCCAGCAACCACACCACCAGCGGCTGCACCATGAGCTTTAAGGTGCAAATGGCAGTACTCAGTTGCCAGCCCGCGCGCATGCCATATTGGGCTAAGCTCATGCCCAGCGCGATGAGCGATAATGGTGCTGCAATCTGAGCCAGCATGGCCAGCGGTGCATCAATCAGCGCAGGAATGTGGCTATCGGTTAAGCCAAACAAGGTGCCACTGATAATGGCAGCCACAATGGGATTGGTAGCGACCGAGCGGAGCGTTTTTGCAAAGCCGGTAAATGAGGGGCTGCCATGCTTTGCCCACTCGATAGAGACGGAGACCAACGTCCATAAAATGAGCGAATTAAATGTCAGGATCAATGCAACCGAGGGTAGGGCCGCTTCACCCAAGGTGGTTTTAGCCAGTGGTAAACCCAGCAACACATTGTTGGAAAAAATTCCGCCAAGAGCAAATACGGACTGTGCTACACCGTCGAGTCGCAGCCAGCGCCAGGCGACAAAACGGCCGATACCAAAAACAATGAGGCAGCCGCCGAAAAAAGCAATCAGCAAACGGGCATCCACGGGCGGCAGGCGAGAAAAATCGCTCATCATGCGAAAGAGCATGGCGGGTAGCGCGATTGAAAACACGAAGCGGCTTAAGCCTTCAGCCACCGATGGAGGCCAATGAAACCAGCGCACCGGCGCGTAGCCTATGACAACTAGGGCGAATAGCGGTGTTGCAAGGACAAGGTGATGAAAAAACGTGGATATCATGAAAAGTCGGCGCTGGTAAGACGGCAAAGTGAATGGTTGGGGTGCAGTGTGCTATAGCTAATCGACTATGGCTGCTGTTTGATGCGATAAATGGCAGTTTATCCGGTGTGGGTTTCGCCGTTCCATGCGAAACTTCGCGTCTTCCTTGTGAATCATCGTAATGGAGTTGCTTATGGCGGGCTTACCCGAGATAACCAATATGGCACTGTTCTGCGATTTCGAGAACATTGCGCTGGGCGTGCGCGACGCAAAATACGCCCAGTTCGACATCAAGAAAGTGTTGGAGCGGCTGCTGCTCAAGGGCAGCATTGTGGTCAAGAAAGCCTATTGCGACTGGGCGCGCTACAAGGAATTCAAGGCGCCGATGCATGAAGCTTCGTTCGAGTTGATCGAGATTCCGCATGTGCGCCAGTCAGGCAAGAATTCAGCCGATATCCGCATGGTGGTCGATGCGCTTGATCTTTGTTATACCAAAGCGCATGTCGATACCTTCGTCATCATTAGCGGCGACTCGGATTTCTCGCCCTTGGTTTCCAAACTACGCGAGAACAACAAGCATGTGATCGGCGTCGGTGTGAAGGCGGCGACCTCTGACTTGCTGTCGGCTAATTGCGACGAGTTCATTTTCTACGACGATCTGGTGCGCGAGCAGGAAGCGAAAAAGACACGCAGCGCGAAGAAGGCGCCAGCAAAAACGACGACGGCTAAATCAGCCGCAAGCAAGGCCGAGGAGAAACCCGAGGATTCCAAGCCCGAGGAGACCAAGCGCGAGGAAGCGCTCGATCTGCTGGTCGAAACGGTCGAGGCGCTGCTTGCCGAACGCGGTGGCGAGGCGACCTTGTGGGGCTCGATGGTCAAGCCCACCTTGCAACGGCGCAAGCCGGGGTTTACCGAATCTTATTATGGCTACCGTTCATTTCGCGATTTATTGGAGGACGCCAAAAAGCGCAAACTGCTCATCGTCGAGCGCGATGAAAAATCGGGTCAGTATGCTATTCGATTGCCGATGGATGATTAACTTTATAAACGTCAGGTGGTATGAGTAGTGAAATAAAACCCGAGCAGTCCCGTGAGCTTTTGCAAGCGCTGCATATTCTTACCCGTGATGGAAAGCTGAATCAGGACAGCCGCCGCAAGCTCAAGCAAATCTATCACCTGGTCCATTTCATCGAACCGCTGTTGGTTGAAGTCATGCGCGAGGGTGGCGATGTGACGCTGGCTGATCACGGTGCTGGCAAGTCTTATCTTGGTTTTATTTTGTACGATTTATTTTTTAAATCGCGTGACAAAGGCACGCTCTACGGTATTGAGCGACGTGCCGAGCTGGTGGCCCAATCAGAGGCCCTGGCACTGCGACTGGCTTTTTCGCGCATGGCATTTCTTAATCTGTCAGTTGAAGCGTCAGTGACTTCACCTGCTTTGCCTAGTCGCATTGACATCGTGACCGCGCTACACGCGTGTGACACGGCAACGGATGATGCAATTCGCTTTGCCTTGCACAAGGAAGCGCAGTTCATTGTGTTAGTGCCTTGCTGCCAGGCGGAGGTGGCTGCTGTTTTGCGGCAGAACAAAAATGTGTCATTTGCAAAAACACCGCTGTCTGAAATCTGGCGGCATCCGGTTCACACGCGTGAATTCGGCAGCCAGCTGACGAATGTGCTGCGTTGTCTGCTGCTCGAATCCCACGGGTATGAACTGACGGTGACCGAGCTGGTGGGCTGGGAGCATTCGATGAAAAACGAGCTCATCATCGCCCGTCGCGGGAGTGTCCCGCGCGGTAACGCGCGGCAGCGCATCGGGCAGATATTGCATGAGTTGAATCTGGACGAACTGTCAGACCGTTTTGCTTACTGAATCGCACCCCCCAGCTTTGAATCTGACCGCAGGGAATGCAGAGCCGTTTCTGGACAGCGCTGAATGCTTTGCACTGCTCGACGATAATGGAGCGAGTGCGGAGTTGCCGCGCTCGCGCCTATACACGGGGCACGTCACGACGCTGCGCTGTGCCAACGCTGCAAAATTTTCTGCGCTGCTGGAAGAAATGCAGCGGCTGCAAGGACAGGGGCTGCATGCCGTCGGGCTGTTCACGTATGAGCTGGGTGCCGCTTTGCAGGGCATTGCGCTGCCGCCAGGACATGAACTGGCGCAAATTCTTCTGTTCCGGAACTGCCGGCATTTGTCAGCCGCCGAGGTTGACGCGTGGCTTGACCAGCGCGCGGGCGCGGCTGGCGATGCCATCGCGGGGGTGACCGGACTCACGCCCAGCGTGAGCGAAGCCGAGTTCACGGAAGCTATTGCGCGGATTCATCGCTACATCGAAACGGGCGACACTTATCAGGTCAATTACACCTATCGCTTGCGCTTCGAAGTGTATGGCGCGCTGATTGCGTTGTACCGGCGCTTGCGGGTGCGCCAGCCGGTGCCTTTTGGCGCGCTGATTGCGCTGGCCGATGGCCGCGCGGTGCTGTCATTTTCTCCCGAACTGGCTGTGCGGCACAACGCTGGCCGCTTGAGCGCGCTGCCGATGAAGGGCACGGCAGCGGCAGCGGACGACCCGGGCGAAAATGCCGCGCGCGCTGCCGCGCTGTCCGCCGATCCGAAGAACCGCGCTGAAAACCTGATGATCGTCGATCTGCTGCGCAATGATTTCGGTCGTATCGCCCGGCTCGGCTCGGTGTGCGTGCCGGAACTTTTCAGCGTCGCGCGCTACGGCCAGGTGTTGCAGATGACATCGACAGTTGAGGCCGATGTTGAACCCACGCTGACCCTGACGCATGTGCTGGCCGCTTTATTACCTGCGGGCTCGGTTACCGGTGCGCCAAAACGCCGCACGCTGGAAATCATCAGTGAATTGGAAACAGCGCCGCGGAGTTACTACACGGGCGCCATCGGTTGGTTTGATGCGCCGCAGAAGGGCCGCACGCTGGGCGATTTTTGTCTGTCGGTGCCCATCCGCACGCTTTTGCTCGCTGCGCCTGATGCCGGAGAACGGCACGCCGGTGAAATGGGTGTTGGGGCGGGCATCGTGCATGACAGTACGGCTGCAGCCGAGTTTCGCGAATGCGGGTTGAAGGCGGGTTTTTTGACCGGCCTGGGTCATGAGTTCGAGCTGTTTGAAACGATGTGCGCAACACAGGCTGCTGGTTGCCGCTTGCTTGAACCGCATCTGCAGCGGCTCGCGGCCTCGGCCCGTTATTTTGGTTTTCGCTACGACGAAGCCAGCCTGCGCGAAAAGCTCGCGGCAGCCTGCGCGCAGTTGCCGCCGCAGTCCCCGCATCGCCTGCGCCTGGCGCTCGACCACGCGGGCACGGTGCGTCTGGAGTGCGCGCCGCTGGGCGCCCTGAACACACCGGTCACCCTGCTCCTGGCGCAGGAGCCAGTCCGCATCGAGCCGCTATTTTTGCGCCACAAGACCACCCATCGGGCGCGCTATGATGCTGCATGGCATGCGGCCGAAGCGGCTGGCGCGTTCGATGTGCTGTTCTGCAATGACCGCGGCGAAGTTACCGAAGGCGCACGCAGCACGTTATTCGTCAAACTTTCCGGTCGTTGGCACACGCCACCGCTTGCCAGCGGCCTGCTGCCCGGCGTGATGCGGCGTGTAATCCTCGACGATCCGGCGTGGGCGGCGACGGAGAGGCCGCTAACGCTGGATGATCTGCGCGCGGCCGAGGAGGTAATCGTCTGCAATGCCTTACGCGGCGTGCTTCCGGCGCTGATTGACTGGCAGGGCCGGGCCGATTTGTAACACGCGCATGCCTGGTGTCGTCGAATATTCAGATGCCTGTTGAACAGCCCGAAAATCCGGATAGCTGAAAAAAATTAACTGTTTCGATTAGTCGCGCTGGTCTGCAAGAGCGAGCTCGAACAAGTCGCGCTTCAGCGTCAGTTGCTGCGGCATACGGCTTTTCAGCTTGTCAAACCATTCGGCATGCAGTTTGAGTTCTTCGCGCCAGGCGGCAGTATCGATTGCGGCAAGTTGCTCGAACCCTGTTTTTGAAACATTGTCATTGCCGCTCCAGTCAAGGTCTTCGAAGCGGGGAACCCAGCCCAGTGCCGTTTGTTTTGCATCGGCGCGCCCGTTGCACCGCTCGACAATCCATTTCAGTACGCGCATGTTTTCGCCAAAACCAGGCCACATGAAGTTGCCTGCCGCATCCTGGCGGAACCAGTTGACCGTAAAAATGCGTGGCGTGTGCTCGATCTGGTGGCCGATCTTTAGCCAGTGATTGAAATAATCGCCCATGTGATAACCGCAGAAGGGCAGCATGGCGAAGGGGTCGCGGCGTACGACGCCTTGCGCACCTGTCGCCGCTGCTGTGGTTTCCGAGCCCAGCGTGGCCGCCATATAGACACCATAGTTCCAGTTGAAGGCTTCGAAGACCAGCGGTACGGTGGTGGCGCGGCGACCACCGAAGATGAAGGCCGAGATGGGCACGCCCGCAGGGTTTTCCCAGTCCGGGTCGATCGATGGACACTGTGCGGCCGGTGCGGTGAAGCGCGAATTGGGGTGTGCGGCCTTGCGCCCGGCCTTGCCGTCTGCGGGCGTCCAGTCCTTGCCCTGCCAGTCGATCAGATGCGCGGGCGGTTCTTTGCTCATGCCTTCCCACCACACATCGCCGTCATCGGTGAGCGCGACATTGGTGAAAATGATGTTTTCCTTCAGCGTTGCCATGGCATTGAAGTTGGTCTTTTCCGAGGTGCCGGGGGCGACACCGAAAAAACCGGATTCGGGATTGATGGCGTAAAGCCGCCCATCCTTGCCCGGCTTGATCCAGGCAATGTCGTCGCCCACGGTTGTCACCTTCCAGCCGCCGAGACTCTGGGGTGGAATCAGCATGGCGAAATTCGTCTTGCCGCAGGCCGAGGGGAAGGCGGCGGCAACGTAGGATTTCTCCCCTTGTGGCGACTCAACGCCAAGAATCAGCATGTGCTCGGCGAGCCAGCCTTCGTCACGCGCCATGGTCGAAGCGATGCGCAACGCAAAACATTTCTTGCCCAGCAGCGCATTGCCGCCGTAACCGGAGCCGAAGGACCAGATTTCGCGTGTTTCGGGAAAGTGGCAGATGTATTTGGTCTTGTTGCACGGCCATTTCACATCCTTTTCGCCCGCTGCGAGCGGGTGGCCGACACTGTGCAAACAGGGCACGAATTCGCCGTCTGTGCCCAGTTGATCGATCACCGCGCGGCCCATGCGGGTCATGATGCGCATGTTCACCACAACATAGGGACTGTCGGAAAGTTCGATGCCGATATGGGCGATGGGTGAACCAATGGGGCCCATCGAGAACGGAATCACATACATCGCACGGCCGCGCATGCAGCCTTTGAACAGGCCGCGCAGCGTCGCCTTCATTTTTGCCGGGTCTTCCCAGTTGTTGTTGGGACCGGCATCTTCCGGGTCGGTGGTGCAGACGTAGGTGCGGTCTTCGACGCGCGCGACGTCGGAAGGGTCGGATAGCGCAAGGTAAGAGTTCGGACGTTTGACAGGGTTGAGTTGCTTCATGCTGCCAGTGGCGACCATCTGCGCAAAAAGGGTGTCGGCTTCTTCTTGTGATCCATCACACCACATAACCCGATCAGGTTCAGTCAGCGCGGCGACTTCAGCAATCCACTGAATGAGTCTGGTGTGCTTAATGTAGCCAGGGGCATCGGCCAAAGGTGATTTTTTCATGAGGCAAGGGATCTCCAAGGATTAAATCGTCAATTCGTTATCATGTTAATCCACGTTAACTTACTAACTTATTAACTTATGAACGCTCCGCTTGGCACCGCAAGGCTAAGTGATCAGGGGGGTAGGGATCACCAGCTTTCGGTTGGCCGCGTCGCGATAGTGGCGTTGCGGATGCTGCGTTGGTGCGGGGTGAGCACCAGGTTGCTAGCATGCGGAAATGGTTATTTCCCCACTATATCATGATGCGTCATCGATGGTCATCCGATAATCACTTGATAGTTGAAGATGGATCGATTCTCGTTAGAAGTTACACAACCTACAGAAGCATACACAATACGACTGGTTATTCACCTTTGCCAAAAAGTCGGCGCTGGTGACACGGCAGTAGAATGAGATTTTGGACATGCCTCGCGTGACAAACGAAAGATGACCAAGCGGCCTCAGATTGCATTAATTCTTACCGGTGGTGGTGCGCGGGCGGCATATCAGGTCGGTGTGCTCAAGGCGGTGCGTGAACTGTTACCCGAGCCGCGACGTAATCCGTTTCAGATACTTTGTGGTACTTCGGCTGGTGCGATCAATGCCGCAACGATGGCGACATGGGCCGAGAATTTTGGTGCCGGGGTCGATCATCTGTGTCATGTGTGGGAAAATTTCCATGCCCATCAGGTGTATCGCACGGATGTTCTGGGGGTGGCGAGCTCAGGTGCGCGCTGGCTGGCTGCGCTGATGTTTGGTTGGGTGACGCACCGTGCTCCGCGCTCATTACTCGATAACTCGCCCTTGCGTCAATTGTTAACCGATAGCTTGGACTTTAATCGGATTGAGCGGGCTATTGAAAGCCAGGCGTTACATTCGGTGAGTATTACTTGTTCTGGTTATTCGAGCGGGCAGAGTGTGACGTTTTTTCAAGGGCGCGCTGATCTTGAGCCTTGGCAGCGAAGCCAGCGGGTAGGGGCGCATGTCAGGCTGAACTTGGATCATCTGATGGCATCGAGTGCGATTCCCTTTGTTTTCCCCGCCGTGAAGATCAATCGCGAATGGTTTGGCGATGGATCGATGCGACAAACAGCCCCTATTTCTCCGGCCATCCACCTGGGTGCGGACAAAGTGCTGGCGATCGGTGCGGGCCGCCTGCATGAGGAGCATGTGCGTCCACGCATCGCGACCTATCCTTCGCTGGCACAGATCGCCGGCCATGTGTTGTCCAGTATTTTTCTGGATAGTCTGTCTGTTGACCTTGAACGGCTGATTCGAATAAATCATACGATCTCACTGATACCCGAAGCGATACGTCACCAGCAAGGAACAACACTGCGCCCGATAGAGGTGCTCGTGATTTCGCCTTCTGAGCGTCCTGACCATCTTGCAGCGCGGTATGCCTGGGCTTTACCTTGGCCAGTGCGGATGTTGTTGCGAGGTATTGGGGCCATGAATCGCAATGGCGGGGCGCTGATTAGTTATTTGCTCTTTGAACGAGCGTACACTCGCGCCTTGATCGATCTTGGATACCACGACACGCTGATGCAACGCGAAAAAATTATAAAATTTCTAGACACCGACGGTGGGCAAGAGAATGACGAAGCACAAGAAAAAGAGCAAGATTCCGCTTGAAATTTCAGGTCTAACCGATTAAATCAAATGAAGATTGGTGTTAGTATCAAGCCATGAGCACTCGGTAAAGGGTACCGTTAATGAAAAAAATGCTTCTCATGCTGCTGGCAACCGCTGTTGTTAGTATGGGCGTCACGCCCATGGTTGCGCAAGCAGCATACAAAAAGAAACTCGTGCACGTCACCCTGCATGGCAAGCAAGCCGTCCATGTCAAGCAGAAGAAACGTGTGAGGCATGCAAAGGCTGTCAGGGCGGTTCGACAGAGACGGCTGTCTTCGAGTGTCACCGATAGCCCGCAGAGCCTTGCCTTGCAATCGACTGCGGTGCTGGTGCAGGATCAGAGTACCGGGGCAGTGTTGTACGAAAAAAACGCGAATGCGGTATTACCCATTGCATCGATTACCAAGTTGATGACGGCCATGGTGGCCTTGGATGCCAAGCCGGACCTTAAAGAAACCCTGACTATTGGCGAAGAAGACGTGGATACGCTCAAAGGTACCCATTCGCGTCTGAGCGTGGGTACTCAGTTATCGCGAGAAGAAATGTTACGCCTGGCACTCATGTCTTCAGAGAATCGTGCGGCTTCTGCCCTGTCGCGTCATTATCCGGGTGGTCAAAAAACGTTTGTCGCAGCGATGAACACCAAGGCAAGAGCACTGGGGCTCGCTGATACGCATTTTTTTGATCCGACCGGACTCACCCCAACGAATGTCTCCAGCCCGCGAGATTTAGCCAAAATGGTTGATGCGGCGCACCAGTATCCGTTGATCCGTGAATTCACGACCACCGTGGGAGAAGAAGTGAATGTCGCAGGGCGATCGCAACAGTTTCGCAATACCAATGCACTGGTTAAAAGTCCGGCATGGGACATCGGGTTGTCAAAAACCGGATATATCAGCGAAGCGGGCCGCTGTTTGGTGATGCAGGCCTGGATCAACAGTAAACCGGTCATCATCGTTCTGCTCGATTCCGTAGGAAAAATGACTCGCTTTGGCGATGCTAACCGCATCAAGCGCTGGGTTGAAGCCGCAGCGGCGCCACGCTTGCCGACGAGTTGATTCATCATGCAAACAACGCGTTTGACACGTTTCGTCGTTGTTTTTTAGCCGCTGTTGCGTAATCCGGCAGCGATGCCGTTGATGCTGAGGTGGATGCCGCGTTGCACTTTTTCATCGGTAGTACCGGCGCGAAAACGGCGCAGCAGCTCGACTTGCAGATGGTTGAGTGGGTCGATGTATGGAAAGCGGTTGCGAATAGATCGTTTTAATGGCGGGTTGCTGTCAAGCAATTCGTTTGTCTGCGTAATTTCAAGTAACGCATCAATGGCCGCCTGCCTCTCGGCTTTCAGGCGCGGGAAAATGGCGCGGCGCAATGCCTCGTCGCTAACCAATTCCGAATAGCGCTCTGCAATGGCAATATCGCTTTTTGCCAGAACCATATCCATGTTGGAAAGCAGCGTGCGAAAGAATCCCCATTCCCGATTCATGCGGCAAAGCAGTTGCATGCCGACTTCGCCTCGTGTGGCTTTCCATTTTGCCACGGCAGTACCGAAGCCAAACCAGCCCGGCAGCATGAGACGACATTGCGCCCAGGAAAAGACCCACGGAATCGCCCGTAAATCTTCGATCGCGGTGCTGTGCTTGCGTGAGGCGGGACGGCTGCCAATGTTAAGAGAAGCAATTTCGGCAATGACAGTGGACTCCCAAAAATACTGCTCAAAGCCGGGTGTGTCGTAAACCAATGACCGATAGGCGCTAAAGGCGCTGGCTGAGAGGGTTTCCATGGCGGCAAGAAATTCTGGCGGCGGGTTATCAAACACCCGTGGCAGCAACGTGGCTTCAAGCGTGGCGGCAGCAAGAATTTCCAGATTACGGTGACCGAGTTCCGGGTTGGCGTATTTTGAGGCAATGACTTCGCCTTGCTCGGTAATGCGTATTTGTCCTTGTACTGCGCCTTGCGGCTGGGCGAGAATCGCCTGATAGCTGGGCCCGCCGCCACGGCCTACCGAGCCACCCCGCCCGTGAAACAGGCGCAGGCGAACACCGTGGCGGGCGAAAATAGCGGTGAGGGCAATCTCGCTGCGATATAACGCCCAGCCAGAGGTCAAAAAGCCGCCATCCTTGTTACTGTCCGAATAACCCAGCATGATTTCCTGCCAGCTTCCACGGCTGTCCAGCAGCTGTTTGTAAAGTGGCAAGGATAATAATTGATCCATCACTTCCGCTGCGTTTTCAAGGTCGCTAATCGTTTCGAACAGCGGCACGATATTCACATCCAGCGCATGGTCAAGTGGCCGTAACAACCCGGCTTCTTTAAGTAGCACAGCCACTTCAAGCATATCGGATACGCTGCTGGCCTTGGAAATAATGACGTTCTCGATCGACGCTCGACCATAGCGCTGATGAATCTGGCCGGCAGTATGAAAGATGGCCAGTTCGCTTTGTGTCTCGGTCGAGTAAGTCACAGAAGGCGCGGTAAGCGGCCGGGGCGTGGCGAGTTCGTCAAGCAATAGTTTGATGCGAGCGGCTTCATCGAGCGCGAGATAGTCGGTGCCAGGGCAGGCGATAGCAAGTAGCTCCGCTACGGTGCGGGCGTGTACCTCGGAATTTTGGCGCAGATCAAGGGGCGCCAAGTGAAAGCCAAAAATGGCAATGCTACGGCGAAGATGGCGCAAACGACCACGGGCGAGCAGGGTTGACTTGTGGTTTATTAACGAGCCATGCAGAACATCCAGATCTGCAGCGAACTCAGCGGCATTGGCATAAGGCTCAGCGGTACCCACAGGATGGCGTGGTGCTTCGAGTTCATCTAGTTGCTGTGCGGTGGCGGCCAGGCGCGCATACATGCCGGCAATGGCGCGGCGGTACGGCTCGTCATCGCGATGCGGACTGTGATCGGGTGAGCGGGCTACCAGCGCTTTTAAGGCATCGGAAATATCAACCAGAGAGGCGGTGAGCGACAGCTCAGCGCCCAGCCGATGGAGTTGTTCTAGTTGGTGGCTGAGGGCTTTGCGGCTTTGCGCGCGCACAGCCGCCAGTAATACGTCTGCGGTAACGAAGGGGTTGCCATCGCGGTCGCCACCGATCCACGAGCCGGGGTGTAAAAATGGTTTCAGTTCATCTTTTGTCCAGTGGGGCACGATGAGCGCAAGATGGTCTTCCAGCCGGTTATATAGCTGAGGTAGCTCGCGCAAGAATGTGGTGTCGTAAAACGTCAGCGCATTGGCAATTTCATCCGCGACTGAAAGCTTGACCCGGCGCAGCATGCGCGTCTGCCATAGCGTCAGCACAGCACGGCGAATGGCTTCTTCGTCTTCTTGCATTTCATCGGGGGTGAGCTCGTTGCGGTCGCGCGCATCAAGCAAGCGGGCGATTTCCCATTGGCAGTCGAGAATGCTTTTACGCTGAACTTCCGTCGGGTGTGCAGTGAGCACCGGGGAAACTTTTGCCTGCGCGAAAAAATCGGAAAAACCGTGGGCATCAATGCCGGCTTCTTGTGCGCGGGCAATCGCCATCTCCAGGCTGCCTTCGCGGGGTTTTGCGCCGGCCAATGCATGAGCGCGGGCACGGCGCAGGTGGTGCTGATCTTCTGCAATATTGGCGAGATGCGAAAAGTAGCTAAAGGCCCGGGCGACTTGGGTCGTGTGGTCGTTAGGCAATGCGGCGAGCAGGGCTTCTAGCTGATCGCGTGCGGCCAGGTCGTCATGCCGGTGAAAACGTATCGCTAGCTGGCGAATGTGCTCAACTGTATCGAAGGCGTCATTGCCTTCCTGTTGACGCAGGGTATCGCCCAGGAGCCGGCCAAGAAAGCGGATATCTTCGCGTAAGGGTGCCTCTTTGTCTTCGGTAGAATGGTCGGCAGTGATCATGGG
The DNA here is from genome assembly GCF_000934545.1 of Rugosibacter aromaticivorans. Classification (GTDB taxonomy): domain Bacteria; phylum Pseudomonadota; class Gammaproteobacteria; order Burkholderiales; family Rhodocyclaceae; genus Rugosibacter; species Rugosibacter aromaticivorans. Next base: position 1,258,513 of record NZ_CP010554.1, read on the forward strand.
TTCATAGAAATTCAGTCGTGTTGTCGAGTTGTCGACGGGCAAAAAGTCGGCGTTGGTGAGACGGCGACAAGGTGACATGTTGGCATGGCTGAAAGCGCAAGCGATCAATCGGGCAATGATAAACTCATCGCATCCTTGTTTCCTTTCTTCGGCCATGAACTTTTTATACGTGCTTGATGCATTGCGATGACTTCTGACGCTTTAACTTCTGACGCTTTATCGACACCACCGCTTTCGCCCCCATCTCGCTTGATCATCGCGACCCGTGAATCGCGCCTTGCCCTCTGGCAAGCCGAGCACGTCCGCACGCTGTTGCAGCAACTGTATCCATCCTGCCAGGTGGATTTGCTGGGCATGACAACGCGTGGCGATCAAATTCTTGATCGACCGCTAGCTAAAGTCGGTGGCAAAGGGCTGTTTGTCAAAGAGCTGGAAACGGCCTTGCTCGAAGGCGTGGCAGATATTGCCGTGCATTCAATGAAAGATGTCCCGATGCAAATGGAAGCGGCTTTTACCCTGGTTGCCATCGGCCCGCGTGAGGTGTCCGAGGATGCGTTTATCTCCAATAAATACGCCAGCCTCGATGAGTTGCCGCCGGGTGCGGTGGTAGGCACGTCGAGTTTGCGTCGCGAATCGCAACTCCATGCCCGCTTCCCTTATCTGGCTGTGTCGCCCTTGCGCGGCAATCTCGATACGCGCTTAAGAAAGCTGGACGAAGGGCAGTTCGACGCCATTATTCTGGCCGCCGCCGGGCTCAAGCGCTTAGGCTTGGGCGCACGTATTCGCGCGGTGTTGACTGCGGAAGAGTCTTTACCTGCCCCAGGGCAGGGCGCGCTGGGTATCGAGGCACTAATGAACCGGCCTGAGATTGCCGCCTGGATGGCCCCGCTCCATGATGCAAGGACGGCCGCCTGCGTGCTTGCCGAGCGTGCCATGGCGCGTGCGTTAGGTGGCAGTTGTGACGTGCCGCTGGGTGCTTATGCAAAAATGCGTGACGATGTGATCTGGCTGCGCGGCTTTGTCGCCACACCCGATGGCACGCGCATGACACATGCAGAACTCAGCGGTGCCATGGCCCACCCGGAGGCATTGGGGCAACAGTTGGCTGACACATTGCGCGGGGCAGGGGCTGAGGCCATTCTTGCCTCGCTTGACGCTTGATGACCATTGATATTTGATGAGGCGGACGTGACTCTCGCGGGGCGGCATGTGGTCATTACGCGCCCGGCAGGGCAGGCCGGGCATCTGGCAACATTGCTGGTTGAGCACGGTGCGCACCCTGTTTTTTTCCCGGTGCTGGCTATACAGAACTGTGAAGACATCACGCCGGTGCTGGAAGCCGCTATTGCGCTAGATACCTATGATCTGGCGGTGTTTGTCAGCCCGAATGCCATTGAAGAAGCGCTGGATATTATTTTGCCGCGGCGTGCCTGGCCTGCGCATCTGCCGGCCATTGTGCTGGGCAAAATGAGCGAACAGGCGCTCATACGCCGGGGTATCACAAATGTCATATCGCCTCCCTTGCGTTTTGATTCAGAAGCACTGCTTGAATTGCCCGAGCTAGTCGCAGCAGCAGGTAAGCGCATTATTATTTTTCGTGGGGATACGGGGCGCGAGCTACTCAGTGAAACCCTCATTGCACGTGGCGCAAAAGTGCATCATGTGGCATGTTATCGTCGCCTGGCTTCAAAAGCCGACCCTGGCCCGCTATTGAAGCGTTGGGAAACGGGCACTCTGGATGCGGTGACGCTGACCAGCAGTGAAGGTTTACGCTATTTTTTTGAGATGATCGGCCATTTGGGGCAGGCCTGGTTAAAAAAGACGCCTGTGTTTGTCACGCATCAACGCATAGTTACGCAAGCCAGTGCCCTGGGGTTGCAACAGGTTATTTCCACAGCACCAGGGGACGATGGTTTGATGGCAGAACTCATGCAATACTACGCACATTATGGAACACGAAAATAACGCGTTATTGACGCAAACGCTGCCTGCTCTGCCGGGCAGAAGACGGCTATGGTCTCGTCCGCTGAGCTGGGTTATCTTGATTTTGTTGGTTTTGATACTTGCCCAATGGGTTGATGGCCGCAAGCAAATCTCGAGCATTCAGCAAGAGGTTGCACGTCGGTTGGCCGACAATGATCAAGCGGCCAAAGAAACCCGTTCCCAGGTGAAGCAAACCCAGGATACTGTGCTCACGGTACAAGCCAAAGTGATCTTGCTAGAAGAGCGGCTAGCCGAGATACAGAGCCAATCGCTGGCATTGCAGTCAATGTATCAAGAGATGTCGAGTAGTCGCGATCAGCGCTTACTGGCCGAAGTTGAACAAGCAGTTACCTTGGCAATGCAACAGCTGCAGTTTGCAGGGAATGTCGAAACTGCGCTCATCGCCTTGGAAAATGCCGATGCGCGCCTGGCACGCGAACTTCAGCCGCAATTCATTTCTTTACGGCGTCTACTCGCCCGTGATATTACGCGACTGAAAGCAACGCCGGGTGCAGATTTCACCGGTCTTTCTCTGAAAATTGAAAGCGTCGTGGGCGCGATTGATACCTTGCCTCTGGCATTTGAACAACGGCCCCAAAGTACTGCAGTGGTACCTTTAACAGCACCTGCGCCATCGATTATCAGCCGCAGTTACTGGCAGGGGTTGGTTTCTGAGGTGTGGCATGAGGTGTATCAGCTGCTGCGCATTGAGCGCATCGAGCATCGTGATCCTGCTTTGCTCTCGCCCAGCCAAAGCTTCTTTTTGCGCGAGAACCTCAAGCTGCGTTTACTCAATGCGCGTTTGGCGCTATTGCAACGCGATGGTAAAACCTTTCGCGAAGAAACTGTCCAGACCCAAGCGTTATTGGATCGCTATTTTGATGGTCGCGCCCAGTCGGTCGTCACCGTGCGACAAACGCTAACATCACTGGCGGCTACGGATGTCGGTTTTAATCTTCCATCGCTGGGTGAAACACTGGCTGCTGTGCGTAATCTCAAACTTTCCCGCGATCGCGGCGTGAGCAGGTAGATTCATGCGTTCCCTATTCTGGTTATTGACGCTTGCAGCGTTAGCGGTTGGGCTGGCTGTGGCGGGGCGCTACAACGCAGGCTATGTGTTGCTTGTTATGCCGCCTTGGCGCGCAGAAGTATCGTTGAATTTTTTTCTGCTAGTAGCGGCTGTGGGTTTTATTCTGCTGTACTGCCTGGTTCGACTAGTTAGTCACACCTTGGCGTTACCTCGTGCTGTCGCTGCGTTCCGGCAACGACAGCGGCTGCATAAAGCGACTGCCGCCCACTTTGAAGCTGCCCGCTTGTTGCAAGAAGGACGATTTGGTCACGCGATGCGCAGTGCGGAGAAAGCCTGGGCTGATCACCCCGTACCTGCCGTGGTAGCCCTGATTGGCTGGCGGGCTGCACATAGCCTACGGGACGCTGAACGCGAAGCCTTATGGGCTGATCGTGTTCGCGCGGCGGATGACCAAGGGTTTAAGTCTGCGCGGCTCATGGTTGAAGCAGAGTTTGCCTTGGAAGAACGCCGTTTTGCGGATGCCCGCACCACCTTGCAAGCGCTGGCCTTAAACGGCGGGCGCCATATTGCCGCATTACGTCTGGCGTTGCGTGCTGAACGCGGTTTGGGGCATTGGAATGAAGTGGCCAAGCTGGTGCGTCAGCTTGAAAAACACAAGGCATTAACGCCTGAACAGGCGTTGCCGTTACGTAGCAGTGTGCTGCGTGAGGCGCTGCGCGATCTGCATGGCAACAAAGAAGGGTTGCTGCGTTACTGGCGTTCGCTGGATACACGTGATCGTGTGGAACCTCTATTAGCGCGCGAAACAGCGCAAGCGTTGATCGCAGCCAATGCAAGCGCTGAGGCGCAACAAATTATTGAGCAGTCGCTACAAAAGTATTGGGAAGAAGATCTGGTGCTGGCCTATGCGGAATGCATCGACGGGGATGTCATCGGGCGGATTGCCCAGGCAGAAAAGTGGCTTACACAACACCCCCGAGACAGTGCATTGCTACTCACGCTGGGACGCTTATGTCGTCAGCAACAGTTGTGGGGCAAGGCGCAAAGTTATCTTGAAGCCTCACTGGCCATTGCGCCGCAACGTGCGACACACATTGAGCTGGCGCAATTATTCGAGCAGTTGGAAAACTCGGCGCTGGCACTACGCCACTATCGCGCTACCATCGAGCCATCAGCGCGCTTTCTGTAGCGCTGCCTGTAGCGCACAGCGCTAAATTAAATCCAGTCGCGCGCCGGTAAAAAATCCGTATAGAGTTTTTCTTCTGCGCTACCTGCTTCGGGGCGCCAATCGTAGCGCCATGTCACTCGTGGCGGTAGCGACATCAAGATGGACTCTGTGCGTCCGCCCGATTGCAAACCAAACAGCGTGCCACGATCCCAGACGAGATTGAACTCGACATAACGACCCCGTCGATAAGCCTGAAAATCACGTTCGCGTTCACCATAGGGCAGGGCGCGTCGGCGCTCGATAATGGGCAGGTATGCCGCAGTGAACTGGTTGCCCACACTCTGCGTCAGAGAAAAACAGTGGGCGAAGCTGCCCTCATTCAGGTCATCGAAAAATATGCCGCCAATACCGCGCGCTTCGTTACGGTGTTTGAGAAAGAAATATCGGTCGCACCAGGCTTTATATTGGGGATAGATGTCGTTGCCAAAGGGGGTGAGGGCATCGTGGCAGGCTTGATGGAACGCGGTGGCATCTTCTGCAAATCCGTAATACGGGGTCAAGTCCATACCGCCGCCAAACCACCAGACGGGTTCGCACTCATCTTTTTCGGCGACGAAAAAACGCACATTCATATGTACGGTGGGGCAGTAGGGATTACGCGGATGCAGTACCAGGGAGACACCCATAGCTTGCCAGCGGCGGCCTGCCAATTCGGGCCGATGGACGGTAGCCGAAGCGGGCATGACCTCGCCTTTGACGTGGGAAAAGTTAACGCCGCCGCGTTCAAAAAAGTTGCCTTCTTCAATCAGCCGGGAAATTCCGCCGCCACCTTCCGGGCGTTGCCATTCATCGCGACGAAACGGCTGGCCATCGACCGTTTCCAGCGCACTGACAATCTGCGTTTGAAGGTCGACCAAGTACGCACGAACGGCGGGTATGTCCATTACAGTTCAGGCAGGGTGATGTTCAGCATGCGTTCAGTTTGCGTGGCGCGAAAGGCGGTTAGTTTTGCATTGAGCGCGGCATCTGTTCCTGCCAGAATGGCAATGGCCATCAGGGCGGCATTGGCGGCACCTGCTTCACCAATGGCAAAGGTGGCTACGGGAATGCCTTTGGGCATTTGCACAATGGATAGCAGCGAGTCGATGCCTTGCAAGTGTTTCGAGGGCATGGGAACACCGAGTACGGGCAAGGTGGTTTTTGCCGCTATCACCCCGGGTAAATGGGCAGCGCCACCAGCCCCGCCGATCAGTACCCGCAGGCCGCGGTCACTGGCTTTGACAACATAATCAAACAAGACGTCTGGCGCACGGTGGGCAGAGATCACGCGCGCCTCAAAGGGCACGCCAAATTCTTTGAGGATTTTTGCCGCGGCTTGCATGATGGGCCAGTCTGAGTCTGATCCCATGAGGATGCCAACGAGGGGTTGCGGATTGGTCATGTGTTTTCCTTTATGGAGTTAAAAACTGGGGTGTAAGGCCAAACGTTCTGCGGCTTCCAAGGTGTTGGCGAGCAACATCGCGATGGTCATGGGGCCGACGCCACCTGGCACGGGAGTGATCGCGGCACAGACTTCGCTGGCGCTGGCGAAATCGACATCGCCGCAGAGCTTGCCATCAGGCAGGCGATTGATGCCGACATCAATCACGACAGCACCGGGCTTGATCATGCCGCCCGTGATCATTTTGGGGCGCCCGACCGCCGCAATCAGAATATCCGCGCGGCGGGTATGAAATGCAAGATCACGCGTTTGCGAGTGGCAGATGGTGACTGTGCAGCCTTGAGCCAACAACAATAGCGCCATGGGTTTGCCCACGATGTTGCTGCGCCCGACAATGACCGCTTCTGCGCCTTCTAGCGAGGCATTGATGGAAGCCAGCATTTTCATGACGCCATACGGTGTGCAGGGAATAAAGCGTGGCTTGCCTTGCGCGAGCGCGCCGATATTTTGCGCATGAAATCCATCCACGTCTTTTTCAACGGCAATGGTTTCGAGCACGGCATCGGTTTCGAACTGCTTGGGGAGCGGCAACTGGACCAAAATGCCATGCACCTCGGCATCGCGATTCAGTTCGTCAATTTTGGCGAACACGACGGCGGGATCGACATCACCGGCAAAGCTGAAATGCAAAGAACGGATACCGGTTTTTTCGCACGCCGCGATTTTGTTGCGCACATAAACAGCCGACGCTGCATCGTCGCCAACTAAAATTACAGCTAACGCAGGGGTAATGCCGCGCGCTTTAAGTGCGCCAGCGCGAGTGGCTAAATCACTGCGCACTGTAGCGGCGAGGGCGTGGCCATCGATGAGGCGGGCTGTCATTGATCGTGTCTCCCTCGCACACCCTTTCTTTGAGTGGCGAATAAAAAGGATGAATTATCCTTGATCATGCAGTGAGCGTCCAGCCTCGATCATCTTGCGCGCTGTTTTAGCCTATTCAGCGCTGGTCTTGGCCGGTTACAATTCGGCATGAGCTTGCCTTTGTTGCGTACTACTGAACTACGCGCTTTTGAAACTTCCCATTTGCATAATCAGCCCCCGTTGATGGAGCGGGCGGGGCATGCTGCGGCAACAATCGCCATGCACCTTCTTGGCGCTTGTCGCGCACCGGTGTTGATTTTTTCCGGTCCGGGCAATAATGGAGGCGATGCGTTCGTGCTGGCGCGCGTGTTGCACGAAAATAAAATTCCCGTGCATGTGGTGTTTTTGGGTGATGCGCCTCATTTACCGCAAGATGCCCGGCAGGCGCTCGCCAAGTGGCGTGCCACCGGCGCCGGGTTTTCAGCTACTGTGCCTGCGGGCGACTATGGTTTGGTGGTTGACGGCTTGTTCGGTATAGGCCTCACGCGTCCGATTGTCGGCGCGTATGCGGCCTTGATCGAACGCATCAATCAGTTTGCAGGCCCCGTGCTGGCGCTGGATATTCCCAGTGGGCTGGATGCGGATACAGGCTGCGTGATCGGCAATGATCGTGAGCCGGGCTGTGCTGTGCGCGCAACTCATACGATCAGTTTTATTGCCGGCAAACCGGGGTTGTTTACGCTCGATGGGCCAGATCATTGTGGTCAAATTAGTATCGACGCGCTAGGCTTGATGGATGCCATCACTGCCCCGGGCGGGCTACTGGAGATGGGTGATTTTCGTGCACATTTGCAGCCTCGGCAACGCAACACGCATAAAGGCCGGTTTGGTTCACTCGCCGTGATCGGCGGGGCTCACGGCATGAGTGGCGCGGCGTTACTGGCTGGCCGGGCGGCATTACATCTGGGCGCGGGCCGGGTATTTGTCGGGCTGCTGGAAACATTGTCCGTTGATCCGGTGCAGCCGGAACTCATGCTGCGGTCAGCAATAGATGCATTGGCGCAGGCGACAACGGGAGTTATCGGCCCGGGGTTGGGTGTTTCCGACGCCGCGTTGGACATCCTGCGCCGTATCACCAGCGCCGACTTTTCATTGTTGCTGGATGCCGATGCGTTGAATCTGTTAGCGCTACACCCCGTGCTGGCTGCTCGCGTGGCCAAACGCACGGCGCCCACCGTGCTCACCCCGCATCCTGCTGAGGCGGCCCGTTTGTTATCCACCACCATCGAAGCGATTCAGTCTGATCGAGTGACTGCCGCATTGGAAATTTCGCGTCAATTCAATGCGCATGTGGCGCTCAAAGGCTGTGGCACAGTGATTGCGCATCCCGATGGGCAATGGCGGATTAACCCGACAGGCAATGCGGGTCTTGCCTCCGGCGGGACGGGCGACGTGCTGGCCGGTATGGTGGGGGCGCTTTTGACCCAGGGTTGGCCGGGTGGTAGCGCATTGTCTTGTGGCGTTTATCTGCACGGGGCTGCCGCCGATGCGCTAGTGCAAGCCGGGCAGGGGCCAATTGGCCTGACAGCGAGTGAAATAATCCCTGCGGCGCGCCGCCTTTTCAACGATTGGATTGCAACCCATGTCTGAATCCCGGCCACTGCTTGGCATACTTTATCTAATGGGTGCCGTATTTTTGTTTACTTCGCTTGACGCTACCTCAAAATATCTGACACAAACGTTTCCTTTACCCATGATTGTCTGGGCGCGCTATGGGATTCATCTCTTGCTGATGGTTTTCTTTCTTGCCCCAACCATGCGCTCCAGTCTGATTACAACAAAACATCCCTGGCAACAAATTGCCCGTGGCGTGGTGTTGATGACTACTTCATGTTTTGGCATTGCAGGTTTTAGCATGTTGCCCCTGGCTGAAGCCACGGCGGTGATTTTTCTCTCTCCCTTGATCGTGGTGTTGCTTGCCCGCTGGCTACTGGCTGAAAAAATCACGCTGGGACGGTGGCTTGCTGTCGCAGCCGGTTTTTTGGGTGTGCTACTGATTGCCAGACCAGGCGGTGCGGTATCAGCAAAAGGCTTGCTATTGATGGTCATCACTGCTTTTTTGTATGCCATTTACCAAATCCAGACACGGCGTTTATCGCCCCATGAAAATTCACTGACCATGCTGTTTTATGGGGCATTGGTCGGCTCAATCGGCTTGACCATAGCCGTGCCATTTTATTGGGGCGGGCCAACGCCGAATGCGTTCCAGACGCTACAGATTCTGTCTCTTGGCGTACTGGGCGGGATGGGTCATTGGCTGTTTATTCTGGCTTTTCGGCATGCAAAGGCATCAACGCTGGCGCCCTTCACCTATGCGCAATTGATCTGGGCGACGTTGCTGGGCTGGCTGGTTTATGACCATTTACCCGATGGCCTGGCGATAATCGGGATTATCATCATTGCGTTAAGCAGCATGTCCATCGCGCTCTCCGAGCGCTTCAAGAAGACCCCTGCGCCGGGTACGGATACAGCATATTGAGTGCGGTGGTACGGCCATCGGCACCAGCGATGCGCACATGTTCGCGACGGAACTCGCGGGCATGGTGCAGGCCGCAGCTGTGCGCGATCATGTCAATTTCCTTATTGATGTTAAGGCAATAATTGGCGACCCGCTCAAACTTTTCTTCCACCACCAGACCGCGTTGCAGCTTGGCGTTATGCGTCGTCACGCCGGTGGGGCAGGTGTTGGTGTGACAGCGCAAAGACTGAATGCAGCCTAACGCAAACATGAAGCCGCGCGCCGTGCTCACGTAATCCGCACCGCAGGCCAGCGCCCAGGCAGCACGCGCCGAGGTGACCAACTGCCCTGCGGCGATCACTTTCACCCGGCCTTTGATGCCGGCTTCAAGTAAGGCATCCACCGCGCGCGGCAAGGCTTCGTCAATTGACAAGCCCATGTGATCGGCCAGTGCCTGGGGCGCCGCACCTGAGCCGCCTTCACCGCCGTCAATGGCAATGAAATCCGGCGCATCACCCAGACCACGCCGCACAATCGCTTCGGTAAGCAGGTTCATGAACTCCCGGCCGCCAAGGGCTGTTTTGATGCCCACGGGTTTGCCGGTGACGTCACGCACGCGCAAGATCATGTCGAGGAGTTGGTCAACATTTGAAATGTCCGGATGACGATTGGGCGAGAGCGAATCCATGCCTTGGGGAATGCCGCGAATGCGGGCAATCTCGGCCGTCACCTTGACACCCGGCAACACGCCACCTTTTCCTGGTTTTGCTCCTTGTGAAAGCTTGATCTCGAACGCACGCACCGCATCATGCGCGGCTATTTCGCGCAGTTTTTGTATTGATAGGCGGCCTTCGCTATCCTGTACGCCATACTTTGCTGTGCCAATCTGCATAATCACATCGCAGCCACCTTCGAGGTGATATGACGACAGCCCGCCTTCGCCGGTATCCATCCAGCATGCGGCCTTGGCTGCTCCCAAAGACAAAGCTCGCACGGCAGGGCTGGATATGGCGCCATAGCTCATGCCGCTGATATTGACCAGCGAGCGGGCAACAAATGGCTGGTCGCACCAGCCTTCGCCCATGGTTAAAGGCGGGGTTGGCAGCCGGTCTGTTTCCAGTACGGGAAATGGCGCATTGACGAAAATCAGCGCCCCCGATTCATGGAGGTTATAGGTTGAGCCAAAGCCCGACACGCCGCTTTCATTCTTTGCCAGGCGGTAAACCCAACTGCGTGTAGCTCGATTGAATGGACGTTCTTCGCGATCACCAAGAAAAAAGTATTGGCGGAAATACTCTCCCAATTGTTCGAAAAAGTAGCGCAAATGGCCAAGCAGAGGAAAGTTGCGCAAAATGGCATGCTGTCTCTGTGTGATGTCTTTGAGATAAAAATAGATCACCATAATCGCCAGCGCGAGGGCAATGAGCACCCCGAGACTGACCGAGAACACACCGAACATACGGCTTCCCCCTGTTAGAATCAATCGGAACTTATTCAGGCTCAACATAACATGGAAACTTTGCAAAACCCGCTCACGCTGGCCGCTGAAATTGAACGCAATGTGCTCGCTGCGCTGGCTGAAGATATTGGCGGCGGTGATTTAACCGCATTGCTCACCCCGGCTGATCGGCGTTCACAAGGCATGGTTGTCTGCCGTGAAGATGCTGTACTCGCGGGCAGTGATTGGTTCAACGCCTGCTTTAATCGGTTAGACCCAACGGCCGTTATTCGCTGGACAGCGCACGATGGGAATCGCATCAGCTCGGGGCAAACACTCTGCCAGATAGAAGCGAATACGCGCGCGTTATTGACCGCAGAGCGTGCGGCACTTAACTTTGTGCAACTGCTCTCGGCGACCGCAACGGTTACACGTGCGTATGTTGAGGCGGTGAGCGGAACACGCGCACGTATTGTGGATACCCGCAAAACCTTGCCTGGTTTGCGCCTGGCGCAAAAGTATGCGGTGACGTGTGGCGGGGGAACGAATCATCGGCTCGGCCTCTACGATGGGATATTGATCAAGGAAAATCACATTATCGCCGCAGGTGGCGTGGTGCCGGCGCTAGAACGCGCTCGCGCCATTGCCCACGGGGACGTCTTTATTCAGATTGAGGTCGAAACACTGGCACAGCTGCGCGAAGCATTAGATGCGGGTGCACGGCTGATTTTGCTGGACAACATGAGCCTCGTGCAAATGCATGAAGCAGTGGCCTTAACCGCTGGCCGCGCACAACTGGAAGCATCTGGTGGCGTCAATCTTAAAACGGTGCGCAGTATTGCTGAAACCGGCGTTGACCGCATCTCTATTGGCAGCTTGACCAAAGACGTGCGTGCGATTGACCTTTCTTTGCGGCACAGCGAAGGTTGATTCTGCTAGAATCCGCGCCCTGCTAGGCCAATAGAAACAAGGCCAACACCTGCGGAGAGGTGGATGAGCGGTTTAAGTCGCACGCCTGGAAAGCGTGTTTAGGTGCAAGCCTAACGCGGGTTCGAATCCCGCCCTCTCCGCCAGCCTTCACCCATAACAAAAGGGAGCAAGTAAGCTCTTTTCTTTTCGTCCTTTTCCGTCAGGAACTCGGACGCTGCAACAACATCCCAGCGATTAACTTCAATGAGATCGGCTAGCTTTCCACAAGCTACCGCTGGTAGTCCGCGTCTTCCTCCATTTGCAGCTGTTAATGCTTCCCTCATTACTCCGATTTTTTCGGCTAGTGCGGTGAGGCTGCCAGTGATTTCTATACCTTTTGCTATGTATTTTTTCAGTTCCATTTAATTTCCTCTTGACAGAAACAAAAATGTTCCTTTATAACTCGATCAATCGGAACGTTTTTGTTCTGAAACATGTTTGATCCGACGTCATTTTGTCTTTTTAGGCAAAGTCAGTCAAGGGTAGATAATTTAGTCGTGAAAGGTTTTTCGAATCATTTCGATGTCAGGCAGGGACTGCGCGGACCAGCGAATGATTTTGTATCCCGCGCCCAGAAGTGCAATGTCTTTGTCGGCATCGGATTTTTGTCTGTCTTCCCGGGCATGGCTGGAATCGTCCAGTTCTATCACGGCCACTATCGTGAAGTCCTTGAGGCAAACCAGATAGTCGAGCTCTTTCTGCTGATCTTGTTGAACCACGTTTGCCAATTCGGACCATTCCGTATTCCTACAATTTGAGAAATCTGTAAAGCCTGCTTCGGAATTGGTTTTAGCTTCTAATTCTCAAGCCGGTTCTAATGCTTTACCTGCTTATTCCGGTCTTGCTTTTACTGTTGGCAATCCGGTTGCTTACATTCCGGCCATTCCTGACAAGCCGGAAACCGCTCCGATATATGACACGGTGCGTGTTGTAAAAGTCTTTCCTGTGATTTCTGGTTGCATTGAAACCGAATCGAGCTGTAAGTGTTTTACCCGGCAACAAACCCGCGCCGATATTTCGGAAACTGCTTGTAAAGAGTGGGTTCACAACAGGCCGTTCAATCCCTACAGGGGTGAAGTGCAGGTAGCAAGGCGATGAATCAGGCGCTGTAGCGCCTGATTCATCGCCTACACCTCCTGTTGCATTGCCTTTGACTTTGCAACGGCCTGTGAGTGCTCCTGTCGCTTCCACGGCCTCTTTGCTTTAAATAAAAAACCCGCCGTAGCGGGTTTTGTTCACAGAATCTGTGGATAACTCAGTTGGTGAGTTCCAGTCGGCGCTCGATGCGTTCTAGGCGTTCTTTAAGCTTGTCGACGATGTGCCTGTCCTGGATTATTTCGCCGTAGTTCATTGCTTCATCGCGGCTTATTCGCGCAATGCCGGATTCTATGTGTGAGAGTCCGGACATGATTTCGGTGTCACGTTCTCGCGACGCAGCTTGTTCGGCCTGAATCTTTTTCAGGTGTTCGAGTATGAGATTTTCAACGTTTTCGCTCATGGTGCGGTTCTCCTTGTGGTTTTAAGTGTATCTTAAAAGCCGTTTTCCACATCTTGCCTGGATTCCGAACCCCCTTCGTTGGGTTTTCGGGTTTCGCCGGTTTGACCCCACGGCAGGGATGCGGAATCTGCGCCGGTGGAGGGCAAGGCTTACCGGCGGAACCTGAAAACCTTTAGCGCGTAGCGCCCAATTCAGGCTTTGGCTGTTGATGTGAGCTTTAGCTGACGTGCCTTTGTTGTTGGCGATGTAATGCAGTTTATGCATTTCTTCGCTGCTTTATGCGTTTTCGAGTGTCAGTTTTAGTTGCTGTTTCTCTTGATGCCGTTTGATCGCGCGTTTGATGCTCGATATATGCACGCCGTAGGCTCTGGCCAATGACGTTTTGGTATATTTTCCGCTGTACCACTGGCGTAGCATCTTCGGGTGCCCGGACTCTGGAAAGCCGTATGGCCGCCCAAACTTTGCGCCGCGCTCGAGGGCTGCTTCCATTCCAGCTCGAGTTATTTCGCGGATCAGCTCGCGTTATTTCGCGGATCAGCTCGCGTTCGAACGCTGCGAAGGCGCCGATGATTTGCATCATCATGCGGCCAACTGGTGACTTTGTGTCGATTACTTCTGTCAAGCTCAAGAATGAAACGCTTAATCTTTTCTTGTGCTCTCGACCACGGCCGTCAGGGATATCTGCGCACTGGATATCCATCCAGATCGAATGGCTGCAGAAGGCAAGAGTGAAGCGAATGCTGTGGTGGAATGCAAGCAGATCAAAAGAATCGCTCTTATCAAAAGTCGTATCAATTAAAAAAAGTTAAAGTTTCACAAAAAATCCGGCTGCAGAACTGGCTTTTTTTGTTCAGTTCGTTAGAGCACATAACTTGGAAGCAACAAGCTGTATCTTGTCAAAACGAAATCCATGTGGGTATTCACGATCCACTTTTTTAAGTGCCTCAGTGGCCTCAGCGGCGTCACGAACAAAATGAAAGTTTAAACGATGAGACAGCCTTGTTTGACTATGGTGATGATTGACCGGTTGCGCTCTTTGCTTGTCGTTCTGATCGTCGCGCTTGTCAGCGGATGTGCTTCGCTTCCACCCGGTTCCAGTTTTTTAAAAACCACCTCCTTGGCGCTGCCACATCCTGAGCAGACGCGGCTTGGCCATCAATTTGAACGCGCGGCGCGTGAACATTACGGCAACTCCGGATTTCGTATTATTCCAGTAGGCGCAGACGGGTTCCTGACCCGAATGCAAATGATGCATGTCGCAGAGAAAACACTCGATCTTCAATATTTTATTTTCCATGGGGACGATACTGGCCGGCTGCTGACAGGCGCCGTGCTACGGGCGGCTGATCGTGGCGTGCGTGTGCGTGTGCTGATCGATGATGGTGAAACAGAGGCAGGAGACGAGCAGATCACAGCCCTCAAAGCACACCCTTTAATCGAGATTCGAATTTTCAATCCTTTTGCGTATCGTGGCCACATCACGCTATTTCGAGCCGTCGAGTTCGCCTTCAATTCCGCCCGGCTCGACTACCGGATGCACAACAAACTTTTGGTAGTAGACAACGTAATGGCACTCATCGGCGGCCGGAATATCGGCGATCAATATTTCCAGATAGACCCGGACTCGCAGTTTGCTGACGACGACGTGTTTGCAGCTGGTCCTATCGCTCAACAGCTCTCGGCGACCTTTGACGAATTCTGGAACAATGCCCTATCGATTCCGGTTCAGGCGCTTTCCAGAGAGGGGTCGTCACGTACTGCCTTGAGCACCCATCGCGAAGAATTGAACGAGGAGAGCCGACAATCGAAAGCGGACGGTATCGACTATGTGAACCGAGTTGCAGCCGGTGAACCATTTAACGGGATGATCTCAGGTCGCTTGCCTTTGGTGTGGGCTCATGCGCAAGTAGTCAGCGACAGTCCAGACAAGAAAAAAGTGGAAAACGGGGCAATGGTGGGCAGGTTGATGCATCGGTCAGTGGCCAATGCCGCGGGTGCTGTGCAATCAGAATTGTTGATGGTCACACCCTATCTGATACCGGGGAAGGAAGGCATGCAGTTGTTTAAAGACCTGCGCCAACGCAATATTCGTGTCCGTATCCTGAGCAGCTCGCTCGAATCGTCCACCGTGGAGCTAGCGCAGTCCGGCTATATGCCATATCGCTTGCCCTTGCTGGAGAAAGGCGTAGAGCTGTATGAAATTCGCTCCCTGCTGGGTGACACCCGCGGTAGTGGCCAAACCACTGCAATATCACGTTACGGAAACTATTCTCTGCACGCAAAACTGTTTGTATTCGATCGCCAGAGATTATTCATCGGCTCAATGAATTTTGATCAACGATCGATGCATCTGAACACCGAGATCGGACTGATCATCGACAGCCCGGAGCTTGCTCAGCAGGTTGCAGCGCGCTTTGAGGCGATGGTACAACCGGTGAATTCCTACAAGTTGACATTGCGACCGAACCAATCAGGGCGTTCGCCAACTTTGGTGTGGCGCACGCAGGAAGATGGGAAGGACATTGTGTACGACACTGAACCGGCACGAAGCGACTGGCAGCGCTTCAAAGTCAATATTCTGTCTCTCCTGCCACTGGACAAGGAATTATGAGCCTACGATTAACAACGAGTTTTGTATTGATGCTAGGACTCTTGCTAGCGCCAGTTTCGCGTGCGGAACCACCGACCAATGTACAAATCGAAGTCAATTTTCTGCTTGGCTATATCGATGGGTCGAGGTGCGAGTTTTATCGAAACGGCGTCTGGCACGAGGCAAAAGAAGCACAGGTACATTTACGCGATAAGTACAAATATCTGTTGGCAAGAAATCTGATAAATACCACCGAAGATTTTATTGAGAGGGCTGCCACTGAAAGCAGTTTTAGCGGTCAACCGTACCAGGTGAGATGTAATGGTGGCGAAACAGTGGCGAGTAGCCGATGGCTGCATGACGAACTTGTGCGTCTTCGGACACTCGAGCCTATCCGAATTTTTGTGTGTAAGGCATATTCATCAGTTCGAGAAAGGAACGAGATATGCCCGAGCAACAAACGAAACCCAAGAAGCTGAGCATGGTTCAGCAATCCATTGAGGATGCGCGCAACGCGCCTGCGTTTACGCCCGAGATGCAGGCACAGCTGGACACACTGGTCAGCGCACCGATGACCGGCAGCGAGGTCAACGACCTCACCGCACGCCTGAAACGCGCGATCATCGAGCGCGCGCTGGCTGCTGAGATGAGCCTGCATCTGGGCTACGCACCCGGCGAAGACAAGCCCGCAGGCGTTGCCAACCATCGCAACGGCAGCAGCGGCAAGACGCTCCTCACCGACACCGGCCCGCTCAGGATCGACATCCCGCGCGACCGCAGCGGCGCGTTCGAACCCCTGATCGTCCCCAAGCATGGCCGCCGCTACGAAGGCTTTGATGACTTGATCCTGTCGATGTATGCACGCGGCATGAGCACGCGCGACATCCGCGCGCACCTGACCGAGATGTATCACGTCGAGGTGTCGCCGGATTTCATCAGCACCGTGACCGATGAAGTCATGGCCGAAGTCTCTGCCTGGCAGGCCCGACCGCTGGAGCCGATGTACCCCGTGATCTTCTTCGACGCGTTGCGGGTCAAGATCCGCGACGACGGCCTGGTCAGGAACAAGGCGGTCTATCTTGCGCTGGGCATCCTGCCCGACGGCAGCCGCGACATTCTCGGGCTGTGGATCGAACACACCGAAGGGGCCAAGTTCTGGCTCAAGGTCTTCAACGACTTGAAGACGCGCGGCGTGGAGGACGTGCTGATCGCCGTTTCCGATGGTCTGAAAGGGATTCCAGAGGCGCTTGCTGCGGCGTATCCGGAAGCCGTCCTGCAAACCTGCATCGTGCACTTGATCCGCAACAGCCTGGACTATGCCAGTTGGAAGGATCGCAAAGCCGTCGCAGCGGCGCTGCGTCCGATCTACACCGCGACGAGCGCAGACGCCGCAGAAGTCGCGCTGACGGCGTTCGCGCAATCCGAATGGGGAACGAAACTGCCGCATGTCGCTGCGGCCTGGCGGCGTGCATGGGACTACGTGACGCCATTCTTTGCGTTCCCGCCCGAGATTCGGCGGGTGATTTACACCACCAATGCCATCGAATCGGTCAACGCGCGCATCCGCAAGGCGATCAAGACACGCGGGCATTTCCCCAACGACGAGGCGGCGACCAAGCTGATCTGGCTGGCGCTGAGAAACATCACCAAGGAATGGGCAATGCCGGTGTTTCACTGGAAAGCCGCGATGGTGCAATTCGCCATCCAGTTCGGGGATCGCTTTACGAAACGTGTCGCGTAAAATCAGGCAGCAATCAATGAAACATCAACCGCCTTGCACACAAAATTCAGGACACTCCCGGACACTCAAATAGAGGAATTCCTGCACTGCACGTGATCGGTCATTCTGGCGTGTTAAGTGCTAATCCTTGGCGACATATCACCAAGGGTTAGTGGGTATTTCACTAGTGTCGCAAATTGACGACTAGTCAAAACGCGGATATCCGCAGATCGATCGCTATTTCGCAGATAAATGTCGCCACGCCGCGACAGTTCCATGAGTCACTTTCCATCTGCCGCTGCTGTATTTTCCAAACAATATCCATTGAATCAATAAGTAATGCCGGATGGCATGGCAGTTGCCTTGTGTAGGGGGAGGCGCCGTATGTCCGGCAGCGTACTTCTACATTAGTCACTAACCGTTGCTTTGTCGTCTTTTACAGTATGAATTCAACACGGTTAAATGAATAGGAGATGAAAAAATGTCCTTAATAATACCCACTCCGAGACAGAATCATATTCTTGCGGCCTTGCCTGATGCTGACTACGTAAGGCTTCTACCCCATCTGGAACATATATCAATGCCTTTGGAATGGATGGTCTATGAAGCCGATTGCCCTCTGGGCTATCTGTATTTTCCTGCCACTTGTATCGTTTCGCTGTTCCATGTTCTGGAAAGTGGCGCATCGACCGAATTCGCCATTACCGGAAATGAAGGGATGGTTGGTATTTCCTTGTTCATGGGTGGTGCAAGTATGCCGAGCGAGGCAGTGGTACAAAGCGCTGGCAGCGGCTATCGGCTTAAGGCCAGTATTTTGAAAAAGGAATTGGCACTAAACGGCAAGTTGCAATATCTGGGACTGCGCTATGTACAAACCCTGATGACACATATGGCGCAAACAGCAGTATGCAATCGGCACCACTATCTGGAACAGCAATTATGCCGCTGGCTCTTGTTACGCCTTGATCGTTTGCCAAGTAATGACCTGACGATAACGCAGGAGCGGATCGCTAATGGCCTGGGCGTCCGCCGCGAGAGCGTAACCGAAGCTGCCAGAAAATTGCAGATAGAGGGATTGATTCAGTATCAGCGTGGCCACATCAGCGTGCTAGATCGTCCAAAACTGGAAGGTCGTGTATGCGAATGTTACGTGGTGCAAAAAAGAGAATTCGACCGTCTGCTGTCATAAGTATCCGAAGTCAATCTTTATCCGTCGATGGAATCGAATGAGGTAATCACGACCACCGGCCGCGACCATCCGATGATGCAGGATCGCTATCCGATATTACTCAATGCGGTATGGGAAAACGGTTACTACCTGAAATATGAAAGCCGTCGCCCCGGTTATCTCAAGGCCTGGTACTCGCTGGTCGACTGGGAAGGGCAGCACGCTGTTTTGATCTTGGCGGACAACTCCGCGGAAGGGTCATGGGAGGAAGAAGACGGGAAGCCCCTTCAGACGAAACTGTCATGGGTGTTCCAATCGGCAGCTGTGTGCGCCAGCACACAGACATTGATAAACAATTCATCTAACCTCAACTCTCGTCAAAGAATCTGACGATGTAGAGACTCGTACCGCACCATCAAATGAAAGGAATACCAATGAACTGGGATCAAATCGAAGGTAACTGGAAACAACTCAAGGGTGATGTGAAGCAGCAGTGGGGCAAACTCACTGACGATCAATTGGACGTCATCGCGGGTAAACGCGATCACCTCGCCGGCAAGATTCAGGAAGCCTATGGAATCACCCGGGAGGAAGTGGAAAAGCAATTGTCCCACTGGCAAAAGGTGCAGAAAGATATGACATGCACCAAAGAACAAACACCTCATTTCATTCGATCGGGGAAACCATGAAACAATTAAGCATCAGCGCAATCTCGCTTGCCATCGGTTTTGCCTTCAGCGCCAGTGCAATGGCCGAGCAAATGTCAAAAAGAGAATACAACTCGTTCGAGAAAAATATTAACGCGGAATATAGCAGCGCCAAAAAGGGATGCGATTCGCTCGCTGGCAACGCCAATGATATTTGCGTCGCCGACGCAAAGGGTAGGAAAAACGTTGCCAAGGCCGAGCTCGAGGACAAATACAAACCCACAGTCAAGACTCGATACGAGGTGCGTGTCGCCCGAGCCGATGCCGACTATGCAGTAGCCATCGAGAAATGCGATGATCTGGCGGGTAATGACAAGGACGTTTGCGTGAAAGAAGCAAAAGCCGCCAAGGTACATACCGTGGCTGACGCCAAGGCGCAGATGAAGACGTCGAAGGCTGACGCGGATGCCTTGGAAAAATCCGCAGACGCGAATGAGAAGGCGATGAAAAAGGCGGTAGATGCGCACAACGATGCAGCGGTAGACAAGCTGGATGCCGACTACGCAGTGGCCAAGGAAAAGTGCGACGCGCTGGCCGGTAGTGCCAGGAACCAGTGCGTGATCGATGCAAAGAGTCGTTTTAACCAGTAACCAGTAATGACGAATACCTTTCAAAGCGAACGACCTTTTCGCGGCACCGGTAGTGCCGCACAGTGACTAAAGCCGGCGATTTATCGCGTTGCTGCTCAACCAAAAGAGGTAAGCCATGCTTTATACGATAGCGGTTGTCCTGATCATTTTGTGGCTGCTTGGATTAGTCACCTCATACACGCTGGGAGGGTTTATTCATATCCTTCTGGTGCTCGCCATGGGGGTTATTTTGCTTCGAGTGATACGCGGACAGCCACCTTTGTAAAGGGTAGAGGTTTTCCCGAAAATGAGTCGCAGGGAAGTGTGAAGTAATAATCGCGGCGGATACCCAATGTTATAAAAACTGGAAGGAATGAAAAATGAATCAGATTATCGATACAACCCCCGTGGGTAATGAAACGGTACTGTCCGATATCCCGACATTGCGTCGACGTGCCCGACAGAACATAGAGGAAGGCGCGGTCACCAAAGGTTATGCAGCGGACCGCGAAGTAGTAATCACGCTGTTGAATGAAGCGCTGGCCACTGAGCTGGTTTGCGTTCTGCGTTACAAACGCCATTTCTTCATGGCAAAGGGTATCCATTCTGATCCAGTTAAAGCCGAGTTTCTGGAACATGCCAATGAGGAAATGGCCCACGCGGATCGTCTTGCAAAACGCATTGTCGAGCTGGGTGGCGAACCGAACTTCTCTCCCGACGGACTGAGTTCTCGCAGCCACGCCGAATATGTCGAAGGCGATACGCTGAACTCAATGATCAAGGAAAACCTGATTGCCGAACGTATCGCAATCGAAAGTTACCGCGAGATGGTCGCCTATCTGGCAGAGAATGATCCAACCACGCAGCGCATGCTCAAGGAAATTCTCACCAGCGAAGAAGAGCATGCCGATGATCTTGTATCGCTGCTGGAAGGTATGGAGACCCGAAAGAAAATGGCTGGTAGTGATTAGACTCAGTTTCTCAATTAACCTCTGGTATGAAATCGTCAATCAAGCCAGCGATTTCATTTTCAACATCCATGCTGCGCAAACGAAGCATCAAAATTTGATTTTCATGCCTATGTGGAGGTCTTCCTTTCTTCCTTGGTAACCGCTGGTATGTGTTTGATCCTACCGGCATCTCGCCTCGGATGGGGCTGGTCAGGATTGGCGCTGGCCGCGATGCAGCTGATGTGGCATTTGCAACCATGTTTGGCGCCATAACGTCACGCGCTCCGCTGATTAATATCGAGGCCGTGGAAGACGTAGCCAACGGCTTTTTCTTGCCAGGGCGTATTGTGGAAGCTCTGTCTTCCATGGCAATCGAATAACACACACTACAGCAGGGCATAACAAATGAAACAGTTGCTCCCTTTGATTGTTCCACCGCCGTATCGCCAGCGCCGAGTTTTAGGCTGTAGTCGATGTGTGAATGAATGATGAAACGCGCCTGCCTGCTTATGCCGTGATGGTTACATCAGGTCACATCAGGCCACATCACGCATCGACAGTCACTGTAGGCAAATCGCCGCGTATCTCGCCAATGATGGCCGCGCACTCGAAACCCTCTTGCCTGAATTGATCAAGTACGGCATCGGCCGATGAGGGCGCGCAAGCGACTAGCAAACCGCCGCTGGTTTGCGGGTCAGAGAGTATTTTTTGCTGCCATTTGGCGAGCTCAGGCGTAAGTGTTATCTGGCTGCCATAGCCTGCCCAGTTGCGAGCCGATGCGCCAGTGACAATACCCTTTTGCGCGTGATGTATTGCTTCACCAATCACCGGTAATTGTGAAAATCTGATGGTCGCGCCCACGTGGGACCCCCGGCAGATTTCCAGCAGATGGCCGGCAAGACCAAATCCGGTGACATCGGTGACCGCGTGTACATCTTCCATCCTTGCGAACGTACAGCCGGGCGTATTCAGCTGCGTTGTCCAGCGCAGCATTTCGGCATAGCCTGCGGTTGAAAGCACCTCTTTTTTGAGGGCTGCAGAGAGGATGCCGATACCCAGTGGTTTGCCCAGAATCAACACATCGCCTGCACGTGCGCCACTGTTGCGTTTGATTTGATCAGGATGCACCAGACCAATGCCAACCAGGCCATAGATGGGTTCCAGGACATCAATGGAATGTCCGCCCGCAATGGGGATGCCTGCGGTAGCGCAGATCTCTTCGCCACCTGCCAGAATTTCGCGGATCACTTCGGGGGGCAGTTTGTCCAGGGGCATGCCCACCAGTGCCAAGGCAAAGAGGGGGCGTCCGCCCATGGCATAGACATCTGACAATGCATTGGCGGCAGCAATGCGTCCGAAATCACGTGGGTTATCGACGATGGGTGTAAAAAAATCAGTTGTTGCGATAATAGCTTGCTGCGGATTCAAGCGATAAACCGCTGCATCATCCGAGGTTTCAACGCCGACCAGCAGATCGGCTGGAAAGGTCTTGAAGGGCGACGCCGCGAGTAATTGCGCTAAGACAGCCGGCGCAATTTTGCAGCCGCAACCGCCACCGTGAGAGAATTGGGTTAATCGTACAGACATCATCTTTTTTATGCATAAAAGGCTGGTAACGGTAGCACAAATCGCGGAATTCGACGCCATCATTGACGTTCGCTCGCCTAGCGAATTTGCTGAAGATCATCTGCCTGGCGCTCAAAATTGTCCTGTGCTTAGCGACGAAGAGCGCGCTCGGGTCGGTACGCTGTACAAGCAGAGTTCGGCTTTTGAAGCCAGAAAGATCGGTGCTGTACTGGTGAGCCGCAATATTGCACACATGCTGGAGACGTATTTTCTCGACAAGCCACGCCAGTGGCGTCCACTTATCGTTTGCTGGCGTGGTGGGCAGCGCAGCGGTGCTTTCAGCCACGTGATGCGGGAAGTGGGTTGGGATGCGTATCAACTAGCGGGTGGTTATAAAGCATGGCGTCGGCACGTGTTAGCTGAGCTGGTAACACTGCCGAAAAAATTTGATTTTCGTGTGATCAGTGGCGCTACGGGCAGCGGTAAGAGTCAACTGCTTGAAGCGCTGGCGCGTCAAGGCGCACAGGTGCTGCATCTGGAATCTTTGGCGGCACATAAGGGGTCGGTGCTGGGCGGTTTGCCGGGGCAGCAGCAATCATCACAAAAAAGTTTCGAGACGCGCCTTTTTTGTGCGCTGAATAAATTTGATCCGCAGCAGCCGGTGTTTGTTGAGGCGGAGAGTCGAGTCATCGGCAAGTTACGTCTGCCAGAGAGTCTAATCGCTGCGTTGCGCAGCGCACGTTGTCTCCGCTTGGACGTTGCGTTTGAGGCGCGCGTTGATTTTTTGATGACTGATTATGCGTATGCCCTGCACGACATACCCTGGCTGCTCGCCTGTCTTGACAAGCTCCATGGATTACAGAGCAATGACACGCTCGCACGCTGGAAACGCATGGCCGCGGCGGGCGATTTTCGGGCGCTGGTAAGCGAACTCCTCCAGTTTCATTATGATCCGCTATATCAGCGCTCACAGTTAAATCACTATGCGCAGCATGAAGGCGCGCAGTTGATTTCGCTAGCAACAGTTTTACCGCCGACACTGGATGCTAAAGCCGCTGAAATTCTTGCAGCAACCGATGTTGCGAGAGGTGTTGCAAGAATAAATTGACTTAATTCGACGATCGATAATATCCTTCTTGCTATTCCCTCAACGGAGCTACCCGATGTCCTCAAAACAAGATAAAACGACTGTGTTTAACCAGGCAGAGGGCGTCATTAACATTGGTGGCATTGACGCTTTGGTACGCCTTGCCTTGGATCAGGTGCGCACAGATGCGCGCTGTGGGCTTAAAACCGGCATGTTTGTCTCGGGTTATCGTGGCTCGCCATTAGGCATGCTGGATGCTGCGCTCATCAAGCAGCAGAAAATGCTGGTCGAAAGCAATATCCACTTTGTCGATGGAATCAATGAAGATTTAGCTGCTACAGCCGTCTGGGGTACGCAAATGCTGCACACCGTTGGCCGGCAAAAGCTCGATGGTGTCACCGGCATGTGGTACGGTAAAGCACCAGGAGTTGATCGGAGCGGAGACGCGCTCAAGCATGCCAATTACACCGGCATTGGCAAAAATGGCGGTGTGCTCGCCGTGGTGGGGGATGATCCAAGTTGTAAGTCATCATCACTACCCAGTCAATCCGAGCCGATGCTGTATCACGTGGGAATCCCCTCATTGTATCCAGGCAACGTACAAGATATTCTTGACCTGGGGCTGCATGGCTACAACCTGTCACGATTGTCAGGCTTGTGGATCGGTTTGAAAATTGTGACGAATGTGGCGGATGGTTCAGGCACTGCCGACGTGTCTCCCGAGCGGCTGAAGTTCATTACGCCGGACATGACGTTTGACGGCAAACCATTTACCCCGCGTATGAATTTGGGTATGAATGTGCGCGCCGAAGCGCTGGAGATGGAGCAGTCGCTCTACACCCGCAGGCTGGAAGTTGCGCGGCGCTATGCGCGTGAGAATAATCTGAACAACGTCGTGTTTCCCAATGCAGACGCCTGGCTGGGCATTATTACTGCCGGCAAGACTTATCACGATTTATGCCAGGCCTTTCTCGAAATGGGGCTGGACGATGCGGCGCTGCGCCGCTATGGCATTCGCATTTTGAAGATGGGCATGTTGTTCCCGATGGAGCCCACGGTTGTGCGTGAGTTTGCGCAAGGACTGGAAGAGATTTTTGTGATCGAAGAGAAGCGGCCGTTTCTTGAGATGTTTGCCAAGAACATTCTTTACGGCAGCGCAAATGCCCCTCGCATTGTCGGGAAATTCGACGAGGAAGAAAAAGAGCTGCTGCCGCACTATGGCGAATTTGAGTCGGACGTCATTGCGCGTGCGTTGACCCAGCGTTTGTCGCGCAAGGCGCGTATCGAGTCAGCGGATGCCTGGCTCAAGCGGCTGGATGAAATTCATGCGCGCAGCAAATTGCCCACGGCGGTACGCACGGCCTGGTTCTGTTCAGGTTGCCCGCATAACAGCTCAACCATTGCACCTGAAGGCAGCATCGTCTCGGCAGGTATTGGCTGCCACACGATGGCGATGTGGATGGGCCGCAATGTGGTGATGGGCACGCATATGGGCGCTGAAGGCGCGCAATGGGTTGGCATGGCGCCGTTTACCGAGATAGAGCATATTTTTCAGAACATGGGGGATGGCACCTATGCCCATTCGGGTAGCATGGCAATCCGCTATGCGGCGTCAACCGGGGTCAACATCACGTTTAAGTTGCTCTACAACGGGCACACCTCAATGACCGGTGGGCAAGCCATCATGGGCAGCCATCCGGTGGCGGACATCGTGTCTGAGTCGCTGGCGAATGGGGTCAAAAAGGTGATTGTCACCACGGATCATCCCGAACTCTACCAAGGCGTCAGCCTGGCGAATGGCACCGAGGTTTGGCATCGTGATCGGCTTGATGAAGCGCAGCGCTTGCTGGCGCAGATCAAGGGCACGACGATGCTGATTCATGATCAAGAGTGCGCCGCTGAATTGCGCCGCTCGCGCAGCCGGGGCAAGGCTGAAGAGCCCGTGCAAACCATCATCATCAACGAGCGTGTGTGCGAAGGGTGTGGTGATTGTGGTGAAAAGGCTAACTGTATGAGTATTGAGCCGTTACCCACCGAGTTTGGCCGCAAGACACGCATCCATCAAAGCTCTTGCAACAAGGATTATTCCTGCGTCAAAGGGTTTTGCCCTTCGTTTATGACCATCACGCCTGAGCCTGATTCCGCAGTGCAGGCAACGGATGCGCCCCGTAAAAAGAAAAAAGCACAGATTCCAGCGCTGGAGCGGACCCTGCCTGAGCCTGTATTCAAGGTACAGGGTGATTTTGGTGTGCACTTGATGGGCATCGGCGGCACGGGTTCGGTGACGGTGGCCGCCACGATTGCCAACGCCGCGCGGCTTGAAGGCCGCCACGTGATCGGGCTAGACCAGACAGGCCTGGCACAAAAAGGGGGGGCGGTGATTTCTGATATCAAGATCACGGCATTACCTTTCAACGGGGCCAATAAAATTTCTGATGGGTGTGCCGATCTTTATCTCGGCTTCGATATCCTCAACGCGACAGACCCAAAGAATCTGGATAAGTGTCACCCTGAACGCACCATTGCCATTGTGTCGACCACCGAGACACCGACGGGGCAGATGGTGACTAATCGTCACGTGGCCTTCCCTGGCTTGAATGGTTTAATGGCGGGCATCGCGCGGGTGAGCCGCGCGAACGACAATGTGTTTCTTGATGGCCAAGGGCTGGCTGAAGGGTTGTTTGGCGATAGCATGGCAACCAATTTGTTTATGGTTGGCGTGGCCTTCCAGGCGGGGGCTTTGCCGCTGCT
This sequence comes from Rugosibacter aromaticivorans, assembly GCF_000934545.1. GTDB lineage: Bacteria > Pseudomonadota > Gammaproteobacteria > Burkholderiales > Rhodocyclaceae > Rugosibacter > Rugosibacter aromaticivorans. The sequence goes on from NZ_CP010554.1 coordinate 1,284,527, forward strand.
GGCGGCCTCTATTGAGACGGCGATCCAGCAAGCAGGTGTGGGTGTTGAGATGGGCTTGGCGGCCTTCCGCTGGGGCCGCATGGCGGTGGTTGATCACGCGTTTGTGCAGGCCGAAGCTAGCAAGAGCACAGCACCGGCGAGCGTGAGTATATTGTCGCTGGCCCCGGCGTTAAGTGCGCCTGCTCGTGCGCTGGTTGATTCTGTGGCGACCCAGGGTGAGCTCAATCGCTTGCTTGAAATACGCGTGCCTGAACTCATTGCGTATCAAAATATCGCCTATGCCAAGCGTTACACGGAGGTTATTCACCGTGTCACCAGCGCCGAGAAAATGGCGAATGTCGGGGCCACGAGTTTCAGTCAGGCCGCTGCGCGCTATCTATACAAATTGATGGCGTACAAGGATGAATACGAAGTTGCGCGCTTGCACACTGACCCGGCGTTTTTAGCCAAACTGGATGCCCAGTTCAAGGCAGGCTATAAAGCACAATATCACTTAGCTCCGCCGTTAATCTCCAAGCGTGATCCGATCACCGGTGAGCTGCAGAAGCGTGCATTCGGTCCATGGATTTTGACGGCATTCAAGCTGCTTGCCAAAATGAAATTTCTGCGCGGCAGCAAGCTGGATATCTTTGGCAAAACGGAAGAGCGTCGTCACGAGCAGCAGATGATCGAAGACTACATTCAGTTGCTTGACGAGGTCGCGTCGCAACTAACACCTGCCAACTATGCGGCGGCTGTTCTGTTGGTGAGCGTGCCTGATGAGATTCGTGGCTACGGGCATGTCAAAGAGAAAAGCATTGCCGCAGCCAAAGTGTTACAGGCGCAGCGTTTGCAGGCATTTCGTCAATCGCAGCCTGTTGTACTTGCCGCTTGATCACGCGTCACTTACCCTGTTTGACAATCGCGGAAAATAATCATGAACGAGTTGAATGGCTACGATTTTGAAGACCTGGCGGTTGGTATGACCGCAACATTTGCGAAGACAATCACCGAAGCAGACATTGTGCTATTTGCCAGTGTCTCGGGTGATAACAACGCCATGCATATCAATGAAGAGTTTGCGCAGACCACACAGTTCAAAGGGCGGATTGCACACGGCATGCTGTCAGCCAGCGTGATATCGGCAGCGATCGCTGGTCGCCTGCCGGGCCCGGGGACGATTTACCTTAGCCAGAACTTGCGCTTTAAAGCGCCTGTTCGCCCGGGTGATACAGTCCATGCCATAGTCACTATCAAAGAGCTCATGCCAGAAAAACGGCGTGTCTCGTTGACGACGATATGTACCGTCGGCGGCAAAGTGGTGATTGATGGCGATGCCCTTGTGATGCCTACGGCGCGTGTTGGGAAGTAGTCAGATAAGTGGAAGTAGTCGTTGGAAGAAAGTAATCTTTAATTTGCGATGAGCTGAAAACTATGGTCTGCCCGACTGTATCCATTTTCTAAGGCACTTCGCAGAACCCGTAGCCATAAAGCAACAAAGCCTCCAGAGTGAATCACTCTGGAGGCTTTGTTTCAGCCTGCGTAAATTAACAAGCGGTAGTGTTAGCCACAGGTCCCCACGGCCCCGCAGGCGGAGCAGAAGTCGCAGCCGTCTTTGCGAATGACGGCCATGTTGCCGCATTCGTTGCACAAAGAGCCCTGCATCACTTTGATGCCACCACTGGTTTGTGGTGCAGCACCCGGGGTTTCGAGAATGCCCATCGTGCGGGTGGGGTAGCCGTTTTCGTCGAGGATGCCGAGCATGGCGTAGCGGTGCATGATCAAGCGTGCGATGTAGGCCACGGTCGAGGGCCAGTTTTGCTGCTTGTTCGAGCCAGGCACGCGGGCCATGAAATCGCCCAGTGGTTCGGCGTAGTTCATCAGTTTGCGCAACTTCATGCCGATCCATGCGGTATCAAGTACACGCATGTCAAGCGAGAGCAGGCGAGTCAAGCCATCCAGCGCACGGGGGTAGTGGCCGGAGAGCCACACTGAATAAGGACGCGTGACGCCATCAGGCAGGGTGATTTCTTTCAGGCCCAACACGAACTCTTCTCCGGAAACGGGGTTGCTGATATCCACTGTCCAGGAGAGCGTACCGTCGGTGCCGGTTTTCGGCTCATCACGGCTGAACATGCAGTCAATGACGGGTGTGGCGCTTTTCCCTGCGCCATTTTCTATCGCTGCGTCTTCCAGTGCGCCGAGTTTCTCGCAGCGATAGCGTACTACTTGCGCTAGCGCCGAGACTACACCCGGCACGCGCTTTTTCTCGCCATTGGGTGGGAAAGGCAGATCGAAGGCTTCTTCGTCCTGCGTTTTGGCCAGCGCGTCAAGTTTGAGTTTCAGCCAGGCTTTATCGTTGGCACGCATATCCATGGACAAGGTTTTTGCCACAGCGCCGATGCCGCGCGGTTGTTCGGCACCATTGACCCAGACTTCGAAGGGCATGGCACGGCCCATGTCGTTTTCAACCTGCCCGACGAAGAGGGCGAACTCGCCTTGTGGTGCTTCAATCATGTAAGTCCACGCGGTATTGCCATCGCTCATGCGTGGGCGGCTGGGCCAGCGCAGCGAGGCCAGCACGGGTGCGGGCAGGGCGCCGATGGAAAGACGCCGATTCGCTGAATCGATGGTGACATCCTGCGGCTGCTTTTGCGCATTGCTAGTGGTGGAATCAACCGAGAGCACGCTACCTAAAATCGAGTTGGGGCGATACGTGGCCAAACCTTTGAGTCCAGCTTTCCATGCGCTCATGTAAAGGTCTTCAAAGTCGGCGTAAGGGTAGTCGGCTGGCACATTCACGGTTTTGGAAATCGAGGTGTCAACAAAGGGCGCAACAGCAGCGACCATGTCTTTGTGTGCCTGTGCCGAGATGTCGAGCGCCGTCACAAAGTAGTCGGGCAACTTGCTGACATCACCGCCTTGATGCTTGTACAAGCGCCAGGCGTAATCTTCGACGGCGTATTCCTTGTGTGTGCCATCGGCCATGCGTTTTTTACGCGTGTAGGTCCAGGAGAAGGGCGGCTCGATACCGTTACTGGCGTTGTCGGCAAAGGCCAGGCTTATGGTGCCGGTGGGGGCAATGGAGAGCAGGTGCGAATTGCGCAAGCCATGCTTTCTGATCTGCTCTTTGACCTTATTCGACAGGCGCGAAGCGAAGTTGCCGCCAGCCAGATACAGGTCGGCGTTGAACAGCGGAAAGGCGCCGCGTTCTTTGGCGAGTTCGGCGGAATACAGGTAGGCGCGGTCGCGCATGTATTCTGAGATTTTTGCGCCCATATCGCGCGCGGCGGGTGTGTCGTAACGCAGACGCAGCATGATGAGCGCATCGCCCAGGCCGGTGTAACCCAGGCCAACGCGGCGTTTTGATTGTGCCTCCTGCAGCTGTTGCGGTAGTGGCCAGTGCGTGGCATCGAGCACGTTGTCGAGCATGCGCACAGAAGTGTCGATCACCTTGCCAAACGCGTCGAAGTCGAAGCGGGCCTGCTCCGAGAAGGCATCATGCACGAAGGTGGTGAGGTTGATGGAACCCAGGCAGCAGCAGCCATAAGGCGGCAACGGTTGTTCAGCGCAAGGGTTGGTGGCTTCGATGGTTTCGCAGTAGTACAGATTGTTGTCCTTGTTCATGCGGTCAAGGAACAGAATGCCCGGCTCGGCGTGGTCGTAGGTCGAGCGCATGATCTGATCCCACAGGTCACGGGCGCGCACCTTGCGATACACCCATAGCCCGTCTTCACGCGGGTAAGCGCCAGCGGCCTTGATGTCGGCAGTGGGTGTGGCACGGTGAGCCAGTTCAATTTCGCCATCGGTTTCCACCGCCAGCATAAACGCATCAGTGACGCCTACGGAGATGTTGAAATTGGTCAGATCGCCGTGGTCTTTGGCGTGGATGAATTCTTCGATATCGGGATGGTCGCAGCGCAACACGCCCATTTGCGCACCGCGTCGGCTGCCGGCGGATTCAACGGTTTCGCACGAGCGGTCGAACACCCGCATATAAGAGATGGGGCCGGACGCGCGTGATTGCGTGCCTTTGACATGCGCGCCAATCGGGCGGATAGATGAAAAATCGTAGCCTACACCGCCACCGCGCCGCATGGTTTCAGCGGCTTGCAATAGGGCGGTGTAGATGCCGGGGCGGCCATCCACAGTTTCAGAAATTGAATCGCCCACCGGTTGCACAAAGCAGTTGATCAGCGTGGCGCACAGATCGGTACCGGCGGCCGAGTTGATGCGTCCGGCAGGAACGAAACCGTTCTCCTGGGCTTCGAGAAAGCGCGCCTCCCAATGGGCGCGTTTGTCTTCGGTTTCAACGGTAGCGAGTGCGCGCGCAACCCGTCCGCGAACATCATGCACCGTACGCTCGTTGCCCTTGGCGTATTTTTCGATCAGGACTTCACCGGATATTTCTTGTGGCAAAGGTAGGCCCATTTGTCCGGTGTGTTCAATCACTGCGGATTGATTATCTGTTTGGTTGTTGTCTGTCATGTTGTCTCCCGATGAAAATGAGAATGTAGCTTGGGCTGAAAAGGAGTAATTAAAAAACGGGAATTGAAAAGTAAAAAAGTAACGAGTAGGAGTAACTAAAAAAGTGAGCGGTGAGAAGTAAGGTCAAGGGGCGGAAGGGGTGAAGAAAAGAGTGAAGAAGGGGCTGGCAAAAGAGGTGGAAAAAAGCAGCGACTAAATCTATTTTCGTGTGCGTTTGAAAGAGCATACCGCAGCTTTTTTAAACGGCAAAGCAATAAATTAAAATATATGTAAAACAGTTAGTTAAAAAATATTCTTGTGCTGAGAAGCAGGATGCATACTGTATATAGTAGGCTTAATTCCGAATTGAAAGCCGCAGAAAAGTCAAAAAAATGTCATGCTTTTCGGCTGTTGTGCCGCGCATTGGGTGGGTTTTCCATTCGTAATTCACAGCGCATAACGGGCGGCTTTTGTCCACGCGGGACGGTATTTTCTATACGCTGACGATGAATATGAGCTGAATATTGGCTGAAAAGTCGGTGCTGATGAGACGGCGAGGTGTTCTGTGTGGTATCTTCCAAGCCCTTTTTATATGGTTTCCTTCATGTCAGGCACACTCTCGGAAAGCACCGATTATCTGGCCGAACTGGATAATGAGTACGGTTCTGCCACGGTACAACGTGGTTTGGCGTATGCAACAGAGGGGCGTGTCTCGATTCTTTCCGTTGAACGAGATCCCCTGGAAATCCATGTGGAAGCCAGCGTACAGGGCAGTGTTCAGCTGCCGTATCAGGTGGATTTATGGCTGTCACTGACCGCAACCGGTGCCATTCGGGGTGTGGATAACGACTGTACTTGCCCGGTGGGCATGGACTGCAAACATGCCGTAGCCGCATTGTGGATGTACTACCAGCAGTCGGGATTGGTTCAGTCTGAAGGAAGTTTGTTGCCTGGCGCAGAAGCCTTTCCAGCGCCGAGCACCGCTGTCTTGGAATGGTTAGACGAGCTGGACGACACTCCGCCGGTGATGGATGTGCCAGCAATGAGCAAAAAAGCTTTGCTTCAATGCGTGGTGTATTTATTGCGGCGAGGGCAATCGATGCGATTGGCATTGGGCAAAAGTCGGCAGACTAAAACAGGTGGACTGGGTAAGCCCGTCATTTACCAACCGCAACCCTATGATTTAGGAAGCATGCGCAGCCATCGCGAGTTTATTCTTGACGACGATGTGCCTCCCCTGCGGCTGTTTATTGCGCTACAGGCCGGAACCACATTTCGCTATCAAGATGATGTTGAGCTGACTGGCGAGACGGGTGCTTTGTTGTTACGCCAAGCCCTGCGCACGGGAAGGCTGTACCTGGATGGCGCACTGGATCAGCCTGTACACCAAGGCCAGCCACAGCCCTTGGTGCTCAGTTGGGAACGTAATCTGGCGGGTTTGCAGCAGGCGCGTGTGCGTTTGCCTGAACCTTTGGAAGTTGTTTCCACCTGGCCATTGTTCTATCTTGATCCTGCGAATTTCCAGCTCGGCGAGTTGCATTCGGCTCTACCTGAAACGCTCCTGAAGAAATTATTGACTGCACCGCCACTGAATGAGGCTGATGCGCCCTTGGTACGTCAGCAGCTGTCGCGTATTGCGCAGCAAAAAGGCGTCAGTTTGCCTCTGCCCGATGCACCTGAAAGCATCGTTGCAGGCAAACCCATGGCGTATTTGACACTGACCGCGAGGCGGTTTCGCAGCTTTGCAGCGAAGGGCGCATTGGAGACGCATGCGATTGCCACCTTGCAGTTCAGGTATCCGGAAGGCATCAGTGTGGTGGGGAGTGAACGCCCCGCCCCCATGATGCGGCGACAAAAAGCGGGGGGGCAATGGGAAACGCTGCTGCGTGACCTGCAAGCTGAAGGCGAGGTATGGGCGTCTTTACAAGCATTAGGCTTTGAAAGTTATCGGCAGCGTTTGCCGGGCTATCAGGCCGCAGCGCTTGATGATTGCCTCATGCCGGGGCGTAGCGATGCGACCGGCTGGATGCCCTTTCTTGATACCGGCGTGGACGCGCTAGAGCAAGCCGGTGTATCCGTCACCTTGGCGGAAGACTTTCCCTTTCACTTGACTGCGGCAGATGAGTGGTTTGTTGGCGTAGAAGAAGCCGGTAGTGATTGGTTTAACCTTGATCTGGGCGTGATGGTCGGTGATGAACGGGTGAGCCTTGTGCCGCCGCTCTTGCGCTTGTTGCATGAACAGCCTAAGTTTTTAGCTACGGTGCGGGCGCTGGAAGACGACGTCAGTATTCCAGTAGCGCTTGATGCACGCCGTATCCTGCCCGTACCGGCTGGGCGACTCAAAGCGTGGTTACTGCCGCTTCTAGAATTTCTTGATGATGACCGGCCTCGGTTGGCGCGTCATCATGCCTCCGCCTTGGCCGGGTTGGAGGAGCATGCGACACAGTGGATCGGTAGCGATGAGCTGCGGATGCTGGCGAAAAAATTGCAGGATTTTTCTGGCATGACACATCAGCCCCCCGCTACCGGCTTTATGGCAACCTTACGGCCTTATCAACAAGTGGGACTTAATTGGCTGCAATTTCTGCGCGAATATGGCCTGGCCGGCATCCTTGCCGATGACATGGGGCTAGGCAAGACCGTACAGACACTGGCTCACTTGCATCTGGAAAAAGTTTCTGGCCGCGCTGACAAACCTAGCCTTGTAGTGGCAACAACAAGCCTGATGGTCAACTGGAAAAATGAAGCTGCCCAGTTCACCCCTGATCTGAACGTGCTGGTGCTGCATGGCAAGGATCGTGCGGATCGATTCGATGAAATCGCGGCTGCCGACATTATTCTTACCACCTACCCTTTGCTCGTGCGCGACCGTGACATACTTTTAGCGCATGACTATCATCTGCTGGTGATGGATGAGGCACAGTTCATCAAAAACCCGAAAGCACAGGCGCATCAGGTGGCACGTCAATTAAAGGCGCGGCATCGGTTGTCTTTAACCGGAACGCCCTTGGAAAACCATCTAGGTGAGTTGTGGGCGCAATTTGATTTTCTTATGCCGGGCTTATTGGGTCGCGCGCAGCATTTTGCAAAACTTTTTCGAACACCGATTGAAAAAATGGGTGACGAAGAAGTACGGCGTCGACTGGCAGATAGAGTTAGGCCCTTTCTGTTGCGAAGAACAAAAGAGCAGGTGTTGAGAGAGCTGCCACCGCGAACAGAAATTGTGCGCTGGGTTGAGCTCGAAGGAAGCCAGCGAGATATTTACGAAAGCCTGCGCGTCGTGTTCGACAAAAAACTGCGCCAAGTCCTGGCCCAGCAAGGTGCGGGACGCAGCCAGATCATGATTCTCGATGCCCTGTTAAAACTGCGCCAAGTCTGCTGTGATCCTCGCTTGGTCAAGTTGCCGGCGACCGAAGCGCTAGTCAAAAAAGGCGCGGTACCTTCTGCCAAATTAGACACACTCATGGAGATGCTGGAAGAGCTGCTGGATGAAGGGCGTAAGGTGCTGCTGTTTTCGCAATTCACTTCGATGCTCGCGTTAATCGAAGAGGCACTGAAGGCAAAGAATATTTCCTATGTCAAACTCACCGGCCAGACGACTGACCGCGAAATACCCATACGTCATTTTCAAGAAGGTCGCGTCCCATTGTTTCTTATCAGCCTTAAGGCAGGGGGCACGGGTTTGAATCTCACCGCAGCCGATACGGTGATTCATTATGATCCCTGGTGGAACCCGGCGGTGGAAGAGCAGGCAACCGCGCGAGCCCACCGCATCGGTCAGGATAAGTCTGTATTTGTTTACAAGCTGTTGACTCAGGGAACGGTAGAAGAAAAAATACTTGCACTCCAGAACCGTAAGCGCGGCATGGCCGATCAGTTGCTGCGCAAAAATACCGAAGCCGAAGAAGGCGGCGGGCACCTGATTACGGCGGATGATCTGGATGTGCTGTTTCAACCGCTGATTTAGGGGCAAAAGATGCAGAACAAAACGCATGAAGAAGTGGCGTGAAGCGGCGTGATGGATGTGAAGAAAACTTGATTCTTTCATTGCCATCTCGCATAATAGCGGCCTTGCCTGCGATATTTTAACGGGCAAATGTAACTGTGGTGGCTGTAGCTCAGCTGGTAGAGTCCCGGATTGTGATTCCGGTTGTCGTGGGTTCGAGTCCCATCAGCCACCCCACCTTTTCTGGGTTTTTGAGAAAGTAGCCGCTAATGTTTTGTGCATCTGTATCAGATGCTGAACCCTCGGACAGCGACACGCTACGCATTAAGCCTTAACCGATCCGCTATTATCTGCGCAGCCATTGGCTGATTCAATCCGGTTTTCGGGAGCGTCTTATCGAATCTATTGAGGTGTTCTGCTATCACTGCGGCTTGCCTGTTCCTCCAGGAACAAAGACTTTCATTACTATCGACGCCGTGCCCCGCGTGCTGTGCTGTACGGGGTGTCAGGCGGTGGCGCAGGCGATTGTCGGTAATCACCTCACCGAGTATTACCGTCACCGCGATGCGCTGCCGGAAAGTCCCCGTGAAGCGCTGCCAGTAGCCTTAGAGATACTGGGTTTGTTTGATCATCCCAAGGCACAGAAAAATTTCGTTCGGGCGGCGGGAGAGCATGAGCGAGAAGCGGCACTGATTCTCGAAGGTATCACCTGCGCAGCCTGCGTCTGGCTTAACGAGGCGCACTTGCGCCGCCAGCCGGGCGTGACTTCGGTCGATATCAATTACGCCACACGTCGTGCCCGGGTGCGTTGGGATACGCGGGTGACGAAGCTCTCCAAACTGCTCGAAGCTGTTGTGGCTATTGGTTACCGGGCCCATCCTTACGATGTGGCGCGCTCGGAAAGTCTGGCACAGAAAGAGCGCAAGACGGCGCTCTGGCGGCTGTTCGTCGCCGGCTTTGGCATGATGCAGGTGATGATGTATGCCATTCCGGTCTATCTTGCGCAAACAGACAGCGGTAGCGACATGACGTCTGACATTCAGCAATTGATGCGTTGGGCCAGTCTGATTCTTACCGTGCCGGTGGTCCTTTATTCTGCGGCACCATTTTTTACCAACGCCTGGCGTGATGTGACATTGCGCCGACTCGGCATGGATGTACCCGTGGCACTTGGGGTGGGGAGTGCGTTTGCCGCGAGCCTGTGGGCAACGCTGTCGGGTCGTGGCGAAGTGTATTTTGATTCGGTCACGATGTTTGTCTTCTTTCTGCTTGCCGGGCGTTACCTTGAAATGATGGCTCGGCAGAAAGCGGTGCGTAGTGTTGAGACACTGGCACGCGCCATGCCGACATTGGCGACACGGTTTGTGCGCTGGCCAGAGGCGGCTTGCGAGCAGGTGGCGGCAGCCGAACTTCGTGTGGGTGATGTGATACAGATAGCTCCTGGTGAAAGCATTCCAGCGGATGGTGAGGTGATCGCGGGGGTCAGTGCAGCCGACGAGTCGTTACTCACGGGGGAAAGCCGACCGTTGCCTAAAGTGGCTGGTGATGAACTGATCGGTGGCAGTGTCAATGTGAACAGCCCGCTGACGATGCGTGTACTGCGTCTGGGCCAAGACACGCGGCTGGCAGCGATTACACGATTGATGGAACGGGCAGCAGCAGAAAAACCGCACGTGGTGCATATGGCGGATCGTGTCGCCGGACGTTTCGTTGTGGCGGTATTGTTATTGGCAGTGGCGACGGCGTTGGTCTGGTGGCAGCTTGATCCGGCTCAGGCGTTGTGGGTGTTCGTCGCCGTGCTGGTAGTGAGCTGTCCTTGTGCGCTGTCGTTGGCTACTCCGGTGGCCCTGACGGTAGCTACCGGCGCGTTGGCTGCACGTGGCGTGCTGGTGACCCGCGGGCATGCCATTGAAACACTGGCACAAGCGAATCATTTCATCTTCGACAAAACCGGTACGCTGACGCTGGGCCAGCTGACACTGATCGAAATGATCACTTGCCGCAGCACGCCAGAAGCCGCGATTGCCCTGGCAGCAGGACTGGAGCAGGGCTCGGAGCATCCCATCGGTCGTGCTTTGCGGCAGGCTGCCAACAGTATCGCGCCCGTTGCCAACGTGCGCGCAGTGACTGGCGCCGGCGTGCTTGGCGTTGTCGATGCCATCGAATGGCGGCTGGGGCGGCCGGATTTTGTGGCTGGTCTGCATCAAAAACCATTGCCACTGGAGATCGAAGCAAAAGTCGGCGCTGGTGATACGGTGATTGCGCTGGGTTCTGCCGATGGATGGCAGGCTTTTTTTCGGTTAGGTGATGACGTGCGTCCCGAAGCCGCTGCGGCGATGGTTGCCTTGCGATGCGCCGGTGTAACACTGTCGATCTTTAGCGGCGATGCCTCTGCCGCCGTGCAGCGAGTCGGTCAAGCCTTGGGCATTGCCGATGTGCGTGGCGGGATGACGCCCGAAGAAAAGCACGCAGCAATGACAGCCTTGCAGGCAACGGGAGCCGTTGTGGCCATGGTGGGTGATGGCGTCAATGACGCACCGGTGCTAGCGAAAGCTCAAGTATCCATTGCCATGGGCGGTGGTGCTGATCTGGCGCGAGCGCAGGCAGATATCGTGCTGCTGGGCAATCATTTGGCGGCGCTGGCCCCCGGGGTGGTGCTGGCCCGACGAACCGTGCGTGTCGTAAGACAAAACCTGTTATGGGCCTTTACCTATAATCTGACCGCTATTCCGCTCGCCATGATCGGCTGGGTGACCCCCTGGATGGCAGGGATAGGCATGTCGGCCAGCTCGTTGCTGGTGGTGCTCAATGCCTTGCGTCTGCAACGCGGGAGATAAATACACATGGACGTTCTTTACCTTCTGATTCCTCTCTCTTTAGTGCTGGTGTTTGTCATTGGCGCCATTTTCTGGTGGTCGTTGAAAAGCGGTCAGTTTGATGATCTCGAAGGCCCGGGTTATCGGTTGTTGATGGACGATGATGACGTTTCAACAAGTGATCAATACCCAAAAGAGAATTCAAAAAAGCCAGAAAGGGTTTGAGCAAAAAGTCGCCAAAAATATATAGGGTAATGATTGGGTAGCTTGATTTACCTCTATTTCATGGGGTTATTTTTTTAGGGATCTATCCTGGTGACGCATAAACCATTGCATTTTTAATGCAATGCAGCATTGTTTGATTTAGATCAAATAGTCTTCGATCTGCTATCACGTAAGCTGCGACCATCTGATTTCTTCAGGTCACTTGTCTGACTAGAGCGGCTGGTTCGGCTTTTTTATTTTTGAGGTGAATACATGATGCAATCGCCAGCAACTTATCACTATAAAGTTGTACGCCAATTTACTGTGATGGCGGTTATCTGGGGTATTGTTGGCATGCTGGTCGGAGTCATTATTGCCGCCCAGCTGGTCTGGCCTGAATTAAATGTCAGCGAGTATCTGGGTTATGGCCGATTGAGACCGCTGCATACCAATGCGGTTATTTTTGCGTTTGGCGGCTGCGCGCTGTTTTCTACATCCTATTACGTGGTGCAACGCACCAGTCACGCACCGTTATTCGCACCAGGTCTGGCCGCTTTCACTTTCTGGGGCTGGCAGCTCGTCATCGTGCTTGCGGCTGTCACGCTCCCGTTGGGCATGACCCAGGGGAAAGAATATGCCGAGCTGGAATGGCCGATCGACATTCTGATCACGCTGGTGTGGGTGTCTTATGCCGTAGTATTTTTCGGCACCATCGCTAAGCGTACCGTTTCTCATATCTACGTTGCTAACTGGTTTTACGGCGGCTTTATTTTGGCGGTTGCGCTTTTGCATCTGGTTAATAGTGCGGCAATTCCGGTCAGCCTGTTTCCGATGAAGTCTTACTCCGCCTATGCAGGCGTGCAAGATGCGATGGTGGAATGGTGGTATGGACACAATGCCGTGGGATTCTTTCTCACTGCAGGTTTTCTTGGCATGATGTATTACTTTGTACCCAAGCAAGCGGGGCGTCCGATATATTCCTACCGCCTCTCGGTGGTGCACTTCTGGGCGCTGATCTTCACTTACATGTGGGCTGGTCCGCACCACCTGCATTACACCGCGCTGCCGGACTGGACGCAAAGCGTCGGCATGGTGTTTTCGCTGATTCTGTTGGCACCCTCATGGGGCGGCATGATCAACGGCATCATGACGTTGTCTGGTGCATGGCATAAATTGCGTGATGATCCGATCCTGAAGTTCTTGATTACTTCGCTATCTTTCTATGGCATGTCGACCTTTGAAGGCCCGATGATGTCAATCAAGACGGTCAATGCGCTTTCGCACTACACCGACTGGACCATTGGCCATGTGCATTCCGGTGCGTTGGGCTGGGTGGCCATGATTTCGATTGGTTCTATCTACTATCTGTTGCCGCGCCTGTATGGCAAAGCGCAGATGCATAGCATGAAAGCTGTCGAAACCCACTTCTGGGTCGCCACCACCGGCATTGTTCTCTACATCGCTTCGATGTGGATTGCGGGCGTCATGCAAGGCTTGATGTGGCGTGCTACCAACCCTGACGGCACGTTGACCTACTCGTTCGTTGAATCGGTGAAGGCAAGTTATCCCTTCTGGACCATCCGCTTGCTTGGTGGCGTCCTGTTCCTGACGGGCATGCTGATCATGGCATGGAATATGTTCAGGACGATGGCCGGGGGGCAAGTGGTCGATGCCCCGGTTCTTAAGGCAGCGGTGGCACATTAGATAGATACGGTACCCCACGGGCACCCCACAGAATAAAACAGGAGTTCCAGGCTATGTTGACGCACGACAAGATTGAAAGAAATGTTGGCTTGTTGATTGTGCTGACCATTCTTACCGTGAGTGTGGGGGGATTGCTGGAAATCGTACCGTTGTTTTTTCAGAAATCCACCACTTCACCAGCCAATGAACTTGTAAAGCCATACGACCCGCTAAGACTTTCTGGGCGCGATATTTACATTCGCGAGGGCTGCTATAACTGCCATTCGCAAATGATTCGTCCGTTTCGCGCCGAAACCGAGCGCTATGGCCATTATTCGGTGGCGGGTGAATTTATCTACGACCACCCCTTTCAATGGGGTTCGAAGCGTACCGGTCCAGATCTGGCGCGCGTCGGAGGTCGGTATTCCGATCTGTGGCACAGGACACACTTGCTCAATCCGCGCGATGTCGTTCCTGAATCGAACATGCCGGCTTATTCCTGGCTGGATCGGCCACTCAAGGATAGTGACATCGAGACCAAGATGAGAGCGTTGCGTGTCGTCGGTGTGCCCTATACCGATGATGAGATTGCTGGCGCGAAAAAGGCGCTCGAAGGTAAAACTGAGCTTGATGCCTTAATTGCTTACCTGCAGGGTATGGGAACGGCAATCAAGCAGGTTCGTTGAGTAGAGATACCAAATGGACATCAATGACTTGCGCTCTACATTTACGGTGCTGTCGTTTCTGGTCTTCATTGGCATCGTCTGGTGGGCCTATTCAGATCGTCGTAAAACAGATTATGACGAAGCTGCGAGGTTACCCCTTGATGACGACAAGCCTTTAACACCAGACACGACGACTGCTGTGCAGGGAAACGAAAAACAGGAAAAGAAAACATCATGAGCGATTTTGTGAGTGGCGTCTGGAATATCTATATTGCCGTTATTACCATCGTCAGCATTCTCGGTTGCGCCCTTTTGCTCTGGATGCAAAGCTCGGCCAAACACGTTGAAGGAAAAACCACGGGGCATGTCTGGGATGAAACCCTAGAAGAGTTTAGCAACCCGCTACCGAACTGGTGGCGTTGGTTGTTTTATTTAACGGTGGTATTCGCCCTGTTCTACTTGACCATGTATCCCGGTTTAGGCAGCTTTAAAGGGCAATACCAATGGACTTCCACTGGACAATACGATAATGAAATGAAAAAAGCGGATGATCAGTATGGACCGATTTTTCAAAAATATTTGAAACAGGATATTCGCGTGGTCGCAATTAACCCGGAAGCCAGAGAGATGGGGCAGCGGCTTTTTTTGACTTATTGTGCACAGTGTCATGGGTCAGATGCGCGGGGTACAAAAGGCTTCCCCAACCTTACTGACAAAGACTGGCTGTTTGGTGGGTCGCCGGGGCAAATCAAAGAAACCATCACGCAAGGGCGAAGTGCGATGATGCCAGCCAAGGGAGTCAAGCCAGATTTAACTGGCGATGAAATCAAAGATATCGCTCACTATGTGCGATCCCTTTCTGGTCTTGCTGCAGACCCCATACGCATTCATCGAGGCCAGCAATTGTTTAGCGTTGCTTGTGCCGCCTGTCATGGGGCAGAAGGCAAGGGCAATGTGGGATTGGCGCCTAATCTTGCAGATAAAGTATGGCTTTATGGCAGCTCAGAAGCCACGATTATAGAAACCATCAGCAATGGACGGGTCAATCATATGCCCGCTTTTGGGGATTTTCTGGGTGAAGCCAAGGTTCATTTGCTCACTGCTTACGTCTATGGGCTGGGAGGCGGGCAGGAAGCGCCTGCCACGACACCTTGACAACGCGCCGACGGGGGATGCGATAGGTGCGACGCATTAAATTGGAAAGACAAATATTGAACTTGCCGACGCTACTGGAGATAGTTTCTTTTTAACCTTGATTCACTTCAGATACTAACCATGGCCACACTATCGGCACCCACGTCCAAACCGGTAACTTTTGTTGAGCAAAGCCTGTACGAAGTACATGCAAAGGTATACCCGCGATCAGTTACCGGGGTTTATGCCACTTGGCGTTGGCTGATGGTATGGCTGACACAAGCGCTGTTCTATGGTTTGTGTTGGCTCCCATGGAATGGCAGACAGGCTGTCCTTTTTGATCTAACCGCTCGAAAATTCTATATTTTCGGGCTGGTCTTCTGGCCGCAAGACATCATTTATCTGGCTGTCCTGCTCATTATTTCAGCCTATTCGCTCTTTCTATTTACCGCCGTTGGGGGACGGTTATGGTGTGGTTATGCCTGCCCGCAGACGGTATATACCGAAATATTTCTTTGGATTGAGCGCAAGATAGAAGGCGATCGTTTGGCTCGTATCAAGCTTGATGCGAACGCAATGTCCATGAGAAAGCTGTTATTACGTGCTGCAAAATATGGCGCCTGGAGTCTTTTGGCCTTATGGACTGGATTTACTTTTGTCGGTTATTTCACGCCTGTTAAAACACTGTGGGAGTTGGTTTGGAGTTTTTCACTGGGACCCTGGGAAACTTTCTGGATCATTTTTTACGGATCTTTTACCTATGTGTTCGCTGGTCACCTGCGTGAGCAGGTATGCAAATACATGTGCCCATACGCACGATTTCAAGGGGTCATGTTTGATCCCGACACACTAACCATTACCTATGATGCTACCCGTGGAGAGCCAAGAGGTCCCCATAAAAAGGGCGAGGCATACAAAGCAGAAGGCAAGGGGGATTGCGTTGATTGCCGTATTTGCGTCCAGGTATGTCCGACAGGCATTGATATCCGCAAGGGGTTGCAATACGAATGTATAGGCTGCGCCGCTTGCATTGATGCGTGCGATCAGGTCATGGAAAAAATGGGTACACCCAAGGGGCTGATTCGCTACTCGACCGAACATGCGATTGCGGCTAAACGGGGCTGGAAAGATATTATTCGCCATATCATTCGGCTGCGCGTGCTGGTTTATACGGCAATTCTATGGACGATTATTGCTGCTTTTATCTGGGGAATTGTCACTAAGCCGACACTACGCGTGGATGTCATTCGTGATCGCGCCGTGCTGGCACGTGAAGTGGAAGGTGGCATGATCGAGAACGTTTACCGGCTGCATGTGATGAATGTATCTGAAGCCGCGCACCGCTATGCAATTACAGTGAGCGGTTTGCCAGAGATTGATATGGTCGGTGAGCGCATCATTGAGGTGCCACCTGCGGGTGATCAGACTTTTACGGTTCAGGTGCGTGTGCCACCTGAAAGCGGAAAGAGAGGTTCCAACGTGATTTACTTCGACGTGAAAGCGATGGCAGATGAAAAAACTGCCGTGCGAGAAAAAGCGACTTTTCTTCAGCCATGAAGGGACTGCAAAGCGCTTCTCATCGTCGGCCGTGGTATCGGGAACCATGGCCCTGGATTCTGATGAGTGGTCCCTTCATCGTGGTGGTTGCGGCACTGACCACTGCATGGATCGCTGTCAAAACTGATGATGGTCTGGTGACGGCGGATTATTACAAAAAAGGCCTGGCTATAAATCAAACCCTGATCAGTAGTGAGCAGGCAAGAAAGGTTGGCTTGGCGGCAGGTATCCGCATCGCAGGTCATGGACTTTCTATTCGTCTGCAGGCAACGGACCCTGCTTTTGCGTTGCCATCTCTACTGCTGGTCAGTATTTCCCATCCCACGCGGGCAGGACTAGATCAGACATTTCAGTTGACGCGAGCCGGCGACATGTATAGCAGCGACACGATTAATTTACCAGTCTCTGGCCATTGGCTTGTTTTACTTGAGGATGACAAGAAAACCTGGCGTTTATTAGGTAATGTTGTTTTGCCCGCCAATGGTGAAACACTCATTGGAGCCGCTAAAACAACCAAGTAACCAACCCGCTAATTTCAGTGATTATGGTAAACCTGCCACGTGATATATGAAAATAATGTTTGATTCCACCTAGGAGAGACGCCATGCAAAATATCCTGTCCGTACTGTGGCCATCTTTTTTGGTTGCTGGCATTGCTGAGGGAATTTTTTTTACACTGATTGACCCGCGTGAGCTTTATTTGCTTGGCGAACCCGTTCACTTTTCCAGTCTGGCAACCTATTCCATTGGTTTTTTTTGTTTCTGGGCCATTTGTGCCGCTTCCAGTATGGCGACTTGCTATCTTCTCCGTACTGCAAAAGAACCTGATGATGCTGATCGGAAAACCTAATTCCACAGGAAATTGCTGAGTACAGACAATCTATCTATCGATCATTTGCCCAGGATTTTGAGTGGATGAGTGGATTGGTGTCTTCTGCATTAGCGGCTAGAGCCTGTCCTGAGATAGCATTTTTTTAAGTCTGACAGTATCTACGAGCCGGATATGCTTTTTCTCTACCTGGAGCAATCCCTCTTCCTGAAGATGGGAAAACGTACGGCTGACTGTTTCCAGTTTTAAGCCAAGGTAAGAACCAATTTCTTCACGTGTCATGCGCAGATTGAAATCTCTGGCGGCATAACCCCGAGCCGCATATCGCTGAGACAAGTTAAGTAAAAATGCAATCACGCGCTCTTCTGCATGCATCGCGCCTAACATCATCATCATTCCCTGATCGCGAACAATCTCGCGGCTCATGACCCGATGCAAGTGACGTTGCAGTGTGGGTACCTTGACTGAAATCGTTTCCAGTTCATGAAATGGAATAAGACAGACTTCGCTATCCTCGAGTGCAATCGCATCACAATGATGAGTTTCTGCACTAATACCGTCCATGCCCAACACTTCGCCCGTCATGTAGAAACTGGTAACTTGGTGACGGCCATCTTCAGACAATACTTCAGTTTTGAAAAATCCAAGCTTCACCGCATAAATCGCCGTGAAGCGGTCGCCTGAGCGAAAAATTGCTTCGCCACGCGCAATTTTTCTCCGCTCACCCACTAGATTGTCCACCACGGAAAGCTCAGTCTCTGAAAGCCCAACGGGCAAACACAGCTCCTGCAAATTGCATTGCGAACAGGCCGATTGAAGTTTAGTAATTTCGGTCATGATTAAAACGTTTCATCAAAGCAACACCTCAATCCACATTGTTGTTGACCTTTATCAACCCGGCATCTGAAAAATTGCGGCAACATGACGTGCATACATCCTATGCATTCTCCAAAGACCATGAATGATCAGGAAATCGCTTTCGACCGCGAGCTCATCCGCCGTTTCGACGTAAACGGCCCGAGATATACATCTTACCCGACTGCTGACCGTTTTGTCGAAGGCTTTACGGCTGACTACTACGTGCATTGGTTGGGGCGGCGAGGAGAGGTGCCTCCCAGCCGTCCCCTTTCTCTATACGTTCACATTCCATTTTGTCCGACAATCTGCTACTACTGCGCCTGCAACAAAATCATCACGAAAGATCACGGCCGCTCGGCGAAATATCTTACCTATCTAGGCAGGGAAATGGATCTGGCGCTGGCTGCACTCGGTGGCACGCGTGAAGTTATCCAGATGCACTGGGGTGGTGGTTCGCCGAGTTTTCTTGCAGATGATGAAATGCGCCATCTGATGGATATGATCCGTAGCCGTTTCCAACTGCTGCCCGAGGGTGAGTATTCGATTGAGATTGATCCGCGCAAAGTCAAAGGAGCTACGGTTGCACTACTGGCTGAACTTGGCTTTAATCGCATGAGCATCGGCGTGCAGGATTTTGCACCGGAAGTGCAACAAGCCGTTAATCGCATTCAGAGTCTGGAAGAAACAAGGCGCGTCATGGATACGGCACGTGAGTGTGGCTTCAAATCGCTAGCGGTAGATCTTATCTATGGCCTGCCTAAACAGAATGTGATTGGTTTTAATCACACGCTGGACGAGGTAATCAAACTCGGCCCGGATCGTCTCTCGATCTATAGCTATGCCCATGTGCCTAATCAGGCCAAACCACAGCGTCGCATTAGCGAAGCCGATTTGCCCACCGCTGATGAGCGCTTGCAGATTCTGCAACTGGCGATTCGCCGCTTGACCGATGCAGGGTATGTTTTCATTGGTATGGATCATTTTGCCAAACCCACGGATGAGCTGGCCATCGCTCAGCGTCAGGGGCGCTTGCATCGTAATTTTCAGGGGTATTCCACACATGCTGAAGCGGACTTAATGGCCTTTGGAGTTTCTGCTATCGGCAAGATCGGCCCTAGCCACGTACAAAACGTGCGTACCCTGAATGATTACTATGATCGTCTTGATCGCGGCATACTGCCTGTGCTGCGCGGGATTCAGCTAACCCCCGATGATTTGTTGCGACGCAGTATCATTCAGGCACTGATGTGTCACTTCACCTTGCCCATCGAATCTTTCGAGCTTGCCCACTTGATCAATTTCAAATCCTATTTCGCGACAGAATTAGCTGATCTGGCGGTGATGGAAAAAGATGGCCTGGTTACGATGACTGATCAATGGATTACAGTCAATCCTCCTGGCCGTCTGCTAGTGCGGGCAATTGCCATGGTGTTTGATCGCTACCTGCGTTTCGACCGGGAGCGGATTCGCTACTCAAAAGTTATTTGAGCACACACAAGACAGGACAGCACAAGATAACCGATGCATGACACTGGTTTTTTCGCGGTATTCCTCGTTGGGTTGCTCGGTGGGGTGCACTGTGTGGGCATGTGCGGTGGCATCGTTTCCGCACTGACGGTACAGATCCCTCGCCAAAAAGCGCCGTGGTCAATCCACCTGGCCTATAACCTTGGCCGTATCGGCAGTTACATGATGGCAGGTGCCTTGATGGGCGCAGTGGGCAGCCTCGGGCTGTTACTTAATCATTGGTTGCCAATGCAGATGACGCTCTACATAGCCGCCAACCTGATGTTGATTGGCCTGGGTCTTTATCTTACGGGCATGACTCAGACGCTGGCTTTTGTCGAGCGCGCCGGACAATGGTTGTGGCGACGAGTGCAGCCACTGACCCGTCGTTTTTTGCCTGTGCGTGGGGTGGCACAAGCCCTGCCGCTGGGCATGTTGTGGGGTTGGTTGCCCTGTGGGCTGGTGTATAGCGTGCTGGCGCTGACCCTGCTTTCCGGAAGCCCGGTGCGCGGTGCTTTGATCATGCTCGCCTTTGGCCTTGGTACGCTACCTAATCTCATGCTGGCGGGGCTGCTGCTGGTGCGCTTTCGCCGCGTTATTCAGGGCCGTGCGTTGCGTTTTGGCAGTGGTTTTCTGGTCCTGGCGTTTGGTGTGTGGGGTCTTGTCAATGCCACCACGCTCGGTGGCAAGCTATGGCAGGGCATCATCTGCCACGTTGAATAAAGTCGGCGCTGGTGACACGCCGCGAAACCTTGAGTCCGTTTCTGGAAAGTCCCCTTGGGGGCGGCGTCGCCTGGACGCCTTATGCGGGAGAATCGCACCCCAAGGCTTATCGATGAATCTGTGGATCAGTTGATTCAAGTCAACTGGGGTTCGGCATAGTTCATTTACCCTTCGCAGCAGTTAGCGCTGAAAAATCATCATGCGGCAGCAGTGGCTTGGTTTCTGAACAGCGTGCTGTTCTGCGAAATTTCAAAAAATATGCTGAACAAAAAAAAGAGGAGAGTGCAATGGCTGTGACACGATTAAGCTACATGAGCATCCGTGCCCTGGATCTCACTGCGAGCGAAAAACATTACACCGATGTGGTTGGTTTGCGAGTTACCGGGCGGCGGTCTGGCCAGGTCTACTTGCAAGCACATGAGTCGCAAGATCATCACTGCATTATCCTTAATGCTTCTGACCGTGCTGGATTGGATCACGCCGGTTTCAAAGTGAGTGACATCAATGATTTGATGGAAGCTGAAATCGCCGCCAGCGACTGGGGGCTGGCCACGCGCCGTGTCGCCAGTGGCGACATTCTGGGGCAGGGCGACGGGCTCATGATCACCCTGCCATCCGGGCACATCTTCAACCTCTTTTATCATTCCGAGAAAATTGGCTACAGCTACGGCATGAAAGATCCGGACATCATTCTTGATCACGTCGATGGTATTTCGCCTGTGACACATCTTGACCATGCCCTTCTGGCTGGAAACGATTGCGATAAATCCGTCAAGTTTTTGATGGAAGCATTGGACTTTAATCTGACCGAAACGATCCTTGGGCCCGATGGCAGTTCATTCGCTTTCTTTTTGACGACGAGCAGTACGATTCATAATCTTGCCTTTGCGCCCGGGCCACCCAATAGTCTGCACCACATTGCTTTTTATGTGAATGACCGGGCGGATGTGATTCGTCGTGTCGATATGCTCAAGCGCAGAAAAATCACGACGCTGGACTACGGCATCAGCCGCCATGGCATTGGCGGAGTCACGACGACGTATTTCTTTGACCCTTCCGGCAATCGCAATGAATTCCAGTGTGGAATTTACGAAGCGCCAACTATCCGGGGCAATGCTCCTCCCATCGTCTGGGCGGGTGAGCATATTCCCAGAGGCGCTTTTTATTACGAGCGCGCCGTCCCGGCCAACTTCTTTGAAGTCGTCACCTGAAAATATACGAGGAGAAACGCATGAGTTTACTGCACCGTGGCATACATCGTCTGGGCTACGCGTGGATTGCCGCCAAGGATTCACGCCTTTTGAAAACCCGCGAGTTTTACACGCGTGAGCTGGGTTTGCTCGAAACCGGTAGCGAGCCTCACCGCGTTAGCTTCCGCTGCTGGCACGAACCCTATAAGTTTTCTTTCGTCGTCGATCACCGTGGCACCCCGGGGCTCGTCGAAATCGGCTTTCATGTTCGCGATGACAATGATCTTGAGACCTTTCAGCAAAAACTCACCGCAGCTGGCGTGATGGTTGACCGCGCTGATGCCAACAGTGTTCTGCAGGGGCTGGGCAAGTCCCTTGCGTTTACCGTTCCGGCGGGTCCGCGAATCCGGCTCTTTGCCACGATGGATCTTTTGGGTTATGTCACCGGTTACGAAGGCCCGGATTGGGTCGCACCGAAAGCCCTGCGTGATACCGCGGCGCCGCTCAATATCAATCACGTGGCCTTCACCTCGCCCGATCCAGTACAAGCCAGTGCCTTCTTCAGTGACGTGCTGGGTTTTCTTGTTTCGGAGACGGTGGTTGATGAAGCGGGTAAAACGATCTCCAGCCTGCTCTTTCGTATGGCGAAAAATGTTGGCGGGCAGGAGGTGGCGATTTATCCCGGCAAGGAAGTCAAGCTCCACCATGTTGCCTTCACCAAGGAAGATGCTTCGGACGTTATGGCCGATGGTTATTATCTGCGCAGCGATGGGGTGACAATTGATCTTCTGGGACCCTTGCGGCAGCCGTATGGCAATACTTTTTCGCTGTATTTTTATGACAGCAACGGAATTCGCCTGGAGCTGTGTTCAGGTGGCCGAATGACAGAAGTTCATCCGGAAATTCAGCCCGTTGTATGGTCAAAGGCCCATCTGCGTGAGGCGTTGTCCTATTACGATGAGGCGCTGGTGCCGGAGGAATTTTTCCTGCCTTGTGTGTAGAGGGTATGGTCAGTCGGAAGTAGGTAGTGGGTGGCATTGCATGGTCCCGTCTGCCTCACTTTCAGTGATACTGGTTTTTCCTCGCCGTGCACTGGTTATTCATCGATTATTCGCCGTATCGTCCAGACACGGATTCAAACCAGCGCCGACTTTTTAACGTTTTGGTTTTTCTTCTCTTTTAATTTAATCCCAAACACTTGCCCTGTGATGTTGCACAGTGACTGACTGGGATTCGCCTATCCAGTCAGGCCATCCGGCACGTAGATTTGCTTTGCGTGCCAATTTTCTCTCTTCAGGAGAGGCGTATTCCAGATCCCATTTTTTAAGGCGTGGCTTGACAATCAGGTTGTCCCATACCCAGGGAATAAAAGCGGCGGGGGCGCATATGAACACACTGGGCATTTCAGGTGCATCTTTGTGTACTTTCAATTTATAGAAAGGAAGAAATCCATCACGATGGTGGTCGATATGGTTGGTAATTTCAAGCCCGGCGATACGTGACATGGTGGAGAAATGATGCCACGTATGCCGATCTTCAATCGGTTGATTGGTGTCGCGTTGTAGTCCGTAGTGCTGTAAATAGTTGAGGGCTTCAAGGAGGAATTTAGTAGTTACCATGACGGACAAGGTGATAACACCTGCAAGCCAGCCTGCGTATAAACCGATGGCTAGCGGTGTGCCAAAAACAGCGACAATTCCCCAGAAGACGATGCTGCTGGGCCCCCATACACTTTTGTTTTTTGCGGCCATTCGGCGTTTTTCAAGCTCAAAGGTGTCGAGATAGGCTCCCTTGGTTGCACGCCAGATGAATTCATAAAATTTTTCCCCGCGAAGCGGGGTATCACTATCTTTTTCTGTATCAAAGTACAGGTGATGGGTGTGCACATGCCCTATGGCGCGGTGCGGGTCGAAAAAGAATGTGGCGGCGATGTTTGCCAAAAACCGCTCAACCGCACTGCGCCGATGCATTAATTCATGCGCAATCGGAAGATTGGGAACGGCGCTAATCCACACAAGGCTGGCAAAACTACCCAGCAACGCAAGGTTGTAGGAAGTTGCCGGGGGAAAGCCCTGCTTCATGCGCCAGGCAAACATGCCGTACATGACAAGCATGAGTACGACATGTAAATACAGCGAAAAATCGACAAGCAACGGATGATTGATCTTGCGGTTTTTGTAGTCGTTGGGTAGCAGCAGATCAAGTGCCAGCAAGACCAGATAGGTCGAGGCCCCGAGCCACACCCACTGCCCGCCAAGATAAAAGCCAAAAATTGCCGTCAACACCAATAGCGTATTGAAGTAATAACGTAAATAATCCACCATCGTTTATCCTCCTGATAAATGAATAAATCTTATGAACGAAATTCAAAAAATCTGCGTTTAAAACCTGCCGTTATATAAGTAAGGCACGATCCAGGCAGCCGACAGTTGATTAAAGAGAACCCTCTAGCTTGAAAGAGGGCTCTCTGACGTGCTATTAGGTATAGACCTCTGTAAAGGCAGGATTTAATTCGCGGGCGTGATAGAAAATCCCTTGACCCAGATGGGATTCGTCCCACGTGGTGACTGGGCGATCGGGTTGCGCAAGATAACCCAGCCCGGCAAATGTTTCATTGCGGTTGCCGGAGGGATCGAAGAAATAGATCGTCTCGCCACGGGTGATGCCATGACGCGTCGGGGTGACATCAATTCTGGTCTTGTTCTTCGACATGATGTCCGCCGCTTTGAGGATATCGTTCCAGTTATCCAGGAAGAAGGCAATGTGATGCAGACCGTTAATGGGGCCACCGACAAAGGCGATATCGTGCGGCGTAGAGGTGCGGAAAAGCCAGGTTGCCGCTTTGGCCTTGTCTGGGCCCACCAGAATCTGCTCGGATAGATAAAAATCCAGCACTTCCATGCAGAACTTCGTGTTTTCTTCTACCTTGTTGATGCCTTTTTCAGGGTTCATTTCACACATTAAGAGACAATGGTCGAGCCAGTGCGCACCTGTGCCCTTGATGTCATCCGGCCAAGGGTCGGGGTTGGTGGAGCCGACATCCGTATTGACAAATTCTTTTTGAGAATACAGGCGCATATCGTGCCCGCTGGGCAGGTTGAACTTGAGCATGCGGCCGACGAAGGGTAACGTGCCGGCAGGCTGGAATTCGGTTTTGATGCCATAGGCTTCGATGCGTTTCTGGAGGGCCTCGAGATCCGCATCATGTTCCACCTTGTAAGCCACGTGATTGACCCCTGCCTTATCCGCAGGGGAAAGGATGAGCGAGTATTTATCCCACTCATCCCAGCATTTGAGATACACATTGCCCTCTGCATCTTTGTGCGTGGTCTTCATGCCGACCACTTTTTCATAATGTTTCAACGCCGCACCCATATCCATAACGCGGATGTTGACGTGACCGATTCTCATGATGCCCATAACAATCTCCTTTAATTGTTTGATTGATTGCAGAGGTAAAAAACATAAACACCACCACTTGCAGGCGAGGATTTTTTCATGACTCGGAAGCGGGTACTTTGATCAAGGTCAACAAAATGTGACTTTTACAGAAGATCGAAACGGGCTTGCTCGGAAAATACAAAATCGCCTGTTGTGTTGATATAGATCAAACATGGGCGCGGGGGTGGTTGTTAGGCTACACGACGCAAAAGTTTGTTTTTGCTTTTTTTTTGTAAACCCCGAGGAGAAAATTGTGGTTCAAACAACGATGACACATGAAGAAGCCATCAAGCGTGCCGAATATATTGGTCAGGTGGCCGAAGAAGGGCTTTTTGAGGCAGACCGCAACAATGGGTATTCGAGCAAACTCAAGGATGCCATTCATGAAACGCAAATTCATCGCTTGCTGCGACCGAAAAAATACGGTGGATTTGGGCTGGGTCATGACACCATGGCAGAAGTCGTACGCACGGTTGCGCAGCATAGTGTTTCGGGCGCGTGGGTAACTTATTTCATGCCATTGCACGAGACTTGGGTTGCTATGTTGCCGCCCAGGGCGCGCGAAGAGATTTTTGCCTCCGATCAGTTCGTTTCCGATATTTTCTTTCCGATTGGCAAAATTGAATACGTCGAGGGAGGTGTGCGTCTCAGCGGGGAATGGAAGTGGGGAAGCGGTATTGATTTTTGTGGCTGGATTGGCCTGGGCGCCATGGTTGATGTCCCTGGGCAACCTGGTGGTCCGCAGCCCTGCCTGGTGACAGTCAAGGTATCCGAAGGAGAGATTGTCAAGGACTGGAATGCCTTCGGTCTGAATGGCACAGGGAGCAATACCTTCCGCATCAATAATGTTTTCTCGCGCTGGGATATGGTGTTGCCCCTGGGGGCTATCAAGAAGAATACCGTACCTATCGGTGGGGATTATGACCCCAACGAGCCGGTTTATCGCGTGCCCTTTGGTCCCGCTTTCTGCGTCGGTTTCGGAGCGATTTGCGTGGGTGCTGCGCAACGCTTGCAACGCGAATTGCACGAGCGTATTCGTAGCCGGCAACGTGTCGTACTCGGCATGAAAGAGTGGGAATCTCCCGTGGCGCAGCGCAACCTTGGTGAAGTGACGACTCAGGTTGAGACGATCGAAGCGCTGTTTGGACGCTATGTCAATCAGTTGAAAGACTGGTGCAAAGTTGGCAAAACTTCTATCGAATCTGAAGAAGAAGCCCGCATGGCGGCTTGGCGTGCCTATATATCGCGTAGTGCATCGCAGATTGGTTTCCGCTCGCTGGAGCTTCTTGGAGGGGCTGCTGCGTATCGCGGCGATCTGGTGGAAGTCTTCGCCCGGGATTTGCTGATGATTTCCATTCACGTTGGTCAGGCGTACGAAGACCACATGATGTTTTACGGTCGCGCTCAATACGGCATGAGTCAGCATCCGCTAGTTTAAAGATGCAAAGGCGTTCGTCGTCAGCTTTTAGCCTGCATTCAGACTTGCGTTCGTTTTATCTGGAAACCGTCCGATGTGAAAAACATCGGGCGGTTTTTTTCGTGTTTTTGGTTTTTGTGTTTTTGTTTGCGTTTCGCTGTTTTTTTACTTTCGTTGATTTAAGTCAACACGCGAACCAGTCAGGATTTTTAGGATAGCAGTGCTTTCATCAAAAGTATGAGGCGCTTCGAGTTTGTGCAGGCTGGGTTTGTTGCTTGTGTGCGGGTTATGCCTATTTCAGTAACTGGCGCCTTGTTTGGTGGTATGCGGCTAAAGAGGTTGAAAGACCCAGTCATTAAGGGTTATCGGGAGAGAGGAATGTTACAAAAAGTCGTGACACATGAAGAGATCATCAAACGTGCTCATGCGCTAGGCAAACTGGCGGAATCAAAACTGACCGAGGCTGATGCCAATGGCGGCTATGACAAGGAGTTTCGCGATGCCTTGCATGAGACCGGCATTCACCGGATTTTGCGCCCCAAACGCTATGGCGGCTTAGGTTTGAGCCACCGGACGATGCTCGAAGCCGTGCGTACCGTCTCGCAATATAGCGTTGCGGGTGGCTGGCTCACGCTATTCATGCCGGCACATGAATGTTGGGTAGCCATGTTGCCCCCCAAGGGCCGAGAAGAAATCTTCGGCTCGGACGAATTCGTTGCCGACATTCTCTACCCGATAGGCAAAGTCGAGTATGTCGAAGGGGGTGTGCGTTTGAGTGGCCGCTGGCAGTGGGGAAGCGGCATCGAGATGTGTGGCTGGATTGGCCTGGGGGCAATGGTCGATCTGCCAGGCGAGCTTTTCGGTATCGAAGGTGGGCCGCAAGCTTGTTTATGCACGATTAAAGTGTCTGAAGGTCACATCATCCGCGACTGGAAAGCTTTTGGCCTCAATGGTTCAGGCAGCCATTCGATCGAAGTCAAAGATGTATTTGTGCCCTGGCATCGTGTTTGCCCCCTTGCAGCCATCAAGAAAAATGCCGTACCGATTGGCGGTGAATTCGATCCTGAAGAAGCGGTTTATCACACGCCATTTGGGCCGGCGTTTGCCATTGGCTTTGCCACGATTGCCCTTGGCGGTGCACAACGTTTGCAACGTGAGCTGCGCGAACGGTTACGCAATCGGCAGCGTATCGTGCTCGGTATGAAAGAGTGGGAGTCCCCCGTGGCGCAACGCAACCTGGGTGAAGTCACCACGATGGTTGAAACTGCCGAAGCGCTTTATGAGCGCGCCTTGCAGCAAATCGAGAGTTGGACAAGTCAAGGCAGAACCTCCGCCTCCGAAGAAGAGCAAGCGCGGGTTGCGGCATGGCGCTGCAATGTGGGTCGCATTGCAGCGCAGGTGGGGTTTCGCACCATGGAATTGCTTGGTGGAGCCGCAGCCTATCGTGGTGACCTGGTGGAGGTCTTTGCCCGCGATCTTTTCATGATGTCCATCCACTTTGGTCAGGCGTATGACGACCACATGATGTTCTATGGCCGTTCGCAATACGGGTTAAGTGCGCATCCGCTGGTCTGAATTTCGTTTTTAAACTATATAAGGAGGTTAAATCATGGCAATCGTGACTGAATTGGGGTACATGGGTTTGGGTGTGTCGAATATGACGGCATGGCGCGAATATGCCTCGCAGGTGCTGGGGCTGGAGGTTTTTGATGAGGGCGAAAAAGATCGCTTTTACCTGCGGATGGACTACCAGCATCACCGCTTCATCGTTCATAACAGTGGCACGGATGATCTGGATTATCTAGGTTGGCGTGTTGCAGGGCCTGAGGAATTCGACGAGATGAAGCGCCAGCTCGAAGCCGCAGGCGTGGAATTTCTCCAATGTGATGCGGCAGATTGCGAAGAGCGCCGGGTGCTTGATCTCATCAAGTTTTTAGATCCCGGTGGCAATCCTACGGAGATTTATCACGGCCCGTTGATTGACTCTCACAAGCCTTTTCACCCGGGGCGCGGTATGCATGGCCGTTTTGTGACGGGAGATGAAGGCTTGGGTCACCTCATCCTTCGGCAGACCGATGTACAAAAAGCCTACCGGTTTTATACCGATGTGTTTGGTATGCGTGGATCGATCGAGTATCACCTGCAAGTGCCTCAAGCCGGGATTGTTGCCAAGCCTGTTTTCATGCACTGCAATGGTCGCGATCACACCGTGGCTTTTGTTGGCGGGCCTGCACCCAAGCGGATCAATCACCTCAAGTTTGAAGTGGATAATATTGATGATATTGGCATGACGCATGATATTGTGCGCGATAGAAAATTACCGGTGCATTTGAAGCTCGGCAAACACGCTAATGACCACATGCTGACTTTCTATCATGTCAATCCATCGGGCTGGCTAGTCGAGTATGGTGGGGTAGGTCGTAAAGCGACCCATCAATCCGAGTACTACGAGTACGACATCTGGGGTCATGACAACGAAGAGCCCGGCTATGGTCTGGACCTTCGCTTGCGCTACGACTGGTCGAAAAAGTAAGTTGCTTGATTCTCCGTTTACTCCTCCTAAGGTTGGGTGAAGGAAATCCTCTCCGTTGCACCCTTCCTTTTTAACCATGCATTCTTTCCTCCGTGAGCGAATGCATGGTTTTTTTTATGAAAAATCGGCGCCGGTGATACGGCATGGCAATTTTTTACCAGCGTGCTTCTGTGGCATGCAACGCGCCGTGGCCAGGATGATTGATGCTAAGACAGCGGCGAGACCCCGAACCACGCGGCATGGTAATACAGCACGAGCGCATAGGCGAGAAGGCTCGCAATCAGCAAGGATTTGCTGATTTCGCTCAAGACCAGGCGGTTGCGCCCCGTCAGTATGGCAAGGAAGGGTACATGGGAGGTTTGGCTGACATAGGCATCCCAAGCTGCTCCGAATTTTTTTCTATACTTGCGCTCCATGTTCAAAGGCCCCACCAGCCCCTGAAAGGCAAAGCTGCCAAAAAGCAGATGCCCTGCCCAATCGCCATTGACAATGAAATGCGCCAGCCCCCATAAGCCCAGCCCAATGAGTCCCGGGTTGCGGGTGATACGTAACATCCCCTTCACATTGACATCTTCCGGTGTGTTCTGATTGAGAATGCTCATGTTTTTGGCGAAGGTGCCCACGATAAAAAATACGAAGGCAAAGGCCATCAGGACAAGGGCCACCGGTTTCAAGTCCACTGCCTCGCCCCAGGTCTCGATATAAGGCGCATGGGCGTAGGCCCATCCCATCCAGAGAAGACTTACCAGCACTGCGAGCGAAAACACGGCGCGGAATATTTTTTCTCCCGTGATGGTAACAATCACGCGGCGCAAGGGGCTACCGGCAACCAGCCAGTGCAGGCCGAGGAACAGAGCGCAGGCTAAGCCTAGGGAAGTCAAAGGCAACATTTTTTCCTCCGGGGTTGAATTGAAACGACGAGAAAAGTAACACTTTCAGGCTATGCGTGCATGAGGAAAAGCGTAGTTTTTCAGCTTTCGTTGACCTGGATCAAGGTTGGGGGGGCGGCTTTGAAATTTAATGGGCGAGCGGGGAAATAAGAAAGTCGTCTCGTCATGTGTCCTGACCGGTACGAGAGTCACCCGTCGACGATGATCCATTGGTTCCATTGGTAAATGGCCAGCGGACGTTACCTTGCAGGTGTTAATTCTGAGGAGAAAATCATGGCATTACTTGGCAGACTCGATTGGTACAACCTTGCGCGCACCACCAACTGGACGCCGTCTTATGTGACGGAAGATGAACTTTTCCCGCCAGAAATGTCCGGGAGTATGGGAATTCCGCTCTCTGGTTGGGAGAGCTACGATGAGCCCTACAAGCAAACGTATCCCGAATATGTGAAAGTTCAGCGTGAGAAAGACGCCGGCGCTTATTCCGTCAAGGCAGCGCTTGAGCGTAGCGACATTTACGAAAAAGCTGATCCGGGCTGGCAGGCGGTATTAAAGCTGCACTACGGTGCTTTTCCGCGTGCCGAATATTCTGCCTCCACGGCGGAAGCGCGCATGGCGCGATTTGGTAAAGCCCCCGGTATGCGCAACATGGCTACCATGGGCATGATGGATGAAATGCGGCATGCCCAACTTCAGCTGTATTTCCCGCATGAGCTTTGCCCGAAAGACCGTCAGTTCGACTGGGCGCACAAGTCAGCCGATACCAATCACTGGGCTATCGTTGCGGCGCGCCATCTGTTTGACGACATGATGGTGACGCGCGGTGCATCGGAAGTTGCCCTGGGGTTGACGTTTGCGTTTGAAACAGGATTCACCAACATGCAGTTCCTTGGCCTAGCGGCGGATGCGGCCGAAGTCGGTGACTGGTCTTTCTCGAACATGATTTCGAGCATACAAACAGATGAGTCGCGCCATGCCCAGATCGGCGGGCCATTGGTGGCGATTCTTTTGGCGAATGGCAAAAAGCAGGAAGCACAGCGCATTGTGGATACGATGATCTGGCGTGCCTGGAAGCTGTTTTCTGCGGTAACAGGTTCCGCCATGGATTATTTCACGCCGGTAGCTGATCGCAAGATGTCCTTCAAGGAATTCATGCTGGAATGGATTGTGAGTCAATTTGAGCGCGCCTTGCTGGATTTGGGTCTGGATAAACCCTGGTATTGGAATCAGTTGGTTGCTGACCTGGATCATGCTAGCCACGCAATGCAAATGGGTTTCTGGTTCTGGCGTCCGATCATGTGGTGGAACACCCCCGCAGGCGTTACCGCTGAAGATCGTGCCTGGCTGGAAGAGAAATACCCGGGATGGTCGGAAACTTTTGGGACGGTGTGGGATGTCATCACCGATAATCTGTTGGAAGGCAAAAAAGAACTCACCTATCCAGAGACTTTACCGATGCTTTGCAATATGTGTCAGTTACCGATTGCGTCGGTACCGGGCCCGGCCTGGAAGGTCCGTGATTTCCCGCTTGATTACAAAGGTCGGACGTACCATTTCTGTTCAGAAGGCTGCCAGTGGTGTTTCGAGCAAGAGCCAGAACGTTACAAAGGTCATTTGTCCTTGATCGACCGCTTCCTGGCCGGCATGATCCAACCGCCCAACCTTGAAGGTGCGCTTAACTACATGAGTCTTGCACCTGGCGAAATCGGTGACGATGCACACAACTACGCCTGGGTGGAAACGATACGCGCGGCTCGCCAAAAAGCGGCAGCCTGAGGCGGCATTTGTGTTTTCCGGTGAAGGTCTGGTATCGATCTGACCCGTGTCATTCTTTTGGCCAGCGTCTTCACCAGATGAAACTTAAATTATTTCGAGGATTTAAATGATGGCATTATTCCCATTAACGTCAAATTTTCAGGGAGATTTTGTGTTGCAACTGCTTCCTGTGGATACTGAAAACACCATGGATGAAGTCGCCGCTGCGGCGGCGCATCACTCCGTCGGACGCCGTGTTGCGGCACGCCCTGGCCACATCATGCGCGTCCGCCGGCAAGGTGCCGGTGAGCTGATGCCGCGAACACTCAAGGTGAGTGAATCAGGACTCAAACCGATGGAATGCATCGAAGTGATCTGGGAATAAATCACCATGGCCTTTGCAAAAGTCTGCACGCTGGATGACCTGTGGGAAGGCGAGATGGAATCCTTTCAGATCAATGGTCAGGAAGTTTTGCTGTTGAGCATGGAGGGCGGTGATATTCGCGCCTATCAGGGGATTTGCCCGCACCAGGATATTTTGCTGGTGGAAGGGCAGTTCGATGGCAAGGCACTGATCTGCCGCGCGCACCAATGGATTTTCGATGCCAGAACCGGTGCGGGAATCAATCCGGATGATGCGTGTTTAGCGGAATATCCGGTCAAAGTAGAAGAGGAAAATGTCTTTGTTGACACTGAAGGCGTTGTGCCGCTATTTGCGCATGTTTGAGTTTATGTCTGGATTTCTTTCGCAAGCTAACGATTCACCAGTTGAAGCCACTTGATCAGCATGGCTACTAATGAATGAAAAGGATGAAACATGAGTGATATATCTCAGTCGCACATTAACAACAAGGTAGGTCCGGTCATGCGTCAGGGTGATCTGGCCAAGGCAGTGGCTGAGGCTGCTGAAATCGATAATCCGGGCAAAGCAATCACGGTTGAAGATAAGCTGGCTTATCTGCGCATCCAGACGGATGGCGAAATGTTTCTTCAGCGGCAAACCATCGAAGACATGCTGGGGCGGCCATTCAGCATGAATGAACTGGAAGTCGATCTGGCCTCATTTGCCGGGCGGATTGATACCAAGGCGGATTACGTGCGATTTCATCACGCCCTGGTTTTGTAAATAGAGTTAACGAGGAGAGAACAATGAGTGAAGTCGAGGTTTTAAAACCGCTTAAAACATGGAGCTATCTTGCCAAGCGTCGTCGCAAGCCGAGCGAATACGAGATTGTTTCGACCAATTTGCTGTACAACACCCGCGATGCGAATGCGCCTTACGATCTCGATCCGGATCTCGCGATGAATCGCTGGTACAAGCGGTATCGCAACAACAGCCCCTTGCAGCATGACGACTGGAATGCCTTCCGTGACCCCGATGAATTGGTCTACCGCACTTACAACATGCTGCAAGACGGTCAGGAAACCTATGTGTTTGGTCTCTTCAATCAATTTAACGAAAGAGAGCATGACAAAGGGCTCGAACCTCGGTGGGTGGGTACCCTGGCCAGAATTTACACGCCGGGGCGCTATCTTTTTCACGCTCTGCAAATGGCATCGGCCTATCTCCAGCAGATGTCCCCTGCCAGCACGATTACCAATTGCGCTGCGTTTCAAGCTGCCGACTCAATGCGATGGTTAAGCCACACCGCTTACCGCACTAAAGAGTTGTCATTGACTTTTACTAGCAAGGGTCTTGGCGAGGACGAGCGGAAGTATTGGGAAGACGACGCTGCATGGCAAGGATTTCGGGTATTGATGGAGCAAGTGTTAACCACCTGGGATTGGGGTGAAGCTTTTGTGGCATTGAATCTCGTCGCCAAGCCGGCGATTGAGGAGGCCGTATTGCGTAAATTGGGTGAAGCCGGGCGTCATAACGGCGATACCTTGCTTGGCCTGTTGACGGATAGCCAGCTTCTGGATGCTGCCCGCCATCGCCGCTGGGCAACGGCCCTGGTCAAAATGACCCTCGAAAAATCAGGCAATGCAGAGGTCATCAAGCAGTGGATCGCAAAATGGGAGCCGCTTGCCGATCAGGCAATCGATGCCTTTTGTGCTGCCATGCCTGAAGTGCCCGATGCCGCAGCGGATGCCAAGAGCGCAACACGCGATTTTCGGCGTTCGCTGATGCTTTGATGCACTGCTGATCCTCCCCAAATAGGCAGGAATCAGGTGTTTTAGCTAGAGATCATTCGCCAGAAAGTCGGTCCTGGCGAGACGGCGAAGTAGATGGGCGAGCGATGTACCGGAAGAAGGCAGGGCGAGAAATGATTGAAATTTCTCGCCCTGTTTTTTTATGCTTATTCCAATTGAATTTGAAAGGACTTGCCCGAAGTGGCGATGTGCCCCGAGTGTCCTTTGTTCCTTATCGCCATTCACTGGATTCAGTGGTGAAGACCAAAACAATCAAATCTCCATTTTTCGGTCAGTTGTAACGAAAACAGTGTTTAGTTGACTTAAGTCAAGGTAGTGCCAATTGATGATTCCTAGAATCGAACCAACTTCTTCAGGAAGAAAACAACAGATCGGTAGCGATCGATATGTTGAGCAGGAATTAGTGAAAAAAGAGGGTTTTTAGCGTTGCGGTTCGTTGTGGTTTATTCAGCGGCTTAACGAGCTCGATCAATAAAAGGAGTTGATATGACAAACGTGAGTTCGTTAATTGATCAAAAAACAGGCGCCCAGAGCCGGCTGATTTATTCGGATCAGGCGATTTACGAGCAGGAGCTGGAACGCATCTTTGGCCGTTGCTGGCTGTTTTTAGCACACGAATCGCAGGTTCCGAATCCCGGTGATTTTTTTCGTACCTATATGGGCGAAGATGAAGTCGTGGTGGTGCGGCAGGATGATCGTTCGATCAGGGTTTTTCTGAATACCTGCACGCACCGGGGCAATCGTTTAACGCGCGCTGATCGTGGCAATGCGCGGGCTTTTTCCTGCAACTATCATGGCTGGGCGTTTGGCCTGGATGGCAGCTTGGTGACTGTGCCGCTGGAGAGCGAGGTCTATTTCAATGAAATCGACAAAAATCAGTTTCGGCTGGTGCCAGTTGAGCGGGTTGATTCCTACCACGGGCTGATCTTCGGCTGCTTTGACAAGAATGCGCCTTCCTTGGGGGAATATCTGGGTGACATGCGCTGGTATCTGGACGTGGCGCTGGATGCCATGCCAGGGGGGACTGAGTTGTTGGGCGCAACGCAGAAAGTCATCATTCATACCAACTGGAAGTTGTCTGTTGAAAATGTGTGTGGCGACGGCTACCACCTGGGTTGGTCGCATGGCGGTGCATTGAAAGCGACACAAAGTGGCGACTTTTCCGGTTTTACGGTAGGCAATTCAAGCGTGGATCTTGAAGGCGGCATGTCTGTCGCAGGGCTGAATGGCAATTCCGTCTTGGCGACACTGGATGGCGTTTCAGGTTACGCCTTTTATCCCAATCCCACATTGGCGTTGAAATATCTCTCGGAGAACCGCGCCAAAGCGGTGGAGCGGCTGGGCAAGTTGCGCGGCGAAAAGCTCTGGGGTTCGCAATTGAACTTGACGGTTTTCCCCAGCTTGCAGTTTTTGCCTGGGCTTAACTGGTTCCGCGTGTATCACCCCAAAGGCCCGGGCAAGATTGAAATGTGGACTTGGGCGATCGCTGAAAAGGCCATGCCAGACGAATTAAAACAGCAAATTCTGGATAACGAGCTGCTCACCTTTGGTCCTGCTGGCTTGTTTGATAACGACGATGGCGACAATTTGAGCGCCTGCACCGTGCAATCCCGTGGCTGGCGCACCCGGCAAATGCCGGTGTACACCAATATGGCGCTGGGGCGCTCAGGCAAGCGTGTCGGCCTGCCGGGCGATATTGCCTCGGGCGTGGTGAGCGAGCATAACCAGCGCTATTTTTATCGCCGCTGGCAAGAGCACATGCAGGCTAAGGATTGGTCTGAAGTGCCCCAATACAACCTGAACCCACTGGAGGCGAGCGATGAACAGCGCACTGTCCAAACCGCTTGAAGGGCCGGTGATGCTGGCTATTGATAAACACCTTGCGCTCCAGCAGCAACTGTTTCTTGAGGCGCGCTTGCTGGACGACGAACGCTATAACGACTGGCTGGGCTTGATTGATGAGGCAATTTGTTATCGCATGCCCATGGCCGAGCGGCGCTTCCGTAAAGATCGTAGCGCCCCCTTGGCTTTTGGTGGTGGCCGCATCTTTGACGAAAACAAGGGGCGGCTGACGATGCGTGTTGATCGCTTGCAGTCGGGTTTGGTGTGGGCGGAAGATCCGCGCAACAAAGTGCGTCGCATTGTGAGCAATGTAGAAATCTGGCAAGGCGTACAAACGAATGAGGCAGAGGTGCATTCGGTCGTGACTATCCATCGCAGCCGGATTGATGGTGAAGAAAAGCACTTTGTGGCGGGGCGTCGGGATGTCTGGCGCGAAACTGCCCAAGGCTGGCGGTTGGTTGTGCGGGATATTTCGCTCGACACAAGCGTCGTGTTGGATAGCAACATGAACACTTTATTTTAACAAGGAGGCATTTCATGTCATCGCAATGTTCAGGCAATCAAGCAGGAAATTACACAGGTAAAGCGCCAGCCGTTTGGCCGGCAAAAATTAACCAGATTCCGAAAGAGGTTTTTGGTGACAAGGACTTGTTTGAAAAAGAATTGGAGAATATTTTTTATGGCGATTGCTGGCATGTCGTTGGTCATGTGGCAGAGGTTCCCAATGTTGGCGACTTTAAAACCTTTGACTTGGGTCGTGTGCCGCTCCTGATTTCGCGCGGGAAGGATGGTCAGGTGCGTGTTTTTTACAATAGCTGTACGCATCGAGGAAATCAGGTTGAAGTGTCTGCCAGCGGCAATCGTAAAGAATTCGAATGTCCGTATCACCGTTGGCTATTTTCGCTGGAAGGTGCGCTCACCGCCTGCCCAGGGTCAAAAGAGTTTGCGCCGGACTTCAAGCAGGAAAATTTTGGTTTGCTTGAGGTGAAAAGTGCCCAGTTTCTTGGCTTGATTTTGGTCACGATGGGAAAAAATACGCCCCCGTTGGCTGAATGGATGGGTGAAGAAGTCACATCGACGTTAAGTGCCTTGCTGGGTGGTGATGGACGGTTGAAACTGCTCGGCTACCAAAAGGTTAGTTATAACGTTGATTGGAAAGGTTATAACGACAACGATGGCTATCATGCCCCGATGTTGCATGCTGGCTTTCGCATGCTTAATTGGCAAGGTGGTAAGGGTTTTCAGCGGATGGCAGCGAATGGGAATCTTGTGTTTGAGGCGGAGTTAAAACCGGCTCAAGACAATGGCTTCTTGAAAGACCCTTCACTCATCGCTTTTAAAGGGAGTGATCCGGCACGAGGTTCCATGATTGTTCAGTTATATCCAACGACGGTAATGGTGAAACACCTCGATATGATCAATCTGCGCTTTGCGATTGCACGTAGTGAAGAGGAAACCGAGGTGCATTACGCCTATTTTGCACACGAGGATGACGATGAAGAGCTCTTGCAGCATCGTATTCGTCAGTCTTCCAATTTACTCGGGCCTTGTGGAATGATCAGCATGGAGGATGCGGCTATTTTTCGGCGTATTTTTATTGGCAACAAAACACCCGGTGTGGCTGAATTTCAAAAGGGTGTGACGAGCTTTACAGAGTTGCCTGCGGATCTAAAACAAAATGATGAGACAGGTAATTTAGGTCGTTGGGAGCACTACCGTAAATTGATGGGCTTCAAAAGGGAGGGCGGAAAATGAGTAAGACAGGAAACCTTGGGCATCTTGCGGCGATTGATGCGTTGCACACTGCGTATGTGGCGGCTTTGGATAAAGGCGACATGGCGGCTTGGGCGGCGACTTTTGCGGCCGATCAAGCGAGCCATTTTTGTATTTCATCAGAAAACGATCGTCGTGGCTTTCCCTTGGCTTTGATGTATGACGATTGCCGCGGCCGGATTGATGATCGGGTCTCGTTTGTGACCAAAGTCTGGGTGGGCACCTATGAGCCTTATCGGACACGCCATTTCATACAGCGCTTGAGCATGGACGCCGCAGGGACTAACCAATACCGCGTGACCTCCGGTTTTACCATCATGATGACCCCCGAAGGGGGCGCCACCACGGTACTCACCAGTGGTGAATACCGCGACCTGATCGAGATCCAGGGGGATGGTGACAAATTCCGCGCCGTGTTCCGCGAACGGCGCGCTGTGTATGACGCCGATGTCTTGCCACGCTATATCGTGTTTCCGTTTTAGTTTTTCCCTTTTAATGCAAGGAGAAAATAGCATGGGTAGCTCTTCACTGCTTTCGTCGCAATCGGCCGCATCTCGCAAAGACAAGGTATTGGCCCTGGCACCGGATAATTTCACATGGCATGGTTATTCGGCCCTGGAAACGCAGTTACGCGTTGAACGTCTGCTCAGTCGATATGTTGTTTGCATCGACGATGATGCTTTGGAAAGCTGGCCGGAGTTTTTTGTGGCTGAAGGTTGTCGTTATGAAATTATTACCCGTGAAAATGTAGAGCGGGGTATGCCATTGGCGCTGGTGTTTTGCAATAGTCAAGGCATGCTGGTCGATCGGATTGTTTCACTGCGTGAAGCGAACATTTACCCGCAGCGCTGGTATCGGCACATTGTCTCGAATGTATTGATTCAGGAAGTGACTGCAGATCATTTGGCAGTGCAAAGCCACTATGTGGTTTTACAGACTCGTCGCAATGGTCAGACAAGCATTTTTAGCACAGGGAAATATAGAGATCGCATCGTTCTATGCAATGGTGAGTTTAAGTTTGCCGAGAAGTGCGTCGTGGCTGATACGCATAGTATCGATACGTTGCTTGTTGCGCCTATCTAAAGGAGGAAAAATTGTGAATGCACCGATGGATCAATTTAAAAAGCCATGGACAGCGAGTCCGGATGGCTACCGTGTGCCTTATGCAGTGTTTACGGATCAGGCTTATTACGATCAAGAGCAGGAACATATTTTCCGGGGAGAAACCTGGTCCTTTGTGGGACTAGAAGCTGAGTTACCCAACAAGGGCGACTTTAAATCCACGACGATTGGCGATACCCCCGTGATTGTGACGAGAGACCAAACTGGCCAATTGCGCGTCTTCAAGAATTTGTGCATGCATCGCGGTGCGTTGCTAGTGCGAGAGCCCCGAGGTAATGTCAAGTCCTTTGACTGCGTCTATCACCAGTGGTCATTTGATCTTACTGGCGCGTTACGTGGCGTGCCCATGCGTCGTGGCGTTCGTGGGGATGGCGGGATGCCCGCCGCATTTGATATGGTTAACTTCGGCTTGGATGCGTTACGGGTTGAATCGCTCAATGGCGTTATTTTTGCGAGTTTTTCAAGGACGGTGGAGTCATTAGCCAGTTATCTTGGCGCAGAAATTGTCGAAACGATCCAGCGAATTTTCAATCGCCCCATCCGGATTATGGGTGATTATCACCAGTATATTCACGGTAACTGGAAGCTCTACGCAGAAAATACGCGGGACCCCTATCACGGTAGTTTGCTGCATCTGTTTCACAACACCTTTGGCATTTATCGTGCGACAACGCAAAGCGGCGTATCACACATGGATGCTACGAAACGCCATTCTCTTTTGAAGGTGAAGCCTTATGCCGCAACAAGCAATGAGAGTGATGATAACGAGGTTTACAAGGATGTACGCTCTTACAACACCGAGTTTCACTTGCAAGATGCCAGTGTTTTAGCTGGCAGAAAAGAGTTTGACGATGGGGTCACACTGATCATTAATGCTATTTTTCCAAATCTGCTCTTGCAACAGATTGCGAACACCTTGGCGGTGCGCCAGTCGGTGACCTATGCGCCGGATGCTTTTGAAATTGTCTGGACACTATTCGGCTACGCGGATGACGATGAGGAAATGCAGATGATCCGTATGAAGCAAGCCAATCTGATCGGACCGGCAGGGTTAATATCAATGGAAGACGGCGAAGCGGTAGAGATAGTGCAGGATGCTGTAGTTCGTGATGGGAAAATGACCTCGATTCTGGCCATGGGTGGTGGGCATTCTTGCAATACGGAGCACATGATTACCGAAGGCCCGATCATTGGCTTTTGGGAAAACTACTGTCGGTATTTAGGCCTTACGTCAGAGAGGGCGGAATAGTCCTGCGAATAATAAAAAGCAGGTCTTGTTAAAAAGTACGCCTCAAAGGGACCCCCTTTGAGGCGTACTTGTTCATACGCGCTGTATGAACATCTGATAAATGCACATGGCATTTTATACTTCTCAACCAGTTGGTTCTGGGGACTCAGTTCTTACATTATTTGAATGTGGTCCGGGTGTCCTTTGATCACCTGTGAGTGCTCAGTGTTGCCTAAAACAATTTACCCACACCGCTGCAGTCAAATTTATAAAAAGAATGGCTTACTTTGACTTCAGTTGACTTAAGTCAAGGTGAATCGAAACAGTGATTTATAGAATCGATTCAACTTCTTTCGGGAAGAAAAAACAGGCTGGAAACGGTCAATAAATCGGGTAGGAGATTGCTAAAACGTGTTCATTGATCAGTGTGATACGCCAGTGTGTAGTTTCCGCCGTTACCCGTTACGTTGGCTGCATATTGTTGAATTTATAGATTTTTCCGTATTAAAACTCTATTTTTCAAATGAAAGAGAGACATATCATGAATGTACCGTTATCGCGTGAGACGCTTCAACAGGATAAGTTGAAAACCTTATTAGACGATTTGGAAAACAAGGTGGTTGTGACTGGCCCTGGAGATGTCGTACTGGGTGCGCGGAATATCTATACCGATCCGGCAATTTTCGAGCTGGAGTTAGAGCACATGATCGAAGGCGGCTGGGTGTATGCCGCGCACGAAAGTCAGCTGCCCAATGCAAACGATTACTTTACGATCAGCGTTGGCCGACAACCTGTGGTGCTTACGCGGGATGCGGGTGGTCAGATTCATGGCTTTCTTAATGCCTGCGCCCACCGCGGCGCCAAGGTCGTGCGCCATACCAAGGGTAATCA
The DNA here is from genome assembly GCF_000934545.1 of Rugosibacter aromaticivorans. Classification (GTDB taxonomy): domain Bacteria; phylum Pseudomonadota; class Gammaproteobacteria; order Burkholderiales; family Rhodocyclaceae; genus Rugosibacter; species Rugosibacter aromaticivorans. The sequence goes on from NZ_CP010554.1 coordinate 1,325,130, forward strand.
GAAAGTGCACATGTGCACTTTCCACGGCTGGTGTTTCAATCCCAAGGGCGAACTCATCAATGTCACTGACGAAGCCGAAGGTGCCTATCCGCCCGGGTTCGACCGCAAAAACCTCGGTCTCACCCCGGTTGCCAGACTGGAAAGCTACCGGGGTTTCATTTGGGTCAGCTTGAATCCTGATGTGCTTCCGCTCAGGGAGTATCTCAACGGCGCCACCACCTTTATTGATCTGATGGCTGATCAGTCGCCAACGGGCGAGCTTGAGGTGCTACCGGGTGAGTCTACTTACGTTTATCAAGGTAATTGGAAGCTGCAGGCGGAGAACGGTCTTGATGGTTATCACGTCAAAGCCACCCATGGTAACTATGTGATGACGGTTGGTCGGCGTGCCAAAGGGCAATCCACCACCGAAACCAAAACACTGGATGTCGCCAAAATCGATACCGGCGTGAGTGGCTTCTTCGCCTTTGATCAGGGCCATGCCGTGCTCTATGGCCCTTACCCGAACCATAAAGACCGGCCTAACTTTGAATTCCGCGACGGCTATTTTGAAAAGTACGGTGAAGCCAGAGCTGTCTGGATGACCGAACGTTTGCGCAACCTGATGCTGTTACCCAATGTTTTCCTGATGGATCAGATGAGCACCCAGATTCGCATCTTCCGTCCGCTCGCTGTGGATCGTACTGAAGTCATCACCTACTGCATTGCCCCGAAAGGCGAAAGTGCAGAAGCGCGCGAAAAGCGGTTGCGGCAATACGAAGACTTTTTCAACGCGAGCGGCATGGCGACGCCGGATGATCTGGCCGAATTCCGTAACTGCCAGATTGGTTTTCAAGCCAAGGCTGCCCCCTTTAGTGATATTTCACGCGGCAAGCCGCGCTGGATCAAGGGTGTCAGCGAAGCAGGCAAATCTATTGGGATACAAGCAAGGTTGAGCAGCACGAATGTCGCCGACGAAGGTATCTACGCCAGCATTCTCGAAGAATGGGCTCGCCGCATGCAGGATATTGTGAAAAATGAACTGGAAAGGAGTGGGAAATGAACGCAGTCAATGAACATGCATGCTCTGCAGTGACCGCTGCGACGTGGCATTCTGTGGTGCGTTTTTTAGGGCAGGAGGCCAAACATCTTGACGACAAGGATTGGGATGCCTGGCTTGCGCTGTACGCGCTGGATGCCGAGTACTGGATTCCGTCCTGGGATAGTGATGGCACGTTGATTACAGACCCCACAAAACATGTGTCGCTGATCTACTACAAAAACCGTGGTGGGCTGGAGGATCGTATTTTCCGTATCCGTACTGGGCGCTCTGCATCCAGCACGCCTCTGGCACGCACGAGTCATCAGTTCCAGTTGATCGATGTCAGTGAGATGGGTGGTGTCGTGCAGGTTCGGACAAACTGGACAGTCGATTCTGTGACCGATCATGAAGTGCGCAGCTATTTTGGTACGGCTTATTACAGCCTGGTTGCCCAAGGCGATAGCTGGCTGATTCAGTCCAAGAAAACCATTGTGCTGAACGACCGTATCGACCAGGTACTGGATGTTTATCTGGTCTAGCAAACAGGCGGCTTGAGCCTGCCTGACGATAAAGGGAATACGCCAATGAGCAGTTACGCACTTGAAAAAGCGATGTGGACGGTAGGCACCAGTCCCGAAGAGGCCCAAAAGTTTCGTCAATCTCCGGTCACTTATGCAGAACAGTTCAATCTCGATGCCGATGAAAAAGTCAGCCTCGCTACGCTTGCTGTTGGAGACATGGCGCGGCGCGGTGCGAGCACTTTATTGCTGTTAATGGGTTTCATGGCAGTCAATGGGCCCGGTGGGATGGGTGAGTACATGCAGCGGATGAATCAAAAATAATGATGTTGAAGCGCATTTTTTAAATCTACAGAAATACAGGAGAGCACATCATGGCAACACTTGTCGGTGGGTTTTTAATGCCGCATGATCCCTTCATGTCGGCAGCTCCCCATGTTGCTCCCAAGGAGAAAGTCGATAACACCATGGCCTCGTTTCGCCAGATTGAGGGGCGAATTCGTGAATTAGCGGCGGATACGATCATCATCATTGGCGACGATCATTACTGCATTTTCGGCCCGCATTGCATTCCACGCTGCCTGATTGCGATTGGTGATGTGGAAGGCCCGGTTGAAGACTGGCTGAACATTCCGCGTGGGCCAATTGCCAATCATCCCGAGCTTGCACGCCATATCCTGGAACGAGGCTATGACGAAGGCATCGACTGGGCGTTTGCCAAGGCCATCAGTGTTGATCATGCGATTGCTGTTCCGCATCACTTGGCTGTGCGCTCGAACCCGAAATTACGCACGATTCCGATTTATATCAATGCGGCTGTCGCACCGGTGATCCGTAGCCAGCGTGCCTATGCGATCGGGCAGAGCATCCGGCAGGCAATTGACTCCTGGCCTGGCGATGAACGGGTCGTGGTGTTTGGTACGGGTGGCATCAGCCATTGGGTGGGCACTGCAGAAATGGGGCGCGTCAATGAGGAATTCGATCAGTGCATATTGCGTATGGTCGAACAGGGTGACATCGATTCACTTCTGGCCCTGACGGATGCCGAGATTCTCGAACAGGGCGGAAACGGCGCGTTTGAGCTCAAGAACTGGATTTGCGCCATGGGTGTCATGGGCAAACTGAAAGCTGAAACCATCGGTTATGAGGCGGTGCCCGAGTGGATTTGCGGGTGCGGTTTTGCGGAACTGAAAGCCGCTTGAAGGATGCAGGTGTTTGATAGAGATTTCAGAGCATGGTGTTGGGTTCGAGGCGTCCTGCTTTTGTTGTCAGGTCACTGACGTTTTTTAATCAAGGAGAGTGAAATGGTCGATGTAAATAGTCTGATCGATGTCAAAAATGGCACTCAGGCCAAGCGTATCTTCTGGGATGCCGATATCTACAAATTGGAACTAGAGCAGATTTTTGGCCGTTGCTGGCTGTTTTTGACGCACGATAGCATCATCCCGAATGTGGGTGACTTTACGGTGACCTTCATGGGTGAAGATGAAGTCCTCGTGGTGCGCCAACGTGATGGTGGTGTCAAAGCCTTTCTCAATTACTGTACGCACCGCGGCGCTCGTGTCGTGAATGCAGAAGCCGGTAACGCACGTGGCTTTACCTGTACCTATCACGGCTGGGCTTATGGGCTGGATGGGGCGTTAGAGTCCGTTCCCTTCGAAAAAGAAGTGTATGGCAATGTGCTGAAGAAAGACACCCTAGGTATGAAGGAGGTTCGCGTCGAAAGCTACAAGGGGTTTTGGTATGGCAACTTTGATCATCAAGCGCCAAGTCTCGCCGATTATCTTGGAGACTACCGCTGGTTTCTCGACATCTGGATGGATGGCACGGGCGGGGCAGAACTGATCGGACCCCCTGCGCGGAGCATTCTGAAATGCAACTGGAAAACCCCGGTAGAAAACTTCGTAGGCGACGCCTACCATGTGGGCTGGACGCATGCAGCTTCGCTTAAGGCGCTGGGTGGGCCGCTCAGTGTTCTCGCCGGAAATAAACATCTGCCACCAGAAGGTGCTGGAGTCCAAATCACTAGCCGTCATGGGCATGGCGTGGGCATTTTGTTCAACGCCGCCGCTGCACTTATGGGGAAAGAAGAGGGCGCAATGGCTACCCAGTGGTATGCGGAAAACCAGCCCAAGGTTGCCAAACGGCTGAGTGAGGCGCAAGCCAAATATTACGGATCGCATTTCAATGCGTCGATTTTTCCGAATAACTCCTATCTGTGGGGCACCAACACGTTCAAGGTCTGGCATCCGCGTGGCCCGAACCAGATCGAGGTATTCACATGGACCATCGTTGAAAAGAACATGCCGCAAGCGCTCAAGGATGCGGTGCGTCGTTCGATGTTGCGGACATTTGGCACCGCCGGGATGCTGGAGTCGGATGATAGCGACAATATGGAATCGATGACCAACCTCAATCGCGGGCCGCATATCGCTGCCGGTGTGCTCAATTCACAGATGGGACTGGGTAACGAGCATGAAGACCCCGAAAGCAGCAACATCATTGGGCCCTCAGCGATTGGCGAGACGTCCTACCGCGGGTTTTACCGTGCCTATCGCGAGTTTCTGAAAGCCAAGGATTGGGACGAAATACGCGCCAACAATGGCAACTGGAAAAATGAGCTGTTGAATCGCTAATCCCGCTATTGATTATCGTCAAGGAGAATTCAGATGGAAGAATTGAACCCTGTAACACATGAGGTTTATATTGAGGTACAACAGCGGTTGTTCCAGGAAACCCGCATGCTGCGTGAAGAACGCTGGCGCGAATGGCTGGAAACCATGGTGGAAAAAGACATTGTCTATCGTGCCATCGTCAGCCAGTTACGATTTCGCAAGGATAATCGCTACACAGGTGATAAAGACGTGCCTAGCCTCGATGAAAATTGGGCTGGTCTTGATCGGCGCGTTGCGCAAATGGAGTCTGGCATGCAATGGACGGCTGATCCTGCAGAGCGTATCCGTCATTTCATTACCAATCTGGAAGTGTTTGAAGGGAAAAACCCGAACGAATATGTCGTTTATTCAAACTGTCAGACGGTGCGCAATCGGCGGGTGTATGAAGAAATGACCTACTGCTATGGACGTAACGACGTCTGGCGGCGTGGTGCCGACGGCAAGTTACGCCTCACCCGCCGTGAGGTGGATGTCGACGAACGTTTCGTTAGTGGCAAGAACCATAACTTCCCGATGTAGTGTTTTTTGAAGTCTGGCAAACGCCATACGCGGCAAGGAATTGCAACTCCTCGTCGCGTATTTTTTTGTCGAGACTGAAATACCCGGTTGGTCTCGGTCGCCCAATGAGAAAATAAAAATCCACCCCGTGATCTACGTGGTTCCCAGCAGTACAAAGTGCTTTTATGCAGCCGCACTAAGGGTTCAGGCGACTCGGGTGGGATTATTGGCTTTGGTTTTACAGGTGCTCATGCCAAATGGCGCATAAGCGGGACAATACCGGAAAGTGCCGGTCAGGATGGGCAATATGCCCAAATAACCCCACATTCCAATGGTGCCGGTTGCAGCACCTGCCACGAGTGAAACGCCTGCAACGATGCGAATGACACGGTCAATACTGCCTACGTTGGGTGACATCTTGATCTCCTGTTTTTAAAAGTGGCGTGAAGGGTGTTGGGCAATTCAGTTTTTTGAATACGCTTTCATGCGTGCTTCGTCGCCCGGCGAAACATGGTGTGAATATTACTCTCTTCCAAGAGCCGTTTTGCAGTCTGGCTTTAGCACTGCATGGGATAATCAATCCATGGTTTCTCTAGTGCATACCCTGACGCAGTTGCCCGATGCTCGCGACATCAACAAAACCCGTCTGACCGAAGGTTTGGATGCGGTGGCCAGCGCTCGTGTAACCGAGGCTATCGCGCTCGCCGCTGAGTGGTATGGCGAGACCAGGCTCTCTAGTGGCGAGCTCACGTTTCAACATGCGCTGGGTACAGCACTCGTTGTTGCGTCATTGGGGCTGGATGCTGATGTGCGTGTGGCAGCGATGCTATTCGCTGCGATAGCGCATGGTAAGGACGCCATCGAGCATCTAAAAGTCGGCTTTGGTGAGACGGTGGCCGAACTGGTGCAGGGTCTGCATCGGCTGGGTGTGTTGCGACCGCTCACCCGCGCAGCGGTCGATGGCCGTGAAATGCAAGCGCAGACAGAGATTTTGCGCAAAATGCTGCTGGCGATGGTGGATGATATTCGCGTTGTTCTGTTGAGGCTGGCCAGTCGCGTGCAAACCTTGCGGTTTCTGGTTGATCAGCCAAGCCCATTGCAGCAAGACATGGCCCGCGAAAGCCTGCTGATCTATGCGCCGCTGGCCAATCGATTAGGTATTTGGCAACTCAAGTGGGAGCTTGAAGATCGCGCATTTCGCTATCTTGAGCCGGATATCTACAAACATATCGCCCACATGCTCGATGAAAGGCGGCTGGCTCGTGAAAGCTTTATTGCCGGGGTAGTTCATCGCCTGCACCAAGCGTTGCTTGCCGACGGCATATCGGCTGAAGTGTATGGGCGGCCAAAACATATTTACAGCATCTGGCAAAAAATGCGCAGCAAGCGGCTTGATTTTTCTGAAGTGTACGATGTGCGTGCGGTGCGTATTATTGTGGATGAAGAGAAGAACTGCTATGCCGCATTGAGTCTGGTGCACAATTTCTGGCAGCCGATTCGTGGTGAATTTGACGACTACATCGCGCAGCCCAAAGGCAATTTTTATCGCTCGTTACACACGGCTGTTGTCGTTGAGGACGGCGGTGCACTGGAAGTGCAAATCCGCACGCGGGAGATGCATCAGCACGCCGAGCTAGGCGTTGCTGCCCATTGGCGCTATAAAGAAGCTGGCAAATCAGATAATGCCGTTGGCGTCTATGAGGACAAAATTGCCTGGCTGCGGCAATTGTTGTCGTGGCGCGATGAAATTTCCGACTCGGCCGAATGGGTAGCGCAGTTCAAACTGGCAGAACTGGACGACACCATTTATGTGCTGACGCCGCAAAACAAGGTGATCGATTTGCCACGTGGCGCGACGCCGCTGGATTTTGCCTACCGCCTGCATACCGATCTGGGGCATCGCTGCCGGGGGGCCAAGGTTGATGGCCACATGGTGCCACTCAATACGCCGCTGCAAAATGGGCAGCGGGTGGAGATCAGCGCCATAAAATCAGGCGGGCCTTCGCGTGACTGGCTGAGTGCGACGCAGGGTTATCTTGTGACGCCGCAGGCGAGGCGCAAAGTGCGGCAGTGGTTTGCCGAACAGGATGAAGCTGAGCTGCTGACCCAGGGGCGTGCCATTGTCATGCGTGAGTTGCAACGCGCAGGTGCTGTCCAGCGCGCGCAGGCTAATCTTGACGAACTGGCGGCGAAGCTCGGACTGAAAAGCGCAGAAGCGATGTTTCTCGCTTTTGCACGCGGCACGGTGGGACCGCATGCGCTGGATATCGCTTTACGTGGCGGCGCAGAAGTCCCGCCGCCCGAACCGGAGATACTCACGCGCAAGAGCCGCGCGGTGGCGGGCGCGGGCGCGGGCCAGGGCGGCATCCTCATCGTTGGCGTGGATAAGCTATTGACCCAGATCGGGCGCTGCTGCAAGCCGATTCCACCGGATGCCATCGCCGGCTTTGTCACGCGGGGCAAGGGCGTTTCCATTCATCGCGTCGAATGCGCGAATTTCCGCAACATGGTGGCGCGCAGTCCCGAGCGGGCCATCGAAGCTGCCTGGGGCGCGACTGCAGGCACTTTGGCAGAGGCGATTTATCCCGTTGATGTACACGTCGACGCCAACGATCGGCAGGGCTTGTTGCGTGATATTTCGGAGTTGTTAACGCGCCAGAAAATTAATGTCACGGCAGTAAAAACGCAGAGCAAAAACGGCGTGGCGCGCATGCGCTTTACGCTGGAGCTGGCGGAGGGCGAGTGCTTGCAGAAGATATTGCTCTTGCTGCGCGACGTGCCGGGAGTGATCGGCGCGCAACGCAGTTAGGGACGGCGCTTATGCGAGTCGGTTGCGGGCCGGTTTTTGACGCGCGCAGCGAGGCGGGAAAGATGCAGCCGGCCCAGCGCGGCGTGCAGTTTTTCCGGATGGGCCGAAGCTTGCAGGATGAGTCCCCCGCGTCCCCCGGCCAGTGGTCCGGCCAGCCGTTGCGCCTGGCGCGCCACGGCATCGGCGACGTCGACCAGGCTGGCGTGTGTGGCATGTGAGCCGGCAAGGTCGAGCAACAGCGGCGCGAGAAAGCTGTAATGCGTGCAGCCCAGCACCAGACGATCCACGCCTTTTTCCAGTAGCGGCAATACGCGCTGGCGGACATCGGCGGCCAGCGCCGGATCGTCGAGTTGCAGTTGTTCGACCTGCGTGGCCCAGCCGGGGCAGGGTTCGATGAAGACCTCAACGTGTGCTGCGTGGGTGCGGATCAGTTGTGCCAGACGTTCGCTTTTCGCTGTGGCTTCGGTGGTCAGCACGGCAATGCGGCGGCTGACGGAGGTTTGCGCAGCGGGTTTGATGCCAGGCTCAATACCCACCACCGGGATGCCGGGATGCGCCTGACGCAGCGCTTCGACGGCTGTGGCTGTGGCCGTGTTGCAGGCGACGACGAGCAGCGTGCAGCCTGCATGCACCAGATGTTCGCCGATGGATAGCACGCGCGCCTGAATCTGCGCTTCGCTTTTATTGCCATACGGCACATGGGCGGTGTCGGCAAAATAAATAAAGTCGGCGTGCGGCAGGGCGTCGACCAGCGCGGCCAGCACCGAGAGGCCGCCGAGACCGGAATCGAAGACGCCGATCATGGGCGAGGAAAAGTCGGCACTGGCAAGACGGCGGGATATGCGATGTGATGGGCAGAAAACCGCTTGACGAGGGGCGCCACACGCATCGTCGCTATCAAGCAACAGCGACAGGAATCTTGCCGATCTTCGCCCGCCATTCCTTTGGCCCGGTTTCGTGTACCGAGGCGCCAGTTGAATCCACGGCCACCGTCACGGGCATGTCCTTGACATCGAACTCGTAAATCGCTTCCATGCCGAGATCCGCAAAGCCCGCCACCCTGGCCGACTTGATCGCCTTGGCCACCAGATACGCCGCGCCGCCGACGGCCATCAGGTAGGCGGACTTGTTGTCCTTGATGGCTTCGATTGCTACCGGGCCGCGCTCGGATTTGCCTATCATGGCAATGAGGCCGGTTTGTTCCAGCATGGTGCGCGTGAACTTGTCCATGCGCGTGGCCGTGGTCGGCCCGGCCGGACCGACGACTTCATCGCGCACCGGATCGACCGGACCGACGTAGTAGATGACGCGGTTGGTAAAGTCGACCGGCAGTTTTTCGCCTCGAGCCAGCATGTCGGCAATGCGCTTGTGCGCGGCGTCCCGTCCGGTAAGCATTTTGCCGTTGAGGAGCAGTTTTTGCCCCGGCCTCCAGGCGGCAACTTGTTCGCGGGTCAGCATATCCAGATTCACGCTGGTGGCTGATTCTGTATCCGGCGTCCAGGTGACCGATGGCCAATCGGCCAGTTTGGGCGGATCAAGTTTGGCCGGGCCGGAGCCATCCAGATGGAAGTGAATGTGGCGCGTGGCGGCGCAGTTGGGAATCAGCGCCACCGGCAGATTGGCGGCATGCGTCGGATAGTCCAGCACCTTCACATCGAGCACGGTGGTGAGCCCGCCCAGCCCCTGCGCGCCGATGCCCAGCGCATTGACCTTGTCATGAATTTCCAGACGTAGTGCTTCCGTGCGCAGCAATTTTTCGCCGCGCGCGGCGCGGGCCTTGAGTTCGTGAATATTGCACGGCGCCATGATGGATTCTTTGGCCAGCAGCATGGCTTTTTCGGGCGTACCGCCGATGCCGATGCCCAAAATGCCCGGCGGACACCAGCCCGCGCCCATGGTGGGCACGGTTTTGAGTATCCATTCCACCAGATCGTCGGACGGATTCAGCATGGCGAATTTGGTTTTCGCTTCCGAGCCGCCGCCCTTGGCGGCACAGATCACTTCGACGTGGTTCCCGGGAACGATCTCGTAATGCACCACGGCAGGCGTATTGTCTTGCGTGCTTTTGCGTGCGCCGGCGGGGTCGGACAACACGGATGCGCGCAAGGGGTTGTCCGGATCAAGATAGGCTCGGCGCACGCCTTCATCGACCATTTCTTGCAGTGATAGCGTGGCATCCCAGCGCACGTTCATGCCGACTTTGAGAAAGACGACGGCAATGCCCGTATCCTGGCAAATCGGACGGTGGCCTTCGGCGGCCATGCGGCTGTTGGTGAGAATCTGCGCGATGGCGTCTTTCGCGGCGGGCGATTCTTCGCGGTCATACGCTTCACCCAGGGCCCGGATAAAGTCAAGCGGATGGTAATAGCTGATGAACTGAAAAGCATCGGCGATGGACTGGATAAAGTCGTCTTGGCGAATCGGATTCATGAAAGTCTCGAAGGATGGGTCAATGGGCGGGTCAATCAGCGGATGAATTTCAGTGCGCACTCTTGCTGGACAGCAACGTGGTGGTCATGATGCGGTCGGTCCAGGCAATGGCCAGGGCCGAGATCAGGAACGACAAATGAATAGCCACCTGCCACAGGATGACCCGATCAGGCAGGTGCTCGGCATTGATGAACGATTTCAGCAGATGAATCGATGAAATGCCGATCAGGGCGGTAGCCAGCTTGACCTTGAGTACACCGGCATTGACGTGCGAGAGCCATTCCGGCTGATCGGGATTGTCTTCGAGATCAAGCCGCGAGACGAAGGTTTCATAGCCGCCGATGATGACCATGATGAGCAGGTTGGCGATCATCACCACGTCGATCAGACCGAGCACAATCAGCATCACCTGGGCTTCGTCCAGGCTGCCGACCCGGGATATCAAATTTGCCAGCTCGTGCATGAATTGATACACATACACGCCCTGTGCGGCAATCAGGCCAAGGTAGAGCGGGGCTTGCAGCCAGCGGCTCGCGAAGATGAGTTTTTCCAGGGGATTGATGAGGCGGTTCATGGTTCGGCAGGTGTGTTGGCCAGGGAAGCGATATTATCGCAGAGGATTGTTCTCCAGGACACGTCGAAAAATCTGCTACGCTGTCTGATTGCTGCGTTGGATGGTATTCGCGCGCCCGTCTATTCACTCGTTAGACCCCTCTCACCGAGGGCAGGAGGTAATGCAATGAAGGTCTTGCTTATTCTGAATAACGCGCCGTACGGTTCCGAGAAAACCTACAACGCCTTGCGTCTTGCGATGGCACTGCAAAAGGAACAACCGCAGACTGAAATTTACATTTTTCTGCTGGCAGACTCGGTCACGGCCGCCTTGCCTGTTCAGGTGACTCCTCAAGGGTACTACAACATCGAGAGGATGCTTAAGGCTGTTATCGGGAAAGGTGGCCAAGTCAAAACTTGTGGAGCTTGCTCGGAAGCGCGTGGCATACAAAACTTGTCACTTCTCGAAGGAGTCGAAATCAGCACCATGAGTCAGCTGGCGCAATGGACTGCTGGGTCAGACAAAGTGTTGGTCTTTTAGCGTAAAGGAGGCCCTCAGGTGTAACATTTGGTCGTCCGAGGAAGATAAAAAAAGAGGTCAAAATGAGATGAACTATGCAGGTGGGAGCGGGTGGATGGGCTTGGGCTGGATTTTCATGATTCTTGTCTGGGTACTGATTATTCTCGGCGTCGTCGCACTTGTTCGGTGGCTCGGGACGGGCAGCAGAGACCGCCATGAAGCACAGCGGAAAACGCCGCTCGAAATCCTCCAGGAACGTTATGCGCGTGGAGAGATCGAGCGGGAAGAGTATGAGCAGAAGCGCCGTGACCTTGCGTAGCCGCCAGGGCGTCAAGCCCAACTTGGTGCTCAAGCGGACGCGCCAAACGACGGCGTGCCGCTTGGTTTTACTTTAGCCCCGCACTCACCCTCAAAGGACTCTACATGCAGCCAAAAGAACACTGGGAACGCGTGTATTCGACCAAGGCGTCTGACGCGGTGAGCTGGTTTCAAGCGCATGCAGCGCTGTCCTTGCGCTTGATCCGGGATACCGGAGTTCCGCGCTCAGCGTCCATCATGGATGTTGGTGGCGGAGCATCCACACTGGTGGATGATCTCTTGCTCGACGGATATACGGCACTGACCGTGCTCGACCTGTCGGCGGCGGCGCTCTCGGCCGCAAAGCGGCGCCTGGACTCGCGTGCTGCCGGCGTGCAATGGGTGGAAGCAAACATCACGACTGCTGCGCTTCCTGTCCATGCCTATGACGTATGGCACGACCAGGCAGTCTTCCACTTCCTGACTGCACCGGCCGAACGGCAGGCCTACGTTGAAGCCGTCCTGCGTTCGGTCAAGCCGAGCGGACAAGTCATCGTTGCCACCTTTGACGAAGACGGCCCTGCACAATGCAGTGGCTTGCCGGTCATGCGCTACAGTGCCAATGAGCTGCATACCGAGTTCGGGTCCTCCTTCATCTTGCTTCAGCACGAGAAAGAAGAACACCGCACACTCTTTGGCACCGTGCAGAAGTGTGTCTATTGCCATTGCCGCAAATCCTCTTCGTGTGATCATTCGCATGCACGCACTTGAGCTCAGGATTCCACCGCCGGCGGTTGCGGTGCTGATTGCAGGCGCCATGTGGGGAATTTCTTTGCTTGCCCCATGGTTTGAAGTGCCCGCCGTCATTCGTGTAGCCGCAGCGGTAACAATCGCTCTGGCTGGTGGTGGCCTCAGCCTCGCAGGTGTCACCGCGTTCCGGCGCGTGAGCACGACGGTCAACCCAATGAAGCCGGAAATGACATCTTCGCTAGTTTGCTCAGGCATTTACAGCGTTACCCGAAATCCCATGTACGTAGGTCTTCTCTTCTTTCTCGTCGCATGGGCAGTATTTCTGTCTTCTGCCTGGGCGGCGTTTGGGCCGTTGGCTTTTGTGCTCTACATAAACCGGTTTCAAATCGAACCCGAAGAAAGAGTGCTTTCAGCCATGTTCGGCACTGGCTACTCCGCTTACAAATCAAAAGTTCGCCGGTGGCTGTGAGGCATAGCCCCGCGTTCCGGCCGATGGGCACACGGTTGTGCTTTTTTTCCGGCCGCTGAACTCGAGCGCAAGTCTCCGTTGATGCGTTCGTTTGCCTTGCACTTAGAAAATGTTGGCCACCGTTTCGCGATGCGCCTCTTTAGTCATTCGCCGCCTCGCGCCATTCCGCATCCCGGGTTGGGTGAAGTTAGAATAGTGCGCATCAGGCAATCTTTAAATTTTGATTTTGGATCATCACTACAGAGAGGAGAAACCCATGTCCGCAGGTGAAACAGGGCGTAGCACACATCTTTATCCGCCTTCGGCAGAGGTGGTCAAAAAGGCCACCATTTCAGGCATGGCGGCCTATCAGGCCTTGTGCCGTGAGGCGGAGCAGGACTACACCGGCTATTGGGCGCGCTTGGCCAAAGAGCACGTCAGCTGGCAAAAACCATTCACGCAGGTGCTGGATGAATCCAATGCGCCGTTTTACCAATGGTTCGCGGATGGCCGGCTGAATGTCTCGTATAACTGCCTTGATCGCCATGTCGACGCCGGCCTGGGCGGCAAGGTTGCGCTGATTTTTGAAGCCGACGATGGCCAGGTCACCCGGGTGACGTACAAGGATTTGCTGGGTCGTGTCGCCAGATTCGCTAATGGGCTGAAGGCGCGCGGCATCAGGAAAGGCGATCGGGTTCTGATCTATATGCCGATGTCGGTGGAAGGCGTGGTGGCCATGCAGGCCTGTGCCCGCATCGGGGCCATTCATTCGGTCGTGTTTGGCGGCTTTTCGGCCAAGAGCGTGCACGAACGCATTCGGGATGCCGGCACGGTCGCCGTGATTACCGCCGACGAACAATACCGGGGCGGTAAAAATCTGCCGTTGAAGTCCGTCGTGGATGAAAGCCTTGCGCTGGGCGGCTGCGATTCCGTCAGGACCGTGATTGTCTATCGCCGCACCGGCGGCACGTGCGCCATGGTGGCAGGCCGCGACGTGCCGTGGGAAGAAGTTGTCGCCGGCCAGCCGGAAATCTGCGAGCCGGAGTGGGTCGATGCCGAACACCCGCTGTTTCTGTTGTATACCTCGGGTTCCACCGGCCAGCCGAAAGGCGTGCAGCACAGCTCGGGCGGCTATTTGCTGCATGCCATCCTGACCACCAAGTGGACTTTCGATCTTAAGCCGGACGATGTTTTCTGGTGTACCGCCGACATCGGCTGGGTGACGGGGCATACCTATGTGGCGTATGGCCCGCTGGCATGCGGCGGCACGCAAATTGTTTTTGAAGGCGTGCCCGTGTACCCGGATGCGGGGCGCTTCTGGCGCATGATTCAGGATCACAAGGTCAGTATTTTCTACACGGCGCCGACGGCGATCCGTTCGCTGATCAAAGCCGCCGAAACAACACCGGCCGTGCATCCGTCGAAGTATGACCTGTCGTCGCTGCGCCTGCTGGGCTCGGTCGGCGAGCCGATCAATCCGGCGGCGTGGGAGTGGTATTACGAGCACATTGGCGGTGGCCGCTGCCCCATTGTTGACACCTTCTGGCAAACCGAAACCGGCGGCCACATGATTACCCCGCTGCCGGGCGTCACGACGCTGGTGCCGGGCTCCTGCACCTTGCCGTTCCCCGGCATTCAGGCGGCTGTTGTCGATGAAGCCGGGCATGAGCTTGAATGGGGCAAGAGTGGCATTCTGGTGGTGACCAAGCCCTGGCCGTCGATGATACGTACCATCTGGGGCGATCCCGAGCGGTTTAAAAAGTCCTATTTCCCGCAGGATTTCCATGGCAAGCTTTACCTTGCGGGCGACGGCGCCAGCCGGGATGCTGAAACCGGCTATTTCACTATTACCGGACGCATCGATGATGTGCTGAATATCTCCGGACATCGCATGGGCACCATGGAAATTGAATCGGCCCTGGTGTCCAATCCGCTGGTGGCCGAAGCCGCTGTGGTAGGCCGCCCCGATGATGTGACGGGCGAAGCGATCTGCGCCTTTGTGGTATTGAAGCGGGCGCGTCCCGCAGCGGAGGAGGCAAAGAACATCGCCAACGACTTGCGCAACTGGGTCGCCAAGGAAATCGGCCCCATTGCCAAGCCAAAGGAAATCCGTTTCGGCGACAACCTGCCCAAAACGCGGTCCGGAAAAATCATGCGCCGCCTGCTGCGCAGCCTGGCGAAAGGCGAGGCGATCACGCAGGATGTGTCGACGCTGGAAAATCCGCAGATTCTGGATCAGCTCAAGCAGGCATCGTGAGTTTGGCTGGCGGATGCGTTGCGCATCCGCTGCAGGAGAAATTTTTGAATAATTCAATGAATAAATTTATGAGTGAACCGATGGCTATGGATGCAGGTGCTATGGATGCAGGCGTGGTGCAGGCTGCAGTGGATGCAGTGATGCTGGGAAGAAAGTCGGTGCGTGCCTATTTGCCCAGGGAAGTGCCGCGCGAAATGATTGCCGATCTGTTGCGGATGGCGGCCCGCGCGCCCTCGGGAACCAACACGCAGCCATGGCATGTCCATGTGCTGAGCGGCGAGACGCGCAACCGGCTGGTCGCCGAAGCGTGCCGTGCGTTCGATGCGGGCGATACCAGCCACCAGCCCGAGTATGACTATTACCCGAAGGAATTTTTCGACCCCTATCTGGCGCGCCGCCGCAAGGTCGGCTGGGATCTTTACGGTCTGCTGGGCATCGCCAAGGGCGAGAACGAAAAGATTCGCGCCCAGCACCGCAAAAACTATGAGCTGTTTGGCGCACCGGTAGCGCTGATGTTCGTCATCGATCGCCGCATGGCGATGGGCAGCTGGCTTGATTTCGGCATGTTCTTGCAGGGCGTCATGCTCGCTGCCCGTGCCCGCGGGCTGGATACTTGTCCGCAGGCGGCATGGATCGATTACCACCGCATCGTCGGCAAGATTCTCGGCTTGGGTGCACAAGATCAGTTGGTGTGCGGCATGGCACTGGGCTATGCCGATCCAGCTGCTGTTGTGAACACGCTCGTGACTGAACGCGCCAAACTGGAGGAATTTGTCCGTTTTCATGACTGATGCGCCGGACCCGCCACAGCAACGCATCGACAAGTGGCTGTGGGCGGCGCGCTTTTGCAAAACGCGCCGTCTGGCTGCCGATGCAGTCGATGGCGGCAAGGTGAAACTGAATGGTCAGCCTGTCAAGCCGTCGCGCGAACTCAAATGCGGGGACAAGCTGGAAATTGCGCTTGGCGAGCTGCGCTGGGTCGTTTGTGTGCGTGGCATCAACCGCCAGCGCCGCCCCGCAACCGAGGCGCGGTTGCTCTATGAAGAAAGCCCGGAGAGCATCGCCCGGCGTGCGCAGCAGCAGGAAATCGGCAAACTTGCGCCCATGCCGGGGGCTGCTCTCAAGGGCCGGCCGACAAAAAAGGCCGGGCGTCTGATACGTGGTTTCAATGAGTAAAGTGAGCCTGTTGCAAGTGATACCCTGCACTGTGCTATTGGGCTGGAGCAGCGAATGGAAATGACGATTGCGTTGGTCATCGGGCTCCTGCTGGGCGGCGGTTTGGTGGCCTTTGTCCTGAATTCCCGGCTACGCGACGTGCAAGCGCGGCTGGTCACGCGCGAAACCGAACTCGCGGTTCTCCGTGAAGAAAAGTCGGCGCTGGCGATACGCTGCGCAGCGCTGGAAACGGCGCTGGAAAAGGACAGGGCGCTGTTCGCCGAGCGGCAAGCGACGCTGGAAGCCGCGCGCGACAGTTTCGCCGATGCCTTCAAGGTGATCTCGGCGGACGCGCTGGCGAAGAACAACCAGTCTTTCCTCGAACTCGCCCGCGCCACGCTGGAAGCGCAGCAGGCTGCCGCTCTGGCCGCTTCAAAAACTGATCTGGACAAGCGCCAGCAAACCATTGCTGAAATGGTGGTGCCCGTCAAGGCGACGCTGGAGAAATTCGAGCTGCAAATCGGCAACATCGAAAAGCAGCGCATTGACGCCTACGCCACGCTGACCGAACAGGTGCGCCAGATGGCCGAAGCGCAGGGCGCGCTGCGCGCCGAGACCGGCAATCTGGTCAAGGCGCTGCGCGCACCGCAAACGCGCGGCCGCTGGGGCGAGCTGCAATTAAAGCGCGTGGTCGAGATGGCCGGCATGCTCGATCACTGCGATTTCTTCGAGCAGGAAAGCACGAACACCGAAGAAGGCCGCCTGCGCCCCGACCTCATCGTTAAACTGCCCGGTGGCAAGAACATCGTGGTCGATGCCAAGGCGCCGCTGGCCGCCTACCTTGAGGCGCTCGAAGCGACCGACGAAAACGAAAAGAAAAGGAAGCTCGCCGACCATGCGCGGCAAGTGCGCGACCATCTCGTCAAGCTCGGCCGCAAGGCCTATTGGGAACAGTTCCAGCCGACGCCGGATTTCGTCGTGCTGTTTCTGCCCGGCGAAATGTTCTATTCCGCCGCGCTCGAAGCCGACCCCTCACTGATCGAAGCCGGCGTCGATGCACGCGTCATCCTCGCCACGCCGACCACGCTAATCGCGCTGTTGCGCGCCGTCGCCTACGGCTGGACGCAGCAGGCGCTGACCGAAAATGCCGAACGCATCAGCGCGCTGGGGCGCGAGTTATATGAGCGCATCGCGACGCTGGCCGAGCACTGGGCCGGCGTTGGCAAAAACCTCAACGAAGCCGTTTCCGCCTATAACAAATCCGTCGCCACGCTCGAATCGCGCGTACTGGTTACCGCACGCAAATTCCGCGAACTCAAAGTGACGGGTGAGGACAAAGAAATCCGCGACCTCAATCCCATCGAAGCACAGCCGCGTGCGGTGCAGGCAATCGAGTTGTTGCTGAATAACGAAAATAACCACACTTAATGGGCACACATCCGGGCTCGCGATTGTGTCGCCACGCATGTTTTATTAAGACATGACGCTGACCGATTTACCCGTCATTCCCTTAGTCGATTTACCCGGCGGCCACGATGTTGTGGTGCTGTGCCCCACGGCGCGGCTGGCGGCGGAGTTGCGGCGGGCGCATGGCGCGGCGCAGGCGCGCGCCGGGGCGTCGGCATGGCATGCGCTGCTTAGCGCTACGCCTGCTCAATGGCTGGATCATCTGACCTCGGCGGCGTTGTTGCGTGGTGAGATTTCGCCGTCGGCGTTGCCAGGACGATTTCTTACCTGGTCGCAAGAGCGCAGTGTGTGGGAGCAAGCGGTAGCGCATGATCTGAGCCCGTCGCCCGGCACGGGTGAGGTGGCTGATTTATTTGATTGCGACGGCATGGCGCTGGCCGCAGCCGAGGCAGAAAGTGTGCGCCAAGCCTGGCGTATCACCGTGCCAGAGGCGCTGTATACCGAAGAATATCGGGCCTTTTTGCGTTGGCGTGATCAGGTGGCAAAAACCTGTGAGCCTGGTCATTGGCACACGGCAGATGCTGCGCTGATATGGCGCATCGCCTGTGTTGAGCAAGGGCTGACAGGTTTGCCCGCACAGGTGGGCGTCGCCGGTTTCACCGTGCCAGACCCGCTGCACGCCCGTCTCTTTGCGGCGCTTGTGGCGCGTGGTGTGGCGCTGTTTCAGGTGGATTTCAGCTATGCGGGAGAGACACAAATCCGCGCGGGTGAATGTGTGGATGCGACAGCGGAATGCCATGCCGCAGCGTACTGGGCGCAAGAGATGCTGGCGCAAAATAAACAGGCCCGTGTGCGGATTGCGGTGGCCGATCTGCCTGCCCGGCGGCATCTGCTAGCCCGTGTACTTGAAGAAGCTTTGCACGCAGAATCGGTAGATGCGGCAGCGGTAGCAGACGAGCGCGATTATGCCTTTGCGACTGGCATGCCTCTGGCGGCAGAATCGCTGGTGGATGTGGGTTTGCAGTTATTGCAACTGGCGGTGCATCCACAGCGCATGGCGCTGGCAGGCGCTGGTGCGTTGTTGTGCGGCCCGGGCTGGTCGGCGGATGACACGGAAGCGGATGCGCGAGCGCAAGTGGAAGTGGCTTTGCGCAGTCTCTTGCCACCCGAGGTGTCGCTGGAGCGCTGGCAGCGTGCTTTGGTGCGTTGTTTAGTGCGTGATTCAGAAAATAATCCCGCGCCGCTGCTAGTGGCGCATACAACCATTTTGCTCGATGCCAGCCGCGATTTTGCACTGTTGCGTCGCCAGTTGCCCAGCGCCTGGGGCGAGCGTTTTGACGCCTTTTTGCTTGCGCTGGGCTGGCCGGGGCAGCGCGCGCTGTGGCCTGCCGAGCGTGCCGCGTGCGAGGCATTGCGAGAAATTTTGGCGGCCTTGGCGCAGCTGGATGCGATGCTGGGCACGGTGACGGCCAGTGAGGCGTGGCGGCAGGTGCAGCGCCAGTGTCGCGATGTGCAGTTTCACGCCCCGCGTGAACGCCCGGCACGTGTTGAGGTGTGCACGCTGGCGGATGCTGTGGCAGGACCCGTGGATGGTCTGTGGCTCATGGGGATGAATGAAGGCGTGTGGCCCCCTGCGCCGTATCCGAATCCATTATTGCCCGCCGAATTGCAACGCCGTGCCGGGGTGCCCGCCGCACGCGCTGACAGCCTGACTCTGCAGGCGCAAACCATGCAAGCGTTGTGGCTGAAGAGCGCCCCGGTGATGGTGTTCTCCTGGGCCGGCAGGGAAGGCGAGAAACAACTCCAGCCTAGTCCGTTGTTGGCCGAGGTGATGCGCTATCGACAGGATTTCCAGCAGAATTCAGCGCACGCTCTTTCTCCTTCGCCAGAAAACACCCCAATGGAGCAGTTTGAAGATGCGCGCGCGCCGGATGTCACGGCGGACGAACCTGTCCGTGGCGGCACGGCCTTGTTGCAGGCGCAAGCGCTGTGCCCGGCGTGGGGTTTTTATCGGTTTCGGCTGGGTGCTGCCGCATTGCCAACGCCGACTTTCGGGCTCGATGCAAAAACCCGTGGCGCACTGTTGCATCTGGCGTTGGAACATTTCTGGCGCGGTCGCAGTCAGGTTGATTTGTTGCAGATGTCGGTGCCCGCGTGTGAGGAATTCATTCAACAGGCGGTGAATCACGCGCTGGAAAAATTTCAGCAGCGGGCCATTGAGCCCTTGCCAGCGCGTCTGGCGCAGTTGGAAGTGGCGCGTTTGCAACGGGTGCTGGCGCGCTGGTTAGCGATTGAAGCGCAGCGCGCGCCGTTTCGGGTGTTGGCTTGCGAGACTCGCCATGATCTGGATATTGAAGGCCTGTCGGTGCATGTGGTGGTCGATCGTATTGATGAGCTGAATGATGGCCGTTTGGTGATTATCGATTACAAAAGCGGACGTAGTGTCAAGGCGGATAGCTGGTCGCAACCGCGTATGGCAGAGCCGCAGCTGCCGATTTACGCTGCGCTGGCTTTTCCTGATCGCGCTGTGGCGGCTGTCGTGCTGGCGCGCGTGGTGATGGATGAGGCAGGGTTTTCTGGCGTGGCAGAAGAGGCCGGGTTATTGCCCGGCGTCTTTCCGCTAGAAGCCCAACGGCGGCGCTATGCGGAGGAGGATTTTCCCGATTGGCCTGCGGTACGTGAGCGCTGGGCGGAGCGATTGACCGAGCTGGCGCGCGAAATACGCCACGGCTGTGCGGCGGTGGTGTTCGAGAACGAAAACGATCTTAAGTATTGTGAAGTCAAACCGTTGTTGCGCGTTGCCGAACGGCAATCGCAATGGGAAAGTGTGAGCCAGCACAATATGGATCAGAAAAATACGGGGCTCGCACCATGATCGATGCCTTGCTGCGTGAAGATGAAGACAATCGCCGTCGTGCGTTGGAAATGGATTCCTTCATTGTCGAGGCACCCGCCGGTGCGGGCAAGACAGAGCTGCTGACACAGCGCTTTCTACGGTTATTGGCCACGGTGGATGAACCGGAAGAAATCATTGCCATTACCTTCACCCGCAAGGCCGCGGGAGAAATGCGGCAACGCATTCAAGAAAGCCTGCATGCCGCACACGCGGGTGTGATGCCGGATGCCGCACATAAGCGCATCACCTTCGATCTGGCCTGTAAAGCCCTGGCGCGATCTGCCGAGTGTGGCTGGCAACTGGAAACCCAGCCGGGCCGCCTGCGGCTGACCACCATCGATGCGCTGTGCGCCAGTCTGGCGCGGCAGATGCCGTTGTTGTCACGCTTTGGGGCGCAGCCCGGCGTGGCAGAGGATGCACGTCACCATTACATTGAGGCGGCGCGGCGCGCGCTGGATCATCTCGAAGACAATGACGCGCATGCGCAAAAGGTGGCTATCGTACTGGGCTATCTGGATAACGATGTCACGCGTCTGGTGAACCTGCTCTCCGACATGCTGGCGCGGCGCGAGCAATGGCGCGAGATTGCGCAGCTTGAGCAGCCCGAAGCCGCCATTGAGGACGCGGTTTGTGCGCTGGTGAATGAAGAGCTGGCACTTATTGCAACCACCTTGAACGACGCCTGGCAAAACCGCTTGATGCCGCTGGCGCGCTTTGCGGCAGCGCGGCTGGCGCAGTCGGACGATCAATCGGGCGAGGAGAGCGCAACACGGATTCAGCGCTTGCAGGATTGGGCCGAGCCTTTATTGCCCGATGTGACGCAACTTGCCGACTGGCGTGCGCTGGCTGCTTTGTCGCTGACGCAAAAAAATGAGCCACGCAAAACGGTCACGGTGAAAAACGGATTTCCTGCCGACAAAGAATTCAAGGCACAAAAAGACGCGATGCTGGCGTTCCTTGCCGCGCTGGATAGCGCAGTGGTGACTGCCTTGCAGCGCATTCGGGATTTACCCCAGGTGGAACACGCGGGTGAGCATTCGCAAGATGAAATCATCCAGGCACTGGTGGGCTTGATGAAGCTTGCGGCCGCTGAGCTATGGCTGGTGTTCCGCGAAAATGGCGAGGTTGATTTTGGCGAGCTTTCCGCCCGGGCCATTACCGCATTGGGTGATGAGTTTGACCCCACGGATCTCGGCTTGCGGTTGGATTACCGCATTCGACATTTGCTGGTGGATGAGTTTCAGGATACCAGCCCGATGCAGATTGAATTGCTCAAACGCTTGACGGCTGGCTGGCAACCGAATGATGGCCGTACGCTGTTTGCCGTGGGTGACCCGATGCAATCCATTTATCGTTTTCGCAAAGCCGATGTCGGCTTGTTTTTGCACGTGGCAAAAACGGGGATAGGCGGGTTGCCATTAACGCTACTGCGGTTATCGCGCAACAACCGGTCGTGCCCGGCGGTGGTGGATTGGATCAATGCGCATTTTCCACCAGTCTTTCCAGCGGCGGATGAGCCCTTGCGCGGCGAGATTGCCTATCGTCCCTTCGTTGCAACGCGGGAAACCTTGCCCCAGGCTGGCGTCAGCGTGCATCTTGTGGCGGTCGATCAATCAGCTGATGGCGAGACCGTCGCGCGACATGAAGCGCAAAAGATGATCGCGTTGATCAGCGAGGAATGGCGGCAAGATCCGCAACGGCAGATTGCTGTTTTAGTGCGCGCGCGGGACCATTTGGCGGCGCTGGTCACCGCGTTGCGGCAACACACTGACTGGCATTTTTCTGCCGTGGATATCGAGCCTTTAGTGGGGCGGCAGATCGTGCAGGATTTGATTGCGCTCACGCGTGCCTTGCACCATCGAGGCGACAGGCTGAACTGGCTGGCGATTTTGCGCGCACCGTGGTGCGGATTAACTTTGGCCGATTTATTTGCCTTGGCGGGTGACGATCACACGGCGACGATCTGGTCGTTAATGAATGATGCCCGGCGCGTTGCGCGCTTGAGTGCAGATGGCCAGCTGCGCGTGCAGTTTATGCAGTCTGTGTTGACCGGAGCGTTGGCAGGGCAGGGGCGGCAGCGACGGCGGGCGTGGGTTGAAAATGTCTGGCAGCAGCTCGGCGGACCGCAGTGTCTTATAAGCGAAAATGCGCAGGCAAATAGACTTCAGGATGCCTATGCTTTCTTCAATCGGCTGGATACACTCGATGCGGCTGGGCGCTTTGCAGTGGACAGCCTGGAGGACGACATGGCGGCGCTTTTTGCGGCAGTCGATGCAGCGGCGGATGGACGGTTACAGCTGATGACCATTCATAAATCCAAGGGGCTGGAATTTGATACGGTGATTTTGCCGGGACTGCATAAAAAATCCTCTGGCCGTGATGCGCCCTTGTTGGCGTGGGATACCTTTGCTTTGACTTCTGGCGAGCGGCTGGTCGCCGCGCCAGTGAACGCACGGCGTGCGAACAAGGCGGAACCGACGGTATATGACTTCCTGCAAAAACTGGAGCAGGAACGCAAAAGTAACGAAGAAGCGCGGGTGCTGTATGTCGCTGCCACCCGCGCAGTGCGCCGCCTGCATCTGGTGGCGGGTGTGTGGGCGGGCAAAGAGGGGACGCCAGGAGATGGGGCAGAGCTCGCTCCACCGTTGGCGGGAACACCGCTAGGCCGCTTGTGGCTGACATTGAGTGCGTCAAAACTATCTCTCGGAGAGGAAGACCGATCAGCAGTTGTTCAGAATGTATGGGCTAATGCATCCGATTTTGACACTGATGTGGCCAGCGATGTGGCCAGCGATCTTGCCACCTTTGTGCCACAGCTGGTTCGGCAGAAAAATCTGCCAGTGCGCATGCTTAAGCCTGATTCGTCAGTATTGTCCGCATTGTCTCCGCCACTAACGCCGCCAAACACCACTGATACCTTCGCGCAGGAAACAACCACAGATGCCCTGGCCGCCGCGCTTGGCACGCTCACCCATGCGTGCCTTGAACAAATGGCGGGTCAGGTGGATGTGTGGGATGAGGCGCGTCTGAATGGTTTACAGCCCGCCGCTGAAAGCTGGCTTGCCAGCCGTGGTTGGGCGCCTGCCGAGGCCAGCCGTGGCGCGGCGCGCGTGGTGGCGATGCTGCGTACAGCGGTGACTAGCGAAGCGGGCCGCTGGTTGCTGGCGGCGCATGAAAACGCGGCGGCTGAATTGGCGCTCTCAAAAGTCGGTGCTACGGATACGGCAGAATCGTTGGGTTCGATGGAAACGCGGGTGGTTGATCGCACGTTTACTGACAGCGGTGTGCGCTGGATCATCGACTATAAAACGGCTGACCTTGGCCCGCAGCCGAGTGAGGCGCAGTTTGCCGCTCACGCCGAGCGTTTTCGCGCCCAACTGGAAAGATATTCGCACCTCTTTAAAGGGGAGAACTTGCCGCAGCAACTGGGTATTTTTTATGTGGCGCATGGCAGGCTGGTTCGGCTTGCGCACCATTTATGTAGTGCTGCGGGTGATTGATCTTTTGTAAGAAGCAAAGTATCATGATTTAGTCAGTAATAATAAAAAACATGTTTTAAAACAGACATTATTTGTTTTTGAGATTTTGTCTATAGATAGCTAAAATAATAGTCGCTTTGACGCCCATAAAAAAGGAGATACTGCAATGAAAATTGAAAAATTCAAGGACAACGGTCGCTATGACAGTTACATGAATCTTGACGAAGGCTGGCTGGATCGTCGCGTGTTCTGGGAGCAAGCCATTTACGATCGCGAAATGGAACAGATTTTTGCCCGCTGCTGGTTGTTCGTCGCGCATGAGTCGCAAATTCCAAATCCCGGCGATTTTCTCACCACTTACATGGGTGAAGATGGCGTCATCGTTTGCCGCCAAAAAGATAACGCCGTTAAAGTGTTTCTCAATTCCTGTCCGCACCGTGGCAACAAGGTCAGTTTTGCCGACATTGGGAATACCCGTCGTTTTGTGTGCAACTACCACGGCTGGGGCTTTGATACGGCTGGCACACTCATGGGCATGCATGAAGAGTACTGCTACGATGCCGGTGATATTGATAAATCCCAGTGGGGTTTGAAACAGGTCGCTAAAGTCGGTAATTACAAGGGTCTGATTTTTGCCACGTTCGATGAGGCCGCCCCCAGCCTGGAAGATTATCTCGGTGATTTCCGCTGGTATCTCGACATGCTGCTCGATAATGAAGAAGGCGGCACGGAACTCATCGGCGGCTGTATCAAGTCCGTCATTGGCGCTAACTGGAAGTTCGGCGTGGAGAACTTTATTGGGGATGCCTATCACGCCGGTTGGACACACGATTCGGGCACGCGTGCCATGAATAATGGCCAGCCTTTCCCGGCGATCGACATGAAGAACTCATACCACGCTAGCATGAATGGTCACGGCTGGGAATTCGGCACCGAAGGCATGGGTGATATCGTTCTTCTTGGGCGGCCAAAAGTAATGGAGTATTACAATAAAATTCGCCCCAAAATGGCCGAACGCCTGGGTGAAATGCGCTCGAAGATTTTTGGCTCAGTAGCCTCCGCGTCGATTTTCCCGAATGTCTCGTTCCTGCCGGGCATTTCAACCTTCCGCCAGTGGATGCCCAAAGGGCCGACGCAGTTTGAATTGCGCACATGGGTCATCGTCAACAAGAATATGCCGGATGACATCAAAAACGAGATCACCAAAGGCGTCATGCAAACGTTTGGCCCAGGCGGCGCGTTTGAAATGGACGATGGTGAAAACTGGGAAAACTGCACGCAGACCAACCGTGGCGTAGTGACCCGTCGGGAAAAGCTGCATTACCGCAGCGGCATCAGCCGCCGCATTGAGCATCCCGAATTGCCGGGTATTGTGTATCAAGGCCAATATAACGACGCTAACCAGCGCAATATGTATCAGCGTTGGCTGGACTTGATGAATGCGGAAAGCTGGAAAGACGTGCCAGAACGGTATTCGCCCCGTTTAAACAGGAAAGAGACCATGGGCCCTAAAGCCGGGCTTAAAGCCGCTTGAGTCTTATTCCTCCATGTCTATCTAGTCCAAGAAAGAGTCACAATGAATCTGGAAATTATCAAAACGATCGAACAGACCTTGTACCGTGAAGCCCGGTTGCTTGACCAGGAGCGCTATAAAGAATGGGTCGGCATGCTGACAGACGATATTCACTATCACATGCCCGGTATTGAAACCCGTTATCGCCGTGACAAAACAGAGCAGGTGCATGATCTGACCCGCATGGCGTTTTACAACGACAATCTGGAAGACCTTAAAAAACGGCTGCGGCGTCTTGAAACGGGGACTGCCTGGTCAGAGGATCCGGCCACGCGTTACACGCATCTGATTACCAACATCGAAGTGGTGCCGACGGAGAAAGAAGACGAAGTGCTGGTTTATTCAAACTTTCTGGCCTATCGAAATCGGAACGAAAAAGATCAGGACACCCTGATTGGTAATCGTGAAGACATTTGGCGTAAAACAGCCGAAGGCTACAAGCTGGCCAAACGTCTCATCATTCTCAAGCAAAATGTTTTGTTGAGCAAAAACCTCAACATATATTTGTAGATTTTTTGCAGGGAGGAAAACCATCATGTTTGATTATCTTCGCTACTATGTTGTCTCATTAATGCTGATCATAGGTATTGCCGGTTTTATTCTGGGCGGATATTGGATGTGGGCAGGGATTGGTACGTATGTCGCGCTATTCGTGCTGGCGCTTTTTTCTGGACGTGACTATCAGTTAAGGAAAATCAAGCATCCGATGCTGGCCGATATTCCGTTGTATCTGCATCTGGTACTCATGGTGACCCTGTTTGGTGCTTTTGCCTGGCGGGTGGGTGCCGGGGTAGGCCTGCCCGCTGGTTGGCCAACGGTGGTGGCCCTGATTGGCGGGATCGCCAGCCTGGTTTGGCTTTCGGTTGCACCGAATGTGCCTGTGGCCCATGAGTTGATGCACCGGCGCGATGCCTTTTCGCGTGGGGTCGCTATGGTGATGTGTGCTTTCTTTGCCGATCCCAACCGCGATGTGCCCCATCTCACCGTGCACCATCTGGATTTTGATACGCCAGCGGATGGTGATACGGCGTACCGTGGAGAAAATGCCTACACCTTCATGTGGCGTTGCACGAAGCACAATTACCAAATGCTCTGGGCTAATGAAAATAAAAGAAGACGTGCGCTGGGCGCACCGTTTTTCTCGATGAAAAACATGATCATCTGGGAAGTCTTGCTCACTTTATTGATTCCTTTGGGTGCTTATTTTCTCGGTGGTTGGCTGGCCGCTGCCTTGGTCTTTACAGCGCAGATCATCGCCAAATTTGCGCTTGAAGCGCTTAACTATTTGCAACACTATGGGTTGATACGCGTCCCAGGAGCGCCGGTGGAGGTTCAGCACACGTGGAATCATCTGAATTGGTGGGATCGTGTTGTTGGCTATGAAATCACTAATCATATTGATCATCATCGCGACGGTTTTATGCGTTTTGATGAGCTTCGCCCGCACCCCAATGCGCCGCAAATGCCCAACATTTTTGTGTGTGCGATCAGTGCATTTATCCCGCCGCTATGGTTTAAAGCGATTGCGATGCCCCGCCTGAAAAACTGGGATTTAAACTTTGCCAGCCCGGCAGAACGGGCGCTGGCACGTGAAGCGAATCGTCGTGCTGGTTGGCCAGACTGGCTTGCTGACGCAAGTTAGGTCTTTAGTCAAGGATCTAATCTATATAGTAGCGTCCCTTAATTTTGGCAGCTGAAATAGGGTGACCGGAATTAATTGTCCCATCGCAAAAGCCATTGTTGTGTAAATCACGGCGATGGTTTTTGTTTTTGCGGTGATTTGATTATTTATCGTTGGATGATGCCGATGCTGTGCGTAACAGCTTAGGGAGTTCAGCAAGCAAGACACCTGCTAGCGTGACCATGCCGCCTGCAATATGGTAAGCATGCAATTGTTCACCCAATGTAACCATGGCAATCAGGGCAACAAGGAGTGGTAAAAGATTCATGAATAGCATTGCCCGATTCGCCCCTAGATGGACAACACCACGCATCCAGAAGAATCCTGCAATGATGGATGAAAATAGGCCGGCAAATAGAATCAAGGGTAAATTTTGGGGCGTAATGGGCGAGGGTGGTGAGAGCAGGAAAACAGGCAAAAGCATGAAGGCAGCCAACACAATTTGCAGGTAAAGCAGCTGCCATGGCGGCAGGGGGATAGGCCACTTATGCAGCAGTACGCCATAAGCGCCATAGGCGATCGTGCCAATCAACATCAACCCATCGCCAAAGACAATCCCTTGACTCATCAGGCTAAGCGGCGCCCCTTTGCTTACCAAAACAAGGATGCCGGCAATGGATAATGCCGTGCCCGCGACCAAGGCAGGGGTTGGCCGTTCGTGCAGAAACACGGTGCTTAGCAGCATGGTGGTCAGTGGCATTAAAGAACCAATCAGCCCCATGTTGGTGGCTGTTGTGGTGGCAGCAGCGTAATAGGCAAGACTTTGAAAAAGCACCATGCCCAGCATGGAAAACGTAATGATTTTGAGCAGATGGCGACGAACAATAGCTCTGTTTGCCCACACTTTGCGCGCCATGAACGGCGTCATGACCAGCCCTGCCAATAACCAGCGATCAAATGAAATAACGCCTGGCGCAATGGCGCCGGCAGAGAGTTTGCTCACAATCGTATTGAACGCCCAGATCAAAATGGCAATGAGCGGAAACGACAAATATTTTATGGGCATTTTTTCGTATGGCAGAAGCCGCCAGTAGGTTAAATTTTTTGCATTGATCCGCTGTGTTACCGTCCCCCCAGGGCACTTGCTTGGCAGCGCACCCCAAGGGCACTTGCTTCGCAGCGTATCGCCAGCGCCGAGTTTTCATGGGATCATTATGTGGGCTTGTTATGGTTTTCCGCTATGTGGCTGATACCTGCAATGCGGTGAGCAGGTCTTGCTCCAGCTTAACGAGTGTGCCTGTTTGCGTTAAGGCTTGTCCACTGACTAAAAACACATCTTCAACACGCTCGCCCAAGGTGCCTATTTTTGCAGTGTGTAATCTGACTCGGTGTTCATCCAGCACTTGAGCGATGGCGTAGAGTAGCCCGGGGCGATCAACTGCGCTGATGTTCATCAGATACTGCTCGCCGCGCTCGTCCGGGCGAATCTCACATGCCGGGGTAATCGGGAAATGACGAACCAGGCGCGACAGCCGCCCTGCGGGTACTGAAGGCAGTGGTGGCCGGGTGATCAGTTGCTGCGTTAGATCATGTTCGATCAAGCCGATCATGTCGCGATAGGCGACACCAAAGCCGGGCGCGAAAATAATAAAGCTGTCCAAGGCGTGGCCGTTGCGGGTGGTATGGATGCGAGCATCCAGAATGCTGTATCCAAGGCGCGCGAAAAATCCACACAGACGGGCAAACAGTTGAGACTGGTCGGGGCAATACACCATGACCTGCAACCCCTCGCCACTCGGGTTGAGATGGGCGCGAACAACGGGCTCTTGCGTATCGACGCAGTGGTAAAGATTGCGTGTGTGCCAGGCAATTTCTTCGGCATGCTGGCGCATGAAGTAACTGATATCGAGCTGGTCCCATAAACTTTGTTCAACGCCGTGACGCAAGCCGTAATAACGCAGAATGCGACGGGCATCTTCTTGCCGTTCGGTGACGCCGGCGAGTTGGGGCACGGTATCACCTGCGAGCAGTTTGGCTGTCATGCGATATAAATCTTCCAGCAGCTTGCCTTTCCAGTTATTCCACACTTTAGGACTGGTGCCACGAACGTCCGCCACGGTCACGAGGTATAGCGCTGTTAGGCGGCGAGTGTCGCCCACGCGCTGGGCAAAGGCTGCGATGACGTGTGGATCAGACAGGTCTTGTTTTTGTGCTACTTGCGACATGGTCAGGTGTTCTGCCACAAGGAAGGCCACTAAATCGGTGTCTTCCTGATTAAGGTCATGGTCATGACAAAACGTGGTCGCATCGGCTACACCGAGTGTGGAATGGTCTCCACCACGTCCTTTGGCGATGTCATGAAACAAGGCGGCAAGATAGAGCAGCCAGTGGCGGTCAAACCCGGCCATGAGTCGCGAGCAAAACGGATACTCATGCGCAAACTCAGGCATCGTAAAACGCCGCAGATTGCGTATGACTTGCAAAATATGCTGATCGACGGTGTAGACGTGAAATAGATCGTGTTGCATCTGGCCAACGATACGGCCGAAGGCAGGCAGGTAGCGACCCAGGATGTCATATTGGTTCATCCGCCGCAGGGCGTGAATAAGATGCGGTTGCCAAAAGAGGCTAAGAAACAGGGCGCGATTCGCAGGATCAGCGCGAAACTGGGCATTGATCAGATGACGCGCACGCCACAGGGCGCGCAAGGTGCGGGGTGTCATGCCCTTGATTTCGCCACGCTGCATTTGCAACAGAAAACATTCAAGCAGAGCGCGGGGCGAGCGCTCAAAGGTGTCATCCTCGCGCACATCCAGGAGGTCTCGCACCGACTGAAAGTGCGCGTTGATGACGACAGGCGCGCCCACTTGGGCCGGCAGCAGATGATCGGCCAAGGCTTGCATGGTGAGGGTATTGAGCTGTGTGACCAGTTTGGCTGTTTTGTAATAGTGCTGCATCAATACTTCAGAAGCGCGCTTGGCTTCGGTGGCGACCATGCCTAAGGTATCAGCCAGTTTTTCCTGGTAATCAAACAGCAGACGATCTTCGCGGCGACCAGCCAGCAAATGCAAATGAATGCGTAATTCGCGCAGACGGCTCTCGCTTCGCTCTAACTGACCTGCTTCAATCGCGGTAATGATGCCGGTGTGCGCCAATGCTTGCCAGGTATCACCAAGTTGCGCAGCACGCGCAACCCAGCGGATGACTTGCAAGTCACGCAATCCTCCGGGGTTTTCTTTGCAATTGGGTTCCAGGCTATAGGGAGTGTCGTTATAGCGTGCGTAGCGTTCGGCTTGCTCTAATTGTTTGGCTTTGAAAAAAGCCGCTGGATTGAGTGCATCCCGGAAACTTTTCTCAAAGTTTTCATACAGGCCGGGGTTGCCAATCAGATAACGTGCCTCGAGCAAGGATGTTTGTATGGTGATGTCGCGTGCAGCTTCTGTCAGGCATTCGCTTAACGTGCGCACGCTGTGACCAATATCGAGCCCGATATCCCATAGCATGCCGACCAATGCTTCTATTTTTTCTTCACGCGGTGACACATCGCCTGGCGGGGTGGCCAGGGTGGCCGAGATGGTCGGGGTGGCATCATCGGATTGCAAAATCAGCAAATCCACGTCAGACGCCGGGTAAAGCGTGCCACGGCCATAACCACCGACAGCCACCAGTGTCATGTCTGCTGGTAGATCAAGCGTTATCCAAAGTTCGCGTAGAACATCATCCACAACGGCTGCGCGGTTGGCGAGCAGCTCGCGGCTATGCTGGTTTTGGCGCCATGCGCTAGCTAGCTGCGCCTGTGCTGCTGCTAGCTGCTGCCGTGTCGCCATAGCAAGTGCGCGCAGGTCTTCCATGTCAAGGGTGGATTTTGATGTGATCAGGGCAGGGCGGTGTGCCGGCAGAGAGTGTTAATACGTCGACGCCTGTTTCAGTCACGGCCAGGGTATGCTCAAATTGAGCAGAAAGACTGCGGTCTTTGGTCACAATCGACCAGCCATCGGGGAGCTCTGAAATAGCGGCTTTGCCGGCATTGATCATGGGCTCGATGGTAAAAACCATGCCCGGCTCCATGATCGGCCCGCTGTTGGCGCTGCCGTAGTGCAGCACTTGAGGTTCTTCATGGAATTTACGCCCTGTACCATGGCCGCAAAACTCGCGTACCACTGAAAAACCAGCGGCTTCAGCATATTTTTGAATGGCCGCACCAATGGCACCCAGACGCACCCCGGGCCTGACTTGTGCAATCCCGATCCACATGCATTCGAAGGTGACCTTTACCAGTCGCTTGGCCAGAATCGATGCTTCACCCACAATAAACGTGCGGCTGGTATCTCCGTGCCAACCATTTTTTATGTTCGTGATATCCAGATTGACGATGTCCCCATTTTTTAAGGGCCGGTCGTTAGGCACGCCATGACACACCTGATGGTTGATCGAAGCGCAGATGGATTTCGGGAAAGGCGTATGCCCTGGCGGGGCGTAGTTGAGCGGTGCGGGAATGCAATTTTGTACGTTCACGGTGTAGTCATGGCACAGTCGATCAAGTTCGGCTGTTGTTATGCCGGGTTTAACGAATGGCTCAATGTAATCCAGCACCTCAGCGGCAAGACGGCAAACCTCACGCATCTGGACGATGTCGTCGGGAGTTTTAATGGAAATGGACATGAAAAATCAACGGAGGTGATAAAGCGGCTCATTTTAACCGCTCAAGGCCTTGTCGCGCCGTATTGCCAGCACCGACTTTTCAAGTCGTGGGTGCTGTGTGCGGGTTGACGATATTGTTGCTGATGCGCTTGCATCCCAGGGGGTAGGGCGACTAGAATAGAGACCCTGTCCGGGATGTTCCTGGATGGAAATCCACACGCCTGGCACCGATAGGGTGGCGTTTGCAAGTTTAACCCTTGCAGAGCAGCACGGCCGGGCGGCGGTTCAACCCAATCGGAGATACTCGATGAGCACTACCATGCGCCAAATGTTGGAGGCCGGCGTTCACTTCGGCCATCAAACACGTTTCTGGAATCCCAAGATGGCCCCGTATATTTTTGGCCATCGCAACAAAATCCACATTGTCAACCTTGAAAAAACCTTCGTTAAGTACAACGAAGCGATGGCTTTCGTGCGCAAGCTGGCAGCCAAAAAAGGTACGATTCTTTTCGTCAGCACCAAACGTCAGGCGCGCGAAATTATCGCTGAAGAAGCCACTCGTTGCGGCATGCCTTATGTTGATGATCGCTGGCTTGGCGGCATGATGACTAACTTCAAAACCTTGAAACTATCTGTCAAACGCTTAAATGAGCTAGAGCAGATGGCGGCAGATGGCGGTTTTGCCAAGTTGTCCAAAAAAGAAGGCCTCACGCTGCAACGCGAGATGGATAAGCTCAGAAAATCCATCGGTGGCATTAAAGATATGCCTGGTTTGCCCGATGCTATTTTTGTCATCGACGTTGGCTATCACAAAATTGCCATCACCGAAGCCGGTAAGCTCGGTATTCCATTGGTCGGCGTGGTAGATACCAATCATTCACCCGACGGCGTGAATTACGTTATTCCAGGCAACGACGATTCCACCCGCGCCATTCGTTTGTATGCCCGTGGTGTTGCTGATGCTGTTCTGGAAGGCAAAAATCAAGCGATGGGCGATCTTGTTCAAGCGCTGGCAGGTGACGAAGAGTTTGTTGAAATTGATGACGAGGATGCGTCGGCAGCGTAATTCGCGCTGGTGGTTGATGACGGGGGGAGGCGTTGAGTAGCCCCCCGTTTTTTGAGGTAGTGTTTCTGAATCTGGAGTCAAGCAATGGCGGAAATTACCGCAGGTATGGTCAAAGAATTGCGCGAAAAGACCGATGCGCCCATGATGGAGTGCAAAAAAGCGCTAACAGAAGCCGCTGGCGAAATGGATAAAGCAGAAGAGATTCTGCGCGTTAAACTCGGAAGCAAAGCATCCAAGGCCGCAAGCCGCGTCGCGGCTGAAGGTGTGGTTGCCATTCACATCAGTGCCGATGGCAAGTTGGGTAGCATTCTGGAAATTAATTCAGAAACTGATTTTGTTGCCAAGAACGACGATTTTCTCAAGCTGGCTGCCGATTGTGCCGGTTTGATTGCTACGAAAAACCCGGCCGATATCGCTGCGTTGTCTGCACTGGAGCTAGGTGATAGCACTGTTGAAGCTATGCGCACGGCGCTGGTCGGGAAAATCGGCGAAAACATGAGCCTGCGCCGTTTTGTGCGCGTTGAAGCGAAGGGTCATTTGGCTTGTTATATTCATGGCGGCTCGAAAATTGGGGTCTTGGTTGACGTGGTTGGTGGCAGTGAGTCTCTGGCTAAGGATATCGCCATGCATATCGCAGCCTCTAAACCGAAGTCGCTGGATGCTTCCGGAGTTTCTGCTGAACTGCTGGAAACAGAGCGCCGTATTGCCATTGAAAAAGCGCGGGAATCTGGTAAGCCGGAAGCCATGCTGGAAAAAATCGCTGAAGGAACCGTGCAAAAGTATTTGCGTGATGTCACATTGTTAGGCCAAGTCTTCGTCAAAGCCGAAGATGGCAAGCAAACCATTGAGCAGTTATTGAAAACCAGGAACGCTTCAGTTGCCAGCTTCACCCTGTATGTTGTGGGTGAAGGCATCGAAAAGAAAGTGACTGACTTTGCTGCCGAAGTCGCTGCCCAAGCGGCTGCCGCAGCAGGAAACAAGTAATACATGGTTGCGCCAAAATTTCGCCGTATTTTGCTGAAGCTCTCGGGCGAAGCACTGATGGGGGATGATGCGTATGGTATCAATACCCCCATGCTGAATAGTATTGTGGCTGAAATTAAAGGCGTGGCCGATCTGGGTGTTGAAGTCGGTGTGGTCATTGGCGGCGGCAACATTTTCCGTGGCATGGCGGGCGTGGCCACCGGTATGGATCGTGCGACAGCTGATTACATGGGCATGTTAGCGACGGTGATGAATGGGATGGCCTTGTCAGACGCCATGCGGCAAGCAGGGCTTAGCGCACGTGTGCAATCAGCGCTCAATGTTGATCAGGTGGTTGAACCCTACATTCGTGGCAAGGCTATTCGTTATCTTGAAGAAGGTAAAGTGGTTATCTTTGCTGCAGGCACGGGCAACCCCTTCTTCACGACAGATACCGCAGCAGCGCTGCGGGGTGCGGAAATAGGCGCTGAAATTGTATTGAAAGCGACAAAGGTTGATGGCATTTATACCACCGACCCCAAAAAAGACGCTGCGGCGACGCGGTTCGCATGCATCAGTTTTGATGAGGTCATTCATCGAAACCTCGCCGTTATGGACGCTACGGCGTTTGCCTTGTGTCGTGACCAAAAACTGCCGATTAATGTGTTTTCAATTTTTAAACCAGGCGCGCTCTTGCGTGTGGTCATGGGCGAAGACGAAGGAACGCTGGTTCACGTTTAAGCCGTATGCAGGCATGCATTCAGGCGTTTAATTCAGGAGTCTTTTGATGATCCCCGAGCTGAAAAAAATCACAGAACAAAAGATGCAAAAGAGTCTTGAAGCATTGCAATCTGATCTTGGCAAAGTGCGCACCGGTCGGGCTCACACGGGTATTCTGGATCATGTCCAGGTTGATTATTACGGCTCGCTGATGCCGATCAATCAAGTGGCTAATATCACTTTGCTTGATGCGCGAACCATAGGCGTGCAGCCGTGGGAAAAGCCCATGGTATCCAAAGTTGAAAAAGCCATTCGTGATTCTGATCTTGGACTGAATCCCGCAACGCAAGGTGACGTGATTCGTGTGCCGATGCCCGCATTGACCGAAGAGCGTCGCCGTGACTTGATCAAGGTTGTCAAGCATGAAGGTGAAAATGCCAAGATTGCGATACGTAATTTGCGTCGTGATGCAAACGCTCATCTTAAGGATGTGCTGAAAAAGAAAGAGATTTCCGAGGATGATGAGCGTCGTGTGCAAGATGATATCCAGAAACTGACCGATCGCTATGTGCTTGAGGTAGACAAGCTGCTAGCAGAAAAAGAAAAAGATTTGATGGCAGTTTGATTCGCACTATGGCCATTCCTCTGCACCGAACTGCGAAGAAATTCTAATGGCGACGTTCACGAGTTCAACCCAGGCGATACCCAGTGTTAACGATGTTCCTCGTCATATCGCCATGATTATGGATGGCAATGGACGTTGGGCAAAACAACGTTTCTTGCCGCGCGTGGCTGGCCATAAACGCGGCGTCGATACCGTTCGTGCGATGGTGAAAGCCTGCATTTCGCAGGGCATTGAGTACCTTACCCTGTTTGCTTTTTCTTCAGAAAACTGGCGCCGGCCAGCAGATGAAGTATCGTTTTTGATGAATCTTTTTTTCACTGCGCTACAGAGTGAAATCGGCAGAATGCATGCGAATGGCGTTCGTCTGCATGTAGTGGGTGACCTGCAAGCCTTTGAGCCACGTCTGTTAGCCTTGATTCGGGAAGGGGAGGCGCTCACGGCTAACAATACGTGCCTAACGCTGACTATTGCTGCCAACTATGGTGGCCGCTGGGATATTTTGCAGGCGGCCAATCAATTGGCGCTGGCTCATCCCGAAAAAGTAGGGCATTACACCGAGGCCGATCTGATTCCCCATCTGGTGACGGCTTATGCTCCCGAACCAGATCTTTTCATCCGCACGGGCGGTGAGCAACGCATCAGCAATTTTTTGCTATGGCAATTGGCCTATAGCGAATTTTATTTTACCGATACGTTGTGGCCTGACTTCACCGACACTGCGTTGAGTGAAGCGATCCGCTCTTACCAGCAGCGCGAGCGCCGTTTCGGGCGGACTGGCGATCAGATAAAGTCAGCCGGCGTGTTACCAGCGCCGAGTTTATGAGTTTGCTTTTACCATTGATTTTGCCAGTCATGGACAAATAGCCAACGGATGTCCAATCTTAAGCAACGTGTGATTACCGCACTATGCCTGGTTGCCGGGTTTGGTGTGGTGCTGTTTTTATTTTCCGCATCGGCAGCAGCGCTGGCTTTTGCGGTGATCGCTGCATGCGCTGCCTGGGAGTGGGGCGGCCTGATGCGGCAAGATCAACCGGCGCGCATCATGTATGCTTTGGTATTGCTTTTGTTCTGCTGGCAAGTGCACATTTTTGCCGCAGAACTAACGCCCGTTCTGCTGACTATTTCTGTGGGGTTCTGGTTAACGATCATGCCCTTCTGGCTATGGCGAAAATGGACACTGAGGGGTAATGATTTTTTTGGTTATCTCATTGGTTTTCTGGTGATCTTGCCAACATGGGCAGCGATGGTCTTCCTGTACAACGTAAGCCCGTGGGTGTTATTGGCAACCATGGCGATTGTTTGGGTTGCTGATATCGGCGCTTATTTCACGGGCTGTGCGATTGGCCGACATAAATTGGCACCCACCATCAGCCCGGGTAAGACCTGGGAGGGTGTCGCCGGGGCGTTGCTGGCTGTGGGGGTTTATGGCATGTATCTGCTGGTTTATTCACCAGTGCAAGGCACCTTGCACTGGGGTCTTTTGGCTTTGGTTTTGCCACTCCTTACAGCAGTTAGTGTGCTTGGCGATTTGTTCGAGTCGTTATTGAAACGTCAAGTGGGCATTAAAGATAGCAGTGGGCTGTTGCCCGGTCATGGCGGTGTATTGGATCGTATCGACAGCTTGACCTCCACCTTACCCCTGGCTGCATTGTTGCTCCATTTTTTCGTATGATGAATCTGACCATTCTCGGCGCGACTGGCTCCATTGGCGTGAGCACGCTCGATGTTGTGGCGCGTTATCCAGACCGTTATAAGGTCGTTGCACTCAGCGGCCATACACGCGTCGAACTGCTTGCTGAACAATGTCATAAATTTAATCCGGCTTATGCGGTGGTTGGCAGCGCGACGGATGCTCAACGGTTGACGCATCTGCTCTCGACACGGCGGGTTAATACCCAGGTTCTGTATGGAACTGAAGCGCTGGCGCATATTGCCAGTCTCCCAGAGGTGGATGCAGTAATGGCGGCTATTGTCGGTGCAGCAGGCCTTATGCCAACACTTGCCGCGGTGAGCGCAGGCAAACGTGTTCTGCTCGCCAACAAAGAAGCACTGGTAATGGCTGGCGATCTTTTCATGGCCGAGGTGCGTAAGTCCGGTGCGTGCTTGTTGCCTATAGACAGCGAACATAATGCGATATTTCAATCCATGCCCGCCGGTTATGCGGGAAACCTTTCTCGCGCAGGGGTCAGCCGTATTCTGCTCACAGCCTCTGGTGGCCCATTTCGTGACACCGCGATAGAAGCGCTATCGAGTGTGACCCCGGAGCAGGCTGTAGCGCACCCCAAGTGGACCATGGGGAGAAAAATTTCCGTTGATTCGTCGACCATGATGAACAAAGGTCTCGAAGTCATCGAAGCGCATTGGTTGTTTAACGCGTCAGCAAATCACATCGAGGTAGTCATTCATCCGCAAAGCGTTATTCATTCGCTGGTTGAATATGTCGATGGTTCTGTCCTCGCTCAGCTTGGCAATCCGGATATGCGAACCCCGATTGCGCATGCCTTGGCTTGGCCACAACGGATCGATTCCGGTGTGGAAAGGCTCGATTTGTTTGCCATAGGGCAGCTTACTTTCGAGCGCCCCGATCTGGCTCGCTTCCCTTGTCTTGGATTAGCGTATCAGGCGTTGCGTGCAGGCGGGAATGCGCCTGCCGTGCTGAATGCCGCTAATGAGGTCGCGGTTAGCGCATTCCTGGCGGGGGATTTGCCTTTCCTTAAAATTGCAGCAGTGATTGCTGAGACGCTAGCAGCAGTGCCATGCAGTGAGGTGGCGACAATAGACGCGGTCATGACGGCCGATGATCAGGGGCGGATTGCAGCGACACGCGCTTTGGCCGCTTACGCTCAATGAGGAATATCCGGTGAATTTTCAAATGATTGCATTATATGCGGGTGCTTTTTTACTGGCATTGGGTCTGCTGGTTTTGGTGCATGAGCTTGGCCATTATTTTGCCGCTCGCATGTGCGGTGTCAAAGTATTGCGTTTTGCGATAGGTTTTGGGCGCGTTATGTGGTCACGACGTCCAGGTAGCGATCAAACGGAATGGGCCATTGGGCTGTTACCCTTGGGTGGCTATGTCAAGATGCTCGATGAGCGCGAAGGTCCCGTGGCTGCTAGCGAATTACCGCGCGCCTTTAACCGGCAACCCGTTGGTCGCCGCGCCTTTATTGTTGTTGCGGGACCTGTTGCCAATCTGTTGTTGGCTATTTTGCTTTACTGGCTGGTATTCATGACAGGCATTACCGAATTAAAGCCGCGTCTGGGTGTCCCGCCGCAAGGCAGCCCGGCCGCTGTTGCCGGGATTGAAGCAGGTGTCACCGTGCGTGCCGTGAATGGCAAATCCATTGCCAGTTGGCAGGATTTACGCTGGGAAGTGATGCGACAGACGATGAACGCGGTGGCGCTGGAGCTGGATGGCACGACAAGCCAGGGAATCCCAGTGGTATATCACCTGAATAATCTGCGGTTTTCGCTCGCTGAGACAGAAAAAGATCCGCTGACCCCTTTGGGCTTACTGCTCTATAGACCACGTCTGCCTGCGATTGTCGGGCAGATCATGCCGTCATCAGCTGCTGCAATCGCAGGCTTTCAAGCGGATGATCGGATGCTGGAAATTGATGGCAAAACAATTTCCGAGTGGGCTGACGTTGCAGCTGCCGTGCGAAATTCCGTCGGGCGGCCGTTAGTGTTTACTGTTGATCGGGCGGGGCAGCGGATGAACCTTACTGCCATCCCTCAGCTGAGCGGAGAGAGTGAAGCACGTGTTGGTCGGCTTGGGATTGCCGTTAAGGAAGACGCGTCAGCTGTCACTGAAATGACTACCCTGGTTCGTTACAGCCCAGGGGAAGCGGCTATCCGTGCCGTGGCTAAAACATGGGATACCGCGATCATCAGTTTGCGCATGATGGGACGCATGCTCACTGGGGAACTATCCTGGAAAAACCTATCCGGTCCTGTCACCATCGCCGATTACGCAGGCCAAACAGCACGTCTTGGACTGAGCTATTACCTTAGCTTTATCGCGCTGATCAGTATCAGCCTTGGCGTACTTAATCTGCTGCCTGTTCCGGTTCTGGATGGGGGGCATTTAATGTATTATCTTGCTGAGTTCATCAAGGGGAAGCCGCTCTCCGATCGAGTCTTGGCGATTGGACAACAGGTAGGTTTCGCCTTGCTGGCACTGCTCATGCTGTTTGCTTTTTATAACGACTTTAATCGTCTTTTTTCTGGTTGATTTTTCGGCTATTTTTCTGGCTAATTGGCGTCTTTATCCAACGAATAACAATGAATAAAAAATTACTTGCTGGCTTAGTTTCAGCTTTGCTGGCACGGGCTGTTTTTGCATTCGAGCCATTTCAAATCAAGGATATTCGTGTTGAAGGCATTCAGCGCACGGAGGCGGGTACGGTGTTCTCGTATCTACCCGTCAAGATTGGCGATACGATCAATGATGAAAAAGCAGCCAGCGCGATCAAAGCGCTGTTCGCAACCGGATTTTTTAAGGACGTTCGTCTTGAGATTGATGGCCAGGTCCTGGTGGTTGTACTCGAAGAACGCCCCGCTATCGCGACACTTGATTTTGTTGGGTTGAAGTCATTCAAGGCGGAAGACCTTAAAAAAGGTTTGCGTGACATTGGGCTTGCTGAATCGCGTATTTTTGACCGTGCGATGGTGGAACGCGCTGAGCAGGAACTCAAGCGCCAATACCTCTCGCAAGGCCGTTATGCGGTTGATGTCAAAGTGAATGTTACTCCGCTAGAGCGCAATCGTGTGGGTATCAAGTTCATTGTGAATGAAGGCGAAGTTGCCAAAATCAAGCAGATCAATATTGTCGGCGCAAAAGCCTTTAAGGACAGCGATCTGCTCAAACTGATGGCGCTTAGCCCCTCTGGCTGGCTGACGTGGTACACAAAAAACGATCAGTACTCAAAGCAAAAACTTTCAGGTGATCTGGAAACGCTGCGCTCTTACTACATGAATCAGGGTTACCTCGAATTCAATGTCGAATCTACCCAGGTGTCTATTTCTGCTGACAAGCAAGATATTTACATCACCATCAATATCAGTGAAGGCGAAAAGTACACCATCTCATCAGTCAAGCTGGCTGGAAACCTTCTGCTGCCAGAAGCTGAGCTGCTCAAGCTCGTGAAAATGAAACCAGGCGATGTTTTTTCGCGCGAGTCGATGACTGAAACGACAAAAGCGATTAGCGATCGTTTAGGGGATGATGGTTACGCTTTTGCCAATGTGAATGCAGCCCCTGAACTCAATAAAGAAAAACGTCAGGTCGCCTTTACGTTGATGGTTGATCCCGGTCGGCGCGTCTATGTGCGGCACATTAATGTGCTGGGAAACACGCGAACCCGCGATGAAGTTATTCGCCGCGAAGTGCGCCAGATGGAATCGGCCTGGTATAACGGCGAGCGTATTAAAAAGTCACGCGATCGCGTCGATCGTCTGGGCTATTTTGAAGACGTGACCATGGAAACCCCTGCTGTTGCTGGGACAACAGATCAAATTGACGTGGATTTAAAGGTAAAGGAAAAACCGACTGGCAACATTTCATTGGGTGCAGGTTTCTCCAGCTCTGAAAAATTGACCTTATCGGGTGCCGTGCAGCAGGAAAACGTTTTTGGTAGCGGTAAGCACATTGGTGTACAGGTGAGTACCAGTAAATCCAACCGCATATTGTCTTTGTCGCATACCGACCCTTATTACACCGTGGATGGCGTTAGCAGAGGCTTTGACATTTATACTCGCCGAACAGACACGTCCTCACTTTCCGTGAGTAGTTTTACGGCGGACTCCACCGGTGGTGGCGTGCGCTATGGGGTGCCGATTGGCGAAGATGATTATATTTTTCTTGGCTTGTCTGCCGATCATACTAATTTAAAAACAGGGACTTTCTCCGCACAACGATATATCGACTACGTCAATAAGTTTGGCTCGGCAAGCAATACCTTGTCCTCCACCGTGGGTTGGCAGAAGGATGAACGTGACAGCCTGTTGTACCCGACCAAAGGCACCTTAAACAGCGTTAGCCTGGAAGTTGCGCTACCAGGAAGCACCGCAACTTATCTGCGCGGAACATATAAACACCAGCGCTTCTCGCATTTGAATGACACTTTTACCCTGGCATTGACGGGTGAGCTTGGTCTGGCCAGGGCCTATGGCAATAAAGAAGTCCCCTTCTTTAAAAACTTCTATGCGGGTGGCATCGGCTCTGTACGCGGGTTTGAATCCAACAGCCTGGGGCCAAGAGATGTGCTGACGGGTGACTTTTTAGGTGGCACTAAGCGCGTGACGGGTAGTACCGAGTTATTATTCGGTCTTCCAGGGGCCAGGCAGGATCGCTCTTTCCGCTTCAGTGCTTTCGTTGATGGAGGCGGGGTATTCGGCGAAGGTGAAAAACTCTCTGCGACAAATTTTCGTTTTAGTACGGGCCTTTCCGCTTCCTGGAACTCGCCTTTAGGGCCGCTCAAATTTTCTGTTGCCAAACCGCTCAACAAAAAAACGGAAGACAAAGTTCAAGCCTTCCAGTTTCAATTAGGATCTACTTTTTAGAAAAGCGACTATCGAGACTGTCATGCTGAAAAATATTGCTATTACTGGCATCGCGTTGCTCATGCTGTGTGGCGCGGCGCAGGCCGACACTAAAATTGGCTTTATTAATAATCAACGCATTTTGGCGGAGTCGCCACAGGCAGCCAAAGCGAAAAAAAGAATAGAAAAAGATTTCGAGAAGCGCGATCAAGAGCTGCAACGCATGGTGAAGCAGCTTCAGACGTTACAGGAATCATTAGACAAAAATTCGCCAACCTTGACGGAGGCCGAACGGCGCACTAAAGAACGTGAGCTAGCGGATCTGACCCGTGATGTTCAGCGTAAGCAGCGTGAGTTCCGTGAAGATCTCAGCCAGCGTCAAAATGACGAAATGGCGGCGATCTTTGAGCGGATAAACAAAGTGATCAAACAAATTGCTGACGCCGAAAAGTTTGACATCATTCTTCAGGAAGCCGTCTATTTCAACCAGCGCATCGATATTACCGACAAGGTTATCAAAGCGCTGGGCGATGGCACGAAGTAGGTTGGTTTGACAGTGGCGTTGCGACTGGGTGAGATTGTCGCTCGTCTCGGGGGCGAAATAGTCGGCGCTGGTGATACGGCAAATCTATCTATTGTGCGTGTTGCGCCGCTTGAAACGGCAGGTCCCGGCGACTTGTCCTTTTTGTCGAATCCAAAGTATCGCTCTCAGCTGGGTCATACGTGCGCATCGGCGGTGATCATGGCGCAGCCTGCAGACCCTGCAGATGCTATAAATTCAAACTCATTTGCGGTCATTGTCACGCCACAGCCTTATCTTTATTACGCCCGCGTTGCCCAGTGGTTGTCACCCCCTCCCGCTGTTACCCCCGGAATTCACGCCAGCGCAGTCGTTGAAGGTCAAGTAGCCGCCTCAGCCTCTATCGGTCCGCATGTGACGATAGGTCTCGGTGCCCGGATTGGCGAGGATGTTGTGATCGGCGCGAATTGCAGCATTGGGGAAAATGTGGTCATTGAGTCTGCAACGCGCTTGGCGCCACACGTGGCTATTTATGCTGAGTGCCACATTGGCGCGCGGTGTATCGTTCATTCGGGCGTGGTCATTGGTGCGGACGGGTTTGGTTTCGCCCGCGAACCTGCGGGTGCCTGGGTGAAGATTCCGCAAAATGGACGCGTTGTGATTGGTGATGATGTTGAAATTGGTGCCAACACGACGATAGATCGCGGTGCGTTGGGCGATACCACGGTGGGCAATGGCGTCAAGCTGGATAACCAGATTCAGATTGGGCATAACGTGAAAATCGGCATAGACACTGCCATTGCAGGCTGTGTTGGTGTTGCCGGTAGCGCCATTATCGGTGAGCGTTGCAGTATCGGCGGCGCCGCCATGATACAGGGCCATCTGACACTAGCCGACGACGTGATTGTGACCACAGGCACTTTGGTCACGAAATCAATTACGCGTGCCGGAACGTACAGCGGATCTTCCCCGTTTCTTACCCACGCTGACTGGCTGAGAAATTTTTCGCATCTGCGCCATCTTGATGCAATGGCCGATAAAATTCGCGCCCTTGAACAACGGCTTGCTGCCATGGAGAAAAAGTCATGAGCGAGATAAACCCGGGCGATGCAAACAACACCCAGATGGACATCCATCAAGTCCTGAGTTATTTACCGCATCGTTACCCATTTTTACTGATCGACCGCGTGCTGGAAGTCATTCCCGGCGAGCGTATCAGCGCACTGAAAAACGTTAGCATTAACGAACCTTTTTTTCCTGGCCATTATCCGCATCATCCGGTGATGCCGGGTGTTCTGGTAATTGAAGCCATGGCGCAAGCGGCGGCGATTCTGTCGTTCAAGACGCTCGGCCAATTCCCCGACGATAGCTCGGTTTACTATTTTGTCGGCATCGACAATGCGCGCTTCAAAAAGCCCGTCAGCGCTGGCGATCAACTGCTGATCGACGTCAAACTGCAGCTTAACAAGCGCGGCATATGGAAATATTCCGCCGTCGCGCGGGTTGATGGCACCATCGTTGCTGAAGCCGATTTGATCTGCTCGGTCAAGCCCAGCGGCTTTGCACTTCCTGCGGTCGCATGACAGCTATTCATCCTACCGCCATTGTTCATGCTGGCGCGAAATTGGGCGAGGGCGTCACTATCGGTCCTTATTCAATTATCGGCGA
Organism: Rugosibacter aromaticivorans; assembly: GCF_000934545.1. Taxonomy (GTDB): domain Bacteria; phylum Pseudomonadota; class Gammaproteobacteria; order Burkholderiales; family Rhodocyclaceae; genus Rugosibacter; species Rugosibacter aromaticivorans. Next base: position 1,368,782 of record NZ_CP010554.1, read on the forward strand.
GCATGTCGAGATTGGCGACAATACCGCCATTGGGCCGCATGTTGTGGTGACAGGGCATACCTCGATTGGAAAAGACAACCGGATATTCCAGTTTTGCTCGATAGGCGAAGTGCCACAAGATAAAAAATATGCGGGCGAACCCACACGGCTTGAAATTGGCGACCGCAATACCATCCGTGAATGCTGCACATTCAACTGTGGCACAGCGCAGGACGTTGGCGTTACCCGCATGGGCGATGACAATTGGATCATGGCTTATGTGCATGTCGCGCATGATTGCCAGATCGGCAATCACGTTATTTTTGCCAACAGTACGCAACTGGCAGGGCACGTGCATATTGGCGACTGGGTTATCCTCGGAGGCTTTACCGGGGTGCATCAATTCGTGAGAGTTGGCGCTCATAGCATGACATCTGTTAGCTCTGTTTTACTGCAAGATATGCCCCCATATGTCATGGCGGCGGGCAGCCCGGCGCAGCCACGCAGCATTAATACAGAAGGCTTGAAACGGCGGGGATTTTCACCCGAAGCCATTGCCGCGATTCGCCGCGCTTTTAAAACCCTGTACAAAAAAGGCCTCACATTTGAAGAGGCCGGTACAACGATTGCCACAGAAGCCTTGACAGTACCTGAGCTCGATGTTCTGGCGCGTTTTCTTGCCCAGCCTGGTCGAGGAATTATCCGCTGATGGCGCGTATTGCGATGGTCGCTGGCGAAGCTTCCAGCGACCAATTAGCGGCACATCTGATAGCCGCACTGAAAACCCAACGGCCAGACGCCAGCTTTTATGGCATTGGCGGGCCAAAAATGCAGCGCGAAGGGTTTGATTCACGCTGGCCAGCTGAAAAGCTTGCCGTGCGAGGCTATTTCGAGGCATTGCGCAACTATTGTGACATCGCCCGCATTCGCCGCCAATTACTCAAAACCTTGCTCAAAGACCGCCCGGATATTTTTATTGGCGTCGATGGCTATGACTTCAATGTGTGGCTGGAAAAAAAACTCAAGCGGGCGGGTATTCCTACCGTTCATTTTGTTAGCCCTTCCATTTGGGCCTGGCGCAAAAGCCGGTTGAAAAAAATCGTTGAATCCATGTCGCATATTCTGGCGCTATATCCGTTCGAGCCAGCGCTGTATGCCCAAACATCGGTTAAGTGCAGTTATGTAGGCCACCCCATGGCCGATGTGATTCCGCTGCAAACCAATCGGGATGCCATGCGTGAGCGTTTGGATATTCCGCTGGATCAACCAGTGATCGCGCTGCTCCCGGGTAGCCGGCAAGCCGAGCTGCACTACATGGCAGAGACCTTCATTGCCACCGCCCAATTGTTGCATGCCCGAAACCCCAACGCGCTGTTTTTGGTGCCCATGGCCTCGGGTGAAACCCGTCTGCAATTTGAAACCGCTTTATGGAAGCTCAAAGCGAACGAGTTACCGTTAAAGATGATGTTTGGCCATGCGCTCGATGCCCTTGCAGCGTGTGATGTGGCTTTGGTTGCCAGTGGCACAGCGACGCTGGAAGCCGCGCTGGTAGGCCGACCCATGGTGATTACCTACAAAATATCACCGTGGTCGTGGCGCATCATGCGTCATATGGGTTATCAGCCGTGGATAGGTTTGCCCAACATTCTGGCTGGCCGCTTTGTCGTGCCCGAATTTTTGCAGGACGATGCCACAGCGGAAAATCTTGCCCAGGCAGTGGGTAATTTACTGGTCGATCACCAAGTGCGGGATAGCATTCAGCGTGTGTTTGCAGGTATTCACCGCCTGCTACGGCAAAACACAGCACAAAAAGCTGCTGCTGCCATCTTGCCGTATCTGCAAAAAAAACAGCAAACGGCATGAGCGGGCAAATCACAGCGGTGCGGCTTGTGTGTGGCGTCGATGAAGCAGGCCGCGGCCCGCTGGCAGGCCCTGTGTATGCGGCAGCGGTGATTCTCGACCCGGCGCGGCCCATCGATGGCTTGGATGATTCGAAAAAATTGAGCGAGAAAAAACGCGAGCGTCTGGCGTTGGAAATCCGCGAAAAAGCACTCGCTTTTGGTATCGCTTTCGCCACGGTAGAAGAAATCGATCAGATCAATATTCTGCAAGCCACGCTGCTGGCCATGCGCCGCGCTGTTGAAGCATTGCCGGTCCAGCCGGCGGAAGCCTTGATTGACGGCAATCGCTGTCCGCCACTGGCCATGCCGGCACGTGCCGTCATTGGCGGCGACGCGCTGGAACCAGCCATCTCGGCCGCATCCATTCTCGCCAAAACCGCGCGCGATGCTGAAATGCGGCGCATCCACGCCGACTATCCGCACTACGCACTGGACCGGCACAAGGGTTATGACACCGCAGTGCACCGTGCTGCTTTAGAGATTCACGGCCCGGCTCATTTTCATCGGAAAAGTTTTGCACCGGTGCGCGCCTTGTTGAACAAACCATGAACCCGGTTTGGATCATCTCGTTGCGTTGTACAGGCATCAGATGAGTACATGAATACGCCGCGGCTCATTACCTCGCGCGCTAACCCCGCATTCAAAGCGCTCAGTGCGCTGGCGAGTGACCCGCGCGCACCGCGCCACGAAGGGCGCACGCTGGCCGATGGCATTCATCTGGTGGCAGATTGTTTCGCACATCGCATCACCGTGCAGCAACTACTGGTCAGCGAGAGCGGGCAGCAGCATCCACAGATTGCCGCACTGCTCGCCGGTGCAGGCGATATTGAATGTCTGTTGCTCAGCGACACCCTGTTCCGCGAAATTTCCGGTGTCGCTACGCCCACTGGCATTGCTGCTGTTATCTATATTCCACAAGCTTCGCAAGGCGATATCGCAGGGGATGTGGTCATGCTCGATGCGATACAAGATGCCGGCAACGTCGGCACCATCCTGCGCACCGCAGCGGCAGCTGGCGTGCGTGACATCGTGCTCGGCCCCGGCTGTGCAGGCGCATGGACGCCACGTGTGCTGCGTGCCGGGCAGGGCGCACATTTCAATTTACGGATTCGCGAACAGGCTGATCTGGCGGCGACACTGGCAATATGCAGCGGCATGCCGGTGGCCACGGTGGCCCGCGAGGGCGTCAGCCTGTATGCGCTCGATCTCAGCCAACCGATCGTTTGGCTATTCGGCAACGAAGGGGCAGGGCTGTCGGCAGAACTTATTGCCGCCGTGCAACAGCGGGTCACGATTCCGCTTGCCACCACGAGCGAATCGCTCAACGTTGCTGCGGCGGCGGCCGTATGTTTATTCGAGGCAGTCCGCCAGCGTCAGTAGTGTCCATGGTGCCGCCTCACCAGCGCCGACTTTTTGTAACGCAGATAAGCGGCGCGTCAATAGCCCAATGCCTGTCCCGTGTTGCGGCGTGGATCGATGGCGCCGTAGAAGCGGTTGTTGCCGCGCGGTTTGCCGCCGAGCGTGGGCGCGCCGATCAAAATGCCGGCGGCATGGTTGGCGGGTTGGGGATTACCCAGGGTATGGCCCATGCCGATCAGGATCTTGCGCGTATCCGGGCTGAGTGCGAAGGTTTCGACTTCGGTGACATCCGGCAGCCATTGCTGATGGAAACGCGGGGCATCGATGGCCTCCTGAATGTTCATGCCGTAATCGATCACATTGAGGATGGTGTGCACCACCACGGTAATGATACGGCTACCGCCTGGTGTGCCGATCACCATTACCGGTTTGCCGTCGCGCGAGACTATCGTCGGGCTCATCGAGCTTAACGGTCGCTTGCCCGGCGCAATGGCGTTGGCTTCGCCTTGAACCAGGCCAAACAGGTTGGGCACGCCGGGCTTGACGGTGAAGTCGTCCATTTCATTGTTCAGCAGGATGCCGGTTTTTTCCGCCGTGACGGCGGCTCCAAACCATGCGTTCAGGGTATAAGTCACTGATACCGCGTTACCGTCCTTGTCCACAATCGAGTAGTGCGTGGTGTTCGTACCCTCATGCGCCACCTCGTGTGGTGCGACGTTGGGTTTGAGTTCGCTGGAGACACTTGCTTTGGCTGGATTAATCGTGGCACGGATTTTTGCCGCATAGCCTTTGTCCAGCAAATGCCCGGTTGGATTGTTGACGAAATCCGGATCGCCGAGATAGGTGTTGCGGTCGACATACGCATGGCGCATGGCTTCGATCTGATAGTGAACTGCCTCTGCGGAAAGGTAACCCAGTTCCTTCAGCGGATAGCCTTCCAGGATGTTGAGGATTTCGCAGATCACTACACCGCCTGAACTCGGCGGCGGCGCCGACACGATGCGATAACCGCGGTAGTCGCATTCGATCGGTGAGCGTTCGCGCGCTTGATAGTGTGCAAAATCGGCTTCACTCAGAATCCCATGACCTTTTTGACTCGCGGCAACGATCGCTCGGCTAATTGGGCCGTTGTAAAAAGCCTTGGTACCCTCACGACTGATGAGACTCAACGAGTGGGCCAAGTCTTTTTGCACCAGCCGTTCGCCCGCGGTAAAAGGCCGGCCGTGGTGTAGAAAAATGGTGGCGCTGGGCGCATCTTGATGAAAGTAGTCTGTGGCGTGAGCGAGCATGTCCACGTCCCCCTCATCGAGCACAAAGCCTTTTTTGGCAAGCCCAATAGCCGGGGCGATGAGTTGGGTACGGGGCATGGTGCCGTAGCGGGACCGTGCTAATTCGAGACCGGCCACGGTGCCGGGGACACCTGCGGCAAGATAGCCGCGGGTGCTTAGATTTTTGATGACATCGCCATTCGCATCCAGATACATGGTGGGGGTTGCGGCAAGGGGCGCTTTCTCGCGGAAATCCAGAAAGGTCTTGCGGCCATCAGCCAGCTGTATGGTCATGAATCCGCCGCCGCCCAGGTTGCCGGCCGCAGGGTAGACCACGGCAAGGGCATAACCTACAGCAACAGCGGCATCAATGGCATTGCCGCCTTTTTTCAAGATATCCACGCCCACCTGGGTGGCCAGATGTTGCGCTGTAACGACCATGCCGTTTTCTGCTGCGACAGGAAACTGCGAGGCGCCAAAGGCTTGGCAGTTCGCTGCAAAGAGCAATAAGCCAAAGAGAAGGCGCGAGGTTTTGCGTAAAAGTGCAGAAGTCAAAGCGATATCCCAAGGTGAGCGTACAAAATTAGGCGAGGTTTAGCAAGTGCGTCGATCAATTTTTAAGGATTGAAGTAGGGTCGCGCCAATTTCTTCTATGGATTTGGTGGTTGACTCAAGCCACTCAATCCCTTCGCGGCGCATTAGTTTTTGCGCTTGATCAATTTCCCAGCGGCAGTTTTCGATGGAGGCGTAGGTACTATCGGGGCGACGTTCCTGGCGGATGGCAGCGAGTCGATCAGGGTTGATGGTCAAACCAAACAATTTGTGCCGATGCTTACTGAGCCCGTCGGGGAGCTTGTTGCGTTCAAAGTCTTCGGGAATCAAGGGGTAGTTAGCCGCTTTGATACCGAATTGGATCGCCAGATACAGGCTGGTTGGCGTTTTGCCACTGCGCGAGACGCCTACGAGTATTACGTCTGATTTATCCAGTTCGGCGCTGGATACACCGTCATCATGAGCCAGCGTGAAATTGATCGCATCCATACGCGCCACATATTCTGATGAATTCACGAGGCTATGGCTACGACCAATCGTGTGGCTGGATTTAATGCCAAGCTCTGCTTCCAGTGGCGAGATAAATGCGCCGAAAAAGTCGAGAATCAGCGCATTGGCCTGACGCAGAACGGTGGCGGCCCCAGGGTTCACCAGCGTAGAGATCACAATAGGACGGTTACCGTCCTTGGTTCCTGCCGCGTTAATTTGGGCCACACAATCAGCCGCCTTGGCATCGGAATCAATAAACGGCATGCGCACTTGGGCCGGCTGGATGCCTTCAAACTGGGATAGCAGACTGTGCCCCAGGGTTTCGGCAGTAATGCCCGTACCATCGGAGATAAAAAATACCGTATGCCGGGTGGGAGCGGGAGGGGTCATGAATAATCTCTCAATAAGGTAGAAGGCATGTAAATGGCTATAAAATGGCGGTTTTCCCTCCATGTTAACAGAAGGAACTTGTATGTCTTCATCTACACCTTTCACGCATCGCTACGCCATTGGCTTTGAGCATTTACGCATGGCCGATGTGGGGGATGTTGGCGGTAAAAATGCGTCACTGGGTGAGATGATCAGCCAGTTGGCCGCGTCACAAGTGCGCGTGCCGGGCGGCTTTGCAACCACGGCGCTGGCGTATCGCGAGTTTCTTGCTCATCAGGAACTAGCCGATCGCATCAATGCCGCGCTGGATGCGCTGGATGTTGATGATGTTGAGCAACTCGCAAAAGTCGGTGCGCAGATTCGTCAATGGGTGGTGGATACACCGTTTCCGCCCAGGCTGGAAGACGAAATCAGGCAGGAATACGAAGCGCTGATCGCCGTCAGCGGCGCCGAAGCGACTTTTGCCGTGCGCTCATCGGCGACTGCCGAAGACCTGCCCGATGCCTCATTTGCCGGACAGCAGGAAAGCTTTCTGAATATCCATGGCTTTGACAATATTCTGCATGCCATCAAAGAAGTATTCGCGTCACTCTACAACGACCGCGCTATTGCCTATCGCGTGCATAAAGGTTTTGCGCATTCCGAGGTGGCCCTGTCAGCGGGTGTGCAGCGCATGGTGCGTTCAGACACCGGGGCTTCAGGCGTGATGTTTACGCTGGATACGGAATCCGGTTTTGATAAAGTCGTGTTTATCACTTCAAGTTACGGTTTGGGCGAAACCGTGGTGCAAGGGGCGGTGAATCCGGATGAGTTTTATGTTCACAAAGCCACGCTGGCGCAGGGTAAGCCTTCCATCATTCGGCGCAACATGGGCAGCAAGCTGATCAAGATGATCTTTACCGACTCGCGACAGGCCGGGCGCAGTACGGAAACGATAGACGTGCCAGAAAACGAGCGGAATGTTTTCTCTCTAACAGACGCAGATATTCTTGAGCTGGCGCGTTACGCCATGATCATTGAAAAGCACTACCAGCGGCCGATGGATATCGAATGGGGCAAGGATGGTCAGGATGGCAAGCTGTATATCCTGCAAGCACGACCAGAGACGGTGAAATCGCAGAATGGCCATGCCACGGTGATTGAAAAATACAAGCTCAAGCAGCATGGCAAGGTATTAACGAGTGGTCGGGCCATCGGGCAAAAAATTGGTTCCGGGGTGGTGCGTGTCGTTAAAGATCCGACCGAGATGCACCTCGTGCAGCCGGGTGATGTGTTGGTGGCGGATATGACGGACCCCAACTGGGAGCCGGTCATGAAGCGTGCTTCAGCGATTGTGACTAATCGCGGCGGGCGTACTTGCCATGCGGCGATTATTGCGCGCGAACTGGGAATTCCGGCAATTGTGGGTTGCGGCAATGCCACCACCTCGTTAACCGAGGGTGAGAACGTGACCATATCGTGTGCCGAGGGTGATACTGGCTACGTGTATCGCGATGCGCTTGAGTTTGAAATAACGCGGCAGGATGCAGGTAATTTACCCAAGCTGCCCGTGAAAATCATGATGAACGTGGGCAACCCGGAACTCGCCTTTGAGTTTGCGCAGATCCCGAATGCCGGTGTGGGTCTGGCCCGGCTTGAGTTTGTCATTAATAACATGATCGGCATTCATCCCAAGGCGATTCTCGAGATTGATCAGGCACCGGCCAGCCTGCGGGAAGAAATCCTGCGTCGTTCGCGCGGTTATGTTTCCCCTGAGACATTCTTTGTCGAGAAGTTGACTGAAGGCGTGGCGACCATTGCGGCGGCGTTTTATCCGCAGCCGGTGATTGTTCGATTGTCGGATTTCAAGTCAAACGAATATCGCAAACTGCTCGGCGGCGAGATTTACGAGCCGGAAGAAGAAAATCCCATGCTGGGGTTCCGTGGTGCTTCACGCTACATCGCACCGTCTTTCCGCGCCTGTTTTGAGCTCGAATGCCGTGCCATGAAGCGTGTGCGCAATGACATGGGGCTCACCAATGTGCAGATCATGGTGCCCTTCGTGCGTACGGTGGATGAAGCCCGCACGGTGGTCGAATTGCTGGCGGCGCATGGTCTGCGTCGTGGAGAAAATGAGCTGAAGCTGATCATGATGTGCGAAATCCCTTCCAATGCGTTGCTGGCCGAGCAGTTTCTTGAGCACTTCGATGGTTATTCCATCGGCTCGAATGATCTGACCCAACTGACGCTGGGCCTGGATCGTGATTCCGGCCTGGTGGCGCATTCGTTTGACGAGCGCGATCCGGCAGTGAAGCAGTTGCTGTCCATGACCATTGCCACGTGTAATCGTTTGGGCAAGTATGTTGGCATTTGTGGTCAAGGTCCGTCGGATCACGCTGACTTTGCCGAGTGGCTCATGGATGAAGGCATCCAGACCATCTCGTTGAATCCGGATACCGTGATTGATACTTCGATGCGACTCGCCAGCCACAAAAAATAAACCATGCAAATTCTCTGGTGGCACTGGATGGTATTAGGTATGGGGCTGGCTCTGGCTGAGCTGGCCTTGTTCAGTTTTTTTATCATCTGGTTTGCCGTGGGCGCGCTGCTCGTGGGCGTGGCTTTATTGGCGCTTCCGGGCTTGAGCTTCACTGCGCAGATATTGCTATGGACAGCTGCATCGATAGTGATGACGGTGTTGTGGTTCAAGTTTTTTCGCCATGTGAACAAAACGCGTTCGGGCCAAGCGGATGAGGCATTAGGTGAGATTGGGGTGCTCGTGAGCGCAATTGAACCTGTGGGCTCCGCATCAGGACGCGGTGAAGTGCGCTTCCAAAAGCCCATCATGGGGGCAGAGCGTTGGGCTTGCCTGGCCGATGAACCCATTGCTGCTGGCACGCGAGTCAAAGTGCTGGCAGTGGATGGCCAGTTTTTAAAAGTGGGTAAAACTTGAGGAGCGCATGATGGGTGAACTTGGATTTTTTGTAATTGCACTCTTTGTCTTCGCCGCAGTGACCGTGGCCAAGGGCGTGCGCATTGTGGCACAAGGCGAGGAATGGGTTGTCGAGCGGCTGGGCAAATACCACACGACATTGCTGCCCGGCCTGAATGTCATCATTCCTTATCTGGATCAGGTGCGTTACAAGCTGGTGACCAAAGACATTATTCTGGATGTGCAAGAGCAGGAAGTCATCACCCGTGACAATGCCGTGATTCTGACCAATGCGATTGCGTTCATCAAGATTACCGACCCGGTCAAGGCGGTATATGGCGTCACGGATTTTTCCGAGGCGATTCGCAACATGATCATGACCACGCTGCGGTCGATCATTGGTGAAATGAATCTGGATGAAGCATTGTCCAACCGCGATGCAATCAAGGCGCGTTTGCGCGAGAGCATTGCCGACGAAGCCATTGATTGGGGGTTGACCGTCAAATCGGTCGAGATACAAGACATCAAGCCGTCTGAATCGATGCAGCGCGCGATGGAAGCGCAAGCTTCTGCCGAGCGGGAACGCAAAGCCACAGTGACTCGCGCCGAAGGCACAAAGCAATCGACCATTCTCAACGCGGAAGCCCAGTTACAAGCGGCGCGACTACAAGCCGAAGCACAAGTCACCCTGGCTACCGCCAGCGCCGAAGCGATCAAGCGCGTCGCGGTAGCGCTGGGGAGTGACGATGCACCCGTGCGCTATTTACTGGGCGAAAAATATATCCAGACCTTGGGCAGCCTGGCCACGTCGGAAAACGCCAAAACGGTTGTGCTGCCCGCTGATTTGCAAGACGCCTTGCGCGGCATGTTTGGCCGTCCGCGCGTTTAATCACTAGGCTGTGCGCTTTCTGGCCTTCGAGACGGCGACGCGACGCCTATCCGTCGCGCTTTGGCAGGATGGTGAACTCACCGAGCGGTTTGCTGATCACCCGAATAGTGGCTCGGCATATCTTTTACCTTGGGTGCATGAACTGCTGGCGCAATCCGGCATAAAGCTCACGCAGCTGGATGGCATTGCCTTTGGCGCAGGCCCCGGTGGTTTTACGGGTTTGCGCTTGGCGTGTGGTGTTGCGCAGGGGCTGGCGTTTGGCCTGGATGTGCCAGTGGCGCCGATCTCCACGCTGGCCGCGTTAGCCTTAGCGTCTGGGGAACATACTGTCTGGGCGTGTCTTGACGCGCGCATGAACGAAGTTTACGCTGCGGCCTATACCATTGAGGGAGATCGTGTCCATGAAGTGATGGCGCCTCACTGTGCCGCACCTGCCGTATTGCCAGCGCCGACTTTTCAAAACGCCTGGGGTGTGGGCGATGGTTTTAAAATCTATGGCGAACTATTGGCCACCAGAAAGCCTGACTTGACCGGCGTTCGCCCCGATATTTTCCCTTCAGCGGTTGCCGTGGCGCGTTTGGCTGCCAGCGTGTTGGCCAACGGAAGCGGCGTGGCAGCAGCCCAGGCGCAGCCTTTGTATGTACGTGACAAAGTCGCATTCACCACGGCTGAACGTTTGGCGCGGGGCGGATTGAAATGAGTTTGCACCGGATTTGCAATTAGCGCGCAATGAATCTTCATTATGCCGCGATGACGCTAGCGGATATTGATCAAGTGGTCGCCGCTGAACGGCAACTCCATCCTTCTCCATGGACGCGCGGCAATTTTGCGGATGCGCTGGCAGCCGGATACGATGCTCAGCTGGCGCTGCATGCCGATGGGCAGTTGATGGGCTACGGCGTGGTAATGTTGGCGGTGGATGAAGCGGAATTGCTCAATTTGAGCGTGTTAACCTGTTTTCAGCGGCAGGGGGTCGGAACCACTCTGTGCCATCATCTCATGACGCGCGCAAAAGCACGGCGGGCAGTCCGCATGATGTTGGAAGTCCGCGCGGGTAACATCGCCGGGCAGGCGTTATACGGGCACTTGGGTTTTTCTGAGATCGGCCGGCGGCGAGGATATTACGCTGCCGGACAACAACGCGAAGATGCGATCGTCATGGCAATAAATTTATGATTTAGGTGAGTGATGAATATATGAAACCTAGTCGAGATCAGATACTGCGCGAAATGGGGCTGGGGCCGGTGTGGAAACTTCGCAAGGCGCCACAGGTGGTGTCCGGGCTATCTGAGCCCGAGACAGCAGCCACCATCCCTGCGGTAGTCGATAACGCGCCATTGTCGATCAAAAACCTCGACTGGGAATCCTTGGCGGCTACGGTTTCGGCGTGTCGCCAGTGCCGACTTTGTGAGGCGCGCAAACAAGCCGTTTTAGGCGTAGGTGACAGCCAAGCTGACTGGCTTTTTGTCGGTGAAGGACCAGGCGCGGAAGAAGATGAGCGCGGCGAGCCTTTTGTAGGTCAGGCAGGCCAGTTGCTTGACAATATGTTGGCCTCGATTGATCTGCAGCGCGGGCGGGATGTTTATATCGCGAATGCCGTTAAATGTCGCCCGCCGAAAAATCGAACACCTGATCACGACGAAATTGCAGCCTGTCGGCCTTATCTTGCACAACAGATTGCCTTGATCCAGCCAAAACTCATTGTAGCCATGGGCCGACCCGCCGCGCAGGCGCTGCTGCAGGCCGAAGTAAAAATCAGCGCTGCCCGTGGAAAGTTGCATGACTATGAGCGTGAGCGCATTCCAGTGATCGTCACCTACCACCCGGCCTATCTGTTGCGCAATCTTCTCGACAAAGCCAAGGCATGGGAAGATCTTTGCTTTATGCGCAGTACGATGCGCCAATTAAAAGCACACCCATAATATTTAGTGCCATATACCGATCTGTCCATCATCGGGAACAGGTTTTGCTCTACTTCTTCTTATGCCTATTCATTATCCGAAATCGTTCTTCAAACTGCTTTCAGTCGGCTTTTTACTGGCAGTATTGCCTTTGATTGTTGGTTTGCTGATCAATACGGTCGCGATACAGCGACTCTCGACGCAAAGTCAGCGTGCCATTTATGACGCCGCCCGCGTGACGCATGCGGCACGGGAGTTAAGCGAGACGGCTAATTCGTTGGAACGCGTCGCGCAACAAAGTGTCATCTTGAAAGATCCGATTTTATGGGAGAGCTATCTTACTTTGCATCACCGGTTTGTTAGTGTAAGTGCACAGCTGGGCGAGCTGCCACTTGAATCGTCCATGCGTCTGGAATTAACTGGCTTGCAGCAAGAAGAGCAGCAACTGAGTGCCTATTTGGTAAAAATTGGCATCGATGCAGCGGGAGCGCCTGAGGCGGCTATCCGCTATGCGGACATCGCTGATACAACGCGGCAACTATTAACGCGTTCGAGCAAGGTGATTGATAAAGAGGCGGAGTCTTTGCGAGTGTTGGCCGAGCAAACCGAGACGCAAGTTAAAAGGCAGCTTTTCCTGTTACTCCCTTTGTCGATATTCATCGTCGCCGGGTTTACATATCTTCTCGCCAAGCCGATTGCCCAGCTTGAACAGGGTATTCGCGATCTGGGCGAACGTCGTCTTGATGCCAGAATTGAAGTGAATGGCCCTGATGACCTAAAGCAGCTTGGCGATCGGCTGGATTGGTTGCGTTTACGTTTGGTACAGCTAGAAGAACAAAAAAGCCGTTTTTTGCGCCAGATTTCACATGAGCTAAAAACGCCTTTAACCGCTTTGCGGGAAGGGTCGGATTTATTAGCCGAGGAAATTGCCGGGCCGCTGACGGAAAAACAACGCGAAATTGTCTGCATCTTGCGTCAGCATAGCCTCGACTTGCAACGCCTGATTGAAGACCTGTTGCGTCATGGCGAGTCAGAATTTCAGCAAACACCGCTTAAATTACAGCCTGTAAAGCCAGGCGAAGTCATTACGAAGGTGATCGACAAGCAGCGCTTGGCCATGACCTCACGTCATATCAATTTGGATATGAAAGTCGATGATTTTGTTTTGCGCACAGACCCTGAACGGTTGCGTATCGTATTTGATAACCTGCTCTCTAATGCCATTAAGTACTCGCCCTCAAGTGGCACGATTACAGTGTCAGCAACAAAAAATAATGGTTATGCTTTGCTATCAGTGATTGATGAGGGCCCGGGCGTAGCCAATGAAGATTTAGACAACTTGTTTGACCCGTTTTATCGTGGGCAGGCCGTGGCTGCTGGTGTTGTCAAGGGGTCTGGTTTGGGTTTATCAATTACCAAAGAACATGTGCTGACCCTGGGAGGCGAAATCAATGTCGGCAGAGGACAGGGCCACTTTACGGTGCAACTCCCCTTGAATTTATGACGATATATAAAAACGATGTGTTCTTTTTATAGACATTCATTCCTGGTCTTTTCGCTTGGCATGCTCGCGGGCTGCGCAGCGATAAAATCGCCAGAAAGTGTTGTGACGCCCAGCCCGGTTTACTGGAATACGTCAGGTAGTGCGGCTGCATTGCTTACTTATTTTGATCAGCTACGCTTGCTTTCGCCGACTGAGCTTGCCAAGGAAACTGAGCGCGCGCGCAAGAATTATGCGAAAGACAAATCGGTTTTCTATCAACTTCAATATGCCATTGTCTTGTCTTTTCCAGGTGGAGACATCCATCATGCGCAGCAACTGCTCGAACCCCTGACCAAAGAAACGGAGCGTCGTGAACGCTCGTTGCATGCCCTGGCGGCGATGTTGTCCACCGACCTGGCCGAACGCCAGCGGTTAGAGGGAGCATTGCAAACTCAGACCCGTCGCGCTGATGATCTTGAGAGCAAACTCGAAGCGCTAAAGGAGATCGAGAAAAAAATGATACAGCGTGAGAATGTGATCAAAGAAAAACCATGAGTCCGGCACAGCCACAGACCCAATCACAGATTTTATTGGTCGATGACGACCCGGATTTGCTCCGCCTGCTGGCCATCCGACTTGAGGCCGCAGGTTACGGCGTTATCACGACTGATAAGGCGGAACACGCGCTGGCCATGATTGCCGTTGAAAGGCCGCATCTGGTTATTACCGATCTGCGCATGCCGGGTATGGATGGTTCAGCATTGTTTGAGGCCATCAGAGTGACGCATCCGGCGTTACCGGTCATCATACTCACGGCCCATGGCACCATTCCGGATGCGATTGCAGCGACGAATCGTGGCGTGTTCGGCTATCTGACCAAACCCTATGATGCCAAAGAGCTGATTGATCAGATAGAGCGGGCATTGCGATTTTCTGTCAATAGCCCCACTGACGCGCTTGGCGAACAAACATGGCGGGCGAATATTGTTACCCAAAGCCCAGTCATGGAAGGTCTTTTGGCACAAGCCAGATTGGTTGCCGCTAGCGACGCCAGCGTCATGCTATATGGCGAATCCGGTACCGGTAAAGAGCTGTTGGCCCAGGCAATTCATCTTGCTAGCACACGTTCACAGGCTGCTTTTGTAGCCGTGAATTGTGGTGCAATTCCCGAAAACCTTCTGGAATCTGAGCTTTTTGGCTACGTTCGCGGGGCATTTACCGGGGCGAATAAAGACTATGCAGGGTTAGTCAGAGAGGCCGATGGCGGCACGCTTTTTCTTGATGAAATTGGCGATATGCCGTTGCCATTACAGGTGAAATTACTGCGCATGCTTGAGCAGCGTGAAGTGAGGCCGCTAGGTGAAGCTAAGTCGCATCGTATAGATATTCGGGTCATTAGTGCCACGCATCGCGATCTGGAAGTGGAAATGGCGGAAGGACGTTTTCGTAGTGATTTGTTTTACCGTCTTAAGGTTGTGGCGCTGGCGATTCCATCGCTGGCCGAACGGCGCGACGATATTCCTCTGCTCGCCAGGTATTTTCTGCACAAGATCTCAGGAAGCTACCGAAAGGAAGTCAACGGATTTGCCCCGGAGGCGATGGAGCTTTTGGTACGTGCCAGTTGGCCCGGTAACGTGCGTCAACTGCTCAATGTGGTAGAGCAGGCAGTGGCCTTGTCCACCGGACCCATCGTACCACTCACACTGGTGCAAAATGCCATTCGGGAACTGGAAGATATTATCCCCTTCGATGAAGCACGGCGTCGCTTCGAGGCCGATTACCTGGCACGGCTGCTCAAAATGACGGGTGGTAACGTTGCGAGCGCCGCCACTTTGGCGCAGCGAAATCGCACGGATTTTTACAAGCTCCTGCAGCGCCATTCCATGGATCCTTCGTTGTTCAAGTAACTGTCGCCACAGCGCGACAATAAAAATCATTCAGTTTCATCGGGTTGTGAAGCCTTTGCAGCGATCTGTCGCTTGATGGCGACAGATCGCCATGACGTGGAAATTGTCTGGCTAACATAAGTTATTGAAATTTATTATAAAAATAATCTGGCACAGTGGTTGCTTGTAGGTGGTTGAGCATTGAATCAAAATGCCCAACTGACTTAAGGAGCAATGCCATGAACAGGCAGCGAATTAAAAAAAGAATTTTCTTGCTCGCGGCGCTTCCGCTCATCGCGGCTTGCACCTCGAATCCCACTAAGCAGGAAATAGGCACCGTTTCCGGCGCGGTAGTGGGCGGTATCGTCGGCACGTCACTGACCGGTAGCTCAGCCGGCACCATTGGAGGTGCGGCTGCAGGAGCCTATATCGGCAATCGTATCGGCAAGGAAATGCAACGGAAGTAGTGTTGCCAATGAAGGTCCCAATAATGCTTCGTCGAGGCTTGAGCCATTGATCGCAGATAGCTGATTCGCGGCACGGTCTGCCAGGCTGGAAGAGACCTCGGTACCTCGTGAATGAGATAGTTCCCGTAATCAGAAAAGAGAGAAACAACAAAATGCAAACTCGTCCCAAACTGCTTTATCCCTTGATGGTGATTGCAGCGATTGCCGTTACCGTGTTTAGTTTGCTAGGCATCGCGACTTTAACCGGAGCCCTACCGCCGGCTCATTCCGAAGCGGGTGCGGCGTCTCTTGCGGCAGCCACACAGGAAGCACTGCCGAAGTCTGGTACCGGTTCCGCTGGGCATGACCGCACAGCGGCTTCTGCCTGCCGTTACTGCGGCGTCGTGGAATCGGTGAACCTGGTCGAAATGAAAGGCCAGGGCAGTGGCGTGGGGGCAGTTGCCGGAGGGGTTGCCGGCGCCCTGATAGGCAATAGCATGGGTCAAGGTAACGGTCGTACTGCGATGACTCTTTTAGGTGGCGCTGGTGGCGCCTACGCCGGTAACGAGATCGAAAAAAGTGCTCACAAAACTTCGTCGTATCGCATCCGCGTGCGCATGGAGAATGGCGTTCTACGTACGCTCTATCAGCGCAATCCGCCCGGGGTGGCAGCTGGCGATCACGTGAAGATCGTTGATGGTGTGGCTGTGCAGCAATCGTAGAGCATTTCAAAATGTTGAACTTGATTCGTTTTTCCGGCCGAGAGGATTCTCGGTAATCACTAGAGAAGGAGATGTAGCATGAAGCAGCGACATGTAAAACAACTGTTAGCCCTAAGCACTATTTACTTTGCCACGTCTGTAGCAATAGCAGCCGGTGCAACAGCTTCTGGAGCAGCATCTGGGGCAATTTCCGCCACGTCCGGTGAAACGGCTGCAAGCTCGAAAACTGTTGCCGCTGGGGCTATTTCCGGGCACGAGAGTGCTGCAGAACTGGTTGCCGCCAACCGCCTGGCGAAGGAATTTGAGACGCTTGCCGGATCCCGCGAGAATGCATTGAGCCTGGTCAAGGGATTGCGTAACAGCATGCCCGTATCGTTGACGGTGAGCGGGCAATCCGGTGCATCCGGCCGCCTTGTTTTCTCCCCACCGACCCAACCGATGGGGTACGGCGAGGTCAGTCGTGCGTTGTCTTTAACCCAAGCCCAATTCGCGGCTCAAGGTATTACCAACCCGACGCCAAAGCAATTGCAAATGGTGTTGTTGGGTGAGGCTACTGCGTCCGGCACAGGAAAGAGCGCACAAACAATCGGCACCGCTGGCGTGCTGCAACTCCGCAGTCAAGGCATGGGATGGAGCCAGATTGCCCAGAGTCTCAACGTTAGCCCCAGCGGTCATTTAGCACCGGATGCGCAAGTGTCTACTCGGGCATCGGTGACGGGACGTGGTAACGCTAACACCAGTAGCGAGGGTACTGGCATTAACAGCCGGGCTCAGATTGATGCTGGTGCTCGGACCGGGCTGCTGCAAGGCGGTGGTGTGGGTGGCGGCGGCATGGGTCTTGGCATTGGTGGCGCTGCTGGTGTTGGGCGCGGCCTGGGGCTTGGCCGCTAACTCCAGTTCCGGATAAGTCATGTCATTGTCGTAACCGAAGCTGGCATATCAGTAATGCCTGGGGCAACAGTTATTAGATATGCCGGTTTCGGTCTCCCGTACCTGGACGCGCGAATGCCATGTGATGGTGAAGGGATACGACGGACTGCTGTCTTGCAGCAAAGTATAAGGAAAGTGCGCGCGTACGGCTTGTCCAGTAGCACAAGGGCCGGAGGATTGTCCGGCTGTCCTGTAACCATTCTGAAAAGGAAAAACTATGCTTAAAACTCCCGATTTCACCGGCAAGTCCGATGGATCGAATAATTCACGTGGTCTGTTCGGCCGCCCATCGAGTCCCATGCCCGCCCCGGCGCAAAAACCAGTTGCACCTCAGACGCTGCCGATAGGGGACACTGCGAATCCGATCCCCGCTACTCTATCTACCCCAGCTGCGCAACCGAAAGCCGAAACAGGCGTCGGCAACTGTCTGCTCGTGGGCCCCGATGTCAAGCTCAAGGGCGCGGAGATTCTTGATTGCGACACGCTGGTTGTGGAGGGAAGGGTCGAAGCGACCATGGATAGCCATATCATCCGTATTGCCGAACAGGGCACATTCTGCGGCACCGTGAGTATCGATACCGCAGAAATACACGGTAGCTTTGAGGGCGAACTCACTGCCCGAAACCAGTTGGTCATTCATGCGACCGGCCGCGTTACCGGCAAGATTCGTTACGGAAAAATTCTGATTGAAGAAGGCGGACAGATATGTGGAGACATTCAGTCAACTGCTGCTAGCACGAGCTCCCTGGCAGTCAAGGCAGAGTCCGGAATGGTGGTAATTGCGGCGCGGGCATAAGATTTTGTTTGCCAGCCTATCTGGTAATGATCTATCCGGCTGCCGTGCGCAGCCGGATCATACAAAATGAGTCCTTGATTTTGATGTAGTAAGGCTGCATATTGACGGGTGCAGATACTGCACCCGTCAATTATTTTCAGGAGACTCAGATGAAATTACGCATGGTGGCCTTGTTTTCATTTCTCGCCTTAATGCTTTCTGGTTGTGGCTACAACCAGGTGCAGGTAAACGATGAGCAGGTGAATGCTGCCTGGTCTGAGGTACTAAATCAATATCAACGTCGTGCCGACTTGATCCCGAATCTAGTCGCTACTGTGCAGGGTTATGCCTCACATGAAAAAGAAGTGCTAACGCGGGTAACCGAGGCGCGAGCTAATGTCGCCGGATTGAAAGCCACGCCTGAGCTGATCAACGATGAAGCGGCTTTTGCTAAATTTCAAAAAGCGCAAAGTGAGTTGGGTGGTGCGCTGGCACGACTTTTAGTGGTCGCTGAAAACTATCCCAACCTGAAAGCCGATGCAAGCTTTCGTGACCTGCAGGCGCAACTGGAAGGAACAGAAAATCGCATCACCGTCGCGCGTAATCGCTACATCAAGTCGGTACAGGATTACAACGTGTCAGTACGCGTCTTTCCTAATAACTTAACGGCCATGCTTATGGGCTGGAAACCCAAAGCCAACTTTACCGTTGAGCATGAAAAAGCCATTGCCACACCACCGCGTGTGCAGTTTGGCACAGCCGCACCCTCGGCACCAGGCAACTAACGAGGTTGATGATGAAGCTGTTGCGTTGGACGCGAGCATTGCTGGTTGCGGTGCTTGCTCTGGTAACCTTGGTTGCCTCGGTTACCATGGCCGGGTTGCTGCCAGTTGCCTGGGCGGGTGATGGATTGCTTGCTTTGCCACCGCTAACCCAGCGTGTGACAGATCTGACCGGTACATTAACCGTACCTCAGCGCGCTGTACTGGAAGAGAAGCTGAGCGCTTTTGAGCAGAAAAAAGGGGCGCAAATCGCCGTGTTGCTGGCGCCGACTTTTCAGCCGGAAAGCATTGAACAGTTCGGTATACGACTGGCAGAGGCGTGGAAGATTGGTCGCCAAGGCGTGGATGATGGCGTCATTCTGCTCATCGCCAAAGATGACCGGCAGTTACGCATCGAGGTGGGTTACGGGTTGGAAGGGGCGTTGAATGATGCGACGGCGAAGCGCATTATTAGCGAGGTGATTACGCCGCGCTTTCGCGCGGGGGATTATTTCGGCGGTATTGATGCCGGCGTCACGGCAATCCAAACCGTTATTGAGGGCGAATCTTTGCCTCCGCCAAGCGCCCGCTCATCCCCCAGCAGGGGTGGTCAGCTTGAGGGCGGGTTGCTGCCGTTGCTGGCGGGCGCCGCGTTTTTTGCTCCCCTGTTAAACCGCTTACTGGGCTTGGGTGGTTCATTACTTGCCGCAGGCATCGGTGTGCTGATCGGCGGCTGGTTGCTGGGCTCGTGGCTCATTGGTTTAACGTTCGGCGCCTTTGTGCTGTTCTTTTCTTTTATGCGCGGTGGGTCGGGCATAGGCGGCATGGGTAGCGGCTCCGGGGGGTTTGGTAGTGGTGGTTTTAGCGGTGGCGGCGGTGGCTTTGGCGGCGGCGGCGCATCGGGGAGATGGTGAAATGAATCTGCAACGCGTGTTTACTCATTTGCTCACCCCA
Source organism: Rugosibacter aromaticivorans (assembly GCF_000934545.1). Taxonomy (GTDB): domain Bacteria; phylum Pseudomonadota; class Gammaproteobacteria; order Burkholderiales; family Rhodocyclaceae; genus Rugosibacter; species Rugosibacter aromaticivorans. The sequence goes on from NZ_CP010554.1 coordinate 1,388,378, forward strand.
GGATGGTTCGCGCAGCGCGTTTTTCGTCCCGCTGATTTAACGGCGATTGCCTCTGCTGTGGCCGCTTCTGAAAAAAACCATCGTGGCGAGTTGCGGTTTGTTTTTGAAGGGCCATTGCCATTTTCTGCACTGTGGCATGATTTTCCTGTGCGGCGTCGGGCGATGCAGCTATTTGCTCAGTTAGGCGTGTGGGACACAGAAGAAAACAGCGGCATATTGATCTATGTGCAGCTCATTGATCGCAAAGTAGAGATTCTTGCCGATCGAGGCATTGCGCAACGCGTGCCGCAAGCTCAATGGGATGCTTTGTGTCGTGGCTTGGAAGCCGCGTTTGGGCAGAAGGACTACCGCCGTGGTGTGCTGCAAACCATCACAAAAGCCAGCGAGTTGTTGGTGCAGCACTTTCCGGCACGAACAGAAAACCCGAACGAATTACCCAACAGACCTGTACGACTGTAACTGCGAGACTATAACCGCACGGATTTAGGCGGCTCGGGCTTGCTTTGCACTTTACGTTCTATAGCGCGCCATCATCCAGGTGTACGACATCGTCATGTTCACGCTGGTTTGCCTGATGGTGGCGCATCACCAGCCACATGCTGCTGATGACGAAAAATGCAAAGAGCGCAATGATCCAATAGATCGAAAGCTGTATCCCCAGCAGAGCGGAATACAGGGAAGTCATTATCAGAATGGATAGGTTTTCATTAAAGTTCTGCACCGCAATCGAGTGCCCGGAACCCATCAAAATATGCCCTCGATGTTGTAGCAAGGCATTCATTGGCACCACAAAAAAACCGGATAGCATGCCAATGAAAAGCAGCAGGATCGATGCCACCACGATGTGGTGCACAAAAATCATGCTCATGACCACCACGCCCATAGCGATGCCCATGGGAATGACACGCACTGATTTGCGCAAGGTAATCATGCGTGCCGCCAGCACCGCACCAATGGCCACGCCAACGGCCACCACGCCTTGCAGCAAGGTGGCTTTTGAGAGATCCATGTTCAGGGCAATTTTGGCCCAGTCCAGCACCAGAAACTGCAACGTTGCGCCCGCACCCCAAAACAGCGTGGTAACGGCCAGAGAGATTCTGCCGAGCCGATCATGCCATAACAGTTTAAAGCAGTGCGTGAACTCGTGGATCAGGTAAATGGGGTTGTTCTTGATGGCCTTGTGGTCAACCCCGGTGTCGGGCACATACAGATTAAAAACTGCTGCCAAAAGATATAAACCCCCCGTCACTGCCAGACTCACTTCGCCCGCGGTATTGATGCCGGTATCAATCAATGGGAAGTCAAACGCCAGCAAGAACTGCGCAATATCCGGCCTGATCAACAGACCGCCGAGCGCCACACCTAGAATAATGGCCAGCACGGTAAGCCCTTCGATCCAGCCATTGGCAACCACCAACAGGCGGTGGGGCAGGTATTCGGTCACGATACCGTATTTGGCGGGCGAATAGGCGGCTGCGCCCAGCCCGACCACGGCATAGGCAAGCAGCGGATGTACGTCAAAAAACATCAGGCTGCAGCCAAAAATCTTGATGCCATTGCTGATGAACATGACCCGCCATTTCGGCATGGAATCGGCAAAAGCACCGACAAAGGCCGCCAGCAGAACATACGAAACGGTAAATGACGTCTTAAGTAGTGGTGTGTATTCCAGCGGGGCCTGCATGGCGTGCAACATGCCAATGGCAGCAATCAGCAGGACATTGTCGGCCAGTGCAGAAAAAAACTGCGCGGCCATGATGACATAAAAACCTAACTTCATGGATAGGATGCGTAGGGTGCGAAGGAGGCGGTGTGCAGAAAAAAATCAGGCACTAAGTCAAACACTAAATAGAACACCGAGTCAGATACGCGACCGTGATTAAAAGTTGCGGTTTTATAGCACGAAAGCCGTGGCAAGGATATGACGCTCTTGCATAAGCACGCGGCTGTTGGTGCCAAGCCGAGCTATTTTGTGATTGAATTGCACCCTTGACCCAGCGGTGTAATTCCACGTCACCTCACTCCTACTGATCACATGTCCCGACCGATTCATGCGTACCTTGACTGGGCTGCATTACGCCACAACCATGCCAGGGTTCGCCAGGTGGCGAATCATTCGAACATTTGGAGTGTAATCAAGGCCAATGCCTATGGCCATCGCGTGTTATCCGTTGCGCGTGCGTTACAAAAGGTGACTAATGGCTTTGCGCTGATTGAACTGGACAGTGCCATCGCACTGCGAAAAGCCGGCATCCGCCAGCCGATTTTGCTGCTGGAAGGTTTTTATCAGCCGGACGAACTGCCGCTGTTGGCCAAGTGGGAGCTGACGCCCGTGCTGCATGCGCTGTGGCAGGTGGATGCGCTGATTGCCGCTCCGTTGCGCTTGCCGGTGTATCTGAAGCTGGACACGGGCATGCACCGGCTGGGATTTACCGCCGCCGAGTTTGAAAATGTGTTGGCGCGGCTCGAAGCTGCTGGCTGTGCAACATCGATTACCGTGATGACACATTTTGCCGATGCCGATGAAGACCGTGGCATCGCAGCGCAGATGAGCCATTTGCATTCCATGATCAATGGGCGTGAGTTCCCGCTGTCGCTGGCAAATTCTGCCGCGCTGCTGCGCTTTCCTGAAAGCCAGGCCGACTGGGTGCGGCCCGGCATCATGTTATATGGCGCATCGCCCTTTCCGACACGGCAGAGTGCGGCTGAATTGGATCTGCGTCCGGTGATGACGCTGGCTAGCGAGCTGATCAGCGTGCGCGACATCACGGCGGGGAACCGCGTGGGGTATGGTGGAACTTTCGTTGCCGAGCAGCCTATGCGCATCGGCATCGTGGCCTGCGGTTATGCCGATGGCTACCCGCGCCATGCGCCGACAGGCACGCCGGTGCTGGTGGCAGGGCAACGCACGCGCACGCTGGGTCGCGTGTCGATGGATAAGCTCTGCGTGGATTTAACCGGGCTCGAAAAAGTCGGCGCTGGTGAGGCGGTGACATTGTGGGGCGAAGGCCTGCCTGCAGATGATGTGGCCACGGCGGCAGGCACCGTGGCGTATGAATTGTTTTGCGCCCTGGCGCCGCGCGTGCCGATCATCGAAGTGAATCAATGAATTGAAAGTCGCAAAAATGGCTAAACCAAAATCCGTTTATTCGTGCACCGAGTGTGGCGCCACCGCGCCGAAATGGCAGGGCCAGTGCCCCGGTTGCGGGCAATGGAACACGCTGGTCGAAGCGGTAATGGAAGCAGCCACACCGGCCGGGCGCAGTTTTGCGTCGCTTGCCGGGGTGAGTAACTTGCAAACCCTGGCCAAGATTCGTCCGCGCGAAGAGCCGCGCCAGCCGACGGGCATAGAAGAATTCGACCGCGTGCTGGGCGGCGGTCTGGTCGCCGGCGGCGTGGTGCTGATCGGCGGCGACCCCGGTATCGGTAAATCCACCTTGCTGCTGCAAGCCCTGGCACGTCTGGCGCAGACCAATGAAAACGTGTTGTATGTCTCAGGCGAGGAATCGGCCGAGCAAGTGGCCTTGCGCTCGCAGCGTCTGCAACTGGATGTGGGCGGCATGCAAATCCTGACCGAAATCAATCTGGAAAAAATTCTCGCCGCGCTGATTGACGCACGCCCTGTCGTGGCGGTGATTGATTCGATTCAAACCCTGTGGTCGGACGCCCTGCAATCCGCGCCGGGGTCGGTGGCGCAAGTGCGTGAATGCTCGGCGCAGCTCACGCGCTTTGCCAAGCAAAGCGGCACCTGCATCATTCTCGTCGGCCACGTCACCAAAGATGGCTCGCTTGCCGGGCCGCGCGTGCTCGAACACATAGTGGACACCGTGTTGTATTTCGAGGGTGATACGCATTCGAGTTTTCGTCTGGTGCGCGCGTTCAAAAATCGCTTCGGCGCGGTGAATGAACTCGGCGTGTTCGCCATGACAGAAAAAGGCTTGCGCGGCGTGTCCAACCCGTCGGCCTTGTTCCTGTCGCAACACTCGCTGGATGTTGCCGGTTCCTGCGTGCTGGTCACGCAGGAAGGCACGCGTCCTTTGCTGGTCGAAATCCAGGCGTTGGTCGATACGGCGTTTGGTAATCCACGGCGCTTGACCGTGGGGCTGGAGCAGAATCGGCTGGCGATGCTGCTGGCCGTATTGCATCGCCATGCCGGCGTGGTGTGTTCCGATCAGGATGTGTTCGTCAATGCCGTTGGCGGCGTAAAAATTGCGGAACCGGCGGCTGACTTGGCCGTGCTGCTGGCGATTGTTTCATCGCTCAGAAACAAGCCGCTGCCCGGCAAACTCGTGGTGTTTGGCGAAATTGGCCTGGCCGGTGAAATCCGCCCCGCCCCGCGCGGGCAGGAGCGACTGAAAGAAGCCGCCAAGCTCGGCTTCACCCACGCGATGGTGCCCAAAGCCAATGCGCCCAAGCAGGCAATCAAGGGCATTGAAGTGATTGCGGTGGATCGGGTGGAAGAGGCGATTGAGAAAATGCGGGGGGAGTAGGGCATTGACTTCTATCGCTTGACGGACTGATACCTAATTGAGTATAAAGCTAACTCTGACGATCCATCCTGATGCTGCCGATGACATCCGGCGTTTGATGCAAAGTGACCGATTTGCGGCTGGTAAGGTAGTGGCTTTGCTGCAACAGGCCAAGGCTGATCCGAAGGTTATTGACTCCTTGCTGGAGCACGGTTTCGGAGCCGACCATGCAGCTGCTTACCATGTCAGTAAATGGCTTGAGTTATTTAAGATTGGATACAACATTTGGCGGTTGAAAATATGGATTGAACCGAAGGGGAGCCTGCGCTATCGTATCGTTTATGCATATGAGCCCAAGTCTTTGCAATATCACGTCCTTGCCATCGTTCATCGAGACTTCGACTACAAAACAGATCATGAAATCACAAAACGCATTCTCAAAGCCTATAACGACCTTGGCATCACAATTCACTGAGGTCTTTAAGGAAAAAACAACGGGTACCGCTAGGGTGCTCTATGCTGAGTTTTCCGGTTCGCCGAAGCCGCAGACATTGCCCGGTGCCATCGACATTGATGATCTAGTGACCGAATTAGAACAATCTCCGGAAGCTACAGAGGCAATCGCCAAGGGGAGGCAATGGGTCGCGAAGAATTTCTACAAGGATCAATCTCCTTCTATTGCTCAACTACGTTTGCAAAAAGGGTGGTCGCAAGCTGAATTGGCTAGACTCACCGATACGAGTCAGCCACATATCGCACGCTTGGAACTAGGTAGAGTTGATCCACAAGTGAGTACTTTAAAGAAACTCGCCAAGGCCCTGAATGTTTCGATAGCAACCGTTGTGCAGGCAATTTCGCCGGAGGATGTTCAATGAAAAAGAACACTGATCGTTTCCTCACGGCTATTTTTTGCGATGACATTCGGCATGAAATGGGCAACAAGATTTCGCTGATGGGGTGCTACCAAGAAGAACTGATGGTTCCCGCGACACCTTTCGTTTTGCCAAAATTATGCGTTTATGCGTCTGCATGGACACCGAAGGAAAGGCTCTTCAAGTCGTTAACGCTACGTGTTGTTCAGGACGATGAAAACGAGTTGGCGCGTCTTGATGTCCCGATGCTACCGCTCGACGAGGTTGCTCGAGTTCAGGACGCTACATCCACGCGCAAAACAGTGAGCACCGCAATCGCGTTTTCGCCTTTCCCTATTGAAAAGCCAACGTCGCTTCGTTTGCTGGCCACGACGGAAGAAGGTGAAATCATCGGCCCGCGTCTATTGATCAAGATTGCGGCAGCACCAGAGTCGGCAACCTTGCCCGTCGATAGGCTGGATAGAGCATCTGCATCAACAAAGCGCAAGCCGTCAATACGAAAAAAAGTAGCATCAGCAGGCAAGCCCTAAATTGGCCTTGATCCATTACTAGCAGTGCAGGCGCCGATTCATCCCGCTGCATGGGAGCCCTCGCTAAAATTCTCGTCCCTTAAAGCGCCTCCTAAAGCGGCGCATCACTGATTTATCCCCGTCCCACCAGCGCCAGCGCGGTGCTTGCCCTGCACTACCTTCGGGTCGCCTGCGGGAACTTTTTCCGACGCGGTTGATTTGGCTGCCGCGTGATGCGATGATGCGCCGGCAAGGCTTAATCAAAGATTGGAGGATGCTGACATGTTGACTATCGAACACCTCACACGCGTGGAAAAGCTGCGCATGATGGAAGCGCTTTGGGATGATCTTTCCCGCGAGGATTCGTCGCTGCAATCCCCGGCATGGCATGGTGATGCGCTGCATGAAGCCGAAGCCGCGCTGGCGGCGGGTGAGGCGCGTTTTATCGATTGGGATCAGGCCAAAAAACTGCTGCTCGGTGGTGACACCGCTTGAAAATAAGAATACTGTCGTTGGCGTTAAGCGATCTGGCGCATGGCAAGCACTTTTATGAGCGTCAGAGTGCCGGTCTGGGCGCGTACTTTCTCGATTCGCTGTTTTCGGATATTGACGCCCTGCTGATTCATGCGGGGGTGCATCAGCAGTTTCACGGCTATTTTCGGGCGCTGTCGAAACGCTTTCCTTACGCGATCTACTACAAGCTTGAAGATGATTGCGCTGATGTTTGGCGCGTGCTCGATTGCCGCCAGAACCCAGTGCGGCTAACGCAGGCACTCAAGTCTGGTGGTGTAGCGTCAGCAGGGAAGAGGGCAACTTAATGCGCAATTTCAATCTTGCCTGGCGCATGCTGAGGCGCGACTGGCGGGCGGGCGAGCTGACGGTGGTGGGCATGGCCATCGTGCTGGCGGTCGCAGCGTTGACCAGCGTCGGTTTTCTCACCGACCGTGTGGAGCAGGCGCTGAAGCTGGAAGCGCATCAGTTGCTGGGCGGCGATTTGCTGCTCACGGCGGACCATCCGTGGGTGGCGGATTACCGGCGCGAAGCCGCGGCGCGCGGCTTGCGGATAGCGGAAAGCACGACCTTTCCGAGCATGGTGCAGATTAACGGCACAGCGCAGTTGGCTGAAATCAAGGCGGTGTCGGAAAACTATCCGCTGCGCGGCGCGCTGCGCATTGCACCGGTGTTGAACGTGAAGGATGCAACAACGCAACATGTTCCCCGCCCGGGTGAAGCCTGGCCGGATGAACGTCTGGCTACGGCGCTCAATCTGGCGCCGGGCATGGCCTTGGCGCTGGGCAATACCGACGTGAAAATTGACGCAATATTGACGCTGGAGCCGGATCGCGGCACCAATCTGTTTGCCATTGCGCCGCGCCTGATGATCAATCTGGCCGATCTGCCTGTGACGGGCTTGATCCAGAACGGCAGCCGCGTGAGTTACCGGCTGCATCTGGCGGGCGAGCCTGCCGCTGTAGCCGGTTTTGGCTCATGGGCCGAGGCGCGATTGGGGCGCGGCGAAAAGCTGGAAAGCCTGGATAACGCACGGCCTGAAATTCGCAACATCACCGAGCGCGCGCAACGCTTTTTACGGCTGGCGGCGTTGCTCGCGGTGATTCTGGCGGCAGTGGCAGTGGCGCTGGCAGCGGAACGTTATTTGCGGCGGCATCTCGACAGCTGCGCGGTGATGCGCTGTCTGGGTGCGTCGGGTGCGCAACTGCTGCTGATTCATGGCGGCGAATTTTTGCTCTTCGGGCTGCTGGCGACGCTGGTGGGTTGCGGGCTGGGCTATGCCACGCAGGCGGTGTTGCAACAGTTGCTCGGCGGCTTGCTGGTCACGGCGCTGCCTGCGCCGTCATGGCTGCCTTGGCTGCATGGCTTGCTGGTGGGGTTGATTCTGGTTGGTGGCTTTGCCTTGCCGCCGCTACTGCGGCTGCGCCGCGCATCAACGCTGCGTGTATTGCGCCGCGAGTTGGCGACCGAGCCAGCATCGATCATGGCTTATCTGCTGGGCAGTGTGCTGCTGGCGGCATTGATGCTGTGGATGGCGGACGGCCTGCGGCTGGGATTGATCGTGCTGGCCGGATTTCTTGCCGCGCTCATTGTGTTCACGCTGATGCTGCGCGGCTGGGTTGCGCTGCTTGGGCTGGTACGGCCAGCGGGTAGTGGCTATGGCTGGCGGCATGGGCTGGTGAATCTGCGCCGACGGCTGAATGCCACGCTGGTGCAAGCGGTAGCCCTCGCCTTGGGGCTGACGGCGCTGCTGCTCTTCACCGTGGCGCGTGGCGATTTGTTGGCGAGTTGGCAAAAGCGTCTGCCGGCGGATGCGCCGAATCGTTTTGTCATCAATATCCAGCCGGATCAGCGTCTCGCCATCGCCGACTTTTTCACGGCACACGGCTTGCCACCGCCTGCGCTGGCGCCCATGGTGCGTGGCCGCCTGGTCGCGGTGAATGGCGCCGCCATCAATCCGACAAGCTATCCCGATGAGCAAGCGCAGCGTCTGGTCGATCGCGAGTTCAATCTTTCCTGGTCTGCCGATCTGCCTGCGGGCAACCGCGTGACTAGCGGACGCTGGCATGGCAATATTCAGAGGGCGGAGTTTTCGGTGGAGCAGGGCATCGCAAAAACGCTGCATCTCAAGCTCGGTGACCGGTTGGTTTACGATATTGCCGGGCAGCGCGTTGAGGCATCGATTACTTCGCTGCGCACACTCGACTGGGATTCGATGCGCGTGAATTTTTTCGTCATCGCGCCGCCCGGCTTGCTGGATGCGGCATCGGCAAGCTATATCACCAGCTTTTATCTACCCGCAGCGCGAGGCGCTTTGATACCCGATCTGGTTAAGGCCTTTCCCAACCTGACAGTGATTGATGTGGCTTCCTTGGTGCGGCAGCTTAATGGGACGCTCGATCAGGTGGTGCATGCCGTTGAGCTGGTCTTCGGTTTTGCCGTGCTGGCCGGTCTGGCGGTGTTATCCGCGGCGCTGCAAGCCAGTAGTGACGAGCGCCAGCATGAGCTGGCCGTGCTGCGTGCTCTGGGCGCGCGGCGCCGACAATTGGCGCGCGCACTGCTGGCCGAGTTTCTGATGCTGGGCGCAATGGCTGGCCTGCTGGGCGGCATCGCGGCGAGCCTGATCGGCTGGGGATTGGCACGCTTTGTTTTTCAACTCGATTATTTGCCGCAGCCGCACTTGTGGTTCATCGGCCTGTTCGCGGGCAGTGCGATGGTGGCAGCCGTTGGCTGGATGAGCTCAGTGAAGCTGCTGCGCCAACCGGCGATGGTGGCTTTGCGCGGGTAGACGTTCTCCCTCACCCTGTTTTTCTCCCCGCAGGCGGGGCGAGGGGGCGGTATTTTGGCGCTGTTGCAGTGCTTTGCCGTGATAGAATTCGCGCCATTCTTGGCGGTCGATTTTTATCATCATCCCGCCAGAATGAGCGGCGGCCATCCGTGGTTTGTGCGTGGCATGTGCGTGGCATGTGCGTGGTTTGTGTGGCCGCTTTCTGCTTTGGATCTGCAGGTTTTAATCATTTTTTGTTGTCGTACTGGAGTCCGTCTTCATGCCGGTTGTCATTACCCTGCCCGATGGTTCAAAACGTGAATATCCACAGCCGTTGACGGTGGCCGAAGTTGCCGCGTCCATTGGTACGGGGCTGGCGAAAGCCGCGTTAGCGGGCCGTGTGGATGGTCAGTTGGTGGATACATCATGCCTGATTACGCAGGATGCACAGCTGGCGATTGTGACGGATAAAGAGGCCGATGGCCTGGAGGTTATTCGGCATTCGACCGCACATCTGCTGGCTTATGCCGTGAAAGACTTGTTCCCTGAAGCGCAGGTAACGATCGGTCCAGTGATCGACAACGGGTTTTACTACGACTTTGCCTACACCCGCCCCTTTACGCCAGAAGATTTGGAAGCGATTGAAAAGCGCATGGCGGAACTGGCGAAAAAAGATTTTCCTGTGATCCGCGAAGTCGTGCCGCGCGATCAGGCGATCGAGTTTTTTACTTCGCTGGGCGAGCATTACAAGGCCGAGCTGATTGCAGCGATTCCCGAAGGTGAAGATGTCTCGCTCTACCGTGAAGGCGATTTTGTCGATCTTTGCCGTGGTCCGCATGTGCCTTCAACTGGCAAGCTTAAAGTTTTCAAACTGATGAAAGTGGCCGGTGCTTATTGGCGGGGCGACTCTGACAATGCGATGTTGCAGCGGATTTACGGCACCGCATGGGCAAAGAAAGAAGACCTCGACGCCTATTTGCACATGCTCGAAGAAGCCGAGAAGCGCGATCATCGCAAGCTGGGCCGCCAACTTGACCTTTTCCATTTGCAGGAAGAAGCGCCGGGCATGGTGTTCTGGCATCCGCATGGCTGGACGGTGTGGCAGGAAATCGAGCAATACATGCGTCAGGTGTATCGCGACAATGGTTATCAGGAAGTGCGTTGCCCGCAGATTCTGGAGCGCACGCTGTGGGAAAAATCCGGCCATTGGGAGCATTACAAGGACCATATGTTTACCACCGAGTCGGAAAAGCGCGACTACGCGGTAAAACCAATGAATTGTCCCGGCCATGTGCAGATTTTCAATATGGGTATCCGCTCTTATCGCGACCTGCCGCTGCGCTATGGTGAATTCGGTTCATGTCATCGCAATGAGCCTTCAGGTGCGCTGCATGGCGTGATGCGTGTGCGTGGCTTTACGCAGGATGACGGGCATGTATTTTGTACTGAAGATCAGATTCAGCCGGAAGTCACGGCCTTTAATGATCTGGTGCGGCAGGTGTATGCCGATTTTGGCTTTACCGAGGTAGCCGTCAAACTGGCCTTGCGCCCGGCAAGCCGGGTAGGTGAAGATGCTTCGTGGGACAAGGCTGAAAATGCATTGCGCGCATCGCTGACGGCCAGTGGTTTGCAGTGGGAAGAACTCCCCGGCGAAGGTGCGTTTTACGGCCCGAAAATAGAATTTCATATCAAGGACGCCATTGGCCGCTCTTGGCAATGCGGCACGGTACAGGTCGATTTTTCCATGCCGCAGCGGCTGGGCGCTGAATTTGTTGGCGAAGACAATACACGCCATACGCCGGTGATGCTGCATCGGGCGATTCTCGGTTCGCTGGAGCGCTTTATCGGCATACTGATCGAAAACCATGCGGGTGCTTTCCCGTTGTGGCTGGCGCCGGTGCAGATTGTGGTGATGACTATCTCCGAAGCACAGGCGGATTACGCGATCGATGTCACTCAGTTATTGCAAAAAGCGGGCCTTCGCGCGACAAGTGATTTGCGTGGAGAGAAAATAAACTATAAAATACGCGAACATAGTTTGTTGAAGCGGCCTTACCTTGTCGTTGTGGGTGACAAGGAAAAGGCTGCCGGGTTGGTCGCTTTGCGTGCCCGTGGCAATCAAGATCTCGGGCAGATGTCCCCTCAAGCCTTGATTGAACGCTTGCTGAATGAAAAAAGCAGCAAGGGTGGCGTCGCTTTTTCGGCCTGATTTTTTTGTTTTTATGGAGAATTGAACCATCGCTCAAGATAAGTCGCAGCGCCTGAATGACGAAATTACCTCCCCTGAAGTGCGTTTGGTCGGGGAAGATGGCGAGCAGTTAGGTATTGTTCCAATACGTCAAGCATTGACACTGGCCGAAGAGGCTGGTCTGGATCTGGTAGAAATTGCGCCGACCGCCGTGCCTCCTGTGTGCAAGATCATGGACGTTGGCAAGTTCAAGTATCAGGAAGCCAAGCGTTTGCATGAGGCGCGACAGAAGCAAAAGCAGGTGTTGGTCAAGGAAATCAAGTTTCGCCCGGGTACGGATGAAAACGATTACCAGATCAAGTTGCGTAACGTGGTGAAGTTTCTCGGTGAGGGTGACAAGGCAAAAATTACTTTGCGTTTTCGGGGACGCGAGATGGCCCATCAGGAAATTGGCATGCGTATGCTGGAACGTATCAAAGCAGATCTTGAGCAACAGGCAATGGTTGAACAATTTCCGAAAATGGAAGGCCGCCAACTCATCATGGTGCTGGCACCTTCGAAGAAAAAAGCACATTGAGCTCGTTGTAGTCGTGTTGTAGTTGAAAGAATTTTTCCGCCAGGTGTAAGCCGGGTGGAGATAAGAAGTGATGGCGGGTCATCAAGCATTCCCAAGGCGGGAAACACCTGGCTGTCATGTTATAGGGAGATCTTCGATGCCGAAGATGAAGACCAAGAGCGGTGCCAAGAAGCGCTTTATCGTACGCGCTTCAGGCAGTATCAAGCGCTCACAGGCGTTTAAGCGCCACATTCTCACCAAGAAAACCACCAAGACCAAGCGGCAGTTGCGTGGCATGCTCACGGTTCACGCCTCTAATGTCAAATCCGTTCGCGCGATGCTGCCGAACGCTTAAGGAGAATATGACATGCCTAGAGTAAAACGTGGTGTAACGGCGCGCGCGCGTCACAAGAAAGTTCTCGACCAGGCCAAGGGTTACCGCGGCCGTCGCAGCAAGGTTTACCGTATTGCCAAAGAAGCGGTGATGAAGGCAGGTCAATATGCCTATCGTGACCGTCGGCAGCGTAAACGTCAATTCCGTGTGTTGTGGATTGCCCGTATTAACGCCGGTGCGCGTGAGTTGGGTATGAAGTACAGCACCTTGATGAACGGCTTGAAAAAAGCGTCCATCGAAGTGGATCGCAAGGTTCTGGCTGATCTGGCCGTGTTTGACAAGCCAGCATTTGCTGCGCTGGCGAATCAGGCCCGGGTTCAGCTTTCCCCTTCAGCTTGAACGCGGCATAACCAAAAAAGGAGGCCCAAGGCTGTTGGGGGCCTCCTTTTTTAATTGCAACGGATGTTATTATTTTTTGCCAATGCTATTTTGATGATCGATGGATAACCTGGATCAACACCTGGATCAACTGGTGACCTCGGCCATGGCCGATTTTGCGCTGGCTACCGAACCTGCCAAGTTGGAGAATGCCAAGGCTGTTTACCTCGGTAAAGAAGGCTCTCTCACGACATTGCTCAAAGGGCTGGGCAAGTTGCCGCCAGAAGAGCGCAAAGTGGCAGGTGCTGCCATTAATGTGGCGAAAGAACGGATAGAGTCGGCGCTGGTGACACGGCGCGAAGAGCTGAAAAATGCTCGCCTTGAAGCCCAATTAGCCGCTGAGTCACTGGATATCACCTTGCCGGGGCGGGGCATGCCGCGTGGCACCCTGCATCCGGTGACTAAATGCCTTCTACGCATCGAGCAGCTCTTTCGCTCCATCGGTTTTGATGTGGCTGATGGCCCTGAGATTGAATCTGACTGGCACAATTTCACGGCGTTGAATACGCCTGAAAATCATCCGGCACGTTCGATGCACGATACTTTCTACCTCAAAGGCGTGGATGGCAAGATGCAGGATGACGTGCTGCTACGCACGCATACCAGCCCGGTACAGATTCGTACCATGCTGGCACATGTCGAGCGCCACAAACATCTCGAAACGCTGCCTGAGCTGCGTGTGATTTGCCCTGGCCGGGTGTATCGTGTGGATTCCGATGCCACGCATTCGCCCATGTTTCATCAGGTCGAGGGGTTATGGATAGGTGAGAATGTCAGCTTTGCTGATCTCAAAGGTGTTGTAGCGGATTTTCTCCGCCATTTTTTTGAATCAGACGATATGAGCGTGCGCTTTCGTCCATCCTTTTTTCCGTTCACCGAACCCTCCGCAGAAATTGATGTGGCCTTCATGAGTGGTGCATTGCAAGGTCGTTGGCTGGAAATCGCAGGCTGTGGCATGGTGCATCCGAACGTGCTGCGGTTTGGCGGTTTCGACCCGGAAAAGTACACCGGTTTTGCCTTTGGCATGGGATCAGATCGCTTGGCGATGCTGCGCTATTCCATTCCTGATCTGCGCTTATTTTTCGAAGGCGATTTGCGCTTTCTTGCGCAATTCAATTAAAACACGCTCACGTTGATCACTTGATTATGCAATTTTCTGAATCCTGGCTGCGCAGCCTGTGTAACCCGCCACTAAATACTGAAGAACTCTGTCATATTCTTACGATGGCGGGGCTGGAGGTGGAAGAAGTGAAGGCCGCTGCGCCTGAGTTTTCCGGCGTATTTGTTGCCCAGGTGCTGACAGTCGAAAAACACCCTGATGCAGATAAGCTTAATCTCTGCTCTGTGGATGCGGGACAGGGTGAGATTTTGCAAATTGTTTGCGGCGCGCCGAATGTGGCTGCCGGATTAAAAGTGCCTTGTGCTGTGGTTGGCGCCCGCTTGCCCACGATGGAAATTAAACAAGCCAAAGTGCGCGGCCTGGATAGCTTTGGCATGCTTTGCTCGTCACGCGAGCTGGGCATAGCTGATGATCATGGCGGTTTGCTGGTGCTGCCGGAAGATGCAGTTGTCGGCGAAAACATTCGTACGTCCCTTGATCTTGATGACCATCTCATCACCATCAAGTTGACACCTAACCGTGCAGATTGTCTGTCGTTGCTAGGCATTGCGCGCGAACTGTCGGCATTGACAGGCGCGCCGCTGATTTTGCCTGTATTGCCTGACGCTGCGCCAGTGGCGGCTGACTATCAAGACCAACGCGCGATTGTCCTTGACGCGCCAGCCGCTTGCCCGCGCTATTGCGGCCGTATTCTGCGGGGTGTGAATGCACAAACGCGAACCCCTGAATGGATTAAACGGCGCATTGAGCGCAGTGGTATTCGCTCAATTTCAGCAGTGGTGGATATCACCAATTATGTCATGCTGGAACTCGGCCAGCCCTTGCATGCGTTTGATGATACCAAGCTTTCAGGTGATATCCATGTGCGTTACCCGCAGCCCGATGAACTTTTGTTGCTGCTCAATGGCGTAGAGATTGAGCCTAAGCCGGACATGCTACTGATTGCTGACGAGCAGCGCGCGCTTGCGTTGGCAGGAATCATGGGAGGCGAGACTTCAAGCGTGACAGCGGTATCAACCGATATTTTTCTGGAAAGCGCTTTTTTCGCGCCAGTGGCTATTGCGGGCAAAGCGCGGACTTTAGGTTTTTCGTCGGATGCCTCGCATCGTTATGAACGCGGGGTTGATTTTGATTTGCCACGCCTGGCGATTGAGCGTGCAACTGCGTTAATCCTTGCATGCGGGGGTGGTGAGAGTGTCAAAGTAGGTCCTATTGTCGAAGCTGTTTCTCCCGAGCATTTGCCTCGTCGCGCCCCGGTTATGCTTCGTCCGGCGCGTGCCACAAAAGTTTTGGGTATTGATGTCACGGCCGAGCGTGCAGAGGCCTTACTTGGCGGCTTGGGTTTGCGTGTGGCGCAAGAAGGTGATCACCTCGTTGTCACGCCGCCTTCTTTCCGCTTCGATATTGAAATTGAAGAAGATTTGATTGAGGAAATCGCGCGTCTGCACGGGTACGACAATATTCCCTCTATCCCACCTGTAGCGCGAGTTGCCATGATGCCTGCAGCCGAGTTTAGTCGTGGCCCGATGCAGATTCGGCAAGCGGTAGCTCAACGCGATTATCATGAAATTGTTACTTACAGCTTTGTCGATGCTGCGTGGGAGGCAGATTTTTCAAGCATTACAACCAATACTCACCCCATAGTGCTGGCTAATCCTATTGCCAGCAACATGAGCGTGATGCGTTCAACGCTCATCGGTGGCTTAGTTGACACATTAGCCACAAATCGCAAACGACAAACGGAGCGGGTGCGAATTTTTGAGCTTGGACGCTGTTTTTTCAGAACGAGCAACAGTGCGCCAGTGACTGGTTTTGATCAGCCGCTTCGACTAGCGGGCTTAGCAGCAGGCTTTGCCGTACCTGAGCAATGGGGTGTACCACCACGACGCGTGGATTTTTACGACGTAAAGGCCGATGTTGAAGTGCTTTTTTCACCGCACGAATTAAGCTTTGAACCCGTAATCCATTCCGCGTTTCACCCTGGGCGTAGCGCACGCGTGATACTTAAAGGCCAGCCTGTGGGCGTGCTGGGTGAGCTACACCCTCGATGGGTACAAAAATATGCCCTGGGGCAAGCGCCCGTGGTGTTTGAGCTTGAGCTGGCGGCATTGTTAACGTGTCCTCAAACTGAATACACCGGAGTATCACGTTTACCCACAGTGGTACGTGATCTTGCGCTCGTTGTTGCGCAAACTCAGCCCGCTTCAGCCGTGCAAAATGCATTACGTGCAGCTGCCCCGGCGGTAGTGCGCGACATTGTGCTGTTTGATGTATACCAAGGGCAAGGGCTGAGTGACGCTCAGAAAAGTATTGCGTTTCACATAGTTATGCAAGATACTCAACGAACTCTCGAGGATGTGGAAATCGAGGAGGTTGTCGCTAAACTTTTAGCCGTTGCGCAAAATGACTTCGGTGCTTTATTGCGTTGATCCTTCGTTAATTATTGGTAGCAGGAGCTTGTATGACATTAACCAAATCAGAGCTGGCAGATCTTCTTTTTGAAAAAGTGGGTTTAAACAAGCGTGAAGCAAAAGATATGGTGGAAGCTTTTTTCGACGAAGTGAAAAATGCACTTGAAGAAGGGGATGACGTGAAGCTTTCTGGCTTCTGCAATTTTCAATTGCGTGACAAGCCGCAACGCCCGGGTCGCAATCCCAAGACAGGTGAAGAGATCCCCATTACAGCACGGCGTGTCGTTACTTTTCATGCCAGCCAAAAACTCAAAATGGCAGTAGAGGCATTCCAGCGTGGCAATACCCAGTAATAGCCGGGACGAGCTGCCACCGATTCCAGCCAAACGTTACTTCACTATCGGTGAAGTCAGCGAGCTTTGTGGCGTAAAACCGCATGTATTACGCTATTGGGAGCAAGAGTTTACCCAACTGCGCCCTGTTAAACGGCGCGGAAATCGGCGTTATTACCAGCATCATGAAGTGTTGTTGGCGCGCAGAATTCGTGAGTTGCTCTACCAGGACGGGTTTACGATTAATGGTGCACGGCATCGTCTGGATGACTCATTAACGCCAAAGTTAAATGGGCAAAAGGGGCAGATGAATACGCAGTTTGATGAACAACCCGGTTCGCTACGAAAAGAAATTACAGCGATTATTGATTTTCTGCGGGCAGGCGGGCTCGAATAGCCCATTCTATTGCTATAATTTATACATGTCGGGGCGTGGCGCAGCCTGGTAGCGCACTTGCATGGGGTGCAAGGGGTCGAAGGTTCGAATCCTTTCGCCCCGACCAGTAACACCAAGGGTTTCAGTCAAAAAACTGAAACCCTTTTTTATTGTATGCGTCTCTCATGGTATTGTTATTCTTTAGCCTGAAAATGGGCTTAACCCGCTGAAAGGAACGCCGTGATGGGTCGTTTTTTTATTTTCATTTTATGTATGCTGCTAAACACAGAGACTTGGGCAGCAGTATATGGCCCACTAGTTATTGAGCGTAGCAGCATCCGCTTTGTATCAAAACAGATGGGCGTCTCTGTCGAAGGGGGTTTTCGTCGCTTTACTGGACAGCTTAACTTTGACCCGGTACATCCAGAAGCGGCGCGAGCGCGCATCGACGTTGAGCTGGCCAGCGTAGATGCCGGATCTACTGAGGCCAACGACGAAGTTGTTGGCAAGGACTGGTTTTTTGTTCGTCAGTTTCCGACGGCTCGCTTCGACATTCGTCATGTCAAAGCCTTAGGCAATGGTCAGTTCGAGATGCAGGGTGCGCTAACGATCAAAAATGTGACGCAGGATATGGTGACTAAAGCGAGCTTTCATCAAGAAGCCGGGCTAGGGATTTTTGCAGGAGGCTTTACCCTTAAACGTCTCGCGTTTGGTATTGGTGAGGGCGCATGGGGAGACCCGAGTACTGTTGCGGACGAGGTGAAGGTTAACTTCGTTTTGGCTGCCAAACCATCGATAGCCAAAAGTAATCCTTAATACTTGATCACAGGGGTTGTTCTGTACTTCGCCTTCAGAGCCATAAAAGCGCTGCAGCTGTTAACCGTACAGGGATCAGCGAACCGATATTGAGCAGCATCCAGCCACGTGTTGTGACCAGCACGCCAGAAGCAAAAGAGCTTACAGCCAGGGTAGTGAATGCAGAGAAATTCAAGGCACCTTGCGCTTTATCCTTTTCGTCAGCGGAATACGTTTGCAGTGATAATTTCGTGCAGCCGGTGAACAAAAAATTCCAGCCGACACCAAGCAAGAACAGGGTGATTAAAAATTGGTATATCTCTGTGCCAGAAAGTGCCACCGCGATGCATAGCGCATTGAGCGCCACGCCGACACACATGGTGAGTGTTCCAGAACGTTTAATGAGTTTCCGATAAAAACCCCGGGACAAATATGCCGATCACATGCCATTCCAGCACCAGAACGACTGGAGGAAAAGGCAGGCTGCATTTCTGCATCGCCAGAGGTGTAGCTGCCATGAGTAGATTCATTACCCCAAATCCCAAGGACTTGTGGTTGCTGCGACGATAAAAACCGGCTGGCGCATAAGATGCCGCTTTCCCTTCCCTGCTGGGTTGGCAATTTCGGCTGCGGCAAAGTGGTACACATTGGTATTCACGCTGTAATAACCAGCGATGATCGTAGCTGCATACAGCAGCCAGAAATTTTTGTTTGTTACCGCGTCAGCCTGCCGGGCCACCTTGCTTTATCCAGTCGGCAAGATCCCAATATTCGCGCCATTGGGTAATCTTTCCTTCAGCGTTCAGTTCAAACACGCCGTTGACGGGAAGATCGAGTTTGCCTCCATTTTTAAACCGAAAATAGTCAACGCGTTCGGTAAAAATAACCGCGCCGTTTGCGGCAATGTTGAGCACATCGAAGGTGATGCTATCAAGCATGGACCAAAAGGGTGCAAGAAAATCACCAATGGCTTGATGCCCTTTGAGTGGCGCCCACGGCATGTTGTGATAGACGGCATCTTCAGTGAAATAGGGCAGTAGTGCCTGGTTAGAGCATTTGCTCCAGTCAGCGCAGAAGTTGCGAACGATGTCGATGTTGCGTTGTTCAAGGGTACTTTGCATGATGGGTTGTCCTCGATTTTGAAATTAACCATATGTTTCAGGTAGCAATGCGTAGTGACATTCTGCAATGGCTACCTCAGTAGCCTATGATACTCACAGACAGCCTTCGTGAGTATTACGTATCTACGGTTTGATCAGCACTTTCATTGCGCCATCCGTCTTGTGAAAAAACGTGGCAAAGGCTTGATCGACATCCGATAGTGCAAACGTATGTGAAAAGTATTCTTCGGGTTTGACAACGCCACGCTCCATCATGCGTAGGGCTTCCCACATATAGGGCTGCACGTTGGCAAAACCATTCATGTGCAGCGTGATATTACGCAAGAATATATCGGCGAGATTCAGATTGAATTTGTCATCGCAGAATACGCCAAGAGCCGCGATAGTTCCTCCGGGGCGAACCAGATCAAGACTCATCTGCAAGGTTTCGGGTAAGCCAACCATTTCGATGACCTTGTCAAAACCACGGCCACCCGTGACTTCAAGCGCTTTTTCCTGCCATCCCTCGTGTGACGAGTCAAACGTTGCAGCGCCTTTTTGGGCTGCAAGCATGAGCCTTTTAGGCAAGGCATCTACTGCGATCAATCGTCCTGGTCCTCGATGCATGGCAATATCCATTGCCATCAAACCAGTGGGCCCGCAGCCAATCACCACGACCGTTTCACCCACCTGAATGTTGGCAAGCTCATTGGCGATAACCGCGGAGGGAAGGTTGCAAGAGAGTGTGATCGCCGCACTATCGGAAATTCCTGCAGGGACTTTCATTGCATGGCCGTCCGCATATGGCAGCACAAGCGTTTCCGCATGCGTGCCATTCAGGTTGCCAAACGGCACCCCAAAGCCATACACCGCTTTGTGCGTGGTTTCGCAGTGCGCTGTTTGGCCCACTTTGCACATGTAGCAGTCACCACATGAGGCCGAGTAGCCCATGCTGATTCGATCGCCTTTTTTAAAGCGGCCAACCGTTCTACCTACCGCAAGCACCTCGCCGATCAATTCATGTCCTGTTTGTGACTTTCCCTTTTCCATGATGCCATCAAGCGCTCCACGGTATAGATGCAGGTCCGATCCACAGATCGAAGTTGCGGTCACCTTGACTAGCACTTCATGGTCAGCACGCAACATCGAGTCTGGAATCGTCGTGCATCGAATATCTTGCGGGCCAAAATAGACTGCTGCTTTCATGAGGTCCCTCTTGTTTTATCAAGTTTATTAAATTGACGGGCGATGATTTGGTTTAGTCTTAACGGATTGATTGACTGATTAAAGTGCCAGAGAAAGCCGAAAATCTCGTGTTGCACTCCTGGCATCTGCTGCAGCATCGGGCACTTCAGGCATGGCAGTACAAAAGACGTCGATTGCCTTGTCGGCAAGGGGTTCCCATTTTGCAATCCACGGCTTGATAGCCTCTGCATTGCCTGATTTTTCAAGCGTCATTTTGACCAGCGCTGTTGCCCAGCGACGATGGCGGTTGGCATCCAGAAGCTGGCTATCCGTCAACATGCCAAGCAACGTATCGCCGTTATGACGCCCGGCTTCACCCAATTTACGCAATACGGCCTCCTCAATCGCCGGCTTGGCGACGAGATTCAATGCCACAAAAGCTTCACCCCAATCCCAGGTGGTTAACACTTTCTCCATTAACTCGCGAAAGCCTTGCCATGCGGGGTCGGTCTCCCAATAGGTGCGCTCGTCCGTACCAAAACCCTTGTCCGTGAACGTGAGTGAAAGCTCTTTGGTGCGATAGGCAGTATGGCTGAGCCACCTCAAAGAGTCGGCGGCCTGAAACGCAGCGCAATTGGTAATCGTGCTGGCAGGCGACATCTGCTGAATGTACGCCGAGGCCATTTGCAGGGTGTGGAAAAGATACCGTGCCGGGGTATAGAGTCGGGCCAGCGTTCCCGCCCATTGTGGCTCCAATGCCTTGTCGTGCTCACGCTCATTGAACTGGTTGAACAGTCCGAAAACATAGGTTTCCTGGCCATCCTGCAGCATGTTGTAAGTACGATAAACCAGTTCATCCGGGTCGCGAAATGCGTTCCAGTCGTCATGCTGCAACAGACTGTCGTTACGGTACTGCTTGTACCAGCGGTTCATGGGCAGGTTCGGATCGAGATCATAAGGCGCGTTCGGATCCCGCGTGTTGTAGAGAATATTCACCGAAACGATCTCGTATTCACTCGGCTTGCGACGACGCTTGGCCAGATGGCTCCAGGTCTTTAACGGCTTTAATACTTCTGTTTCGCTCATGTTCGAACTCCTTGGTTATTCGGATTACAGGTGCTTGGCATGGTAAAAACGAATATATTCAACTTGCGTATCGATACGCCCGGCAAAAGACGAGAGATCAATTTCAATTTCGCTCATGCTGAATGGCCGACCAAGCATTTCTTCGATGGTTTGCCGCTTGATAAGCATCTCATCGGTGGTCTGGATGCGTATGTAGGCAACTTTGTCTTCCACGGTGATTACCTTGTCGGGATTATCAATCTCTGCAGCTTCGATGACGGCCTGGGCAAGCTCGCCCTGGCGCATCACGGGGCCAACATTGTTATTCATGTGGGCTTCTGAAATACTGCTCATCATCTCTTCCTTTCTTTTTTATAGGGGATAACTCGTTAAATTTCCGGACTGGCACGGGTGGGGTGTTATATATGCGCAAACAGCGGCGTTATCCCTTCGGTATTGACAAGCACATCCTCATCTTCGATCTTCACCGGGTATTCCGCCAAACGACAGTCATCCGGGTTGATCCCTGCGCCTGTTTGGGCATCGAAAATCCATTGGTGCGCACGACAGATCAGCGCCTTACCATCGAATTGACCTTCCACCAATAAAATATCCTGATGCGGACATACTCCCTGATAAGCACGAATGGCTCCGCCGTCCAAACTGACCACCAGGACCTCTTGACCATTGACCTGAAAAGATTCCATCTCGCCTTCCCAAAGGTCATCCAGCTTGCAGACTTTCTCAAACGCCATCTCGTTCCTTCGTTAATCCGATTGTGATCAAATGGGTACGTTATTCCCAGACTACTTCGATGCATTCCATTGGCTTAAGACCGGATTCACTCACTTTGAGGGTTCGCGGCATCAGGTCTTTAGAACCCTGGCGGCGCACACGCATGATGTGACCAGGACGGGCTGCTACGCGACGACCTACAGAATGGTGGGCCGCTGCGGCCGCCACTTCATCCATGGTGTTTTCGGTATCCACTGGCAGGAGTTGCAGAACAAAATCCCCCTGAAAATTGGACGTTAAAGGAAACAATGCCATTTCTTATGTCCTCTAGAAAATTTTAGCTTCGTCTAGCGTAGGTGCTGGAGTCCATCCAGACCTGCGCCAGACAATACAAATGTCAGCCTCAGGCTGCGGCCTTTTGACGGGCAGCACGAACCTTTTCCACCCAGGCGTAGTTATGGGCATCGTCGCCGATTTCTCCCGGCGCCAGTCCCATGTATTGCAGGCCGCCAGCAAGGTTCATCGGCTGAACCATCCCTGCAAGGAAGCGGTCGATCAGCGATAAATGCCCTTCGTAGCGCTCCGGCTCTTGTTCAAAACACCATTTGCAGCCTTCCGAGCAGAAGTGGTACATGCGCTCTTTGTACTCGAGCGAGAAATCCCGTACCTTCCATTCGGGGCCCGGCGTTGCATTGATCGGCAACTGACACATATTGCACACCACGGGGAGTGTTTCAGGATAGGTAAGCTCGCGCTTGCCCACGAGCAGGTTGTCGGTGATGACATCCCAGTTGGTTCCCCAGGTTGCATTCCAGCCAGGGTATTTCTCTTCGAGCCAAGCACGCTCTTCGGGCGAGACGCCGGCAGCGGGGTTCCACCATACGGTGGGCCGCCAGTACCACACACCCAAGTGCATGCCGTGATGTTGATAATCGAGTTCTGCTAGGAATTGATCCCAGAACCAAGGCTTGTCAAGACCGAGATCAAGAAGCGAGCGCTCGAACTGGGTAACGATCCACTCTTGCATGAACTCTTTGAATGACTGCTTGCGGTGTTCGAGTGGGGTGTAGTAATCCATCATCGGACCAGTCAGTACCGAGAACAGTTTCCAGGAGCGCCAGATGCCAATATCGATCATTTTTTGCGCTTCTGCTTTCTTTCCATTCTCGATCAGAATAGAAACCAGTGGACCGCCAATCTGGGCATGACGCGATTCATCAGTCTGCACGCTTGAAATCAGATTTGAGAACGTCCAGTCGCCCGATTCTGCCGCATCGGCTGCCAGACCCAGAAACTGCATGTTGGTAAAACCGGTCTCAAAGGCGAAGGTCAGCATCAGTGCAACGCCAACAGCACCCCGGGTGGTCATCATATCGTCAAACATATGGCGTGAGGCAAGAATGGCCCACTCATTGGTGTCATAAGCCTTATGCGCCCAGTCAAACTGACGATCCTTTGCACAGTGCTCGTGTGGGAAATACAGTTGAATCTGGCCATGCCGGATCTCATCCATCATCCCCAGCGTCGCCATGTTGCGCATGCCAGGCGCCTTGCCGAAGCGCGCCATACGTGCTTCTGCCGTGGATGCTGAATATTCGGCACGGGCAATCGCACCGAAGTGCGCCTTTAAAACACTGAGCCAGCCTGGATCAGCATTTTCGAACATCTTGCTACGTTCAAGCGCCGCTTTAACTGAATAAGCTCCTGCGTCTTTCTCCCGCTGAATCTTTACATACTCGGGATAGGTCTGTTTGTAAGGCTCATCGTAAGACTCCCATGCCGGCATGGGAATACCCATGCTGCCGGACATTTCGGGAGGAAACAGCTCATCTTCCTGAACATAGGTTGGTGTCCAGTTTGTGGTACGTGCAATGTCATACCAGTCGAGTCTTCCTAGTGTTGCCATTTTTACTCTCCTCAGGTGTGTTGCCGATGCTGTGGGTATCGGCGTTGGAAACAACTACTAACTTTAGTTATATCTTTCTGAACAACGGTGAGCGTACCTGCTGCGCATCGGCAGCCGATATAAACTTTTCGAAATAAATGTCGTCCTCGAATAGACGGCCTTGCATCAGGGTTGTGATACAGGCATCGATCATTACTGGAGGCCCGCACAAGTACGCCTGATTGCCCGCAAAGCCATCAGGATAGGCCGCTGCCGCAGCTTCATGAACAAATCCCCGGAACCCCATCCAATCGGACTCGGCCGGCTCATCAGACAACGCCGGAACATAACGGAAATTAGAGTATTTCTTTGTTAGCGCATCGAACTCATCGTGATAGTACAACTCAGCCCTGGTGCGCTGGCCATAGACCAAGGTGATCGGAAGGTCCCACCCGTGTTCCAGCAGATCAAGGATCATCGATCGCGGGCTCGATAGCCCTGAACCGCCGGCCATAAAAATGAGCGGCTTGCGGGCCGACTTGCGCACGAAAAAGCGACCGTAGGGTCCCTTGATAGTGACGCGATCACCTTCCTTGAGGCTCTGGTGGATGAAGGCCGTACCTTCGCCGCCTGCCACAATGCGAACGTTAAGCTCCACCTCCCGCCCGGTTGAAAGAGGATTGGCGAGCGAGAAAGCACGCTCAATTTTTTTACCGGGAATAACGAACTGAATATATTGCCCAGCCTGAAAGTGAATTGCTTCATCCAGTTCGATAAAAACGCCCTTGATTGTCGGCGTCAGATCAACCACCCGGCTGACGGTGCCTGGGAAGTCGCGAACGGGAATCTGCTCGGCATCGGCATCTTCTTCGATTTCAGCTTCGATGGTGACATCGCTGTTCAAGGTTGCACAACACGCTAACGTCATCCTTTCTTCGCGCTCAAAATCCATCAGCGCAAAGGGTGAGGCTTGACCATGGTCGTCGACCTCGCCGTCTAGTACCTGCACCTTGCAGGTGGCGCACAGGCCGTGCCCGCAGGCATTAGGGATATGAATACCAGCGCGCAAGGCGGCGTCGAGAATGGTTTGCCCGTCTTCGACTTCGAGTGTGGCGCCCAGTGGTTCAATAGTCAGTTCGTGAGCCATTTGTTAAGTAACCCGTCAGTCTCTTTTACAACCCGACGCCATTCAATCCATTAAGCCCTGGCGTAATAAATACGATGTAATCCTTGTGGCCTACATTGTTTTCAGCCAGCGATTTATCCAGATCAGGTTGCCACGGCTTGTGATCTTTTTCCCATTGCACTGCATTCCAGTCGATTTTTGCCGCATCCGGGTGGAAAGCGATGGAAGGCACGACTCGGGTTGTAATCGCTTCGCGAAGCGTCATCGCGGGAGGCAATGCAACCGCAAACGGGGCGGTGATAAGTACATGCCGATCCCAACAAAAATTGACCAAAATATTCCCGTGAAAATTTTTTACCTGGTCTCGCGGGGTAAATTCATACGCCCCCAATGCAATTACAGACATGTTTAACCTCCAGTTTTATATTGGGCAGCGGCACTTCGCAGCTGCCCGTGAATTAACAATAATTTTCAGTTTTTCGAAGCCTGACCACGCCAGGCAGCAAAATTACGCTGGTCTTCAGAGCCATCAAACTCCCCGTTATCTCGGCCCAGGTTGAAGCGGAAGTATTCCAGTACAGCCTTGAGCGGATCAAAATCCGGAGCCGTCGGGTCAACCCCGGGGTTAAAGCAGTTACCCTGATAAATCTGATTCACTGGCAACCAGCTCTGTACGAATTTTTCGGGTTCATGCGCGAAGATTTCCTGACAGTGATCAGAGCAGAAGACATATTTTTCATCTTTGTAAACCGTCTCGCGATGAGAAATCTTGGTGGGATCACCCGGCTCGGTGAAAGCCAATGGAATCTGGCACGTTGTGCAAAGTGTCGGCAGCGTTGTTTGGTAGACGCGTTCACCGCGTGCATGTTTTTCCCGCAAAAACTCGATGCGCGGACGGTAATATTTATCGAAGGTGTTGGGATATTTTGTCGACAACCAATCGAGTTCATCATCGGTCGGTGACCACGTATGGAAAGCCGCGGCACCACCGTACTCATAGAACAATAGCCACACTTGATGAGAAATATGCTCTTTCGCTTCACACGCATCAGCCCAACCTTTGGGGGGGCGGATTCCATACCGAGCGAGATCGCGAAACAAAGCACCACCATTTTCCTCGGCATAAATTTCCCACGCTTCCTTCCAGCTCATCACGCGTTTGGGCAGCATGTAATCCATCATCATGCCCACCAGCGAAAGCAACCGGGCACCGCGCCAGAACCATTTATCTACCCAGCGCTGCACGATTGGCACATTAGCAGGGTCCTGCTCTAGGAGGAATTTGATCGCCTCGATTCCAAGCGTCATATGACGTGACTCATCGGATTGGGCCGAGAAACCAAATGTCACCGTACTCATGTCGCCGTTATAGGCGGCACCCGACATGAAAGGCACAAATAAGAGATTCGTCAGTACATATTCAAATGAAAAGCTGATCGCGATCAGAAATTCAAAGGGGCCGGAGGTTAGCGCATCTTCACCAAACGATTTGGGAACCGACAGATACCACACACGATCCCACATATGCCGTTGGCTGTGGAACCCGTTGTAGTACTTGTTGTAGTTGGAAATTGAGTGCGCCTGGGTTTGGTAATGGCGCAATTCATCGACGGCTTGCATCTGGCACGCGACGCGAGAGGCTTCGCCACGGAAATGCCGCCCGGCACGCGCGAAGCCTTGTACTACATAATTTTCAAGCGGGCTCACGCCTTGCCAGAAAAGCTTGATGGCACTGAGATAACGCGCATCGGTAATGTTGAGGTGGCCATTATTTTGCGCAAATGCTTCGATTACCGCATAGAGCTTGCGATCTTTTTCTCCTTGGTATTTCCAGTAGGCATCCATCGTTAACCGAAAGGGATCCACCCACTTGTCCCAATCGTGAATCTTGATTCCTTCGTATTTGTCATAAGGGAACACGGCATCTGCCGGTTGATACGTGGGTTCCCAACCCAACCCGCGCGTCATGTGCGCGTAGCGCTCTTTAATACCCAGTTTTTTCTTGGCGACTTTCATATCCATCATGTTTCTCCTAAATTAGTTTGCCCATTCAACGGTTAAGTAGTCATCATCTTCATCGATGTGACCACTAATCGAAATCAGATTGACGTGTAATTGCTGGATATTGAAGGGTTGCCCGGTTAAATCTTCTACCGTGGCACGGTTAAGGGTTAGTTTCCCTTCCGCTTCGACGCGCACCATGGCAGGCGATTCCTGGGCTACGGCATGGGGGTTGTCTTGCAAGAGCGCTTCCACGATAGGTCGCGCTTCCTCGTTAGCTTGAACAATAATAAAAACCTTTGACATTCGAGTGCCTCCGTTTAAGCCACGATGCCAAGCTTCTTGGCACGAGCGTTGAATTGTTCAGCTACTTCGTTCAGCATGGTCTCTTTGTTATTTCCAAACGCCATGGCCGCGATCGGCGTGAGCGCAATCACCGCACGATCACGCCAGGTGGTTGTCCATTGGCTTATCAGCGCTTTGTTTTGTTCCGATTCAGCAACGGCAACTTTGAGCACGCCATCAACCCATTTGCTGCTTTGGCTAAACCACATGGGCATGAAAGCGGTCAGCATGGCCACGGCACTACCGCCACGTGAAGTGAGCGTATCATCCACGAAACGGTCATAGATGAGTGGATAGAGCAATCCATCAAACACAAAGTTTTGCACTAAAAATATTTCCATGAAGTCGCGGATAACAAATGAATCTTCGATCATGTGGCGCATCGGTTGCCATGCCTCGCCTGTCATCCATTGTGTCTTGGCCACATCAAGCACTTCGGGCTCATCCAGCACCAGGCCAAGCCGAGTCAGGTATTGCGCAATTCCCAGGTTATCCATTGCATGCATGATGGCCGGAGAAATAAGTACTTCAGAAAAAGCGCGTGAGCAGAACTCGTTGTTGTTCATGTTGGCGCCCCAGGCAGCATGACGCAAAGGCAACAGAACTTCTAGCGCGAGTTTTTTTACGTCGTCAGGCAAGCTCAAATGCAAGCAACGCGATTCGACAAAATCAAAGTTGGCTTCTTGCGTTTCTTGTTCCTTGGCTCGCTGAATCGTCCAGGAGGCGTAGTAAAGCTGGCGCGGGTCTTTCAAGTCATACCATTCACGCATTTGAATAGCGCTGCGTCGCGGGTCGAATAATTCAAACTCAGGCTCCCAGGTCGGCCGGTAATGCATGTTGGTTGTTGCCTGAACACCCAAGGTGGCTTCCTGATAACGGGATGCAGGTTTATCACCACCGATGAGTTCGGCTACATTGGTAAACGTGTTGCGCAACGGTTTAATTTCTACTGCCTTGATTTCTACTGACATCCTGTCCTCCTTAAAAGATCAAAACTACCTTAATTACGATGAGTACTTACAGCGTTCTTATTGATCAAAGGCATCAGGAACCTTGATGCCTTTAGCGACATTTCGTAGTGTCCAATCAAATGCGTTTTTGCTTTTTTGTTCGCCTTCGGGCAGGAACTCCACGTTGTTTTCAGCACAGAAAACTTGAAAATCTTTTTCTCTTAACATGAGCTCAGCAAAGTATTCCGTGTGTCCAATGGCAAAATGAAATTCGATAAACCCATCAGCTCGCCGTTGAATAACGCGCACATAGCGCCTGGCGATATCCGGATTTTCCGAGCTGCCCATAACTCCTCCATTTGTGTATTTGTAATTTGCTTTACCAGTGGAGTAAGCAGCTTATGTGCCACCTGGCATTGCTGCAATGCGCAATATTTATTTGACTCTATTTTTAGGCCTTAACGAAAAGATATTGCGTCGCAATATTTTATTGGCAAAAAAAGCATTGGCAATAGTTAATTATTAATATAAATTATCAATAATAATTTTGTTAATGGTTAACTTATGAAGCCCCATTCTCAGCCGAAGAATTCTAGAAGTCTTGAAAATAGCCAGTTACCTGGTTTTGATGATTTGGTGGCGCGGCTTCATCTTGCACCTGAGTCTGGCCAGATATGGCTGGATGGCAAACGCATGTTTATGCTGCATTTGTCAGCATTTGGTGCTTTGCGGCGCGAGCTAATCGAAAGCCTGGGCATTGATCGGGCGCGTGGATTGTTAACCCGCATGGGTTATCTGGCCGGGAGTAAAGACGCAGAGCTGGTGAATAGCGTGCGCAAAGACAGCAGCGTTTATGATGCATTTTCAATTGGGCCACAGCTCCATGCCTTAGAGGGCGTCGTCAGGGTGGAGCCCGTTATTGTTGATGTCGATGTGGCTCGTGGCCGGTTTTACACGGAGTTTTTATGGTGGGGCTCGATCGAGGATGAGGCGCATACGGCGGATTATGGGGTAGCGGCGGACCCGGTTTGCTGGATGCAGATTGGGTATGCTTCAGGCTACAGCAGCGCATTTTTTGGCCGGCGCGTGATTTACAGAGAAGTTGAATGTGGTGCGATGGGTCACGAAGCCTGCCGCATTATTGGCAAGCCGGTTGATGACTGGCCTGGCGTGCAAGAGGATTTACGTTATTTCGATGCGCAACCCTTTGCCAATCGAAAAATCATTAGTCTGGGTGCTCAAAATGCGGCTACTCCCAGCCATTTCGAGCAAGCTCCCGCAGTAGAAAATTTACACAAATCGCGCTTTAAGGGGCGCCAACTCATTGGTATCTCTGCCGCTTTCAATAGTGTGTGCCATATGATCGACCGGGTGGCGGATACTACCGCGCCGGTTTTATTGCTCGGTGAGACAGGTGTAGGTAAAGAAATTTTTGCGCAAACCCTCCATGCAGTGAGCCCCCGCGCAGAAAGACCCTTTGTTGCCATCAATTGTGCGGCGATTCCTGAGTCTCTGGTCGAGACTGATTTATTCGGGGTAGAGAAGGGTGCCTTTACCGGCGCGACCATTTCTCGACCGGGCCGCTTCGAGTTGGCTGATACCGGCTCTTTGTTTCTCGACGAGATTGGCTGTTTAAGTCTTGCTGCACAAGGCAAGCTTTTGCGGGTGGTGCAAGAAGGCGAGGTGGAGCGTGTTGGCGGCACAAAGTCGTGCCATCTGGATGTTCGCATCATCGCCGCAACCAACATTGATCTTGAGTTAGCGGTTGCTAAAGGCAACTTTCGGCAGGATTTACTGTTCCGCTTGAATATTTTTCCGATTGCGATACCTCCTCTGCGCGAGCGTCGGGAAGATATTCCCATTCTGGCGGATTACTTTTTGCGGCGTTATTGCGAAATCCATAAGCGACATCGCACGGGATTTACTGAGCGGGCGCTCGATGCGCTGCTTTCATATGATTGGCCAGGGAATGTACGCGAGGTTGAGAATGTTGTGGAACGCGCCATTATTCTCTCCGCCGAAGGCGGTGCCATGGATATTGGACACCTTCCTGCCGCAGTTGCTGCCGGGGTGGGCTTGCCACGACCGACAACGAACCAAAGTGCCGGGCTACCAACGACGAGAGGGTCGATGCAACCCGGCTTTACCAGTTCAACGCCGGGCGTGGCTCATGATCAACACGTACCCGACATGAGCGCTGTAAATCATGAGGGTGCGCCCGGATCTATCACCGCTTCTTCACTACAAGCAGCAATAGAACATCATCGCGGCAACTTGTCTGCTGTAGCCAGAGCCTTGGGCGTCACCCGTCCGCGAGTGGCGTATCAAGCCAAAAAACTGGGGATGGAGTCGCTCTTGCGGCGCAGAACATAAAAGAACGGAGTTGCGTAATCACGGCGGTTGGTTTTCTCCGCTGATGCCAATGCTGCAGCGCTTTTCCACCGTATCACCAGCGCCGACTTTTTGCGTGATGAATCTATGACGACCATATGCGGCCCGCTTGGCTAAATCCTGCTTGACTCAATCAATTAATAGGGTTGTAAACGCACGATGGCGCGACAAGAATCATCGTCGCGCCATCGTGCGAAAATCAGAGAGATGAAGTCTTACTTCTTGCCAAACAGGCTGACGTCGGTTGGGTTGATAAGATCGGAAGCTTTCCAGCCATTGAGATCATATTCATTCAGACAGGTGTCGACGAATCCCTTGAGCTTATCTATTTGGCCCGTTGCGGTAGCGTAACCGAGTGTTTGTATCCGGTTATCTTCGTGATTGCCTGCGTAGTTGCGTTCATAAAGTTCATGTCGGCTGCCAAACTCGGTACCAATGGCATCCCAGAGCAACTTTAGAATCTTTACTCTGTTTTCTGCATTTATGCCATTTGATCCACGAACAAAGCGATCAAGGTAAGGCCTGGTATCGGGGTTAAGAAAATCAGCGGCATGCGACGGTAAATAGACAAGCGCGGCGCCGAGGTCTTTTTCGATCAGATCCTTGATCATGGGGTAAGCCATGGGCGCAAAAACACGATAAGCGCTCGCCGCTTCGGCATTGACCTGCACAGAATCCTTGCCCCAGGATGTTGGATTGCGTGCCATTGCGTCAGAGAGACTCCAGAACAAGTTGCGCCAGGCCAGCACTTCACCGATACGCCCCTGCACCCCACGAAACTCGTTGGCCCCCGTTGTTTCTGTGGCTTTGATAAACAAGCCGGTAATGAAATCAAGCTTTACTGCCAGCCGCGTGCATCCATGAAACAAGGCACGGGACATAAAGCCTGAACCAAAAATAAAGTTATTGACGACATTGATATCGCGATAGGCAAAAACGTTTTCCCAGGGCACGAGCACCTTATCAAGTACGAGGACTGAATCGTTTTCGTCCATACGGCTGGATAGTGGGTAGTCGAAAGGTGAGCCCATGACCGCTGCGGCATATTCGTATGAGGTGCGGCAGATAATCTTCAGGCCAGGCGAATTCATTGGCAGGGTGAAAATCAAAGCAAAGCGAGGATCTTTGACTGGAACACCATATAAGCCAACAAAATTCTGGTGCGTTAGCGCTGAGTTGGTGGCAACGACTTTCGCGCCTGAAACGATAATGCCAGCATCGGTTTCCCGCTCCACATGAACGCAGATGTCTTCTATTTCAGATGAGCCTTTATTGCGGTCAATCGGCGGGTTGACAATGGCATGATTCCAGTAAAACAGGTTTTCTTGGGTTTTTTTGTACCAGGCCCGGGCGTTGCCTTCGTATTCACCAAAAAACTCGGGAATGGCACCCATTGAAGCAATAAAGCTGGCTTTATAATCAGGCGCCCGACCTTGCCATCCATAGCCGATGCGCTGCCATGCGGCAATAGCGTCGCGAGATTTAACAAGGTCTTCTGTATTGCGGGGGGCTTTGAAAAAAGGTTGGGTAAAGCCACCGCTGCCAGTGTCCGTCGGTACTGCCAATTGACTATTTTGGGCCGGATCATGCATCGCGTCATACAGGCGCGCAGTCATGCGTGCTGAATTACGAAATGCCGGATGGGCTGTTACATCTTTGACTCGTTCGCCAAAAATATATACTTCGCGCCCATCGCGCAGGCTTTCCAGATATTCATCACCTGTCATTGGGCGGGTAACGGTGGCTTCTTTTTGCGTCATCTATTTCTCCATAGGGCTAAAAACAGTTGCCTGTTGTCAAGCTTTACAGCGCCAGACGACAGATCAACGTGAGCGGTTTAGGCGTGCAGCTTCACGAGGTGGTCAATACCCGTGTTGTAGAGCCCTTCAATCATGCTCACTACTTCGGCTTCGGGGGCGCCAACGACAATAAAAGTCGATGACCAACTCATGGTGCAACGATTGTTGCCAAGGTCACGCACTGCCAGCTCGCCAACGTAATCCTTGAGTGGGACCGGCGCTTCGACGATAGCGTAGCGCTGGATACGCGCCGTGTCATCGAGTGATTCGAGGCGCTCGCGAAAAACGGCATCACCTTGTTTAAGGGTGCGAATTGAGCCGATGGTGTTATCGGCCTGGCCAACCAATTCGAACATGGGTAAAAAGCGCGTAATGCCAGCAAAATCACGCACGGTTGACCACACGGCAGTGGCTGGTGCGGCAATTTCACGGGTGACATGGACGGTGGTTTTTTTATCGCTCAAGGCATCTTCTCCTCTGTATTTCCAGTTGTGAATAATGCGGCAGGTAGCCCTGAAAAGGAATCTTCCAGAGCTACCTGCTGATTTTTCTACTACCTTGTGACTATGCTGCTTTTAGTTATGCATCAAGCGGAAGGAATCAGACCTTCTGCCTTGAGCGCTGCCTGCACAGCGGGACGCATGAAGATGCGGCCGTGGTATTCCTTGAGTACAGGCCATTTGCCAATATCCAGATTGACATACTGGCCCCAGCCGAGGATCGTGAACAAATAAGCATCGGCAATGGTGAAGTGATCCCCGACGAGAAACTGCTTGCCGGTGAGTTGTTTGGCGATGTATTCCAGACGGCGATTCAACGCCTCGCTTGAGGCGTTTTTCCAGTCGTCGGATGCTGTGGGATTAAAGAGTGGCGAGAAGCTTTTGTGTAATTCCGTGCCTAGAAAAGTCAGCCATTCCTGCAGGCGATAGCGTTCCATCGTACCGTTGGCGGGCGCCAGTTTTTTCTCCGGCACACGGTCAGCGAGGTATTGGTTGATTGCCGGGCCTTCGGTGAGTAGTTGGCCATCATCCAGCAACAGTGCGGGAACATAACCTTTGGCATTGATCTGATTAAAGTCTTTGCCAGTGCCGGTCTGTTTTCCACCACGAAGATCAACGGTTTCTGATTCGTAGGTAAAGCCACCTTCTTCGAGCACAATGTGCGGTGCTAGTGAGCAGGCGCCAGGGGCGTAATACAGTTTCATGATGCGTTCTCTCCTGTGTAATATGAGTTAAAGCGAGGTTTTCAACGGGACAAACCTGCACATTCTGCAGAGCCAATTGAAGGTTTTATTCTATATCTTATTCCCGTGCCGAGACATTTCTTATTACAAATGCCAACTCCAGGCAGCACTCAAGGTGTTGACGTACGGTGTTACTGACTCCGTAGCACCAGGGAATAACGCCGAAGGCCCTTGATACGTGCCTTTGATAAATCGTGAGGCCGCCATATGAAATTCGTCACCTTGATCTGTTTTCCAGCTAAAACCCAGACTTGCTTGACGCAGAGGGTTAGGTGTCAGGAGGCTCAAGCTTACTGCGTTAAGGTCATTGTCGTTGGGACGTTGGCCGTAGGCAAAGCCTCCGCGTAAAGTAAGTTTAGGAGATGCCGCATAGGCTATACCCAGTTTGTAGTTCGTTTGGTTGCGTCGCCAGCCAAAGCCGCTACCCGAAGTGCTGCCTAATGGATTAGCTACCGGGTTGTTCAGCGTATTCAAGAGGCTGTTGCCAAGGGCTTTGACATCGCCAAAATTGATGCGCTGCACATCAAAGGCAACTAGCACGCCTGCCACAGGCTTGATCGCAACTCCGAGGCTGTAATTCGACGGAATGTCGAAACTGCCTTCCGCAAATAAACCTTTGTATTTATCAAAATCCTGCATGTAAATTTTGCTTGAATAGGCGGCTCCCAGGTTTAGCCACGAGTTGATCTCGCCATACCAGCCAATGCGTACGCCGCCGCCAAAGGCATAGTCAAAGCCCCGATTGGTGACTTTGTCCGGGTAGAGCGAGGTGGGAGCGAAAGCCTGCAGTCCAAAAGATTTGAAACGTTCCAAGGTGAGAAGCGGCGAGATGCCAATACTATATCCGGGTGCGATCTTCCACGCGGCTGTTGGGGCGACAATAAGTTGCGCCAGATCAAAGCCGGCTTCATAGCAGCCACCAAAAAAATTACCTGGCGTAGCACCGCATTGCGCTGGATTATTGTTGGTATTGGGAACACCCGTTGAATCGTTATATTCGCTGTTGAGCCCGCCATTGGCGTAAACAGTCACACCGAGCGATAACTGATCATTCATCCGGTGAGCATAGGCAAACTCGGGGATGAGAAACAAAGAATTTTTGCTGTCCGATGAAAAATCAAAGGGGGTGCCGGAACCAGTGCGTTCGACTTTGCGATGCGGATTGAATAGTTCAGCACCTGCTTCGAAACGGTCACTGACTGCGCTGAGTTTTGCCGGGTTGGAAGAGCCAGCAAATGCATCTTCAGCGACGGCAGTGACTGCGCCTGCCATTTGTCGCGCTATGGGCCCATAGCCCAAAGAAAAATAGCCGCCTCCTGCCACTGCCGCATGAGTGACCAAAAGCGAAAAAAGCGCGAAAAAAATCCGCGCTATATGAAAAATAGCGTTGGTGTTGGTTTGCATCTGGTTCCTCCTCTTTTAGGGTATGACAAAAAAAATAGCGTTGTTTGAATTTGTTTTTATGTAAGTGTAAGTTAAATAAATCAAACGCTGCGAAATGGCGGCTAAATGCGCCGCCTCTTGGCATCTTTTGAATTTAAAAAACCAGAAACCGTAATGATTTGTGCCGTGCAACGCTTATCTATGTCGAGCATTATGTTTTCCCTCTGAAGTCTCGCCGAATTCATGCACGGAGAAAGGGATTCGTCAGTAGATCTCTAGGTGTATCAATATCCGTAAGAACCCCTTGGTCATTGCAGGCGATCAACTCAATAGCGGCCGCATGCCGGTGCAGTATGTCGTGGGCACCGGCGGCGTTGCCATGTAGCGCGCGTAATGCCGTGCCAAAAGATGCAGAAAACCCGACTGGATGGCCGCGCATACCCTGATAAACCGGGGCGGCAATGGGGCTGCCATTTTTTAGTGCAGCCAGCACTCGGGTAATTGTCGCAGGCTGGATGAAGGGCATATCCGCTAGCGCGATGAGCCAGCCTTGGGCATCGTTGGCAGCGGCAATACCGGCGGCGATGCTCAGACCCATGCCGCCATTCGTCTGGGCAAGTGTGACGGTTTGTATGCCCTGCGCCGCAAGTTGTTTGATCAGGCTGTGCTGGTCTGGCCGCACCACGGCGATGGTTTTGGGCAACACGCGCTGGAGAGTGGCGGCGCTGATACAAGCCATGGGTGCCATGGAGAGACCAGAGGCGAGCGGATGCATCAGCTTGTCGGCACCAAATCGTTGCGAGCGGCCAGCGGCGAGCAGAATGCCGCAGTAATCGGCCGTGCCGCTCATGGTGTTGAGCAGGTTTCTCCGATGACCGTGAGTGGCTTGTGGCCGGTGTTTTGGGATGGCACACCGTGCCTGACGGCGGTCATCTCAGCCAGAATCGACACAGCAATTTCGGCTGGCGTGCGGCTGCCGATGCGCAGACCTACCGGTCCGTGCAGCCGATCCAGTTCTTCCTGACTGAGATCAAAGTACTGGCGCAGACGTTCCTTGCGCTTGGCCGTGTTGGCGCGCGAACCGAGTGCGCCGACGTAAAACGCTGGCGACTTGAGCGCTTCAAGCAGTGCCATGTCGTCGAGTTTGGGGTCATGCGTGAGGGCAACAATCGCGGTGCGTGCATCGGCGTTGAGCGCGAGCACGGCATCGTCGGGCATGTCGGCGATCAGGTGCGCGCCCGTCACTTGCCATGCGGCGCGATATTCCTCGCGTGGGTCGCACACGGTGACCGCATAATCGAGTGCTTGCGCCATGGAAGCGAGATAGTTGGAGATTTGCCCGGCGCCTATGATCAGCAGCCGCAGTTGCGGGCCGTGAATGGTAGTCAGACGCTGGCCATCCCAGGCTAGCGCGTTCCTGGCTGTTGCGTCGGTCAGAGTGACCTGACCGCTGGCTAGATCAAGCGTGCGTGCGGTTATGTGGCCTGTTTGAGTGCGCTGCAGTAGGTGTTGCATCTGCTTAATGTCCGGTGCGGTTTCAATCACCAGACGCAGCATACCGCCGCAAGGCAGGCCGAAGCGTGCGGCTTCCTCGCGCGTTACGCCGTAGCTGACGACATCCACTGGGCGATTGTTCGTCAAGTTGCCGTCACGCATGCGCTGCACCAGATCATCCTCAATGCAGCCGCCGGAGACCGAACCGGTGAGCACGCCGTCATCGCGTACCAGCGCCCAGGCACCGGGCGGACGTGGTGCCGAACCCCAGGTTTCGGCGACGGTGACCAGTATCACGCGATGACCAGTCTCGAGCCAGGCAATGGCGGTACGCAAAACCTGCAAATCGGCGCTGTCCATTGAGCAATCGCTACGCCGATTTTGCTGCGTCCAGCTTGAACGGCAATTGCCGCAGACGCTCGCCGGTCGCAGCGAACAGGGCGTTTGCCACGGCAGGCGCGACAACTGGCGTACCTGGCTCGCCGACACCTGAGGGTGGCTCTGCCGAAGGCATAATGTGCACTTCAATGTGGGGCATTTCGTTGATGCGTAACACCGGATAATCGGTGAAGTTTGATTGTTCGACCTGCCCTTCATTCAACGTGATTTCGCCATGTAGCGCGGCGCTGAGGCCGAAGCCGATGCCGCCTTCCATTTGCGCGCGCACCACATCCGGATTGACGGCGATACCGCAATCGACAGCACAGACGACGCGATCCACCTTGAAGCTGCCGTCCGGTTTGACAGTGACTTCGGCTACATTGGCAACAAAACTGTTAAACGATTCATGCAGGGCAAAGCCCCGGCCGCGCTTTTCACCAGGCTTGCCGGGTGCCAGTGGTTTATCCCAGCCGCTGGCGCGCATCGCCAGATCGATGACGCCAAGGTGGCGCGGATGCTCGGTGAGCAATTTGCGGCGGAATGCTATCGGGTCTTTTTGGGCCGCGTGCGCCAACTCATCCATAAAGGACTCGATCGCAAACGCGGAATGCGTCGAGCCGACAGAGCGCCACCACAGCACCGGCACGCCGAGTTTTGGCGAGTGGAGATCAACGTTAAGATTGGTTGTCGCATAAGGCAGATTGACCGCGCCTTCTACCGAGCTCATGTCGATACCATCTTTCACAAAGCCTTCGAGCGCTGTCCCGACAAGAATCGATTGACCGACGATGCGTTGCTTCCAGGCAACGAGATTACCTTCGGCATCCAGTCCGGCCGTGATCCGGTGCATGAACTGTGGCCGGTAGGAGCCGGCGCGCATGTCATCTTCGCGGGTCCATACCAGCTTAACCAAGACGGGTTTGCCGGGTTTGAAAATGGCTTTGGCGATCTGTGCCGCTTCAAGTGGATAGTCGGACTGGGTGCTGGAGCGACGGCCAAAACTGCCGCCTGCATACAGCATATTGATCTTGACCTGTTCCGGCTTCAAGCCCAGGGCGGCGGCAATCTTGGACTGGTCGGTACTTTGGGATTGCTCGCCGTTCCATACTTCGCAACCCTCGGTATCGAGTCGGATGGCACAATTCATCGGCTCCATCGTGGCGTGTGCGAGATAAGGCAGACTAAAGTCAGCCGATAGCTGCGTGTGGGCTGCTGCCAGCGCCGTATCAGCAGCGCCGACTTTTCGCGCGGTGGCTCCCGGTACGTCAAGCAGTGCGCGGTACTGGCTGGTAATCTCTGCCGAGCTTAAGCGGAATGCTGCGGATTCATCCCAGACGACGACAAGCGCATCGCGGCCTTTTTTCGCCGACCAGAAGTCTTTGCCCAACACGGCAACTCCGGTTGGAATTTCGACGACATCAACGACACCCTTGACGGCCTTGGCACGCGCTGCGTCAAAACTCTTTACCTTGGCACCAAAGCGCGGCGGATGAGCCACCACGGCGGTGAGCATGCCAGGCAGATGAATATCCTGCGTGTAAATTGCGCTGCCATTGATTTTGGCTTTGCTGTCCATGCGCGCAACGTGTTTGCCGATATACACAAAATCCTTTGGCTCTTTCAGCTTGACTTCCTGCGGCACGGATAATTGCGCGGCCGCTTCAACCAGTTCGCCAAAGCGCGCTTTGCGACCAGAAGCGAGATGAGATACCACGCCCTGATGAATTGAGATGGATTCTGGCGCTACCTGCCAGCGCTGTGCGGCGGCACTGACCAGCATGGCACGTACTGCTGCTCCCGCTTGCCGCATTTGCATAAAGGAATTGGCAATTGACGTGCTGCCCCCGGTGGCTTGCATGGGGCCGAAGAGCAAATTGTTGTATCGCTTGGCGTCGGCGGGCGCTGCTTCAACACGCATCTGGGACCAGGCCGCATCGAGCTCTTCAGCCACGAGCGTGGGTAGACCGGTGTAGGTGCCTTGTCCCATTTCCAGATGCTTGGCAATGACAGTGACGCTGTCATCCGTGCCGATACGCACAAAGGCGTTAGGCGCTAGGGGTATAGACGAGGTTGCCGGTGATGCAGCTGCCTTGCCACGGCTTGATGCAGCGAGGCCGACCGGCAAATAAAAGGCGAGGGTGAGTCCCGCGCCGGCTTTGAAAAACTCACGACGACTTGCGCTGTCTACGCTCATGACTCAACTCCTTTAAGCCAGAGTCCGTGAGGCGTCGTGAATCGCCGCGCGGATACGGTGGTAGGTGGCGCAGCGGCAGATATTGCCTGCCATTGCCGTGTCGATATCAGCATCGGTCGGTTTGGGATTACTGGTGAGCAATGCAACAGCCGACATGATTTGTCCGGACTGGCAGTAACCGCATTGCACGACATCCAGTTTTTCCCAAGCGGCTTGCACGGCACGGGCTGCCTTGTTACCGGTTTTTGCCGTGGGCAAACCCTCAATGGTCGTGACGCGCTGGCCAACGGCCGCGGAAACCGGTGTAACGCAGGAACGAGTTGGCGCGCCATTGAGCAACACGGTGCACGCGCCGCAGGCCGCAATGCCACATCCATATTTGGTGCCAGTGAGTTGGAGCGTATCGCGCAAAGCCCACAGCAAAGGGATATCGGGTTCCACATCGAGCTTGTGATTTTGCCCGTTGATGTTCAAGGTCGGCATAGTGATCTCCCTGTATTGAAAGACTGAGAAACAGCGTAATGGTCTAATTATTATCTTAATCCAAGCCGATTACAAAAGTCTTGCAAAGACATGGCATGCCATAGGCAAAAAATTTTCTGCTAGTTTGCATTCTCGCCAAAACAAGACGGCGATAACACCAGAAACTGTTAGAATTCGCGTTGCGGCGGGTCTCCCCGCATTGTGGAGTGGTGAACCTGGTCAGGTCCGGAAGGAAGCAGCCACAGCCGTTTTCTGCAAGTGCCGGGGGTCAGGCTCGCCGTCCTTATTTTCTTTTGAACCGCGCAAAAGTATTGCGCAGTTTTCTGGGGCGTGTCATGGCCAGTTCTGCTCGAATACCTGCATCCCATTTTCCTTAATCTTCCGCGGTTTTTGCTTGGTAAAATCAGCGCATGAGTTATCAGGTACTCGCTCGTAAATGGCGCCCCAAATCTTTCGCCACGCTGGTGGGGCAAGAACACGTCGTACGTGCGCTGACCCATGCGCTGGAACAGAATCGCCTGCATCACGCCTATTTGTTCACTGGTACACGCGGCGTGGGCAAAACCACCCTGGCGCGTATCATGGCCAAAGCGCTCAACTGCGAAGCGGGTGTCACATCAACGCCCTGCGGCGTGTGCACTTCCTGTACGGAAATAGACAGTGGTCGATTTATCGATTACATCGAGTTGGATGCCGCCTCAAATCGCGGTGTGGACGATATGACTCAGTTGCTTGATCGCGCAACGTATGCGCCAACGATTGGCCGTTACAAGGTTTACGTTATTGACGAAGTACACCAGCTCTCCGGGCATGCCTTTAATGCCATGTTAAAAACGCTGGAAGAACCCCCGGCGCATGTCAAATTTATTCTGGCAACCACCGATCCGCAAAAAATTCCGGTGACAGTGCTGTCCCGCTGTCTGCAATTCAACTTGAAGCAGATGTCGCAATCATCGATTGTGGATCATCTGTCGCAGGTGTTGGCGGCTGAAACCATTCCGTTCGAGCTACCTGCTTTGCGTCATTTGGCTAAAGGGGCCGCAGGCAGTATGCGTGATGCGCTCTCGCTGCTTGACCAAGCGATTGCTCATGGTGCTGGCCAAGTGACCGAAGAGAGTGTGCGTGCCATGCTGGGCACGGTAGGCGACGAGTATTTATTCGCACTCCTGGATGGTTTGCTGGCGCAGGATATACACGCCATGCTGGCGGTGGCAAAACAGATGGATGCGGGGAGTTTTTCGTTTGATGGGGGTTTGCAAGAATTAGCCACCCTGTTTCATCGTATTGCGCTCGCCCAATTTGCGCCTGAGGCTTTGATTGATGAAGCAGAGCGTAGCCGTTTAACTGTTTACGCGCAGGCACTGGATGCTGAATTTTTGCAACTGGCGTATCAAATCGCTATCCATGGCCGGGATGAGCTGGCGTTAGCGCCGGATGAATATGCTGGTTTTGTGATGACCTTGCTACGGTTGCATGCCTTTCGTCCGGAGCGAAAGGCACCATCTGCCGGGTTTGCGCTGCCAGTAAAGACTGCACCAATAAAAACGCAGCCAACGAAGGCGGCGTCTGCTGCCACTCCTCAAGGAAACAGTCGAAGCGGCGTATCACCAGCACCGAGTTTTTCCACGTCACCGGTTGTGGCCCCAGATCCCGTTATAGCAGAGGCTAGTGCGCCAGCGCATGCGGACGAAGACTGGCACGCACAGGTGGCAAAACTTTCGCTGAGCGGTATGGCCAAGCAACTGGCGCAGCACTGTGAGCTCACGCAACTGACCGGCACCGCCATCCTGTTGCGGCTGTCCCCGGTGCATAAACACTTGCTTGGCACGGTGCAGCAAGACAAACTTCAAGCGGAGTTGCAATCCCATTACGGGCGAAAGCTTCGTCTGGAAATTGAAGTCGCTGAGCCTGCCAGCGTGACACCGGCTGAACGCAGTCGCACCGCGCAGCGTGAGCGTCAAGATCGTGCCATTGCCGCGATTGAGCAAGACCCTTTTGTGCGCGAAGTGGTCGATCTATTCGATGCCAGCATCGATGAATCAACAATTAAATCAATAACTAGGGAGTAATAAGCATGATGAAAGGTGGTATCGCCGGTTTAATGAAGCAAGCGCAGCAAATGCAAACCAACATGGCCAAAGCGCAAGAAGAATTAGCCTTGCTGGACGTGGAAGGCCAGTCAGGTGCTGGGGCAGTCAAAGTGGTCATGACCTGCAAGCACGATGTTAAGCGCGTGACGATTGATCCTTCTGTGATGGATGATAAAGACATGCTCGAAGACTTGATCGCCGCTGCGATGAATGACGCTAATCGACGCGCCGAAGCTACTGCAGCAGAAAAGATGGGTGGATTTACTGCGGGTATGCAATTGCCACCGGGCTTCAAGCTGCCGTTTTGAACAAAATCTGAGCAAAATGCATAAAACATATCTCCGTGCCGCGTAGTTGGGCAACCTGCATTTGAGCCAGCCTCATGCCAGCAAACGCTAGTCTGGAAGAGCTTATTGAGGCATTGCGCGGCCTGCCCAGCATCGGACCTAAGGCGGCGCAACGCATGGCTTATCACCTGTTGCAACGCGACCGGCGAGGTGCTGATCGGCTTGCCCGTGCGCTCGATTCCGCTTTACAAAATTTGCACCACTGCACCCATTGCAACAATTTCACTGAACAAGCAATTTGCGAACGATGTCTTTCCACGCGTCGTGATCCGTCGCAGTTATGCATCGTTGAAATGCCAATTGATCTGAACAGTATGGAGCAGACGCAGGCTTATAACGGGCTCTACTATGTGTTGATGGGCCGCTTATCGCCACTGGATGGCATTGGCCCAAAAGAGCTGGCATTCGGTCGCTTGATTACGCGGGCAACGGATGGTGTGGTCAAAGAAGTCATTCTTGCCACTAATTTCACGAACGAAGGTGAAGCGACAGCGCATTACCTGTCCGAGTTGCTACACGCGCGCGGCATCAAAGTTAGCCGCATTGCGCGTGGCTTGCCTGTGGGCGGTGAGCTGGAATTTTCTGATGCAGCCACTGTCGCGCAAGCGTTACGCGAACGGCGAGACTTTGACTAACTGAATGGCCGAAACGGCAACCCCGCTGGCTGGCGTCAAGGTACTTGAGCTGGGCACCTTGATTGCCGGGCCTTTTTGTACGCGCATCCTGGCAGAATTTGGCGCCGATGTCATCAAAATCGAAGCGCCTGGCGAAGGCGACCCGTTGCGTAAATGGCGAAAACTTTATCCCACGCCCGATGGCGACACATCGCTATGGTGGTTTATACAAGCACGCAATAAACAATCCGTCACCATTAACTTAAAGCATCCTGAGGGTCTTGAGATCATCAAGAAACTGGTGCGTGAAACGGACATTGTGGTTGAGAATTTTCGACCCGGCGTACTTGAAAAATCGGGGCTGGGTTGGGATGTTCTGTCAGTGATCAATCCGGGTCTGGTCATGGTGCGTCTTTCGGGATTCGGTCAAACCGGGCCAATGGCCAAGCAGCCCGGCTTTGGAACGATCGGTGAATCCATGGGTGGATTGCGCTATATCACCGGTTATGCTGATCGTCCGCCGGTGAAAAGCGGGGTTTCGCTTGGCGACTCCATCGCTTCGTTGTGGGGGGCGTTAGGTGCGCTAATGGCATTGCGCCACCGCGAAGTCAACGGGGGAGCCGGGCAGGTGGTAGATGTAGCGCTTTATGAAGCCGTGTTCGCGATGATGGAAAGCATGGTGCCGGAATTTGATGTTTTCGGCTTTATCCGTGAGCGTACCGGCAACCTTATGCCGGGAATTACGCCTTCTAACACGCACACATCGAAAGACGCTAAACACATCATCATTGGCGCCAACAGCGACGGCATTTTCAAGCGGTTGATGCAGGCAGTAGGCCGCGTTGATCTGGCAAACGACCCGCAACTAGCGAACAATACAGGGCGTGATGCGCGGGCGAAAGAAATTTATGGTGTCATCGACGCATGGGTGGCCGCTCACGATGCGGAGACGGTTTTGCGTATCACCACAGCGGCAGATGTGCCTGCCAGTAAAATTTATTCAGTAGCTGATATGTGTGAAGACCCCCAATTCCTCGCGCGAAAAATGTTCGAGAAGGCGCAACTACCTAACGGAAAAGAGTTTCTCATGCCAGGCATCGTGCCAAAATTATCCGCAACACCTGGCGTTACCCGCTGGTTAGGCCCCGCATTGGGTGAGCATACCGACCAAGTACTCGCTCGGTTGGGTTATTCAGCCGAGATGCTCATTCGCCTAAGAAATGAAGGCGCTATCTAATTGTAATTATTAGCTTGTTTCGTAAAAGACAGGCGGAAAATTCCACAAAGGCTTTAATCTCAGACGGAGATTCGTTACAATGAGAAGCTCAAGCGAATTTAAGCGACATTTCAGTAATTTTCAGGGAAAACAACATGAGCAATGACGGAAAAGTCGATTGCAACCGGCGGCGGCTTTTGGTGGCCACTGCAACAATCGGTGGTTTGGGTGGTGTAGCGGCAGCTGTGCCGTTTGTCACCAGTATGATGCCCTCAGAGCGCGCTAAAGCAGCGGGCGCACCTGTTGAGGTGGATATCAGCAAGCTGGCTCCCGGGCAAATGATGACGGTTGAGTGGCGTGGCAAGCCGGTGTGGATCATCAACCGCACGCAGGCGCAGTTGGCTTCACTCAAGGTGACCGATGCAAAAGTCAGTGACCCGCATTCGGAAAAAAACCAGCAACCTGACTACTGTAAAAATGAAACTCGCTCAATCAAGCCTGAAATCCTGGTAGCTGTTGGCATTTGCACGCACTTGGGTTGTTCGCCCTCTGAAAAGTTCAAGACAGGTGCCGAGTCGGGCGTGGACGCTGATTGGCCGGGCGGGTTTGTCTGCCCATGTCACGGGTCTACGTTTGATTTAGCTGGGCGTGTTTATAAAAACAAGCCTGCGCCTGACAACCTGGAAGTGCCACGGCACATGTATCTTGGCGATACGCGCATCGTCATCGGGGAAGATAAAAAAGGGGGTAACGCATGAGCGTCGTGAATGCCAGACTCAAAGACCTGCTTGGCTGGGTTGATGAACGTTTCCCACTGACAGCCAGTTGGAAGGCGCATCTGTCTGAGTATTACGCGCCAAAAAATTTCAATTTCTGGTACTTCTTTGGTTCGCTGGCCCTATTGGTGCTGGTGATACAAATCGTGACAGGTATTTTTCTGGTCATGCATTTCAAGCCGGATGCATCACTCAACGCCGCTGGTGTTCCGGTAGCGTTTGCTAGCGTTGAATACATCATGCGCGATGTGCCGTGGGGCTGGTTGATTCGCTATATGCACTCGACCGGGGCATCGGCGTTTTTCATCGTGGTGTACATGCACATGTTTCGCGGCATGCTTTATGGTT
This sequence comes from Rugosibacter aromaticivorans, assembly GCF_000934545.1. GTDB lineage: Bacteria > Pseudomonadota > Gammaproteobacteria > Burkholderiales > Rhodocyclaceae > Rugosibacter > Rugosibacter aromaticivorans. The sequence continues at coordinate 1,433,206 of NZ_CP010554.1, forward strand.
CATACCGCAAACCGCGTGAGCTGATCTGGATTTTCGGCATGTTGATTTTTCTGTGCTTAATGGCTGAGGCCTTCTTTGGTTACTTGCTGCCTTGGGGTCAGATGTCCTATTGGGGGGCGCAGGTTATTGTCAATCTGTTCTCTGCAATTCCGTTTGTCGGGCCAGATCTTTCACTGTGGATACGCGGTGATTATGTCGTGGGAGATGCCACACTGAACCGCTTTTTCGCATTTCACGTGATTGCAGTGCCTCTGGTTTTGGTTGGCCTCGTTGTGGCGCACATTCTTGCGCTGCATGAGGTTGGCTCCAACAATCCGGATGGCATTGAAATCAAGAAGAAAAAAGATGCCCAGGGTATTCCGTTGGATGGTATTCCCTTTCATCCGTATTACACAGTGAAAGACATCATGGGCGTGGTTGTGTTTTTGATGGTGTTTTCACTTATCGTTTTCTTTGCACCTGAGGTTGGAGGCTACTTTCTTGAGTACAACAACTTCTTCCCGGCCAACCCGCTACAAACCCCGCCGCATATTGCGCCGGTGTGGTATTTCACGCCGTTCTATTCCATTTTGCGCGCAGTGACTTATCCGCTCTTTGGAGTTGATGCCAAGTTCTGGGGCGTTGTTGCGATGGGTGCGTCGGCCATGATTTTTGTTTTATTACCCTGGCTTGATCGCAGCCCGGCAAAGTCGATTCGCTATCGCGGCCCGATCTATAAAACCTTTCTTGCCGCTTTTGTGATTTGTTTCTTTACACTGGGCTATCTAGGTGTGCTGCCACCCACGCCCGCTCGCACCTTGGTTTCGCAAATATGTTCGGTGATCTATTTCGCTTTCTTCCTGCTCATGCCGGTGTATAGCAGCATTGATAAATGCAAACCCGAACCTGATCGAGTGACGTCCTCAGGACACGGAGCGAAAAAATGAAGAAATTATTGAGTTCACTTTTTATTTCACTTCTTTTTGCGCCATTGCTGGCTTTGGCCAGTGGGGCAGAACTGCATCTTGATCGTGCGCCTGATCGTTCGGGTGACAAAGCAGCATTGCAAAATGGTGCCAAGGTTTTTGTCAATTACTGCCTGAACTGCCATTCCGCATCCTATATGCGCTATAACCGCTTGAAAGACATTGGCCTCACCGATCAGCAGATCAAAGATAATCTACTGTTTACCGCTGACAAAGTAGGTGAGCAGATGAGTGTGGCTATGCGACGCGACGAGGCTAAAGAATGGTTTGGTGTTGCGCCGCCTGATCTGACGGTTATTGCGCGTGCGCGTGCCTCGGAGTTTGGCTCTGGTGCAGACTGGCTGTATACCTACTTGCGCAGCTTTTATCGTGATAGCGACCGGCCTACAGGCTGGAACAACCTTGTCTTTGAAAATGTCGGTATGCCACATGTGCTATGGGAATTGCAGGGTGAGCAAGTCATGGGTGGAGACCATAAGTTAACCCTGGCCACCCCAGGCAAGTTAAAACCACAGGCGTATGACGACATGGTGGCCGACTTGGTTGGATTTTTACAGTACATGGGCGAACCTGCGGCCACGAAACGCAAGAGTCTTGGCTGGATGGTTGTGTTTTTTCTAGGTGTTTTATTTGTCTTGTCGTATGCGCTGAAACGCGAATACTGGAAAGATATTCATTAACTTTATAGGTAATGGCAACTATGGGACATCGAGAAATGAGTGCGCCACCCGTGCGTAAGGTCGTGCGTGATGCAGACTACTCCTGGGGTACTAGCGCGATGATGAATTTGTATTCAGGAACAACCTGTCCTTTTAGTCATCGCTGCCGTATCGTCTTATACGAAAAGCAGATGGATTTTCAGGTGATTGATGTTGATCTCCTGAATAAACCAGAAGAGATAGCGATTATTAATCCCTATAATCATGTGCCTGTGCTGGTAGATCGCGATCTGGTGCTGTATGAATCAAACATCATCAATGAATATATTGATGAGCGTTTCCCGCATCCGCAATTGATGCCGCCGGATCCGCAAACACGTGCCAAGGCTCGTCAACTGTTGTTCACTATGGAACAGGAGCTGTTCAGCCATGTACCTGTGCTGGAAAAAAATCTGAAAACAGCCGATAAATCGCGCCTGCATATTCGCGATAGGCTGATCGATCTATCCGGCATGTTCAACAAACAAAAATATCTCATGGCGGATGAGTTTTCCATGCTCGATGTGGCGATTGCCCCGCTGTTATGGCGTCTGGATCATTACGGTATTGAGCTGCCTAAAACCGCATCGTCATTGATGAAATATGCCGAGCGTATTTTCTCTCGGCAAGGGTTCATCGATGCGTTGACGCCAACAGAAAAAGCGATGCGCCGATAGTCTGCCGTGCGCCTGAATTGCGCGCTGTATTCATCGGTATATTTCTCGATATATCTTTAGGTCAATGGAGTCATGCAATCAACCAAACCGTATCTGATTCGTGCACTGCATGAATGGTGCGTTGATCAGGGCTTTACGCCCTATCTTTCGGTGGTTGTGGATGCAATGACGCGTGCACCGGCGGAATTCATCAAGAATGGTGAAATTGTTTTCAATATCGGGCTGGAAGCCACGAGTCAATTGCAACTTGGCAATCAAGAAATCACGTTTCAAGGGCGTTTTGGCGGCCGGGTTTTCCCGATCGTTGTTCCTGTCGCGCGCGTAGCGGCAATTTATGCGCGCGAGAATAGCGAAGGTATGGCGTTTGAAGTGACAGAATCAGTTCCCGCCGTTTCACCTTCATCTAAATCTTCGTTTGTGCCTGCTGACTCAGCAACCAAGCCGTCGATTCTCTCTACCGTTGAGCGCGAACCAGCGTCTAAGAGTACAGAAAATACAGAAGGCACGACTAGTCCGAGTCCGTCTGGCCGCCCAGCACTCACGCGCATCAAGTAAAACGGGGCGTTGTAACACTGCTGCTGCGATTTTTCAGTCTGGCCAATTGACCAGGCTTGGATATGCGGTGCGATTTTTTTGTTTTAAACCGGTTAAACGGCTGGTGCCCTCGAGCAGAATCGAACAGACGACCTACCGCTTACAAGATGGCAAGAAACAGCATTTCCTTTTGTTGATTGCCATGCCGTAGAAGTAATAAAACAAATAAAAAACAATAAGTTATCAATTCTCTGCCTTTCCTTTGTGTTGATATATATATCGCTGATATGGATATAATTTGCCTACACAGTGCCTACACTGAAAGGCGGCAGCATGCAACGGGAAAACTTCACGGCGGACAGGGTTGCTAAATTTTACTGCGAACCGGGCAAGAAGCAGAGCATTTTTTACGATGCCAAAACGCCCGGCCTTGGTTTGCGTGTGACCGCTGCCGGTGTCAAGTCCTACATATTCGAGACGCGATTACGCGGCAAAACCCTGCGCATGACGATAGGCGACGTGCGCACATGGTCAATAGGCAAGGCGCAAGATGAGGCCGCACGCCTTAAGGTACAGACTGACCAAGGCACAGACAACCAGCACAACAAGGCACTAGCCGCCGCCGCACTTCCTGCGCTGTCCCTGCATGGTTTGCGCCGTTCCTTTGGCACGTTGTCGGAGTGGGTGGAAGTCCCTGCCGGTATCGTGGCGCAGATAATGGGACACAAACCGAGCGCGATTGCCGAAAAGCATTACATCCAGCGGGAACTCGACTTGCTGCACCTGTGGCACGTCAAAATCGAAGCGTGGATATTGGAACAGGCCGGGATTGAGTTTGTACCAGTGCAGGCGGGTTTGCGGGTGGTACATTCCCAACAATGAACGTAACTACAAATAATTATTGACTTCGCTATTAAATATAACTACATTAAACGCCATGCAAATCACTTTCGACGAAGCAAAAGACGCACTGAATAAAAGCAAGCATGGCTTGTCATTGTCCGAAGCCGAAAAGTTGGAATGGGATGACGCATTGATATGGCAGGACACCCGCCGCGATTATGGCGAAGCGCGCATGGTTGCATTGGGCGTAATAGGTGCGAGGCTTTATTGTGTGATTTACGTTGACCGTGAAGATGCGCGAAGAATAATCAGCTTACGAAAAGCAAACTATAAAGAAGGGATTCAATATGCAAATCAAAACTAAATCAGGGCGAATTTTAGAGTTGCCCTCACCCGAAGAGGATGCGCAAATTACCGCCGCTGCGCTTTCCGACCCCGACAATTTACCGCTGACGGATGCGGAGTTAATCCAATTCAAGCGAAGCCGTGGAAGGCCGCTGGGGAGCGGAAAAAAAGAGCAGGTAACACTGCGCCTTGATGCGGAAATTCTGGAGCAGTTCAGGGCTACAGGCAACGGCTGGCAGACCCGCATAAATGATGCGCTGCGGGATTGGGCAAAACATCACTGAATAACGAGTTTTACCCCCGCCTAGTTTTAGCGGACGAAGAGCCGGACACCTTCACCGGCCTGACGGGGGTTTCTTATTTGAAGGTTGCATGGAAAGGTATGCAATGACCAGCGATGCGGAACGAGTAACAAAAAACCGGTTATTTCACCGTTGCAAGTATCAAAATCCCTGCCGCCTATTACGCCGCATCGCGGTGGTGGCTATATTCGAAAGCCAAGCAATAGCGAAAGGCTGCCGCGATGGAATAAATGGCGTTTGATGCCCGAAGTTAAAGAATGGGAAGCCATTGCCCTTTCGCTGAATATCGAGCCGGGGAAAGTTAAAACAGACCGCAACGCATGGATGGGAGCCGCCCATCCTTTCGATGAGGGCGATGAGTTTGACGACCGCCTAACGATACTCAATAAACACTCTTCAAACTGAACACACTTCCCAACGCCCTGCATTCCCAATATGGTTAATTGGTATCAGTGCGAGGTGCGACTAGATGAGTTTGGCATGGTGCGCCCATATTGGCTATGACGTTCCGCCCGAGTTAGCGGCACTGGCCAAGGCTGCACCACAAGCCGCGCCGAAGGTGGAAGCTGCACCCCTAGAGCAAGCCGCACCCGCCGCGAAGGTGGAAAGTGAAAGCGTGGCAAGGACAAAAACAAATAAGAAAAAATGGGGCGATGAAGAGCTGCGCGCATTGTGGGACGATAGCAACATGCCCGGGGTATCACAGATAAGCCTAGCAAAAAAACACGGCGTTACCCGCCAAAGAATCGGCAAGTTGTTAAAAAAGGCTAAGGAAAAATTCAGCGTGAGCCGCGCAATGAGCAACCCGTTTTCACCACAGCCGCGAACAGTCACTTTCGAAAAGTAAGCTTTTGCTGTTGCGTTGCGCTGTTGCATAAGCGCTGCTGAAACCATTGCTACGCCTAGCGCGCCGTTGCGTTGCTGTTGCGCAATAGTTGCACTGCATAAATTGCGAATCATCTTGAACAGGCCGAAGGGCTGAAAGGTGATTCAAAATGCAACCGCTCAAAATCAATTCGTCCCGCTCGAGCAGATAACACGCCCCACGGTTCCCACAGACCAAGCCGCGCACTACCTGAACCGCCGCCCGCAAACCTTGCGCGCATGGTCATCCCTCCAGAATGGCGCACTTCGTCCGCTACGTATCAACGGCCGCCTTGCGTGGCGTGTTGCTGACATTCGCGCATTGCTGGAAGGCGGTGCAAAATGAAAAACCCGAACACGCTGCCAGCTAGATGCCTTGCATTGATGCTGAACGGGCAAAGCTTCACGCATCCCGAGTTTGAACAGATAACAGGAAGCTGGCGATTATCTGCCGTGGTTTTCACACTGAAGGGCTTGGGCTGGCCGGTTGAGTCGTTTGACCTGTCCGCCCCTTCGCCCGAGTGTGCGACCCGAACGATAAGCCGGTATTACCTGCCAGTTAAAGCGATTCAAGCCCACAACTGGAGTGCATCCGCTAGTAATTATGCCGGTGAAAATGACTGCCGCACTGTTTGGAAATCGTTTGACGATTCTGGAGCCGTGACACCTGCGACACTTTACGGGATGGCATTCGCACAAAGCTGGAAAGACCTGCGTAAATCACGCACCAAGGGGTTAAACCTTCTATTGCCAAGCATTCGCCAAGCCCTACAAAGCCCGTTAAACAAGCCGTGGGAGCACCCGCTGCTGATATGTAGGCTCGCTGTCTGCCTGCGACAGGCGACCATCCTTACATCATCTCCAAGCGCGGGCAACCAGACGGGCTGCGAAAAGTCGGCGCTGGTGATACGGCGACCATTGCCGGATTATCCGTTTCGGGTTGTCTGGTGGTTCCGTGTTATGCGTCCGATGGACCGCTCACGGGACGCACTGGAGGAAATGCGCTGGCTGCGTGACTATCTGCGCGGCTGCAATGAAGTGACAGACTGACGCCGAATTTATCATGCCGAACACACTCTGCCATGTGCGGGGTTTGTCGTTTCTGGTGGCCGTGCATTGACCGGAAAAACCTACACCAGGCCTACATGGTGAAATATCGATAGACGAAAGAAATGCATAAATCGCATAACTCATTGTTATTATTGGCGCCCTCGAGCAGAATCGAACTGCTGACCTACCGCTTAGGAGGCGGTCGCTCTATCCACTGAGCTACGAGGGCGCGCCGCGAATTCTAACCGCTCGCCTATAATTCCACACCCATTCACTTCACGCTTAAAACTAATTCTCATGCCTTTACTTACCATTGATCGTGCTTGCCTTGCGTATGGCCATGTGGCCCTGCTGGATCGGGCTGCGATGCAGCTTGATCCCGGCGAGCGGGTGGGGTTGATTGGCCGTAATGGGACGGGCAAATCCAGCTTGCTCAAGGCATTGGCTGATTTGGGTTCGCTCGATGACGGGCTCCTCTGGCGCCAACCAGGCTTAAGTATTGCCTATGTGGCGCAAGAACCAGAGTTTGCTGATGAGGCGAGCGTGTTTGCAGCGGTTGCTTCAGGGCTTGGAGGCATCGCCGCAGTAGTCGCTGAATATCATCAGGTGATACAAAAAGTCGGCGCTGGTGATACGGCGGCAATGGATCGTATGCAGGATTTACAAACCGCGTTGGAGTCTGCCGATGGTTGGCGCTTGAGTTCGCGTGTTGAACAAGCGGTGTCCCGATTAGGTCTGGATGGCGAGGCACGTGTTGCGGCGCTTTCTGGCGGCGGCAAAAAACGCGTGGCCCTGGCGCGTGCGCTGGTTGCCGAGCCTGATCTGCTACTGCTGGATGAGCCGACCAATCATCTCGATGTTGAAGGTATTTTGTGGCTTGAAGAGCTGCTCAGAGCCTACCCGGGCGCAGTGATGTTTGTCACCCATGACCGGGCGTTTCTTGAGAGTGTCGTGACACGCATCATCGAGCTGGATCGTGGCAATCTGGTAAGTTTCCCTGGTAGCTTTGCAGCATATCAGCAACGCAAAGAGCTGCTGCTGCATGAAGAATCCCTCGCCAATGCGCGGGCAGATAAACTCCTGGCGCAAGAAGAAGTATGGATACGCAAAGGGGTTGAAGCTCGCCGCACGCGAAGCGTTGGCCGCATTCATCGTCTTGAGCAGTTGCGCAGTGATCGGGCAAGCCGTCGATCGCAGCAGGGTAAGGTAGATTTTCAACTAGTCCGTGGGGACGAATCTGGCAAGTTAGTTGCCGAACTTGATCGGGTTTCCAAGCGGTTTGGCGAGCGCATTGTGGTGAATGACTTTTCCTGCCGTATTCAGCGAGGGGACAAGATTGGTCTGATTGGTCCCAATGGCGCAGGTAAAACCACGCTGCTGCGCTTGCTGTTGGGCGAAATCGAGGCTGATGTGGGACATGTGCGCATGGGTAGCCGTGTTGAGGTGGCTTATTTTGACCAGTTTCGTACGCAGCTTGATCCAGAAGCCGCGTTAGTGGATGTGATCAGCCCCGGTTCAGATTATGTCGAAATCGGACAGACAAAAAAACATGTCATTAGCTATCTGGAAGACTTTTTGTTCGCGTCCGCACGTGCGCGCTCACCGGTTAAATCACTCTCAGGTGGCGAGCGTAATCGCCTGCTGCTAGCGAGGCTTTTCGCCCGGCCAGCCAATGTGCTGGTGCTGGATGAGCCTACTAACGATCTGGACATTGAAACGCTGGAATTACTCGAAGCGCTTTTACAGGATTACGCCGGAACGGTTTTTCTGGTGAGCCACGACCGCGCCTTTTTGGATAATGTGGTCACGCAAACCATTGCCAGTGAAGGGCAGGGGGCCTGGAAAGAATACATCGGGGGCTATAGCGATTGGCTGCAACAGCGTCCATCGGCAGGCGGCTCCAACGGCTCCTCAACGAGCGCGGCACCAGTGAAAAAAAACAGTGCTGGCAAAGTGTCAACTGCGAACCCTAGTGCACAAGCCGCAGAGCCTGCTGCAGAACGAAAAAAAACGAGTTTCAAGACGCAGCGATCGATTGATCAATTACTCGCGCAAGTGGCGGCGCTGGAGTCTCGGCAAACCATATTGCATACGCAAATAGCCGAGCCGAATTTTTATCAGCAGGCTGCTGACAAGCAAAAAAGAATGCATCAAGCATTAGCTGAAATAGAAGCCGCAATCGCCACTGCCTTGGCGCAATGGGAAGCGCTCGAAGAAAAAATATAATTGTGCGTAATAATTGACGCCGCTGATAAACGCATTTATTGAATAGAGACCCATCAATCTATGAACCTATTAACCCACATTGTTGCTGCCGAAGAAGATGAAGTGGTCGCGATTGGCGAATCATTGCGACCGACTGACGAATGGAGTGGCATTGAGCGGCGTGGCATTGATACCGCCAAGATCGTCATGCTGCATACCTTGCTGACCAACGACGATTTTGATTTAGCGTGTGCCCTTTATGAGCCGCTGTATATCGGCAGTGAGGGTGCTGTGGTGTTAAAACTTGCCAATTCAGTCACAGAAAAGCTGGCCATGCTGGATGAAGAGGCGCTAGCGCAGGTGGCAGAAGAGCTGGCCGCGACAGCTGAATTTGAAATGGAAGGATGGCCAGAGGACGACATTCAATCCATGATCATGGACTTGGCGGATCTGGCACAGCTGGCCTCAGCCCAAGAACAGGCACTGTTTGTCTGGATGCATCCCTTGTTTACCTGATGCATCGTGCTTGCCCGCCGGGATTGGTTTGTTTATTTGATTGAATGCACCGACGGCAGCATTTACACCGGCATTGCGGTAGATGTGCACGCCCGATTTAATGCCCATTGCGCAGGCAAAGGGGCCCGCTACACGCGAGCACATCCGCCGTTGCGCGTCCTGGCTAGCGCAGCGCATCCTGATCGCTCAGCTGCTTTGCAAGAAGAATATCGCATCAAGCAACTCACTCCGGCGGCTAAACGAGCCTATGCTGATATGCTCAACAAAATGGTTCCTTCCCAAGAGCCCGCATGAAACGGCCATCACTCAATAGCTTGATACTCATCGGCGCTATTGCTGGCATTTTGCTGGGGCTGGCGTTTGCATCTTTAGGGAAAGAATCGCTCCTAACGCAACAAGGTGTTTATGTGGCAGGGCTCATCGGCACGCTATTTGTCGATCTGCTCAAGATGATCGTGATTCCCCTCGTATTCACTTCCATCGCCGTTGGGGTTGCCAATCTGCGGCAGCACCAGCAAATGCACCAAGTGTGGACGCGCACGTTAGGCTTCTTCATATTTTCCATGGCCTTGGCTATCGGTGTGGGTTTAACGGCGAGTAATCTGTTTCGCCCTGGGCAGGGGTTGCACCTCGATATGTTTGCGCATGCGTTTTCAGGGACACCAATCAAAACGGGTTCTGCTGGCGAATTCTTCGCTCAATTTCTACATGCGCTGTTTATGAACCCTGTCACGGCCATGGCGCAAGGCGAAGTATTGGCAGTGGTTATATTCGCGCTTGTCTTGGGCGTCGCGTTAGTGAAAGGCGGCGATCGTTTTTCGCGTATGCATGGCTTTCTCGAGGAAATTCTCGGCATCATGCTGATGCTGGTCGGCTGGATCATGCGCCTGGCACCCCTTGGCATCATGGCCTTGCTGGCTAAGCTGATGGCAACTCAAGATGCTGCCATGCTGAGCATTCTGGTCAAATTTATCGCCGTGGTGATTGGCACCCTCTTGTTGCATGGCGTCGTGCTTCTGCCACTCATTCTGTATCTGGTGACCAGCATGACGCCGCTGCATTTCTGGCGCGGCGCGCGCGAGGCGCTGGTGACGGCCTTTGCCACCAGTTCCAGCTCGGCAACGCTGCCCGTCACGCTGCGTTGCGTTGAGCAACACCTGCATGTCAAACCCGATATTGCCGGTTTTGTTGTCCCTCTGGGTGCCACCATGAATATGGATGGCACAGCGCTTTATGAGGCGGCCGCTGCGCTGTTCATTGCCAATCTTGCCGGAATAGATCTGAACTTAACTCAGCAACTGATCGTCTTTGTCACCGCCATGATCGCCGCCATTGGCGCACCGGGCATTCCCTCTGCAGGCATGGTGACCATGGTGATGGTGCTGCAATCCGTCGGTTTGCCTGCAGAAGCCATCGCCATTTTATTGCCCATAGATCGCCTGCTGGATACCTTCCGCACCGCAGTGAATGTCGAAGGTGATATGGTGGGCAGCCTGGTTGTGCAGAAGTGGGTGGGGGAAAAATGAAACAAACTCTCGCCTCAATAGATTGATACTGTTATTATTTAATCGATACGCTTTGACATTTAAATAGAAGGTAATTGCCATGACGCAACAATCAAAGTCCATTTCAGCAGACTTTCCGTTCGCGCCTCATGACATAAAGATTTTCGGTTCGCATATGAACTATGTCGATGTCGGCCGCGGTGATCCAATTGTATTTCTGCATGGCAATCCCACCTCATCCTATCTGTGGCGCAACATCATTCCTTATCTTGAGCCGTATGCGCGCTGTATCGCGCCGGATCTGATCGGTTTTGGAAAATCGGATAAACCAGCACTCGAATATCGCGTGTTTGACCATGTCAGATATCTGGATGAATTTTTCGATGCGCTGGGTTTGAAAAAATTCACGCTGGTCATTCATGACTGGGGTTCGGCGCTTGGTTTTAATTATGCGCGACGATTTCCTGAGCGCATCAAAGCAATTGCCTTCATGGAAGCCATGATTGCCCCGATGCCGGCGATAGACATGTTTCCACCAGCGATTGCTGAGGCCTTTCGCGGCTTTCGCACGCCTGGCGTGGGTTGGCGGATGATTGCTGAAGAGAATCAGTTTATCGAAGGAGTACTTCCCAGTACAATCTTAAGGAAGCTCACGGCAGTTGAAATGGATCACTATCGTGCGCCGTTTCCTACCGTCGAATCCAGACGCCCCATCGCACAGTTTCCTAAAGAGCTTTCATTTGCAGGCGAGCCTGCTGATGTGACGTGGATGATCAAAAAATATAACGCATGGCTATGTACTGCGCAGCATCCAAAATTATTGCTGCATGCCAGGCCCGGTGTGTTGATTCGCCCGCAAGAAGTTACCTGGTGTCAGGAAAATTTGACTGCGCTGGAAACGGTCGATCTCGGCGAAGGTTTGCACTACCTGCAAGAAGATCATCCACACGAGATTGGCACGGCAATCGCCAGTTGGTATCGGCGTTTGTTGTAATCTTTTTATCTTTAAACGGCGGATAGCCCTCAGCCTTTCTTTTCAATCAGCTCGATTTTGTAGCCATCGGGGTCTTCAACAAACGCAATCACGGTGCTGCCGCCTTTCATGGGTCCGGCTTCTCGGGTGATGTTGCCGCCACGCTGACGAATGGTTTCACAGGTGGCGGCGGCGTCTGGCACGGCAATGGCAATGTGGCCGTAGCCGGTGCCGAGTTCGTAGTGATCAACGCCCCAGTTGTAGGTGAGCTCGATCACCGCACCGTTTTCTTCATCCTCGAAGCCGACGAAGGCGAGGGTGAATTTGCCAGCGGGATAGTCAGCACGGCGCAGCAAACGCATGCCCAGAATATCCATGTAAAAGTGCAATGATCGATCAAGATCGCCCACACGCAACATGGTGTGCAAAATTCTCATGGCATTCCTTTCATAAGATGGGGAGAGAGGCGGCGCAGGTTTTGAGTTCGTTACGTGCGGTTTTCCAGTCAGGGTAGAGGGTGCCCACGATACGCCAAAAATGTACGCTGTGATTCATCTCGAGCAAATGCGCTACCTCGTGCGCAACGACATAATCACCGAGATGCGGCGCGAGGTGAATCAGCCGCCAATTGATACGGATGCCGCTGTTGCGGCTGCAACTGCCCCACCGTGTGCGGGCAGCGGAAAGGCCCAGCGGGGGCGGGGCGAGATGGATCTGCGCGGTGTAATGCGCCAGCCGTCCGCTAAAGTGAATCAGTGCCTGCGCTTTTAAGGCGCGGGTGGCAAGTCCGCCGAGATTAGCGTCGGGGCGGGCTTCTAGCACCAGTGTTTGGGCTATCCAGCGGAACCGGTTGGCGCCAGGAATAACGCGCACTTCAATGTCTTGGCCAAGCAGGGGGAGCGGGGCGCCATCTTTGATGTTGATATGGCGTGGGCGACAGACGCGCGCGAGTTCATCCAGTTTTTGCAGCACCCATGCGCCGTGGTCCAGCACGAAATGATCGATATCTGCCAGCCGCATGCGGGTGGGCGCAGATAAGCGCAGGCCACGCTCGTCGATGGTCATGCTTAAGCGACGCGCGCCGGTTTTGATGCGGAAATCGACGATGCGTCCGGAGATCACCACCTGCCGCGTCTTAGGCACTGGCGCGGGTTGCGGCAGACGAAAAAGTTTGAGTTGTTCAAGCATGCAAGGAAAACAACGAGTGGCTTGACTGGTCGCGTGAAAAATAGCGCCGCAGTGCCTGGTCAAGCGCGGCGTCAATCACTTCTGGCGGTTGCTCAATCAGGCGCCAGTGGCAGCGCAAGAGGGTGAAAAACTCGGTGGTGACAGATTCGGTCGGCACATTGAGCAACTCAACCCAATCGCCCCGAGCGGCAAAAGAGAGCGCTAAACGTGGTGGCTGCCGGGTTGGTTGCCCGGGTTGTTGCCGCATTACCAGCGCCGACTTTTCGGTGATGCACTGTGCAAGGTAGCGGGTAGCGTCTTTGCGCAGCCAGGCTTCAGCGCTATCTTGAATCTGCCGTGGCGTGGCGCGTGGTGGCAGGGGTAAATACAAGGCATCACCTTGGCGCCAAGTTTGGGCATGCTCGCGGCTGAGCGTTAAGCGCAGCGATTGGCCCAGCCAGCGAATGGATGCGCCCTCATGCCAGCGCACTGCTGCATCAGGGATTGCGGTGTCCAGTCGCAGATCAAGTTGGGGGTTGCGGACGGATCTCATTTTTTGTATCGGTATCGCGATAAAGATGCGGGCTGATGTGGCGCATTTCGCCTTCAATCCAGGTTTCGGCACGGACCAGAATTTCGGATGCGGTGAGACCTGCCGGATCAATAGCCGGGCCGATGCTGACGGTTGCCATGCCGCTCTTTTTAAACAATGCATTACGGCCCCAGAATTCGCCCGAGTTAAGTGCGACCGGTACGACGGGTGCCCCCGTAGCGGTCGCAAGAAAAGCCCCGCCCCCCTTGTAGCGGTTTTTTTGCCCGGGCGGTGCGCGTGTGCCTTCGGGAAATATGATGACCGTGTAGCCGTCATCCAGCCGCTCACGGCCTTGATCGACCAGGCGCTTAATCGCTTCCTTGCCGGCGTTGCGGTCAATCTGGATCATTGGGGTCAGCGCCAGCGCCCAGCCGAAGAAAGGCAGATTCCTGATCTCCTTCCTCCAGACGAACACCGCATCCTTGAAAACTTCCTGCAGGATCAATGTCTCCCAAACGGACTGATGTTTGGCAAACACCACGGCAGATCGCGGTGGGATATTTTCTACGCCGATCAGGCGATAAGGTATGCCCAATACATGTTTAACCAGCCAGATCGCAAAGCGCACCCAGGGCATGGCCAACCGATGGCGCCAGCGCAAGGAGAGCGGTAGGCTGACCAAAATAAACAGCAGCGTAAATGGCGGGGTAATTATGATCAGAATGACCATGAACAGCAAAGAGCGAAGAAATGAAACCATGAGGTCAGCGATGGGGTAAGCGTTGTGGTCAGGCGAGCAGGTGGGCGACAGCTGCTGCGAGGTCAGGAAAAGTGAGTGTGCCAGCAGGCAGCGCCGGGTCGCTGGCGGTTTTTTGACCTTTGCCAGTGAGCACCAGGATCGGTTGCGCGCCGATGGCGACAGCGGCTTCCAGGTCACGCAGCGCATCGCCTATGGCGGGTACGCCGGTTAAGTCAGTATTAAAGCGTTTGGCAATTTCCTGCAGCATGCCCGGTTTGGGTTTGCGGCAAGCGCAATTGTCTGCGCTGGTATGCGGGCAAAAAAAGATGGCATCAATACGTCCGCCGACTTGGGTGAGGGCTTTGTGCATTTTTTCGTGGATGGCGTTTAGCGTATCCATCTCGAACAAGCCACGACCGATGCCCGATTGATTCGTGGCCACAACCACGCGATAACCCGACTGATTCAGCCGGGCGATGGCAGCCAAGCTGCCGGGAATGGGTTTCCATTCGTCAGGCGATTTGATGAACTGGGCGGAATCAACATTGATCACACCGTCGCGGTCGAGAATAATCAGCTTCATATCAATACAAGTTTATGTTTTATGGCAGCAGCAGAAGGCTTGGAAAACGGCCCTCTGTCCCGGCTATTCAACAGGTTTAACACGCTTACTCGCGTCGATGGTGTTTGTCGCGCGGTGGGCACTACAGCAGCTCAATGCCCAAGCGGCGCACGGCAAGCGCAAACAGACCAAAACAGACGACCGTGATAACGAGGCTGGCGAGCAGCGTCAGCCAGAACCCTAGGCGTGGCAACAGCACCGGAAAGGCGAGGAACATGGGCAGCGTCGGCACGACATACCAAAACGTATACCAGGCGTGATTAGCCACTTTGGATTCGGGCTGATTTTCAATGTGTAGCCAGACAAGCGCCAAAATAGTCACCAGCGGCAACGCGGCGACCAAGCCGCCGAGCTTGTCGCTGCGCTTGGCGAGTTCGGACACCAGCACGACGACTGCGGCGGTGGCGAGATATTTGGTGATGATCCAGGCCATGATTTTTCCAGACTTAATGAAGAAGGCGCTGGGCGGGCGTTCAGCTCGACAACCGCGAAATATCGGCAACGCGGTTCATCAGCCCGGCAAGACGCGCCAAGAGCGCCAAGCGGTTGGTGCGAATGGCGGCGTCATCCGCATTGACCATCACGCCCTCGAAGAAAGCATCGACAGCCTCGCGCAAGCCTGCCAGCGTTTTCAGCGCAGCGGTATAGTCGCTGCGGGCCAACTGCGCTTCGATGTCAGGGGCGAGTTTTTCGACGTCGCTAAACAAGTTTTTCTCGGCTGCTTCCTGCAACAACGCCGGATTGACGATGGTGTCGGTGTGTTTGACATGCTCGGCAGATTTTTTCAGGATGTTGACGATACGCTTGTTGGCTGCTGCCAGCGCGGCCGCCTCGGGAAGGGTGGCAAAGGCTTTGACAGCGGCAAGCCGTAGCGGTACTTCGTCGATGCGCATGGGGTTTTGCGCGAGCACGGCGTCAACCGCATTCGGTTCGTGTCCGGCGTCGCGCAATAAGTTGCGTAGCCGCTCACGGAAAAAGTCTTGAGTCCGTTCCTGGATGGCGCTGGTGAGTCGGTAATCACCCGTGAGCAACGCAGGCGCAAAGCCTTTAGTGGCATCATCGATCAGGTCGCCAATCGAGAGCGGCAGCGGGGTTTCCATCAGGATGCGCAACACGCCCAGCGCGGCACGACGCAAGCCGAAGGGATCTTTGTCGCCGGTGGGAATCTGGCCAATACCGAAGAAGCCGATTAGCGCATCCATTTTGTCGGCCAGAGCAACGGCGCAAGCCACGGGGCCGTGCGGCAGCGCATCGCCATTGAAGCGTGGGTGGTAATGTTCTTCAATGGCGGCGGCGACGACAGCAGGTTCGCCATCGGCCAGCGCATAATAGCGTCCCATAATGCCTTGCAACTCGGGAAATTCGCCGACCATGTCGGTGACCAGATCGGCCTTGGCCAAGAGTGCGGCGCGCTCAGTCAGCGTTGCATCGGCGCCGAGCCGGTGGGCAATCCGCGCCGCCAGCTTGACCAGCCGGTCGACGCGCTCGCCCTGAGTACCGAGCTTGTTGTGATAAACCACGCTGGCCAGTTTGCCGATGCGGGCGGAGAGCGGCGTTTTCTTGTCGGTCTCAAAAAAGAACTTGGCATCCGCCAGCCGTGGCCGCACCACGCGGGCATTCCCCGTGATGATGTGCGACGGGTCAGCGACCTGCATATTACTGACGACGAGAAAGCGATTGGTCAGATTGTTTCCTTCCATCAACGGAAAGTATTTCTGGTTCGCCTTCATGGTCAGAATCAGGCATTCCTGCGGCACGGCGAGGAATTCGGATTCAAATCCGGCTTCATACACGGCGGGGTATTCGACCAGCCCGGTGACCTCATTGAGCAGGGCGTCATCCTTGAGCCAGGTGCGGTTGCCTGCTACAGCAGCTACGGCATCAAGTTGCGCGCAGATCATGTCGCGGCGTTTGTCGAACGCGGCGATCACATGGCCTTTTTGTTCCAGCGTGGCGGCGTAATCGTCGGCATTGCCGAGCATGATTTCGCCGCTGCTCATGAAACGGTGGCCGAGTGTGACGTGGCGACTTTGCAAACCAAGCACCTCACCTGCAATCAGCCGCGTGCCATGCAGCAGCACCAGCCCATGCACGGGACGCACGAACTGCACTTCGCTCGTGCCCCAGCGCATCAGCTTGGCGACGGGCAGTTTTTTCAGCGCGGCTTCGATCATGGCGGACAGCACGGTGTCGATGCGCTCCCCCGGTTTATGGAGGCGGAGGGCGAAGTACGCGGCCTTGCCATCGCTCACCTTTTCAAGCTGTGAAAATTCAACCCCCGCGCTACGCATGAAGCCTTCCAGCGCCTTGGTCGGCGTACCATCAGCAGCGAGACCTACGGCAACCGCCGGGCCTTTTTTTTCGATCGTGTGATCAGGCTGGGTTTCCAGGCAATCGGGAAATTGCAATGCCAGACGGCGCGGTGTGGCATACCAGCGGCCGACGTTTTCTGCTTGGATGTAACCCGCTTCCGCCAGAGCTTTTTGCATCTGGTCAAAGAAGGCAAGACCAAGTTTTGCCAGCGATTTAGGAGGCAGCTCTTCGGTGAGGAGCTCGATCAATAGCGTGGCTTTCATGGCGCAACCCCGTTCAACATGGGGAATCCCAAGCGCTCGCGCGAGTTGTAATAGGCTTGCGCGACTTCACGCGCCAGCGTGCGCACACGGCCGATGTAGGCGGCACGCTCAGTCACCGAAATAGCGCCGCGCGCATCCAGCAAGTTGAAACTGTGCGAGGCTTTCATGACCATTTCGAAACCCGGTAAAGGCAAATTGAGAGCGATCAGCCGTTTGGCTTCCGACTCGAATTTGCCAAACTGCGCAAACAGCCAATCGACATCTGAATGTTCAAAGTTGTAAGTCGACTGCTCAACTTCGTTCTGGTGATACACGTCGCCATACGTCACGCCGGACGCCCAGACCAGGTCGTAGACATTTTCCACGCCTTGCAGATACATCGCCAGGCGCTCGATGCCATAAGTGATTTCGCCCAGCACCGGCCGGCAAACCAGCGAGCCGACTTCCTGGAAATAGGTAAATTGCGTGACCTCCATGCCATCCAGCCAGACTTCCCAGCCCAGCCCCCAGGCGCCCAGCGTTGGCGATTCCCAGTCGTCTTCAACAAAGCGAATGTCATGCTCGGAAGTGTTGATGCCCAAATGGCGCAGGCTATCGAGATAGAGTTCCTGAATGTCCGGCGGATTGGGTTTGAGCACGACTTGATACTGGTAGTAGTGTTGCAGCCGGTTGGGATTCTCGCCATAACGGCCATCTTTCGGCCGCCGCGAAGGCTGCACATAGGCGGCGCGCCAAGGCTCGGGGCCGAGCGCACGCAGGAAAGTTGCGGTATGAAACGTACCTGCGCCAACTTCAATATCGTAAGGCTGGAGCAACACGCAGCCTTGTTTGTTCCAGTAGTCCTGCAAGCGCAGGATAACTTCCTGGAATGTGGGTTTTTGCTTCATGGGGGCATTCCGAAATGCGATAAAGAGGGCAATTTTACAGTGCTTTGCGTAGCTACAGAAGCGGACAGATCATGAACTTGCAGCACATGTCAAATGCGAATTGACAAGCGATTTCGATGAGGTTAGCCTGAAACGGTTCCCACGCTTCAGTACTGGTGAATGTTTATGCCTTGCGCCAGTGCAAGCCGGAATAACCGCAAGCCAACCTTTTCGTTGCCGGTAACGGCAACACCTTCCCAGGAGACACACATGAAGAAGACTCTAAGTGTTATCGCAACATCCATGATGCTGGCGTTTGCCGTTCACGCCGAAGACGCGCATCACCCCGAGCAAAAGACCGATGCGACCGTTGCCAAGGCGGCTGACCAACCCAGTGTCACCAGCGGCGAAGCAATCAAGAAGATGCAGGGCAACGTGAAAAAAATGCGTTCCCAACTTGATCGCATCGGCAAGGCCAAGAGTGATGAGGAGCGGCAGAGGCTGATGGCCGAGCATATGCAGACCCTGCGCGAGAACATGATGGCCGCCAAGGGCATGATGGGTGAAGGCGCGGCCTGCTCGATGATGAAGGGTGGGAAAGGCGGCATGGCCGGCATGGGTATAATGAAGGATCAGGGTGGCGAAGGCTCCGGGCATGACGCAGGGATGGAGCGCATGCAGCAGATGGAAAAGCGCATGGACATGATGCAGATGATGATGGAACGCATGATGCAACACCAATCGGGTAGCGACGCCATGTCCGAGAAAAAATGAGGAACGCCCCACGGCTCGCGTCGCGCAAGCCGTTGTGATTTCATTGCGGCAAGATCGCCATGAGCCAATCGCCCGTATGCTCCCGTTGCGGCACAGCGCTCGGTGACCGGCTCTTCGTCCGGCAGGGCGAGGCGTGTTGTTGCGAGAGCTGCTTTCTCGACAGTCGATTGCCATCCGGGCGAATGCGGGCTGACGATATTTATATCGGTTTCGTCGAGGCGCTGACGGAAACGCTGGACCTCCGCGAACACGAAACGGGTCTGCATTCGAAGCGGGTCGCCTGTCATACCCAGGTGCTGGCGCGCCGCTTTATCGACGAGTCGGAACGACTGCGCCAGATCACCTGGGGTGCGCTGCTCCATGACATCGGGAAAATCGGGATTCCCGATCACATCTTGCTTAAACAGGCGGCGCTAACCGGCGACGAGTGGCGGGTAATGCAGACGCACACGGACATGGGCTACCGTATCGTCGGTCACTTGCCAGGAATGGCCGAAGCTGCTGATCTCGTTCGCTGCCATGAGGAACGCTTCGATGGCACGGGCTATCCATGTGGGCTGCGAGGGGCGTCCATTCCGCTGGGCGCGCGCCTGTTCGCCGTGATCGATACCCTGGACGCCATGACATCGGATCGTCCGTATCGTCAGGGAGTGTCCTTTGACGTGGCCAAGCAGGAGATCGTGCGGCTGGCGAATGTGCAATTCGATCCGTTGGCTGTTGAAGCTTTTCTCGCCGAGGAGGCTATTCTGCGTGAAATGGTGGCGCTGAAATGCGGCCCGAAAGAGCGATGAAGCAAAGGAGACATGGCAATGGAGAACCATAAGCATGAGATTGAGATCAAGCCAATGGAACGGCGGCCGAAAATTGCCTGGATCGTCTTCGCCGCGATCGCCGCTTTCTACCTGTGGACTGAACATCGCGCCCATTTGCTGGGTGTCCTGCCCTTTCTGCTGTTGCTGGCTTGCCCGCTGATGCATCTGTTCATGCATGGTGGCCACGGGCGCGGTGAAGGAGATCAGGGGCATCAGGATAAGGGAGGCAATAAGTGAGCGAGAGCATCCCCGCCTATGGACTCTGGTCCCTGGTACTGCTCAATTCGGCAGTCTTCATCATCTTCGCCTTCAGCTTCTACAAGCCGAAGAGTTCTCGCGACTGGCGCAGCTTCGGCATGTATTCGGCCTTCATCGTCGCCTTGTTCACCGAGATGTATGGTTTCCCGCTGACCCTTTATCTGTTGTCGGGCTGGCTGGCGCAGCATTTCCCCGGCGTCGACTTTCTCTCCCACGATGCTGGTCATCTGCTGGAAGTGATGTTCGGCTGGCGCGCCAATCCGCACTTTGGCCCCTTCCACCTGCTCAGCACCGCGTTCATCTTTGGCGGCTTCTGGCTCTTGGCCTCGGCCTGGAACGTGCTCTATCACGTCCAGCGCGAGCATCGCCTGGCGACCACCGGGCCGTATGCACGTATCCGTCATCCCCAGTACGTCGCTTTCGTCCTCATCATGTTCGGCTTCCTGTTGCAGTGGCCAACACTCGTCACTCTCGTCATGTTTCCGATTATGGTCGCCGTTTATGCGCATTTGGCCCGGCGCGAGGAGCAGGCGGTGATCGATGAATTCGGCGATACTTACCGGAACTACCGGATGAAAACCCCGGCCTTTATTCCCCGCTACAACGCCACATCTGACCAAGGAAAGCCATCATGAATCATGTACATCAGCCAACCCATCAGCATGAGCCTGAAGATCACCCGGCTGCCGCCGGGGAAAACAAGGACCCGGTGTGCGGCATGACTGTATCGCCGGACGCAACGATTGCTTCCGATTATCAGGGCAGACGCTATCTCTTTTGTGGCACCAAGTGCAAAACCAAATTTGATCTGGCACCGCAACATTATTTGCAAAAAGCGTTGCAACCGGCAGAATCTGAAGTAGCCATCGAAGGCGCGATCTACACCTGCCCCATGCACCCGGAAATCCGTCAGCCGATGCCTGGCACCTGCCCTAAATGCGGTATGGCATTGGAACCGGAGATGCCTACGCTAGACGATGAAGAGAATCCTGAACTGACCGACTTCCGCCATCGGTTTTGGTGGACGCTGCCGCTGACCATCGTCGTAACAACCCTTGCCATGGCCGGGCATAGTCTGCCATTGCTGACACCGCAAAACCAGAGCTGGGTCGAGTTGATCCTGTCGTCGCCCATCATTCTCTGGGCGGGCTGGCCGTTTTTCGTGCGTGGTGTGCAATCGGTCATCACGAGCAATCCGAACATGTGGACGCTGATCGGTTCGGGCACCGCCGCTGCCTATTTTTACAGCGTGGCAGCCACGGTGGCACCGGATATTTTTCCCGCATCCTTTGTTTCCCATGGCCGGGTTGGCGTGTATTTCGAGGCGGCTGCGGTGATTATTTCCTTGACGCTGCTCGGCCAGATATTCGAGCTGAAGGCGCGCTCGCAGACTTCGGCGGCAATCAAATCTCTGCTCGGCCTGGCACCCAAGACCGCGCGACGCATTGGCGATGACGGTAGCGAGGAGGATATCCCGCTAACCCATGTGCATATCGGCGACCGGCTGCGGGTGCGGCCCGGCGAGAAGGTGCCGGTGGATGGCATGGTCGAGGAAGGCGAAAGCGCGGTGGATGAGTCCATGCTCACCGGAGAGCCGATTCCCGTCTCCAAGCAGCCGGGTGACAAGCTGATCGGGGCAACGATCAACGCCAATGGCAGCCTGATCATGCGCGCCGAAAAAGTCGGCTCTGCCACCACGCTGGCGCAAATTGTGCAGATGGTCGCACAGGCGCAGCGCTCGCGGGCGCCCATGCAGCGGCTGGCTGATGTGGTGGCGGGCTATTTCGTGGTAGTGGTCATGATGATCGCGGTGCTCACTTTCTTCGGCTGGGGTTTCTTCGGCCCCGAGCCGAGCTGGGTATATGGCCTGATCAACGCGGTCTCGGTACTGATCATTGCCTGCCCCTGCGCGCTTGGTCTGGCAACGCCGATGTCCATCATGGTGGCGACCGGCAAGGCAGCCACGGCTGGCGTGCTGTTCCGCGATGCTGCGGCGATTGAACAATTGCGCATTATCGACACGCTAATCGTGGACAAGACCGGCACGCTGACCGCCGGCAAGCCGGCTTTTCACCGGGCTATAGCCGCCACAGGTTGGAGCGCAGACGAAGTACTGCGCATGGCCGCCAGCATCGACCAAGGCAGCGAACATCCGCTGGCCCACGCCATTGTCAGTGAGGCGCTGCGGCGGCAACTGGTGCTGAATAAACCCGAGGGCTTTGAATCCAGCTCCGGCATCGGTGTGCGCGGCCAGATTGCAGGCAAGACGGTGATCCTTGGCAACACCGCACTAATGGAAGATGAAAAAGTTGCTGTGACAGACCTCGCAGAAGCGGCTGAAACCCTGCGCACAGAAGGCGCCAGCGTGATGTATCTGGCGGTGGACGGGCATCTGGCTGGTCTGGTGGCTGTGGCCGACCCCATCAAGGAGTCAACACCGGAAGCACTGGCGGGACTCAAGGCTGCCGGCATTCGCGTCATCATGGCGACGGGCGACGGCTTGACTACGGCGCGTGCGGTGGCTTCCCGTCTTGGCCTCGACGAAGTGCATGGCGAGGTCAAACCGCGCGACAAGGTGGACCTGGTAGCACGTCTGCAGCGCGAAGGGCGCAAAGTTGCCATGGCGGGCGATGGCATCAATGATGCGCCAGCGCTGGCGCGTGCCGATGTCGGCATCGCCATGGGCACCGGCACCGATGTGGCCATGAACAGCGCCCAGGTGACGCTGGTCAAAGGCGATCTGCGCGGCATCCTGCGGGCGCGGGCACTCTCCCTCGCCGCCGTGGGCAACATGCGCCAGAACCTGGCCTTTGCCTTTCTCTACAACGCACTGGGCATTCCGCTGGCTGCCGGGGTGCTCTATCCCTTCACCGGTTTGCTGCTCTCGCCGCTGATCGCGGCCGTCGCGATGAGCTTCAGTTCAGTATCGGTCATTTCGAATGCGCTGCGTTTGCGTCGGGTGAGAGTATGAACGCTTTGTTGGCTGAGTGCTGACCATCCGCTCCCGGCGATTAAGAAGAAGACGTCCAGATCGGGTCACTGACCATTGCCTTTTCTTTCAATCCTTACTATACTTTCATTGGTAAGGAAAAAAGGAGTTTGCAATGCCAACAGATGCCACACTCACCAGCAAGGGCCAAACGACAATACCCAAAGAAATACGGGATAGTCTTGGCATGAAGCCAGGGGATCGGATGACCTTTACGTTAATGCCGGATGCCACCGTAGTTATGCGGGTGAAGAGCAAGAGTGTCACCGAGCTTGCGGGCATGCTGCACAAGAAGGGCCGCAAGCCCGTTTCTATTGATCAGTTGTCGTTCTGATGCTCGGAATCGACACCCATGTTCTCCTTCGTTTTCTGGTTCGAGACGACGATGCTCAGTTTGAGAAGGCACGCAAGCTGATCAAGCGTGAAGTTGCCGCAGGGCGTCGCGTTTTCGTGAGCCAGTTGGTTCTCCTGGAAAGCGAATGGGTGCTGCGCAGCCGATATGGTTTGCCGAAGAATCAGATCATAGAAGTCATTTCGGGCTTGCTGGATGCGACTGATGTCCAGTTTGAGGATGAGCCTGCAATAGAGGGAGCCATTTTTGTTTGGAGGGACAGTGCTGCCGATTTTGCCGATTGCCTTATCGGTGCTCAGAACCGGAGACTGGGATGTCGGGCGACGGCGACCTTTGACGTGAAGGCATCCCAGTTGCCGGGCTTCATCGCTGCCTGACAATCAGGGGGCAAGCCGCACGATTGGCTCCACATAGTGGTTGCTGGCAAGGCAAATGAAGTCAACCGTCGATATTCAGCCGGTCATGTTCAGCACGCACGGCTGGATTCTTCACCATCTTGGCGACCATTTTTGCGTGCGACATG
This sequence comes from Rugosibacter aromaticivorans, assembly GCF_000934545.1. Lineage (GTDB taxonomy): Bacteria > Pseudomonadota > Gammaproteobacteria > Burkholderiales > Rhodocyclaceae > Rugosibacter > Rugosibacter aromaticivorans. The sequence continues at coordinate 1,456,893 of NZ_CP010554.1, forward strand.
ATTTCGTTTTTCGGCAATCCTGCGTTCATTGACTGGTGTCTTCTGCGACTGTTTAACGCAGGTAGCAATGCAACATGACGATCTGGCGACCGACTAGCGTGCAATAGAACACGCGGGCAATACGCCTGAGGCAATCAACCGGTGGATGATACGGCGTGGCGGCGATTTGCCCTCCGTACGGCGGGCAGGCAGGCAAGCGCAGCCAGCACAAGGGCGAGCAGATTGCCCCAGCGCGCATAAGGCGTCAGGCCACTGTAACCCTGTGCGGTCACCATCAGCGCGGCGGTGGTGAAAGGCGGCAGCACAGCAGTTACGATGCCGTTGGGCGCAATCATCGCCGTCATGCCGGTGTTGGTGGCGCGCAGCATGGTGCGGCCGGTCTCTAAAGCGCGCATCTGGGCGATTTGCAGGTGTTGCGGTTGCGCCAGGGAATCGCCAAACCAGGCGGTGTTGGAGAGATTGACCAGCAGCGTGGCGTGAGGCAAAGCGTTGAGTAGTTCTTCACCAAAGAGATCTTCGTAACAGATATTGGGCGCGATATGTTGCTCGCCCAGAACCAGGGAGGGTTGCTGTGGCGACCCGGCGGTAAAGCTGGACATGGGGATTTTTGCGAGCTGAAAAAACCAGGAAAATCCTGGTGGCGCATATTCGCCAAAGGGCACCAGATGCCGCTTGGCGTAGGCGCTGGCTTGTCTGGAGGCGCCCAGCGACGGGTTCAAAGATTCAAAAAAAGTCGGCGCTAGCAACACGGCGCCATTGGCATAACCGCCGTCTTTTGTGGCGATGGGCGCGCCGATCAAAGCTGCGCCGTGGCGCGTAAAGCCTTGTAGCACATCACGCGGCACTTCGTTAAACATCAGGGGCAGGGCGGTTTCGGGCAACACGGTGAGCGCGGCGGGATGTTGTTGCGCGAGTCGTGTGTAAGTGTCGATGGAGAGCATCAAGCGATTCGGGTCCCACTTCAAACTTTGCGGCACATTGCCTTGCAACAGCGCAACGGTGAGTGGCGCACCCACTGGATGCGTCCAGTCCATCTGCCGCAATAAGGCGCCGCTGGCGAAAAGTAGGGCGATGGCCAACCATGCCAGCAGCGGCTTGCCGCGTGTTGCGATGAGCACTGCGCTCAGGCTGCCGATCAGGGCAACGATAAAGCCAACACCATACACACCGAGCACCGCGCCCCAGCCAGCCAGCGGGCTGGACGGACTTTGCGCATAGCCGACAGCGAGCCAGGGAAAGCCGGTGAACACCGTGCCGCGCAGCCATTCGGTGAGCGTCCATAGGCCAGCAAAAAGGAGCGCGCAGCGCCAGGGCGCGGTGCGCTGTTGCCAGCGTGCAAAAAGCCCACCGGCAAGGGCAGGGAAGAGGGCGAGCGTTAAGCAGAACAGCAGGGTAGCCAGAGCAGCCAGTGGGGCAGCCATACCACCAAACTCGCTCAAGCTGACATATACCCAGGACACGCCGGTGAGAAAGCAACCCAATCCCCAGCTCAAACCTAGCAGTGCGGCTTGCCGTGGCGAAGCGGTGCGCTGCCACAGCATGAATAATCCCATTAGAGAAAAAGTCGGCGCTGGCCAGACGCCGAAGGGCGCAAAGCCTGTGGTGCATAGCGCACCTAGAAAGAAGGCCAGAAAGGGGATTGTCAAGCCCTTGGCCAGCAAGGTGGAAACGCGCGAGGCAACGGGGTCAGTCTGCAACGCGTTGCGGCCTTTCATTCTTCGGTAACAGTGAGCGGCAAGCCTTTTTGCGGATCGACCAGCAGGGTATGAACACGGCGGCTATCGGCACGCAGAATTTGAAAGCGCAAGCCTTCGATGTCGATGACTTCATTGCGTTTGGGTAGCCGTCCGAGATGATGGATGACCAGGCCGCCGACGGTATCGAAATGTTCGTCAGCATAGTGCGTGCCAAAAGCGGCGTTGAAATCCGCGATTTCGGTAATGGCTTTGACACGGTAGCTGCCGCTGTTGTCGAGCACGATGGTGCCTTCGGTTTCATCGAAATCGTATTCGTCTTCAATGTCGCCCACGATCTGCTCGAGTACATCTTCAATAGTCACAATACCTGCCACGCCGCCATATTCATCAACCACGACCGCCATGTGGTTGCGCGAAGCGCGAAATTCGCGCAGCAGCACATTCAGGCGTTTTGATTCGGGGATAAAAATTGCGGGCCGCAGGCTGCCGCGCAGATCAAACTCTTTATCGGAAAAGTGATGCAGCAGATCTTTGGCCAGCAAAATACCGATCACATCGTCTTTGCCTTCGCTGATGACGGGAAAGCGGGAATGGGCGGTTTTTACCACCAGCTCGATGATCTTTTCAGGTGGGTCGTTGATTTCAACCACATCCATTTGCGCACGCGGTACCATGACGTCACGCACTGGCATATCGGCGACGGAGAGAGCGCCTTCGATGATGGAGAGCGCATCGGCATCCATTAGATGACGTTCGAAGGCGTTATGCAGCAAATGCAGGAGTTGTTCGCGGTCTTCAGGTTCGCGCATCAAGAGCGAAGAAAGACGTTCAATAAAGCTCGGTCGACTGGAAGGGTCCATAGTTAACAGTAAGGATCGGGATAGCCCAGGAGGCTTAAAATTTCACGCTCGCGGGTTTCCATGAGGACTGCATCCGCAGCACTGGTTTCATGATCAAAGCCTTGCAGATGCAGCATACCATGCACGATGAGATGTGCGAAGTGAGCTTCAGGCTGCTTGCCCTGTTCAGTTGCTTCACTCATCACCACTGAGGAGCAGACGACCAGATCGCCGTTAAGAATTGGCTCATGCTGGTAAGGAAACGACAACACATTGGTGGCGTAATCTTTGCCGCGCCAGTGATGGTTGAGGGCTTGGCCCTCCGCAATATCAACAAAACGAATAGCGACTTCGGCCGGCAAGGTGCAGGCCGCACGAACCCAGCGCCGCACCTGGGCGCGCGTAGGCGTGCCCTTTTTGCCCCCGGGATATTGCACCGCCAGGTGAAGTTCAGGCAATTGCCGCGTCATGTTTCTCGTAAGCCTTCACGATGCGTGCGACTAAAGGGTGGCGCACAACATCTGAAGCATCAAATTCCGTGAACGCCAGGCCGCGTACATCTTTAAGAATGCGTTGCGCTTCAATTAGGCCGGATTTTTGTCCCCGGAGTAGATCGATTTGCGTTATATCACCCGTGATAACTGCCTTGGCGCCAATGCCTATGCGGGTGAGGAACATTTTCATTTGCTCTGGTGTGGTGTTCTGCGCCTCGTCAAGGATAATAAACGCATGATTTAACGTGCGCCCACGCATGTAGGCCAAAGGGGCAATTTCAATGTGCTGGCGCTCTACCAGCCTGCCTACTTTTTCAGCACCCATGAGATCAAAGAGTGCATCGTAGAGCGGCCGCAGGTACGGGTCGATTTTTTGCGACAGATCACCCGGTAAAAAACCAAGGCGCTCGCCAGCTTCCACTGCGGGACGAGTCAGGATGATGCGATTTACCTGGTCGCGCTCGAACGCGTCAATGGCGGATGCAACGGCCAGATAGGTTTTCCCCGTGCCGGCCGGCCCGATACCAAACGTAATATCGTGCGACTGGATATTTTGGAGATAGGCCACCTGATTTTGCGTGCGGCCATGCAGGTCAGTTTTTTTTGTTAAAAGCCCGGAGTGAGGCAGAACACTGTCACCGGGGTTGTTGGCAATCTCGATCAAGCCGAGTTGTAGTGTGTCAAGCAAGAGGGGTTCACTTGCCAATTCGTAGAAATGATGCAGCGCTTTTGCTGCAAGTTGCGCCGCTGCCTGGTCCCCGCGGATTTGGCAATGCTGCCCACGGCGGGCAATGGCGACATTGAAGCTGGCTTCAATCTGGCGGATGTTTTCATCCAGCGGGCCACACAGGTTTTGCAGCATCTGGTTGTTTGGCGGCTGCAAAGTAATAGCAAGATGGCGCGGCGGGGTATTCAGAACCTGTACTCTCGCATGATGAGACGCTTTAAGCTACGGTGAGCAATGTAGTTTTGCCCTTGGTCTGTCGCTAGACTGTCGCTTAGCAAATATCGAGAAATGCTGATGTTTATCAGCATTTCTCATCTAATTGGTGCGCCCGGAGAGATTCGAACTCCCTACCCCTTGGTTCGTAGCCAAGTACTCTATCCAGATGAGCTACGGGCGCTAAAGAGGTAAAGATTATACGCAGGAAATTGAAAAATTTGGCGACTATTTGATGCTTCAAGGTGAAAAACGGGAAAGGTGTGCGCTTGACCGGGTAGTGCCACAGTCAACGCATCGCCAAGCTGAAGGGGCGGTGTATATTTCGCCCCGATGCTTGCCTACATCATCCGTCGTCTGTCATATGCCGTGCCGATTTTGCTCGGAGTGAATCTGATCACCTTCGTGCTGTTCTTTGTCGTCAATTCGCCAGACGATATGGCGCGTATGCAACTAGGGATCAAACGCGTCACGCCCGAGGCGATTCAAAAATGGAAAGCCGAGCGGGGCTACGATCAGCCGCTGATCTGGAATGCTGCCGCGACAGGCACATCGCACTTAACAAAAACGGTATTTTTCAATAAATCGATGCGCATGTTTGCGGGCGACTTTGGCCGTGCGGATGATGGTCGTGATATTGCCAGCGAAATCAAAAATCGGGCGGGGCCCAGCTTGGCCATCGCATTGCCGACCTTTATTCTCGGACTGGGTGTGGCGATTGCCTTTGCCTTGTTGCTGGTATTTTTTCGCGCCACGCGACTGGATTTTTTCGGGGTCGTGCTGTGTGTTGCCATGATGTCTGTTTCAGGCCTGTTCTACATTATTGGCGGCCAATGGCTGGTTGCCAAAGTGTGGCACTGGGTGCCGATTTCAGGCTATGCCACGGGGCTCACTGCGGCTAAGTTTCTTGTTCTGCCTGTCTTGATTGGCGTGATTGCCGGGTTAGGCGCTTCTGCACGCTGGTATCGCACGATTTTTCTGGAAGAGATCACCCGCGATTACGTGCGCACCGCCCGCGCCAAAGGCGTGTCTGAATCTGCGGTGCTGTTTCGCCACGTGTTGCGCAATGCCATGATTCCGATTCTGACCGGTGTGGTGGCGGTGATTCCCACGTTATTCATGGGCAGCCTGCTGACTGAATCATTCTTTGGTATTCCGGGGTTGGGCAGTTACACCATTGAAGCGATTAACGCGCAGGACTTTGCTGTGGTGCGCGCGATGGTGTTTATTGGCTCGGTCCTTTACATCCTTGGTTTGCTGGCCACGGATATTTCTTACACTCTGGCTGATCCACGGGTGAGTTTGCAATGAGCTTGCAATGATGTCACTGCCATTTCAAGTCGTTGTGCTGTGGTCTGATGCTTTGTTTTTCGGGCTGATCGCAGCGGTTGCCCTGCTGGGCATGTGGGCGCAGCGACAAGCGCCGTTGCGAAAATCCTGGGCGCGGGTGGCCACCGATCAGGTCGCGATGGTTTCCGCCACCATTCTGGCCGCGTTTTTGCTGGTGGGCGTGCTGGATTCATTGCATTACCGCGCCCGGCTGGATGCATCTCCCGGCCAGGCTGAGCCACAAAAAATCAACTATGCCGTCGAGGTAAATTCTTTACTGGATGTTTTACTTGCGCCGTTGCGATTACATTCCGAGAAAACCTATTCGGCACCGCTGGCAACGCATTTGTTTTCCAAAGAGCCTTTGCCCGGATCGATTGAGCGTGGTTTTCCACGGTTGGCATGGGGTGGGTCTCATCTGGGCAGCGCGCTGGCGCATCAAACAATCGACATCGTGCAACGGTGCGTATTGGGTGCGGCAGGGGGCTTGCTACTCTGGCTGGGGGTGGTGTCATTGATGCGCCTTCGCTTTAGGCGGCAACACCGTGGGCTGGAAACTTCCGCAAAATTCGAAAACCCGGCAAAAGTCGGCGCTGGTGATACGCTGCAACGCTTTGAATCTGACCGTAGGGAATGCAGAGCCGACCGTAGGAAGTGCCGAGCCGTCTCTGGAAAGCCCCCTCGCAAGGCAGCAAGCCATGCCACGCTAATTACCTTGCTGGTGTTATTTTTATTCACGGGCATCACCATTGCACTGGGTAGCGGCTATCACGTGTTGGGTACAGATAAAGTGGGTCAGGATGTGCTTTATCTTTCGCTAAAAAGCATACGCACTGGTTTACTGATTGGGTCGCTCACCACGCTGGTGATGCTGCCTGTGGCGGTGCTGCTGGGCATTCTGGCAGGCTACTTGGGCGGCTGGGTGGATGATGCGATTCAATATTTATACACCACGCTGAATTCCATTCCCGGTGTGTTGCTCATTGCCGCAGCGGTGCTGATGATGCAGGTGGTGATCGATACCCACCCGGATTGGTTTGCCACGTCGGCTGAACGAGCCGATGCGCGGCTGTTGGCCTTATGCCTGATTCTTGGCATGACCAGCTGGACGGGGTTGGCGCGTTTGCTGCGCGGGGAGACGCTCAAGTTGCGCGAGCTTGAATTTGTTCAGGCGGCCCGTGCTTTTGGGGTAAGCCATGTCGCCATCATGCAGCGCCATATCCTGCCTAATCTGATGCACATCGTTCTTATTGCCCTGGTAATGGATTTTTCCAGCCTGGTGCTGGCCGAAGCGGTGCTCTCGTATGTGGGTGTCGGGGTTGATCCGGCGACTATCTCCTTTGGCACCATGATCAATGCCGCGCGCATGGAACTAGCACGCGACCCCATGGTGTGGTGGTCTCTGGCGGCGGCATTTACCTTTATGTTCATTTTGGTGTTGGCGGCAAACCTGTTTACCGATGCCGTGCGTGATGCGTTCGACCCAAGGGCCGCAGCATGAGTTTGCTGGTGGTCAGCAATCTGGTGATCGACATTGGCGCTGCACGGCCGGTGGATGGCATTTCATTCTCGATTGAGGCGGGCGAATGCTTTGCGCTGCTGGGTGAATCTGGCTGCGGCAAATCGATGACGGCATTGGGCTTGATGCGTCTTTTGCCACCCGGCGCGCGTGTGAGCCAAGGGCAGATTCAGTTTGCCGATACCCAATTGCTGGTTTTGCCGGAAAACCGCATGCGGCAGGTGCGTGGCGGGGGTATCGGCATGATTTTCCAGGAGCCGGCAACCAGCCTGAATCCAGTGATGCGTATTGGGCATCAGATCGGTGAAGCGCTTGCCCTGCATGAGCAGCTGCAGGGTATGGCAGCGCGTGCCCGCGCGATTGAATTGCTCACTCAGGTGGGCATTCCTGACCCCGTGCGGCGATTGAATGAGTTCCCTTTTCAACTTTCCGGTGGCATGAAGCAGCGCGTGATGATCGCCATGGCCTTAGCCGGGCGGCCCCGCTTGTTGATTGCTGACGAGCCGACGACGGCGCTGGATGTCACGATTCAAGCCCAAGTGCTGGATGTGCTGGATGCGTTGCGCCGAGAGCAAGGCATGGCCGTCTTGTTGATCAGCCATGATCTGGGTGTGGTGGCGCGCATGGCCGATCGGGTGGGTGTCATGTATGCCGGCCAGCTGGTAGAAGAAGCGCCGCGCGCGCAGTTTTTCGCGCATCCTGCGCATCCCTACTCGGTACGACTGTTTGCCGCGTTACCTGATCCGACGCGACGGGGCGGGCAACTGGCCACCATACCCGGCAGTGTTCCCCCGGCGGATACGCGCTATACCGGGTGTCGCTTTGTTGATCGGTGCACCGAGGCGTTACTGCAATGCCGCGAGTCTGCTCCTGAGTGGCGGGTGGTTCATGCGGATCAGAAAATGCGGTGTGTTCTTGAGCGCTCATCCCATACAGAAAAACACAACACGAAAAAAGTCGGCGCTGGTGATACGGTGACCGGGGCAAATCAGGGAACGATCGTTCCACCGTCTTTACTCTCTTTGCCCCCGTTGCTCACCGTCAATGATCTGCGTGTGCATTTCCCTATTCGTCGTGGCGTGTTGCGGCGCACGATAGGTCACGTGCGTGCGGTGGATGGTATCTCGCTGCAACTGCAGCCCGGGCGTACTTTGGCACTGGTGGGTGAATCCGGTTGCGGAAAAACGACCGCGGGTAAGGCAATACTTCAGTTGGTGTCGCCAACGGCGGGGCAGGTGCATCTGAAAGGTCGGTCACTGAGGGGTTTGTCAGCCAGTGAATTGCGTCCGTTGCGCGCGCAGATGCAGATGATTTTTCAAGACCCCTTCGCCTCACTCAACCCCCGCATGCGGGTGGGCGACATCATTACCGAAGGTATTCGTGCATTGGGCTTAACGGCGGGCCTGCCAACGGGTATGCAAGAAAATGCGGCGCAGCGCGTCAATGAGCTGCTGGTACGCGTGGGCTTAGCGGCCGAGATGGCGAGCCGCTATCCCCATGAGTTTTCTGGTGGTCAGCGGCAGCGTATTGCCATTGCCCGCGCACTGGCTGTTAACCCGTCATTATTGGTGTGCGATGAGCCCACCAGCGCGCTGGATGTGTCGGTGCAGGCGCAAATACTGAATCTGCTGGCGCAGTTGCAGCGCGAACACCAGCTGGCTTTTTTGTTTATCACCCACAACATTGCCGTAGTGGACTATCTGGCGCATGAAGTCGCTGTGATGTATCTCGGCCGAATTGTCGAGCGCGGTACCACCGATGAAGTTTTGCGCCATCCCCAACACCCGTACACCCAGGCATTGCTGGCCGCTGTGTTACCCGTGCATGGGCCGGTTGCCGCTATGACACGACTCACCGGCGAGATGCCATCGGCCGCTCGACCACCTGGAGGATGTCATTTTCATCCGCGCTGCCCACACGCCGATGCGGTATGCCGCACAACCGATCCGGCTGAAGTCATGCTCAGCGCGACGCATGGCGCGCGCTGTTTGAAAATAACGGGTTAACGGCGCGCTTTCTTTTTGCCCGTGGGTTTGCTCGTGGATTTGCCCGATTTTCTAATGCTGACAGAGACGCGATGGCCTTTTGCAACTGATTTTTTAGCGCCGCTTCTTGCGGCCACAGCGCCACGCTTACCCGTTTTTTTGCCATGTACTTTGTGTTTGGATGATCGTCTTGAGCTGACGTGCGGTTCATTCTCTTCTGCTCGGGCGCTTAAATCATCACTGATCACTGCGCCTTTGCCAGGAACGAGTAAGCCGAACCCGGGGTAAATTTTCGAGCGTCGGCTCAGGCCATTGAGTTGCTTGAGATAAGCCACACTTATTCCGTAGCGGCGGGCGACGGTGTTCAGTTTTTCACCTCTGGCCAAGGTGTGCGTGCGCCATGCGGAAAGCGGCTTGTCTTGCGCTTCATGATCGTGCAAATTATCGAGGAATATTTTGACTTTATCGCTAGGTATCACCATCGGGCTGTTGGCGCTATCAGGCATCACCGGGCGGTTGTAGGCCGGATTGAGGGCAAGAAACTCTGTCACAGGTATTTCTGCCAGGCGCGCAGCCAGGGCGATGTCCATGTCGCCATTGCGTTCAATCACCTGAAAGTAAGGGTGGTTAGGAATCGGGTCGAGCGTAAAGCCAAAGAGCGCGGGGTTTGCCACAATGTTTTTGATGGCTTGCAGCTTGGGCACGTAATAGCGCGTTTCGCCCGGCATGCTTAAGTGCGTGTAATCCGTTGGTAAACCTTTGGCCTGATTTTTAGCGATCGCCCGCCCCACCGCTCCTTCGCCCCAATTGTAAGAGGCCAGCGCCAACTGCCAGTCGCCATGCATTTCGTAGATGTACTGCAGATAGTCGAGCGCGGCTTTGGTTGAGGCAATGATGTCACGACGCTCATCGAACCAGGCATTTTGCTTGAGGTTGTAATTTCTCCCAGTCGAGGGAATGAACTGCCAGATGCCCAGGGCGCTGGCGGGGGAGCGCGCTTGCGGGTTATAGGCGCTTTCGACGATAGGCAGTAACGCAAGCTCAGTCGGCATGCCGCGTTTTTCAAGTTCAGTCACGATGTGATACAGGTAGCGTCGGCTACGATTAAACACGTTGCGCAAAAAATCCGGGCGATTCAAGTACCAGGCCTGACGATCCGCCACCAGCGCGCTATCCAGGTCAGGCATGGCGAAGCCGTTACGCACGCGTTGCCATAAATCGTCTGGCGGGATCGTGAGATCAACGGTTGGAATGCGCGGCAGATCATCTTGAATTTCCTGCACTGGCGGAGGGAGCAACGCCGGACTTGGGGTTGCTGTGTCCAGTGTGCTCAATGTGCTCAATTTGCTGTCATTGCTGAGTGTCACCGAGGGTACTGGTGGCGCTGCCTGTGCATGGCTAACAGCTACAGGCAGCGAAAGGATAAGAAAAATGAATAGTGATCGCATCAATTCAAATAATAAAAAAATCCGGAAAATTGGCAGCCTTAGTGCATGAGCATAAGGATTGCCTAGAAATGGTTCTTCCATTCGCGGATGGCGGTAAAAGTTTCCACCGCATCACGTGGCGAGTAACCGAGTCGCGCAGCCGCCGCGGCACGCACGGCGGGC